>NZ_JAIULA010000048.1 GCF_024160875.1 Ligilactobacillus ubinensis | reverse complement strand
CATTGAGTGGCGAACGGGTGAGTAACACGTGGGTAACCTGCCCAAAAGAGGGGGATAACACTTGGAAACAGGTGCTAATACCGCATAACCATAACAACCGCATGGTTGTTATGTAAAAGATGGTTTTGCTATCACTTTTGGATGGACCCGCGGCGTATTAGCTAGTTGGTAAGGTAAAGGCTTACCAAGGCGATGATACGTAGCCGAACTGAGAGGTTGATCGGCCACATTGGGACTGAGACACGGCCCAAACTCCTACGGGAGGCAGCAGTAGGGAATCTTCCACAATGGACGAAAGTCTGATGGAGCAACGCCGCGTGAGTGAAGAAGGTCTTCGGATCGTAAAACTCTGTTGTTAGAGAAGAACGTGCATGATAGTAACTGATCATGTAATGACGGTATCTAACCAGAAAGCCACGGCTAACTACGTGCCAGCAGCCGCGGTAATACGTAGGTGGCAAGCGTTGTCCGGATTTATTGGGCGTAAAGGGAACGCAGGCGGTTTTTTAAGTCTGATGTGAAAGCCTTCGGCTTAACCGAAGAATAGCATTGGAAACTGGAAGACTTGAGTGCAGAAGAGGAGAGTGGAATTCCATGTGTAGCGGTGAAATGCGTAGATATATGGAGGAACACCAGTGGCGAAAGCGGCTCTCTGGTCTGTAACTGACGCTGAGGTTCGAAAGCGTGGGTAGCAAACAGGATTAGATACCCTGGTAGTCCACGCCGTAAACGATGAATGCTAAGTGTTGGAGGGTTTCCGCCCTTCAGTGCTGCAGCTAACGCAATAAGCATTCCGCCTGGGGAGTACGACCGCAAGGTTGAAACTCAAAGGAATTGACGGGGGCCCGCACAAGCGGTGGAGCATGTGGTTTAATTCGAAGCAACGCGAAGAACCTTACCAGGTCTTGACATCTTTTGACCATCTGAGAGATCAGA
>NZ_JAIULA010000047.1 GCF_024160875.1 Ligilactobacillus ubinensis | reverse complement strand
GTTTCGCAAACTGAGATTGCTCGTCAACATGCTGTTTGTGCTATGTCAGTAATGCGTTTTGCTAGAAGTACAACAACCTATATTCATTCAAATTATCATTGGCTCCCTAAAAATATTGCTTTTGATGACTTTAAATCTGGTAACTTCGCTAAAAGTAAAATGAGTATGCTATTAATGGATAGTGCTAATCATCGAGTTCTTGATATTATTCGTTCTCGAACTAATCGTTTTCTTAAAAGTTATTTTTTACAATATGATTTAAAAGCCAGAGCGCTTGTTAAAACGGTGACGGTTGATTTATATTCACCTTATCGTAAATTGATAGAAGAACTATTTCCAAATGCTATCATTATAGCTGATCGATTTCATGTGGTGACGCAAGCGTATCAAGCACTAAATAAAGTAAGAATTACAACAATGAAGGAATCCGGTAAGGATTCTCACAACAGTCGAGCACTAAAACGCTATTGGAAATTACTATTGAAGGATTCTGATAAAGTTGACTACCTTCATTATTCTAAGCGAAACAATTTTAAAAATGCGCAATTATGTGATCAAGATGTCGTTGATCGCTTATTAGCGATGTCTGACAAACTAAAAAAAGCTTACGGTTATTATCAAAAACTATTAGGAGCTGTCCATCAGCGTAACGCTTCTCTTTTAAAAGAGTTGACTGCTTCTGCAGCTGGAATGCCTGAACCTATTAAAAAAGCAAATCGAACATTAAAAAAACATCGTGCAGAAATTATTAATAATTTTATCTTTCCCTATTCAAACGGTCCTGTTGAAGGAACTAATAATAAAATAAAGGCTATTAAAAAAACGTCCTATGGATTTAGAAATTTTGATAACTTTCGGCTTAGAATCTTGTTGGCAGTCAAAAATAGTTTTTTGAGTTTGAATTATAAAAATCAGCTACAAAAAGCTGCCCACTCTAATTAAGAGTAGACAGCTAGATAAGCTAT
>NZ_JAIULA010000046.1 GCF_024160875.1 Ligilactobacillus ubinensis | reverse complement strand
AAGGGCTTGAATCATTATGGAGAAATTGCTGCTAAATATGGTATTAAAGTAGCTTATCATCATCATATGGGAACGGGCGTTCAAACCAAAGAAGAAACAGACCGTTTGATGGAAAATACAGATCCTAAATTGGTGGGTCTATTGTATGATACAGGGCATATTTCTGTTTCAGATGGTGAATACTTACCGCTTTTGAAAGCTCATATTGATCGCATTGTTCATGTTCACTTCAAAGATGTAAGAAAAGATAAAGAAAAAGATAGTCGGCAACGAGGCTTGACTTTCCAAGGTTCATTCTTGAATGGAATGTTTACTGTGCCAGGAGATGGAAATCTTGACTTTAAACCTGTTTTTAAGGAATTACTTGAACATAATTATAAAGGGTGGATTGTCGTTGAAGCGGAACAAGACCCAGAAAAAGCTAATCCACTTGAAATGGCACAAAAAGCACATAGATATATTGAAAACGAGTTATTAAATTAATTAAATATAGAAAGAGGTTTAAATTATGACTAAAGCACATGTTTTAAAAGTTGGAATTGTTGGAATTGGTTTTATTGGATCAGATCATTTACATCGATTGACAAAAACAATTGCGAATGTTGAAGTAACAGCTGTTTGTGATATTGTACCTGGGAAAGCTCAGAAAGTATTGGATGAACAAGGGTTAAAAGCTAAAGATTATGCTAATTATCAAGATTTAATTGATGATCCAAATGTTGAAGTTGTAGTTTGTACAGCAAGCAATGAAGCACACTATGAAATAGTAATGGCAGCATTGAAAGCTGGAAAATTTACTTTCTGTGAAAAGCCATTAGCTTTGGATGCAAAAGAATGCTTAGATATTATTGCAGAAGAAAAGAAATACGGTCATCGTATGTTACAAGTAGGTTTTATGCGTCATTATGCACCAGAATATGTTCAGATGAAAAAGATGATTGACGATGGTGTAATTGGACAACCGTTAATGATTGATGAACGTCACTATAA
>NZ_JAIULA010000045.1 GCF_024160875.1 Ligilactobacillus ubinensis | reverse complement strand
GATAATCCCTTTATGGTTGTCAGATGAAATACAATAATTCATTTGATAATTATGGAGGGATTTTTATATGTCCAGATCTAAGTTCACAGCCCTCGAGAAGCTCAACCTCCTTGAGGATTACCAGCAGTCAGGTCTTCCCAGAGCTACTTATGCAAGACAGCACGGAATCGGTGAAAATACATTTAAACAGTGGATGATACGTTATCAAAGAGATGGTATTAAAGGCCTGGAAGAAGCCAAGAAGAACATTCACTACAGTAAGGAGTTGAAGCAGGCAATTGTCTTTGCCTACTTGAATGGAGAAGGTACCTTTGATGATCTGGCGGACAAATATGGTCTGCGTAACCCGACTCAAGCAAAAGTCTGGGTCGACATGTATAATGAGGATAAAACTTTGACGGCATCGCCGTTCAGAAAGCAGGTCCCCAATATGCGTAAGAAGACGACTTTCGAGGAACGAATTGAAGTAGTTGAGTACGTGACCAAGCACAAACATTCATACACCGAAGCCGCAGAACATTTTCAGATTTCGTATCAACAGGCACGTTCTTGGGTACTCAAGGCCAAAGATGGCGGCTATGAAGCGCTTGTCGATAACCGAGGCCATCATAAAGACGAATCCGAATTGACTGAACTGGACAAAGCAAATCTTCGCATTCGTCAGTTGGAAACTGAATTGAAAGATAAAGAACTGGTTGAACAGTTTGCAAAAAAATTGCTGGAACTTCAGCGCAGGGGGTGAACAAACAACATCGACTGGCTTACGTCGCAATCAAGGAAGTCAGTCAAGGTAAGCGTGGCGCACTCACCAAGTTATTAGCCGTTATCGGCGTAAGCCGACAAGCTTATTACAAAGGCTTAAAGCGAGAAGAAACTGCTTGGGAAGCCCGCGATCGTCAGCTCAAGGAGCAAACGCAATACTGGTTTGATTTCCATCATCAAGGCATCGGCGCTGGAAATCTTGTAGTGAATCTTGAGCACGATGAGTTGATCACTTTCCGAGTGACACGTAAGATGGTCCGACGCGTGATGCGTGAGCTTGGCTTGAGATGTCAGATTCGGGTTAAGAAACACAACCGTCAGAAAGCAAGTGAGCAATATGTTCAAGACAACATCTTGAACCAGAATTTCGAAACAGACGCACCTAACAAGGTTTGGTTGTCAGATTCAACCGAATTGAGTTTTGGTCCAAATGGCGAATATAAGATCCGACTCAGTGGTGTTCT
>NZ_JAIULA010000044.1 GCF_024160875.1 Ligilactobacillus ubinensis | reverse complement strand
CTGCTGGGCTCCCCGTCAAGTGAACAATGAAATATAATAAAATTATTTTGACGACTGTCTGCCGAAATTCGGTAGACAGTTTTTATGTTTTTAACTTTGTTTATCCTCAACTTTACTTGGTTTGTCTCCTTCTTGGATAAGCAGAGTTATTCTATTCACTTGTTCCAAAAAGAAAGTGATTAAGCTGCCCTCAGTAGTTCTTGATGAATTTGGAGCGGTGTTTTACTCTTCAGACACCGTTGATATCGACCATTGTTGTAATAGTTCATGTATTTCTCGATCATTTCAACAAGACTTTCTCTACTAATAAACTTGCGCCGATAATATTTTTCTCGCTTAAGCATTCCCCAGAAACCTTCCATTGGCCCATTATCAATACAGTGGGCTACGCGTGACATACTTTGTTTCATTTTCGCCTTCTTTAGCTTTGTACAAAAAACTTTACTCGTATATTGGAATCCGCGATCGCTATGAAATAGTGGGTGAGCTTTTGGTTCGGCCTTGACTGCTTGATCGAAGGTATCAAAGACCAATTTATTGTCATTTCTATCGCCGATGACAAAAGATACAATTCGCCGATCGGCGAGATCAAGAATAGCACTCAAGTAGATTTTTCTCACCTCTGAGCCGTTATAATACTTAAATTCGCTCACATCTGTTAGCCATTTTTGATTTGGTTGATCCGCATAGAACTTTCGATTCAAGTAATTTTTCGCAATATGGTACGGATTTTTTGACGCTCTGGTAATACTATTCCTAGAATGTTTGATGGTAGATTGGATTTGCAGTTTGCGACAGATTCGAAGAATGCGCTTATCATTGACATGATATCCATAGTCATTCACGAGATCCTCACAAATTCTGCGATAGCCCTTATCCTTGTCTGCTTCATAAATATAACGAACGAGGTCCGCCAACTGTTCATTTAATACAACTTCAGGTAGTTTGGAATTTTTTAACCAACGATAGTAGGCTGATCTTGTGACGTGAAGAAGGATACACATTGTGTGAATTGGATAGCCTTTTATCGCGTGTAGCTCTTTGATTGATTGGTATTCAAACGCATGACGAACTAATTCAAATCCCGCCTCCTTTCTAACTCGCTGACTTTTTTTAACAAGTCATTTTCCATTTCAAGTAACTTGATACGTCGTTCTTGTCGGGCCAGTTTATCCCGCATTTCCTCTTCAGGTGTTCTGGCGAGTTTACTGCCCGAGCGATGTCCACGCCGGTCTTCTAAACCTTTTTCACCCATCTCGTCGTATTTCAACACCCAGTTGCGAACTTGTTGGTAAGAGACTTGGTACTGAATCGCGGTTTCCCCGTAGTCTCGTCCATTGACAATGCAGTAATGCACAATTTCAATCCGTTCATTCAACGTTGTTTTTCTGGATTTACTCATATAGCTTCCACCGCTTTCTAATTTGAAGTTTCTATGAGTATTATATACCTTTAACCAGTCTTCTAATTGACTTTTATTACGAAGTCCGTATTTCTTAGCGATAGCTCCCAAGCCGCCATATTCTCCAGCTAAATAATCATGGACTGCATTCAGTTTCAATTCTGCTGAGTAAGATTTATTCTTTTTTGTAGGGAGTAAACCTATGGGACCTTCATTCTCATAAAGAATGATCCACCTTTTTATCGTACTGATAGCTACTTGTACTTCTTTCGCTAGGCTGTTTATACCAACTTCATTTCGTAGATATCTTTCTACCAAAGCCAATCGTTCTTCAAATGTCAACTTCATTTTTCTTCTAGACATACAAAAATCCCCCTATATAAGTCACTTTATATTTCAGTGTCCTATATAGGGGGAGCATATCAGT
>NZ_JAIULA010000043.1:0-1627 GCF_024160875.1 Ligilactobacillus ubinensis | reverse complement strand
TGATATCGATAAGCATTTGACTCATCAATAGACTTATTGCTTGGACGCACATATCCATCAGTGCGCTTCTCTAGCCTCCTGCGTCCCTCCATTGTTCAAACAAATTTAACTAGTACAGGAATCTCAACCTGTTATCCATCGCCTACGCCTCTCGGCCTCGGCTTAGGTCCCGACTAACCCTGGGTGGACGAGCCTTCCCCAGGAAACCTTAGTCATACGGTGGATAGGATTCTCACCTATCTTTCGCTACTCATACCGGCATTCTCACTTCTAAGCGCTCCACCAGTCCTTACAGTCTAGCTTCATCGCCCTTAGAACGCTCTCCTACCACGCATCCTTACGGATGCATCCACAATTTCGGTAATGTGTTTAGCCCCGTTACATTTTCGGCGCAGGACCACTCGACTAGTGAGCTATTACGCACTCTTTAAATGGTGGCTGCTTCTGAGCCAACATCCTAGTTGTCTGTGCAATTCCACATCCTTTTCCACTTAACACATATTTAGGGACCTTAATTGGTGGTCTGGGCTGTTTCCCTTTCGACTACGGATCTTATCACTCGCAGTCTGACTCCCGGATATAGATATGTGGCATTCGGAGTTTATCTGAATTCAGTAACCCATGATGGGCCCCTAGTCCAAACAGTGCTCTACCTCCACTATCCTTCTTCCGAGGCTAGCCCTAAAGCTATTTCGGAGAGAACCAGCTATCTCCAAGTTCGTTTGGAATTTCACCGCTACCCACACCTCATCCCAGCATTTTTCAACATACACGGGTTCGGTCCTCCAGTGCGTTTTACCGCACCTTCAACCTGGACATGGGTAGGTCACTTGGTTTCGGGTTTACATCAACATACTCTGACGCCCTATTCAGACTCGCTTTCGCTACGGCTCCGGCCTTTCCGCCTTAACCTCGCATGCTAACATAACTCGCCGGTTCATTCTACAAAAGGCACGCTATCACCCATTAACGGGCTCTAACTACTTGTAGGCACATGGTTTCAGGAACTGTTTCACTCCCCTTCCGGGGTGCTTTTCACCTTTCCCTCACGGTACTGGTTCACTATCGGTCACTAGGGAGTATTTAGCCTTGGGAGATGGTCCTCCCGGATTCCGACGGAGTTTCACGTGTTCCGCCGTACTCAGGATCCTGAACTGAGGAAACGAAGTTTCATTTACAGGGCTTTCACCTTCTCTGGCTGATTTTCCCAAATCATTCAATTACTTCGTCTCTTGGTAACTCAGATGTTCAGTCCTACAACCCCGAAAAGCAAGCTTCTCGGTTTGGGCTCTTCCCCGTTCGCTCGCCGCTACTGAGGGAATCGATTTTTCTTTCTCTTCCTGTGGGTACTTAGATGTTTCAGTTCCCCACGTCTACCTTCTACTAAGCTATGTATTCACTTAGTGATAACGGATTGTTACATCCGCTGGGTTTCCCCATTCGGAAATCTCCGGCTCAAAGTTTACTTACAACTCCCCGAAGCATATCGCAGTTAGTCACGTCCTTCATCGGCTCCTAGTGCCAAGGCATCCACCATGCGCCCTTATTAACTTAACCTATCTTTATCTCGCCTTACGGCGACCTAAAGGGTTATGAGTTTGCGATTAAAAACTTTAATTCTTGTTTT
>NZ_JAIULA010000042.1 GCF_024160875.1 Ligilactobacillus ubinensis | reverse complement strand
AATTACAATTGTAACAGAGAGTTATTTCTCTTTTTTGTCTTTTTTTATTTCTACCCACAAATACTTTACACTAACGAAAATACTTGAAAAAGTAAAATCTAATTGCGTTTTAATCTAAAGTCTGTTTTAATAAGAATATACATTATTGAAAGGAAGAATGACGATGCCACTTGTCCACATTGAATTAATTGCAGGCCGTTCAGAGGAACAATTAAAAGATTTAGTAAAAGATGTAACTAATGCTGTTACTAAGAATACAGGAGCACCAGCAGAACATGTGCATGTTGTTTTAAACGAGATGCAAACAAATCGTTACGCTGTTGGTGGCGTGTTAAAAAGCGATGAAAAATAAGAGCTGACTTGTAGGCTAGGATCAACTCCTGGCCTATTTTTATAGTAAATATTATTGAAAGCAAGAGAGGAGAAATGAAGTTGACAGATGCAGTAGAAGTAAATCAAGCCGGACACTTAATGATTGGTGGGGTTGATACATTAAAATTGGCTCAAAAATATGGAACGCCAGTCATTGCTTATGATGTTAGTAAGATAAAAAAGCAAATTGCTGACTTCAAAAAGGCATTTATTGAGGCCGAAGTTCCGTATAAAATTTCTTATGCTAGCAAAGCTTTTTCATCCCTTGCGATGTACGAATTGGTTGCTCAGGCTGGATTAGGCTGTGATGTTGTTTCTGGTGGTGAATTATATGCAGCTTTGAAGGGTGGGATGCCACCCGAGGATATCGAATTTCATGGTAATAATAAACTTCCTGAAGAAATTGAAATGGGAGTTGAAGCTCAAATTGGTTGTTTTGTTATTGATAATTTTCAAGAAATTAAGTTTCTAGACAGGGCTTTAAGAAGAAAACATGCTAAAGCAAATGTTGTTTTACGTGTCACACCTGGAATAGAAGCAGAAACACATAAATATATTTCAACAGGGCAATCCAATTCTAAATTTGGATTTGATGTTCAATCAGGACAAGCAAAAAAGGCATTAGAGAGTATTCTAAAAAATCCACGGATGAATATTGAAGGGTTACATTGTCATATTGGTTCGCAAATTTTTCAGGCTAAAGGATTTGTAATGGCTGCTGAAAAGATGGTTGATTTAATGAAGAAATGGCATGATGAACTTGGATTTGATACGAAGGTTTTGAATCTTGGTGGAGGTTTTGGAATTCACTATACGAAAGATGACCAAATGATACCGACGGAAGATTTTGCTAAAGATATAATAGCTGCAGTTAAGAGTAGGGCAAAAAAATATAATTTAAAAATGCCAGAAATTTGGATTGAACCAGGAAGATCACTTGCTGGGGAAGCTGGAACAACGCTCTATACTGTTGGCTCACGTAAAGATGTTGAAGGAGTTTGCCATTTTATCGCGGTAGACGGTGGAATGGGAGATAATATTCGCCCAGCACTTTATCAAGCAAAGTATGAAGCTTATTTGGCTGAAAGGCCTAATGCATTAAATGAACAAATTGTTACGGTAGTAGGAAAATACTGTGAATCAGGAGATGTACTTGTTCGCGATTGCTTGTTACCCAATACGCATCCGGGAGATATTTTAGCAATTCCAGATACAGGAGCATATGGGTACACTATGGCTTCCAATTATAACAGAAATCCGCGTCCTGCTGTTGTTTTTTGTGAAAATGGCTCTTCAAGGCTTGTTGTGAGACGTGAAACCTTTGAAGATATGTTAAGTTGCGAGTTAGGTTTGACATAAGCAATTTAAGATTAGAGTGAAAAAACTTGTTAAGTAGAGATTACTTAATCTTGGAAATCGGACAATTTAAGATTTGGATTGTCCAGCTTACGTGGTTAAGTGCAACAAGTGGTCTTTTGACACCAATTATTTGAAGGTGAACAAAGTTTGGGATTTTTAGCCTAGGCTTTAAAGTTTAATAATACGATTGTGTTATAATATAAAAGCATAAAGATTGTTGTTTTTTATTTAAAATATTATGCAGCCATCCGTTGAATATACTAAATATTTATGTTATTCTAAAATACGATTGGTTTTATGTATAAATTTAGATATATAATAGAGAAATATGGGTAATGCTAATTTTGTTTGCTAATTAGCATTGCATATGTTTGCTTGTTTTTCGAAGTTTGTATTAATAATAAACATTTAGTAAATTCACTTTATATAATGGGAGAGAGTTATGGTTAAGGAAAATGATGAAACGGTTATTGATTTAGGACAAATGTTAACAGTTTTGAGAAAGAATATTCCTAGAATCATTGTGTGGACGGTTTTAGGATTTGTAATTTCGTTGTTAATACTTTTTATCTTTATAGAGCCTAAATATAGTGCAACAGTTGATATTTTGGTCAACCAAAAAAATGATAATGCGCAAACGCAATATACAACACAACAAGCAGATTTGAGTGCAGTTTATACATATGAGGATGTTTTAAAGAAGTCCGTTATTTTAACGCCAGTATTAAAAATTGTGAAAGAAAATGATAATTATACAGGTTCATTAAGTGATTTAACATCATCAATTTCAATTGCAAATGAAACTAATTCTCAAATTATAAGTGTGACTGTTGAGGATAAAGATGCATATACTGCCTCTGATATAGCAAATACAATTGGCGATGTTTTTAAGAAGAAAATTGTTAAAATGATGAAAATTGATAATGTCACAATTGTTTCTAAAGCAACACCTAGTTCAAATCCAGTTTTTCCTAATAAAGTATTAGGTATTCTCATAGGTGTTGTGGTAGGCGCTCTTATTGGAATTGCAATTGCTATTATTCGTGAATTGACAGATAAGACAGTCAAAAGTGTTGAATTTTTAACTGATGAACTGGAATTGACTAGTCTTGGGACTGTTTTCCATATGGAAAAAAATGTTGGATTTCATGCAGTTGAAATTGCAGATAATAAGTCTCATGAAAATAAAAATGAAACTTATAGACGAGTTTAGCGGAGGAAGTTACTAATGGGTTTATTTCGTAAAAAGAAAAGCATAGATGCTAATACAATGGAAACTGGGGTTAAAATGATAACTATTTCAGCTCCAACATCTGTTGATACTGAACAATTTAATACTATTCGAACAAATATTAAATTTTCAAATGTTGATAAAGAATACAAAAGTTTGATGTTTACGTCTACTTCAATGTCAGAAGGAAAGTCTACAGTTGCAGCAAACGTAGCAGCTTCTTTTGCTAAACAAGGATTGCACACGCTATTAGTTGATGCTGATCTACGGCGTCCAACTGTTAATGCAACCTTTGATATTGATAATCCACGAGGATTATCAAATTATCTAACAGAAAAAGCGTTAGATATTAATTCTATTATTTATTCAACTTCGGTTTCAAGATTATATGTTATGCCAAGCGGCCCAATTCCACCTAATCCATCAGAACTAATTGGTTCAAGGCGAATGGCTGAATTAATAGATAAGTTATCCCAACAGCTTGATTTAGTTATTTTTGATGCACCACCAGTTCTTTCAGTAACAGATGCACAAATTATGACAACTAATGTTGATGGTACAGTATTAGTTGTTCGTTCCGGAAAAACTGAAAAAAATGCGGTTAAAGAAGCGGTTCGGATGCTTAGACAGGTTAATGGGCATATCATCGGTTCAATTTTGAACGATGTTGAGGTTAAAGGTAAAGGCTATTATGGTTATTATGGTTATAGCCGTAATTCAAAAAAGAAGTGATTATATGAATACTATGGTAGATTTACATTGTCATTTATTACCTGGGATAGATGATGGTTCTAAAGACATAGCAAGCTCATTGGAATTAGCGCAACAAGCTGTTTCAAATGGAATTACACATGTTTTGGCAACACCACATCATCTTGATAATCAATACATAAATCATGCAGTAGATGTTGTAAAAAGAACTGAGGTTTTTCAGAAGAGATTGATTTTAGAGGGGATAAGCCTAAAGGTTTTCCCTAGTCAGGAAATTCATATAAATGGAGACTTGCTTAAACATTATGATGATTTGTTAGGAATTGATGTCAAAAAGCACTATGTTTTATTAGAACTACCACATAGCAACGTTCCACAGTATACCAAACAAATGATTTTTGATTTAAAAAAGTATGGATCTACGCCAGTTATTGTTCATCCAGAACGTAATACTGAGATTCAAGAGAATTTAGATCTTCTATATGAGTTTATAGAGGCTGGAGCGTTAGCACAGCTTACTTCAACGAGTTATATTGGAGGATTTGGTGAGCATGTTGCAAAAATTTCGGATAAGTTAGTAAAACATAATTTAGTACAAGTTTTTGCATCAGATGCGCATGCTTTGCAAGGACGTGGATTTACTATGCGTGAGGCGTTCGACAAATTACGTGCTGATTTTGGAGCTGAAAAAGCTAGTGAATTTGAGAATAATGCAGAGAGATTATTGAATGGTCAACGAGTTATTGCGCATAATTATTCGAATGTTATTAAAAAGAAAAAATTCTTTTTTTTCTAGTAACTAAAGTTGGATAGAGCTTAATGAAAAAATTATTAGAATTACGGATTGGATTACAATATAAGGTAAAAAAGAGTTGACAGTATTTTGTTCTATTGATAAAATTAAATAGTTGTGAATTTCTTTATTTTATATTGTGCGGGTGTGGCGGAATTGGCAGACGCGCTAGATTTAGGTTCTAGTGTCTTCGGACGTGGGGGTTCAAGTCCCTTCACCCGCAGTATAAAAATTCTTTTGCAGGATTTTTTTAAAATCGCGGTGTAGCTCAGCTGGCTAGAGCGTCCGGTTCATACCCGGGAGGTCGGGGGTTCGATCCCCTTTGCCGCGATTATGGAGGATTACCCAAGTCTGGCTGAAGGGAACGGTCTTGAAAACCGTCAGGTGGGTCAAACCACGCAAGAGTTCG
>NZ_JAIULA010000041.1 GCF_024160875.1 Ligilactobacillus ubinensis | reverse complement strand
GGCAGTTGTGATATCTTTTCTAGTATATCCTGTAAATATTCAAACTGGCCGCCAATTCTAGTGACATTTTCATAAAACTTGCGGTACACATGTACCCACCAACCTACTCTAGTATTTGAATTCTCTAAGCTGTTATATCCACTATATCCATCACACTGGAGAACACCTATGAAAATTTTGATTGATAATTTGGGCAAGTTTTTCTGAACGAGTACTTTTATAATCATAATATACAATTGCGGTTTTTGATTGCGTAATACTCCGTACAAACCAAATAGATTAAATTCAAAGGCCTAATTCAGTAGCCACTACTTAAAAAATGCTACTAACCACTACTTTATTTACCTTTTTCTTAGATTGTATAAGTAAATCTCTCTCCTCCTATGTATGTAAAACTTATAATTTACAAAAATATAAACATTAAAAAAACTACCCATTAGTAAAAATAGGTAGTCTACACCTGTTCAATTAATCATCCATTCCAAAAACTAACTCTCACCCACTAAAGTAAAACTTTCTTTTAAAACATCTCGTGAATTTGGACCTACAAATAGCTCAAATGCACCTGCTTCTAAAACGCGTTGCCCTTGATTATCAAAAAATTCTAATTCTTGACTTGTAATCTCAAATTCAACGTTTAACTGCTGCTGGGCTTTAACAAATACCTTTTTAAAGTCAATTAACCGTTTTACAGGTTGAACAACACTTGCAACCTTATCATGTAGATATAATTGAACAGTTTCCAAACAATCCCATGAACTATTATTTTTCAAAGTTAACGAGACCGTTAAGGTTTCATCTTGCGTTATTTCCTTTTGCCGTAACACAAAATCACTGTATTCTATCTCACCGTAAGAAAGTCCGTACCCAAATGGATACATCGGCTCTGTTGGCGTATCAATATACCGGGATACAAATCTGCCTACATGTTGTGAAGCTCCTTGCGGTCTACCTGTTATTAAATGGCTGTAGTAAATCGGCTCTTGCCCTTCTATATACGGAAAGCTCATCGATAGCCGACCTGAAGGATTGATTTTTCCCAAAATAACATCAGCAATTGCATTACCACCTTCTGTTCCCGGAAACCACGCTTGAATAATTGCATCCACTTTAGGTTCAACGTCTTTTAAAACTAGTGGTCTGCCACTAATTAAAACTAAAATAACCTTTTTACCCAATTTGCAGATTTTATCTAATAATTGCTGTTGATTTTCTGGTAAACGGAGTAATGTCTTTGAACCTGCTTCACCTGACTCAAGTGTATGTTCGCCTAAAGCCAGAATAACTGTGTCGGCTTTTTTGGCTGTTTCAATTGCAGTTTGCTGCCGTTTTACTTCTACATCTTCTGTTGAAATCATCTGATCTATCTGCTCATCAGAAAAATAACCCATGTCCTTTAGCATTTTATAATCACGTGAGATATCGGTTCCATTGGCAACTTTAAACTTGTCTTTGCCTAAATAACTTTCCATTCCTTGCCGAATTGTAATAGTATCTTCTACATTCCCATGAACAGCCCACATACCTAATAGATACTTGCTGTCACTATATGGACCAATCAGAGCAATCTTTTGCGCTTTAGGATTAAGGGGTAATACATTATCATTATTTTTTAAAAGAACGAGTGATTCAGCAGCGACTTGCCGCGCTAATTTTCTCTTAGAGTCTGTTAAAAGTGACTTTTTCTCCTGCTCAATTGAAACACGCTTAAATGGATCCTCAAATAATCCCAATTCGTTTTTTAAGGTTAAGATTCGCCAAACAGCTTCATCTAGTCTGTCTAAACTTAAACGACCGTCTTCAACTAACTTGGGTAAATTATTAGCATAGCAAGGTGACTTCATATCAATGTCAACCGTCGCATCAAATGCCTTCTGGGTTGCATCTTCCTGATCAGCTGCAAAACCATGCTTAATCAATTCGAAGATAGAAGCATAATCTGAAATTATGGTACCCGAAAACGCCCACGATTTTCTTAATAATTCGACTAAAAGTGCTTTGTCTGCAGTTGCTGGTATCCCATTCAAAGTATTTAATGAGGTCATCACCATTTTTGCCCCCGCATCAACAGCTGCTTTGTACGGTGGAAGATAATTTTGGAACAAATTACTAATGGACATATCCGCACTATTGTATTCACGGCCACCTTCAGCTGCTCCATACGCTGCAAAATGTTTTACACAGGAGACTTGTCCACTGCCTTTGTCTAAATCTTTTTGAAATCCACTAACCATGGCTTTAGCAAATTTTGCGTTCAAAAGCGGATCCTCACCTGGAGACTCTAGTACTCTTCCCCAACGTGCATCATGTACAACATCTACCATCGGGGCAAATGTCACATGATTTCCACTAGAAGCAGCTTCATGCGCAGTGTTTTGGAATGCTTTTTCAATCAGATTAGGATTCCAAGTTGCGCCTAAACCTAAAGGAATTGGATAAATGGTTTTGTAGCCATAAATAACATCTGACATAAATAATACGGGAATATGATGTGGTTGTTTAGCCATCTGTTCTTTTTGAATTTTTGTAGTTATTTCTGCGCCCGTAACATTTAAGAGGGATCCTGTTAAATCGACTGTTTTTTGAGTTATTCCCAGTTTTTGTTTTGGACCAATCGAAATATTATTAACCTCAAAAAAATCACCTGACAGCTGAATCAATTGTCCAATTTTCTCTTCTAATGACATATCATCCAGTAATTCTTGCAAGTCTTTAGTTTCCATCTTCTCATTTCCCCTTACACATAAATATTTGCTAAAGTCAAAATTGCCTTAAACTTCTTGTGTTTCTGCTAACAGAGCTTTTTTATCTGCTCGCTTAAACCATGGGAACCACAGAATTGGCGATAAGATTAGTTGAATGAATAATTGTAAGAAGACAATTGAGATATGTCCGCCAATCATTGCATGAAAGCCCAGTGGTAACCCAAAGACTGCTTGAGCTCCAGTAAATTCAGCGACAATTCCTAGTTTGGTAGCCAGCATTGCGACAACAATTGCAATTGTATTGTTGGTAATAAATGGGAAGATAAAATCAAAGTTCAATACTAGTGGTGTCCCAAAAATAATTGGCTCTGTTATTCCAAAGATAGCTGGCACAATTGAAATTTTTCCAAGTTCTTTATAACGTTTACTCTTAGCAACAAATAACATTAATAAAACTAAGCCCAGTGCTGTACCACCCCACGTAACAACGTTGAAAAAGGCTAAACCAAACATGTTAGGAACAGCTTTACCCGCTTTAAAAGCCGCTAAATTTTGCATATCTAACGCTAACCAAATTGGAGTTACTAATGGCAGCAAAACATTGGTGCCATGAATACCAAAGAACCACAAAATTTGCATTAACAGCGTAACTGCAATCATCGCCCAGATTGAGCCGCCAATATTGCTTAACGGTGTTTGAATTAAGCTAAAGACCATTTCATGGAAACTCTTCCAACTTGTTAAAGAAAAACCAAACGAAACTGCTGCTGCCACAATCCCGATTAAAACTGCGGGAATTAAACTTGCAAATGCTTGCGAAACCATTGGCGGAACTCCTTGCGGCATCTTAATTGTCCACCCATGTTCTTTAATATACGCATATGCGCGTCCAACTAATAATCCAATAATCATTGCAGAAAAAACGCCTTGTGATGATAACCACGTAGTTGGAATTGCGCTAACAACACTACCACTAGCTTTTATACTGCCTAATGGCGTCATAATCAAAAAACTCATCAGTGAAATGATACCAGCGGCGGTGCCATCATCATCTTTCAACAAATTTTGAACCAAGTATTTAGCCATCAAAAAAGATAAATATAATGCCATTGAACCAATGGTTAAAGTACTAACGGTTGCTAATAAAGTTGCTATTGCAGTTAATTTATATTGAGTTGCATAAACAGCACCTAAAGTAGCAAAAGATCCTAAAATGATGGGACCTAGTAAGGCCATCATTGCCCCCATTATTGTTTGTAAATAAACGTTATTCCCAATTCGATTTAGAGTTGGTGAAATTTTCTCAAAAAAAGCAGAAATTTTTTCTTTCATTTTTATAACCTCTCACTCTGTTTTTTGGATATATCCTTACTTGTATAATAAAACGCTATCAAAGATATGTGAATGCATTTTATTATTGAAAAATATGTAATTTTTTGCTATTATAATTTCAAAATTATCTTCTAAGCCTTGATTTTAACTAGAAAGGAACTTAAATATGCAAATCAATCATGAAATAATCAATCTTAAAGACTACTTTCCTTTTAAAATCTTTGACTTTCATGCAAAAGATTTAACTCGCCGGGTTCCATTTCATTGGCACCAAAGTACGGAGCTACTCTTTTGCCTTGAAGGATCACTAAATATTGAATTAGTAAATCAAAAATTTCATTTGACCCCAAACAATGCAATGATTATAAACCCCAATGTCGTTCATTCAACTTTCAGTTCAGAACACAACTGGATATTATGCTTACAGTTACCTCTCAGCTTTTTACAATCGCTAACTTTTGGAAAATATAACCAATCTTTTGTCTTTAATCTAAACACCCTAAATAAACACGAAAACACCTCTAATCTAATAGCTCATCTCAAGCGTCTAACTTCCATACTAGACATTGAAAACAAGGCTATCTCAGATAATATTGATATTTATTCAGTTACTTTGGATATTATTAGCTATTTGACTAAATACTTTCAAAAACCAATCCAAGCAAATTCCAATAATGACGGACTGAAATTTATTAATTTATTTATTCAATTCATCAATCAAAACTATATGAATGATATTACCTTACACGATGTTGCTCACTATTTCTCATACTCAGATACGTATTGTTCAAAGCTCATAAAGGCTAACTTAGGTATGAACTTTAAAAATTTCTTGATTTCCGTTCGTTTAAATCAAGCCATTCAGTTAATGTTACTAGATAAACAAAGCTTTACAGTCATTGCTGAAAAATGTGGGTTTGAAAGTTATCGAAATTTTTACAATTCCTTTACTGCCACTTATCATACATCACCTAGTTACTACAAAAGAAAACAGCTTGAATAATTGATTTGTAAGTTGCTTATCTAATAATACAAAGTTACTGCTCTAAAATTCCCTTGAAAATAGCAACAACAGTTAGCTAACATATATTAACATCGTAATTCAGATATTCTAGGCATTGATTGCTAAGTTTTAAAGTTAAGCACACCAACTACTACGTGTTCATGTTCTATCACTAAATTTTTAAAATAATAACGGATCCGAGACTTTTGTCCCAGATCCTATATTTTTTAACTCAACGTATTATATTACTTTTTATTCTTACTTCTGTATTCACCATCAGAATAAATTGCCAAAAGACCAAAAATAAGTATTAATGGTGTTAAACAATCTCTAACAGAAAACCTAATTTGTCCGTTAAATAATAGATATAAACATCCTAAAATTGCTAAAACAGGTAAAACAAGTAAAACAAGTCCTAGAATCATATTATTTATAAAACCTGAATACCATTGAAAAGAACAAACAATTAATACTATAACTACCTCTACTATAACGTTCATTTAAATGTCCTCTCCTTATTACATATATGAGTTTGAGGTGAATTTTGGAACAACTTCGATTAGAACTTTTAGTGTACCCGAATATATGCGGTTAAAAATTTATTTCTAAATACCCACCCTTAGTAGAATCTGCATAGTATTCTGCCATAGAATCCGTCCCGTCCCTACTAATCTAATAGTGTTGCGGCAAAATGATAATCTTAAAAAGCCTTCTTAATTAACAAAAACAACTTTTAAAATCCCCTACATAGGCCTTTATTTAATCAGATTTACTCATTGCATTCTTTATAATCCCACAAGCATAGACTGAGGCTGTGACATAAGTCTCTCGATTAAAAAACTGGGCTGTGAAAATCTTTGGATTTTCGTAGCCCAGTTTTTTGAT
>NZ_JAIULA010000040.1 GCF_024160875.1 Ligilactobacillus ubinensis | reverse complement strand
TAATCGAGGTGGGATTTTTGTGTATGCTTTCATTTTTAAAGTTTTTTGAATTATTTTTGGCTAAAAAATAAGCCACACGAAGTGGCCTAATTTGTCGCGCTGAAATTAAATCGATGTTAATCTATTGAATCTTCGATTGCCTCTTTTGTTTCTTCCAAGCTTTTAAAACATTTAACTATATTATTGACATCTTTTAGAACAAAAAGCCAAACTTTTTGTTTTTGGTCAAATTTTAAAACTCCATATAATTTTCCGTTAACTAAAACTTCAATTTCTTTGCTATCTATTTCGTTAAATTCTAATTTTTTCATCTTGAATCTCCACTTTTCTTTTTTATTTACCTAACACAATTATAATAACACCATACAAAAAAATAAGCCGAGCAATCGGCTTAGAATATTTCTAACGATGGTACTTCGATTAATAACTAAAAAAGGGGCACAAAAGGGGCACGAATATACATACAATATAAATATTAAACACATACTAAATATATTCTATTTTTGCGTATATACATAGTAGAAACTATTATTTGAACATGATTAAAATATCAAATAAATACCTATGTCGTGTTCGTGCATTACACGGTAAGGCAGCTCGTATCCCAGAACGTCGTCGTTAAAATAGATATTAATGTAGAGTGTTGATGAATTCTAAGCATCAGCACTTTTTTAATATTCTAAAAATACTAGAGAGTAAGCAATGTTAAAGTATTTTATTTTGTGAATATAAAAAAGGTATCGCTAGAAAATAATTTCATGCGATACTTTTTTAATTGTGTTGAGTAGAGTGCATCTACATAATTTATTGGTTATTCATAATTGAATGCTTACGTCCATAAGCAAAATATAAAACCATACCTATTGCAAACCAAATAACGAAACGTAACCAAGTTTCCCAGTTAAGTCCTGCAATAAGAACAAGACAGAAAATGATAGCAATGATTGGGGTAACTGGAACACCAGGAGCTTTAAAGCCACGGTGGAGGTCGGGTTGTGTTTTACGCATCCATAAAACACCAGCAGATACCAAAATAAATGCAGTAAGAGTCCCGATATTAACAAGTTCAGACAAAATGTTTAAGTTGATAAACCCACCAGCAATTGCAGTTACAATACCAAAGAACCAAGTTCCTTTAAAGGGTGTCTGATATTTAGAGCTAACATCACCGAAAAACTTAGGGAACAAACCATCACGCGACATGGAGTAAGTAATTCTAGATTGACCATATAATTGAACAAGAATAACAGTAGTCATACCTAAAATAGCACCAATGCTGACAATGATAGACAGCCAAGTTTGACCTGTTGCGGCAAGAACAGCTAAAATAGGTGCATCAAGGTATTTACTGAATACTGTATATTTAACAACTCCAGTCATGATTAATGTCATGATAATGTAGAGAATAGTTGAGATAAACAGAGAAAGCAAAATACCACGAGGTAAAGTTTTGCTTGGATTAATTGTTTCTTCAGCGCTAGAGGCAACGGAATCAAAGCCAATAAATGAAAAGAAAACAATTGAGGCTGCCGGAATTATTCCTGCTTTAGAGCCAGCATGAGTTGAATACCAACCATATGGAGAAAATGGTGTCCAATTATGAGGCTTAATATACCAAATTGTACAGATAATAAACAAAACAATAACTGCTAATTTTAAAATAACCATAGTATCATTAACGCGTTTTGTTTGATTAATACCAACAGATATAATCCATGTGATAACAAGAACTATTAAGAATGCAGGTAGATTAAAAATTGTATGAACACCCGTTGTTGTGCCAGGAGCCGCTGTTAGAACTGTTGGAATGTGAATACCTAAGTTTTTGAGTAAGTCAACAAAATAACCTGACCAGCCAGCAGAAACAGTTGCTGCACCCAATGCATATTCTAAAATTAAATCCCAACCGATAATAAATGCGATAATTTCACCGAATGCCACATAAGAATATGTATAAGCTGATCCAGCGACAGGAGCAATTGAAGCAAATTCTGCATAACACAAACCGGCAAAGCCACAACAAACAGCAGCTATTAAAAATGATAATGATAATGCAGGTCCTGCAGTTAAAGCACCCTTACCAGTTAAAACAAAAATCCCAGTACCTATAATAGCTCCAATTCCAAGAAAAGTCAGATCCATTGTACGCAAAGTGCGTTTAAGAGGACTTGTTCCCTTGGTTAGTTCAGCTACAGTTTTTTTGCGAAAGACACCACTACTCATAAAAACATCACCTTTCATTTGATGTGCTCATAATTTTACAATCAAATTCTTAGAATGTCAAATAATAAATTGGAATAATGTTATATTTCATAACATGAAAGGGATGCAGAAACTATCTATTTTGCCATTATAGCAAAAAAATAATTGCCATTTTATATAAATATAAGATTGAGAAAAAATAATTTAAATATAAAAACAAATAGTTAAAAAATATGTAATGTTTTATGACAATAGAGCATACGCAATTAAATTGAGCGGTCTAGCAAAAATTCAGAGTTTTGTTCTAAGAGGTAAATCTCGTTAAATTGCATTTGATAATAGTTTGGTGTAAAATTATGTCATTAATTTTCTTGAAATTTAAGCAAATTAAGATATATTTTAAATTTAGATAGTAGGGTATTTTGATATGACATATCTTAATGTTAATTAATTGTTGTGCATAATTTAGAAAATTTTATTTTAGTTGAAGGATGTGCTTATAATGCAAAAAAAGAATAACTCAGTTCAAACTGTTGTTGCAACGGGAATTGGTGCAGCAATTATTTTTATCTTAATGAAATTTGTTGCTATTCCAACGGGAATTGCGGATACTCAAATTAATGTTGCAGTCGGCTTTTTACCACTTTTAGCAGCAATATATGGTCCTGTAGCTGCAGGATTGGCAATGTTTATCGGGCATGCATTAAATGACTTTTTAACATATGGTTCACCATGGTGGACATGGGTTATTGTAGATGGACTAGTAGGTGTAGCTTTTGGGATGTTAAAAAAACAACTTGACATTCAAAGTGGCTCACTTTCAAAATTGAAGTTAGTTTTATTTAATGTATATCAAATAATTATTAATTTTATAGCATGGGTCTTGCTAGCGCCAACAGGTGATATTTTAATTTACCATGAGCCTGCAAGTAAAGTGTATTTACAAGGTGTAGCTACATGGATTGTTAATAGCATTTCAGTTGCTGTTATTGGGACGTTGTTATTAGTCATATATGCAAAAACAAGGGTTAAACGTGGTAGTTTGAAGAAGGAAAAATAAGATGGTTGAATCACTCATAAGTTTTAGAAATTTTTCATTCCAATATGAATCACAAGCTGAAGAAACATTAAAAGACATTAATTTGGATATTTATCCAGGAGAAAAAGTTCTTATTGCTGGCGCTTCTGGTTCTGGTAAGTCAACGTTAGGTCGCTGTATCAATGGTCTTATCCCACATGCGTATCCAGGAATCGTTAAAGGAAATTGTTTTGTAAATGGTAAGTCAGTAGTGGATAGTTCATTATTTGAATTGTCTTTTGATGTAGGGACAGTTTTGCAAGATAGCGATAGTCAATTTGTTGGTTTGACGGTGGCTGAAGATATAGCTTTTTCACTTGAAAATGATTGTATAGCTCAAGAGGAAATGAAACGAGCAGTTGCTAACTGGTCGCAAAAGTTGAAGTTGACGGAATTACTACAGCATTCACCACAAGAGATTTCAGGTGGACAAAAACAAAGAGTAGCGATGGCGGGTGTTTTGATTGATGAAAGTCAAATACTTCTTTTTGATGAACCATTAGCAAGTCTAGATCCAGCAGCTGAAGTAGCTTCTATGCAGCTCATCGAGAATTTGGCTAAAAAACAAGGATTGACGGTAGTTATCATTGAACATCGAATTGAAGAAGTTTTGTTTGCAGATATTGATCGATTAGTTATTTTGCAAGATGGAAAAATAGTAGCAAATGGTAAGCCTGCTAATATCTTAAAAACATCTAAATTAAAGACACTTGGATTACGTGAACCATTATATATAAGTGCAGTAAAAAAAAGCGGAATATCAATTGAGACTTGCAAAAAAATTGAGCATCCAGAAACTATAGAAGGAGCTGGATTAGCTGATAAACTTATAGAATGGACGGCAAAAACGAATCTTTTGCAAAAAAAAGGTAGTGATACAGAGTTACTTAGATTAAGTAACTTAAACTTTGCTTATGAAAATGGTAAAAGGATTATTTCAAATCTTTCACTTACTATCAATCAAGGTGAAATTATTAGTTTAGTGGGACGAAATGGAACAGGAAAATCAACGCTAAGTAATATAATTACAGGTTTTTTAGAGCCACAAAGCGGTTCTATGTACTTAAGAGAAAAAAATCTTACAGATTTATCAGTAAAACAACGAGCATCGTATATTGGCTATATTTTACAAGATCCAAATCAAATGATTTCAAAAACAACAGTATACGATGAGGTGGCATCAGGATTAGAGTTAAGAAAAGTTACCAAAGAAAAGATAGAAAAACGGGTAAAAAAAATTCTTCAAATATGTGGCTTATATGAAATGAGAAACTGGCCAATAACTGCTTTGAGTTTTGGACAAAAAAAGCGGGTTACAATTGCAGCAATTCTTGTACTTGAACCTGAAATTATAATTTTAGATGAACCAACTGCAGGGCAAGATTTAAAACATTATACTGAAATAATGACGTTTTTAGAAGAACTGCAAAAGAAAAGACAACTTACAATAATTTTAATTACGCATGATATGCACTTAATGCTTGAATATACTAATAGGACTATTGTGTTAGATGGTGGAAAAATAATTAAGGACGATGTTCCTGCTCGGGTTTTGACGGATGAGAATATTTTACAACGAGCATCATTAGCTAAAACTAGTTTGTATACTCTTGCAAAACGTTTTAATGTACCGTCTGCCACAGATTTTGTTGCAAAGTTTATTCAAGCAGAAAGGCAGGAACGCTAATGGCAAAGCGATTTTATGTAGGCTATAGTGAGCGGGACACGTTTTTACATCGTTTAAGTGGGAGCACAAAGTTAATTGGATTTATAAGTATGTCGATTATTGGAATGCTAACTTTTGATACCCGTTTTTTGGTGGGAATCTTTTTATTTTCGCTATTTCTTTTTTTTAAATCTCAAATTAAATTTCAAGAAATCTCGTTTGTGATAGGGGTAATTGCAGCATTTGCAATTTTCAATATAGTCCTAGTATACTTATTTGCACCAGATTATGGAATAACCATCTATCATTCGCAACATATGTTGTTAGGAGAAAGGCAAAATTATTTTAACCTTTCTTTAGAAGAATTGTTATATTTGTTTAATATACTATTAAAGTATACTTTTGCAGTGCCCTTGGCGTTGGTTTTCTTATTAACAACGGAACCAAGTGAATTTGCAGCTAGTCTAAATAAAATTGGTATTCCATACCGAACAAGTTATGCGGTAGAAATCACATTACGTTATATTCCTGATATTCAACGCGATTATAAAACAATTAGTTTAGCTCAGCAAGCACGTGGCTATGAAATATCCAAGAAGGCCAAGTTAAAAACGCGTATAAAAGGCGTAATCCAAATAATATTGCCATTAATTTTTACAAGTCTAGATAAGATAGAAGTTATTAGTCAGGCAATGTCTTTACGCCGTTTTGGACATCATAAAAAGCGAACATGGTATAAAGCGCAATCATTTAAGTTCGCAGATTATTTTGCGATGATAGTTATTTTGTTTATTGTTGTTATTGGGATAATCTTGTTTAAGATAAATAATGGTCGTTTTTGGAATCCATTTTTAGAAAATTAAAGAAAGTATTGAATCTAAGTTTAGTATAGTTAAGTATGAATTGCGACTGAAATTTTTTTATTAAGAATTGACACTTTGAATTAATAAGTGTATTCTATAAACAACTTTATTAGGAGGTCACCAAAATGAATATGTTTAAATTGAATTCATTCAATACATGTTGTTGTGAAGCGCGTCAATTACGCTTCACGTTTTGGTGTGTTTGAAATCAATAATAGATTTTAAAATTCCTAGACATTTTGGTGATGTGTGATTGGCGCTGATTCTTATTGAATCAGCGCTTTTTATTTTGTCTTTAGACCTAGTTGAGCTCGCTTGCGTGCGAAACAAAAAACCACCTGCTTTGCGGGTGGAAAAG
>NZ_JAIULA010000003.1 GCF_024160875.1 Ligilactobacillus ubinensis | reverse complement strand
GTCTACCGAATTTCGGCAGACAGTCGTCAAAATAATTTTATTATATTTCATTGTTCACTTGACGGGGAGCCCAGCAGAGCATATCATGTCACAGCCTCTTTTTTCTAATCTTTAGCAATATTATCATCTTTAGGGATTTGAATATCCAAACCCTCGAACAAGGAAGACAGTTCATTTGCGGTATATAAAGAGTTTCTTTTTAATGTTAATGCAATCGGTAAACTTTTTAAGCCAATGTCGTCGATGAAAGCTTGTATTTTTTTATTTTTAGGATAAACTTTTCCAGTGCTATTTACATGAAAAAGTTTAAGGCTTCTATCGGCATTGTGCTTTCCAAGCATAGCCTTGTTCTCAATTAAAAACTCAAAGGTGTCTAATTCTTCGCTTTCGTCAGTATCTTTGACTATATAAATTATGTCTGTCATTTTCCTAAAGTACACCCTCCTGGTAGTTTGATTTATGTTATAATAATCTTGCATATTGGAATGTCCTTTCAGGGATAATTTCAGAGAGCATGGGGGTCGAGACCGGTGCTCTTTTTTATTTTCTATTATATCAAATACATCAAAAAACTGGGCTACGAAAATCCGAAGATTTTCACAGCCCAGTTTTTAATCGAGAGACTTATGTCACAGCCTCTTTTATTATATAAGATTTAATCAATGGAACCTTAATACCAATTATATTTAAGCCAATGCTCCTTAGCTTTTACCCAACTACCATAGCGATTTGTAACGTATGTATTCGCAGTACGCTCTTGATTAGCAGCTGATAGATCACCTTTTAAATAACTGATATCAAGTTGATATTTGCCGTAATACTTGCCATTTGTAGCTGTATAACTTCCACTAGATTCGTGTGCTGCAATCCAAGTTCGAGCTGAATTTTCAGCATCACTTTCATCTGTTGTATTCGAGTTAGTACTGACAGTCGAACTAGTTGAGATATCATTAGTACTTGCAGTATTCGTTGGCGTAGTTTGGCTGTTAGTGGATGCTTTTGTAAGGTTAATTACTTGATTTGGATAAATTAAATTAGAATTACTAATATTATTTTCTGTAGCAATATCAGAGGTCTTCAAACCATAATTTACTGCTATTTGGCTAAGCGTATCGCCTGATTTAACAGTAATTTGGCTAGGAATTGATTGACCTGTTGCTGCGGTACGTAACGATTCAGCAAAGTTACTGGCTTCACTGGAAGGCGTTTTGGTGGTTGAATTTGTATAATCAAATAACCCTGTTATGGTAGATTCATCAATTGGTGTAATTGACATAAGCTCCTCCTTTTTCTTTGCAGTAATAATTGTATCTCTTTATTTGTCAAAATAAAAGTGGTGATTATAAGAATTAGCATTTAGCTATTTTTTGATTTATAAAAGAATGCTGCGCCTCCAATGACAAAGGCGACTGCTAATAATTGTAACAAAAAATTTGATTTATGGGATGTAGCAACTTGAATTTTATTTTCTTTATTTTTTACTGTTTCAGAAGAATTATTAGTAATTACTTGTTTTTTTGTAGATGTAGTAGATGATGTTGTTGCTTTGTTTGTTGAGGCTGCAAGAGATGTAACTGCGACCGATGTATCTGAATCAAGACTTTTAGATAATGAAGCTGATTTATTTGACTTATGCAAATTCTGTTCTAAAGAGCTTATTTGAAATGTTAATTGAAGTTGTTGTTCAGTTAATTGGTTTAGAACAGTTTGTAATTCAGACAAGCTGTTATTTTCAATAGCAAGATAATAATTAAGTTTAGCGATATAAGTTTGTTTAGCTTGATTGAATTCTTGATCTAGCTTTGCAACTAAATTTTTTTGTGTTACAAGGTTAGAATCTAATTCGGTAAATTGTTGTTCTAATTTAAGTAACGAATCACTAGTGTTTTGTGTGTTTAGCTGCAACTGCTTTAAGTTTGACTGAGCAGACAATATTTTTTGTTCAAGGACATTTTTTTGAGTTACTAGTTGTTGCAATTGCAGGGTGAGTTGAGCATAATTAGGAGCATTTGTGCTTAAGTTAGTTAGCTGAGTAGTAATATTGTGCAAAGAAATATTGGTTGTATCCATCTCGCTGTTATAAGAAGAAATTGTTTGGTTAAGTGAGGCAATATTTTGACTCGTATTACTTAAGTTTTCTTGTAATTGTAATTTTTGCGTTGTTACTAAGTTTTGTTGAGTTGTTAATTCAGAAAGTTTATTTTGTGTATCTGTTAATTGTTGATGTAAGTAAAAGTAGTTTTGATATAGTTGTTGTAATTCTGAACTGGGATAAGTAGGTCCGATGAATTCATTGGTTGCAATGTTTTTTAAATCTGTCTGTAACTGTGAAATAATTATTTGGGTAGATGAAACATTTCTTTGAATCTGTGTCTTTCTTTGCACTAAGCTTTGTCTTTTCTTTAGTGCATTTTCATATGTAATTTGTATGCTAGATTGAATATTTGAAGTATAAGTATTTGCGGCAGATACATTTATATTTGTATTTATGAAAAAGAATACTGAACAAAGAAGTAGTGTTAGGACTTTGCTTTTCATTATAAAATCGACTCTCCTAATAAAGAATAATTAAATAATAAAACGTTTTAGCCCAAAAAAGCAAGATAATTAATTAATATTTGTTTAAGAATATTAATTAATTAAAATACTAAAAGACATACAATATACATCAAAAAGTTTATTGAATTTAAAAGATGAATGGTATATAAAGCAATTAAATGAACAGATAAAAATAACAAATAGAAAACGCCTAAATCAGAAAAAATAAAAAATAAACGTTGTAATCCCTTAAAAAAATTTTTTTTTGAGCGATTTAATTATTGTAAAACCCATTATTTCTGTTTATAATACAAAAGTATAAAGATATTATAATTTTGTAAAGTAATTGTAATCATTTAGTATAGTTTTGTTTAAAAAAGTCAAAAGGGAGGTTGTTCTATATGGTAGATACCTATAATCTTATCAATCAAGCGTTAAGTGTATCATCAGAAAGAGCTAGTGTAATATCTAGTAATATCGCTAACGTAAATACTGCTAACTATAAGGCTAAAAAAGTTGTTTTTGAAAGTGAATTATCTGATGCGACTTCAAATTTAACGTTAGAGAAAACGCATAAAAATCATTTAAGCGGAAGCAGCTCTGAAGATGGCGCGTATGTAACAACTTCAGATACTGGATCCGTTAAGGAAAATGGGAATAGTGTAGATTTAGAAAGCGAAATGGTTAATCAGTCGACAAACACACTGTACTATGAGGCATTAGAAAAACAAATAAGTGGGCGTTTATCAATGAGAAATTACGTTTTGAATAACTAGTTTAGAGATAAGGAGAAGTTACATATGAGTGTATTTAATGGATTACAGATAAATGCTAGTGGGTTAGCCTTAGAAAGATTAAAGTTAGATACTATTTCATCAAATATCGCCAATCTGAATACTGATCAAACAACTACAACCTCAGCATATCATGCCAAATCGGTTGTTTTTTCAGAAAATGTAAAGAGTGTTTCGGGAGATGATTCAAATTTTGGCGGAACACAATCATCTGGAGTGAAGGTGTTAGGGATAGATGAAGATACTGAAAAAAATTTAAAATATGATCCAACTAATGAGGCGGCAGATTCAAATGGATACGTTGAAGAATCTAATGTCAATCTTTCAGATGAAATGGTAAATATGATTCAAGCAATGCGTACGTATGAAGCAAATACTTCTTCTGAAGAAGCAAATAAAACCATTTTAAGTAAGGCTTTAGAAATTTCAAAAAGTTAAGGAGGAATAGTGAAAATGGATGTTTCTGGAATAGATAGTAGTTTAGCAAATTATCAGACATCTCTGGGGAATTCATTAGGATTGAACACTACTTCATCTTCAAATAGTAGTGGTAAAAGTTTTAGTGATTATATGAGTGACGCATTATCTAGTCTCAATGACTCAATGTCTACAATGAATACAAGTACTAATAATTTAATTACTGGAAAAACTGATGATTTAAGTCAGGTAATGGTTAATATGACTGAGGCACAGTTGAATCTTGAAACTGCTGTACAAGTTAGAGACAAAATAGTATCTGCATATGATGATATAAAAGATATGCAATTTTAATTAGTAGTCTTTTTGGAGGGAAATTTAGTGGATAGAGTAGGAAGTATGCTGAATAATCTTAAGAATCGCTGGCAAAATCTAAATCGACTGGTTAAAATAGCGATTGTTTTAGGTGTAGTTAGTATGCTCGCAATTGGTGGGGTCGTATATTATCTAGAAACACGGATTGAATACGGAGTTTTGTTTTCAGATTTGAGTGAAGCAGATGCAGGGACAGTTACTGAAGAATTAGAAAAAAATAATATTGCATATAAATTAGCTGATGATGGAACAACTATTATGATAGATAAAAACAAAGTTGATCAAGAACGAATTGATTTAGCTGTTAATGATGAGCTTCCTAGTACTTCAAAAGGTTTTGACTTATTTGATAGTACAAGTGTTATGACAACTGATGAAGATCGAAAAATTCTCTATCAAAGAGCATTGCAAGGTGAGTTACAAAATGCTATTCAATCGTTAAGTGCTGTCAAAACTGCAAAAGTAATTCTAGTAATGTCCAGTAGTAGTAGTGTCTTCTCAGATAGTTCGTCCAGTTCAAGTAGCAAATCTAAAGCATCAATCACGTTAACATTGAAAAATGGCTATATTTCTTCACAAGCAGTTCGCGGAATTGTATCTTTAACTACTGGAGCAGTATCAGGTCTAACAGCTAATAATGTTAAAGTTGTTGATAGTGATGGGAATGTTTTGAATTCAGGAAGTAGTTCAAGCACTTCTTCAACAAGCGGGACATCATCTAAATACATACAAATGCAAAATAAATATGATCAACAATTACAGGCAAAAATTAAGGCGTTACTCAAGTCTTCAATGGGGAATATCGGTTTTACAGTATCGGTTAATTCAACTTTAGATTTTGATGCTGTTCAAAACAAAACAACTACTTACAGTGATCCGCAAGTAAGAAGTGAAGAAACCTCAGCTGGTGGTACAGCTGCAACCGTTTCATCTGCTGAAACCGCAGATGAAGCAAGCAATGTTGCAACTGTGACAAACGATAGCAGTTCAAGCGGTGCTTCTTCAGCTAGTTATAGCCATACCGTCAATAATGAACTTAACACGAGTGTTACAAAAACGATTCAGGCACCTGGAACAGTTAAAAGACTAACAACATCAATTTTAGTTAATGATAAGCTATCAAAAAAGAATCGACGGTATATTAAAAAAGCTGTTGCTGCCGCAATTGGATATGATTCAGGACGTGGTGATTCCATTGTAGTTCAAGGGTTATCATTAAAAAAGGCAACAACTAAAACAAAAACTACTAAGAAAAAAGCAACTAAAAAGAATTCCTTCCCATGGTTATACGTAGGAATTGGTATAGGGGCATTATTGTTACTAAGTGGGATTACTGCTTTTGTAATAATTCGTAGAAGAAGACAAGCTGAAGATGAATATTATGATGATGATTATGATGTTGATGTCGCAGATGATAATATTGAGGCTTCGAACGAGGAAACAGCAAAAGATGAATCTGTTTCAACAGAACCTAAAATTGCTCCAGAAGTAAAAAAACAATTAGATCGTGATACTAAAGCCCGTGAATATGCGCAAGAACATCCAGAAATTGCTGCTGAATTAGTTAAAGCATGGATGAAAGATGATAAAGATGACAGTGGACGATAAAAAAGGAGGCAACTAATGGCAAAACTTAGTGGATTTAAAAAAGCTGCCATCTTGATGATTTCTTTAGGAACTGAAACGTCATCAAAAGTTATGAAACTTCTTCCTAACGATCTCATTCAAAAGGTTAGTTATGAAATTGCAAACACTGATGTAGTGAGACCAGAAGAAAAAACAAAGGTTTTAGACGATTTTGTTAACACAGCTCAAGCCCGGCAATATGTTCTTGATGGAGGAATTGATTATGCTAAAGGTGTTTTAAAGCAAGCATTAGGGCCACAAAAGGCGAAAGATGTTATCGATTTATTAACTCAAATTCAGTATCGAGAACGTCCCTTTAACATTGCACGAAAAGCAGATGAACAACAGTTAGTGAATTTGCTCTTAGATGAGCATCCGCAAACCATTGCGTTAGTTCTATGTTACATTCAGCCAGATAAAGCAGCACAAGTATTATCAGAGCTTCCCAAAGAATTACAAGTTGACGTTGCTGAGAGAATAGGTACAATCTCTAGTACATCCCCTAAAATAATTCGACGAATTGAGAAGGTTATGGAATCTAAATTCTCAACTTTAATAGAAAATGACTCAGAAAAAGTCGGTGGTGTACATACTTTAGTTGACATTTTGAATTCTGCTAGTCGGAATACAGAAAAGGCAATTTTAAGTGATTTGGAAAAGAAACAGCCTACATTAGCTGGCGAAGTAAAAGCTAGTCTATTCACCTTTGAAGATATTATTAGTTTGGAGAAAACAGATGTTCAAAAAGTTTTACGAGATGTTTCAAACGATGTTCTTGCATTGTCATTGAAAGGTGCTAATGATGATATTAAAAACTTTATTTATGAAAATCTGTCAAACCGTGCAGTTGATAATCTGAAAGAAGAATTGGAATTTATGGGACCAACTCGTTTATCTGCAGTAGAAGAGGCACAGCAACAAATAGTTGCAGTTATTCGTAAGTTAGATGAAGCTGGTGAGATATATATTGGAAGAGGTGAAGAAGATGCAGTTGTCTAGTAATGTAGTAAAGCAAAAAAAAGTAATGCCGATAACAAAAGATAAAAAAATTATTACTGTTTTACCTCCCAAGAAAATCTCAAAAAAATCAGAGGATATTTTCCTTAACGTTAATCTTTCAGCTGAAGAAAGAGAGTTAATGCGCCAATCACAAGAAGGACAAGAAAAACTTGAAAAATTAAAGAATCAAATAATCAATGACGCCACATTACAAGCTGAAAAAATAAAAAAAAGCGCATATGAGCAAGGGTTTAAAACAGGAAAGGAGGCTGGATATACTGCAGGTTATGAAGATGGATTAACCGAAGGGAAAAAAATTGCGGATAACTTAATTGATCAAACAAGAACTAATATTAAGCAAGTAAATCAAGAAATTAATGAGTACGTGAAAGAAAAGAAAAATGATGTAATAACGTATGGTGTGAAAATGGCGGAAATACTGATTAATAAAAAACTAGAAATAGAACCACAAACAATTCTAAACTTGATTGAACCTGTTTTATTTAATTTAGAAAAACCAGATCAAGTCATAATTATTCGAGCACACAATCGTTATCACATGGTTTTGACAGAACGATTAGAAAAAATGAAAAAGAATAGTAATATCAGGTTTGCAGTTTTAGATGACAATTCAATGGGAAATGCACAGATAAAAATAGAGTCAGAAGATGCAGTTGTTACAGCTAATTTAACTGAAGAATTAAAAAAGTTTTTAAATGAAACTGTTGGTGATGTGAAATGAGTTTTTCAGTACCGTTAAACCAGAACTTAGAAATTGCGCAAAATCATCAATTTTATTCAAAATATGGAAAAGTATCTGAAGTTGTAGGTCTAATTATAAAAGCATCTGGTTTAAAAGTTTTTGTTGGTGAAATATGTGAAGTTCTTGTTGAAAAAGATGGGCGAGTAGCTTTAACTGAAGTTGTTGGCTTTGTTAAAAATACAGTGTTATTGATGCCGCTTGATGATCTTGAAGGAATAGGCCCGGGGTGCATTGTTAAACAAACTGGTAAAACACTACAGGTTAGCGTTGGCGATGAATTACTAGGACATACACTAGACGGGTTAGGCAGACCGTTTGACTCAGAACACATGGATTTTGATAAAGAGGTTGACTATCCAGTAATGCAGATTTCTCCTAATCCATTTAAGCGTCAGCCAATTGAAAGAATTATGAGTACAGGTATTAGAGCGATAGATGGTATGTTAACGGTTGGAGAAGGACAACGAATTGGTATTTTTGCAGGAAGTGGAGTTGGAAAAAGCACTCTTTTAGGAATGATTGCAAAATATTGTCAAGCAGATGTGGTAGTTGTTGGTTTAATCGGAGAACGTGGACGTGAAGTAAGGGAATTCATTGAAAAAGATTTAGGTGAAGGTTATAAAAAATCTGTTGTTGTTTGTGCAACATCAGATATGCCACCTTTGGTTCGTTTAAAGGGTGCTCATACGGCAACTGCAATAGCTGAATATTTTCGAGATCAAGGCAAGAAAGTTGTATTAATGATGGATTCTATTACACGTTTTGCAATGGCGCAACGAGAAATAGGGTTGTCAATTGGAGAACCGCCTACGACAAAAGGGTATACACCATCTGTATTTGCAGAATTACCTAAATTATTAGAACGTAGCGGAATGTCTGATAAAGGCTCTATTACAGCTTTTTATACTGTTTTAGTTGATGGTGATGATATGAATGAACCAATTGCGGATGCTGTTCGTGGAATTTTAGATGGACACATTATTTTATCACGTAAGATAGCTTCAAAGAATCATTATCCAGCAATTGATGTTCTAAATAGTTTAAGTCGCTTAATGAAACAATTGATTACGCCAGAACAATATAAAGACGCTAGTTCTTTGAGAGAGAACTTGTCAGCATATGATGAGGCAAAAGATTTAGTTGATATTGGTGCATATAAAAAAGGTTCTAATGCAATAACAGATTATGCTATCAAAGTGCATCATCCAATAGAGGCTTTTTTAAAGCAACAAGTTACTGAATATTCGTTGTTCGAAGATACAATCAGCAAACTGCATAATCTTTTTAATGAAAGCTCTGTTATTAATGAAAGAAGATAGTGATAAGGGGAGTAGGAGATTATGAGGGAATTTAAATTTTCACTAGAAAAAGTACTTGTATATCGACTGCAGCTTGAAAAACAAGCCAAAAATAATTATGCGTCAATTCAAAAAATAGTTAATGATAAGCAGGATAATATTCAAAAAGTAGTACAAGAAAAAAAGCAAATGTTAAGCGTTCCAGAGTATACAGTGAGTCGTATGCAAGTGCAACAGCGTTATATCGCTGATTTAGATAGAATAGCTTTAACTTTACAAACAGAAATAGATAGTTTGCAAGGGAAATTACGCGATGCACTTGAAGAATATGTTAATGCTCAGCAAAAGCGCAAGATAATGGAAAAGCTTAAGGAAAATAAAAAAGCCGACTATATCATTTTGGAGAAGCGTGAAGAGCAAAAGTTATTAGATGAATTGTCTAATAGAAGAATTTTAAATATCAAATAAATCTTTGAAAGGAGGTGAGAAAATGATTAAGACCATTCCAGTCGTGAGTGCTGATGCAACTAAAGCTACCGAGTCTAAAACGTCTTTAAATAAGGATGTTAATGCTGTAAAGGTTGATAAGTTTAGTAGTCTTTTAAATAAGCAAAAACAAGAACAGCAAGATAAAAATTCAACCGTAAAACAGGAAGTAAAAGAAGAAGTTAAAGAATCCGTTTTAGATGAAACAGCGACACAAGATGTTTCTACACAAACTAATTCACAACTTGAGTTGGATAATTTATTAAAATCAGTAACAAGTACTCAAACAAATACATCATTAAAAAATAAGGCTGTGGATAGTAAAGAAGTTTCTGAGAATGTATCTACAGATCAAGAAGAAAAAAAAAGTATAAATATCAAGATATCAAGTACTTTAGATTTGGATGGTCAAGAAGATAATGAAGCAATAAAGAATACATCAACCATACAATCCGGTCAATCACAAATAGTAAATAAGCAAACTAGTCAAAGTATAGTAGCAACAAAATCGAGTACATTAACAGATACATCTCAAAACATAGTAAAGGTAAATGAACAAGAAGTGCAATTAATAGGTGAGGATACTTCAAAAGAAGTGACTAGTCAGAAAAAATCAGCAATTACAGTAAAAAAAGTGGAAAATTCTATCGATTCACCAACACAAGCAATTGTTGATATGGGTCAATTAGCTTTACTTACTAGTGACAAGTTTAATAATTCAATGCAGGTAGCAAATGGAGCCACTTTTCTGAGTCAAGGTACAGATGATCAAGCAATCAATTTAACTGTTTCCCAAGGAAAAGAATTGAATCAATTAGCTAATTCTATTCTAAGTGGGGTAAAGACTCTTGACAAAACTGATTCGAGCAAAATTACAATTCAGTTAACACCCAAAACTTTAGGAAAAATGGAAGTTAGTTTTCACAGTGATGACAAGCAAGTATCCTTAGAGTTTAAAGTTGAAACAACACAAACGAAACAAATCTTAGAATCAGTTTCAGGAAAGTTGCAAAATATTTTAGAAAAACAAGGGTTAAATAATTTAGATAGCACGACAAACAATGTTAAAACAAATTTAAATCAAGTTGTTGGTCATTTATCTGAAACAAATAGTAGTAGTTTTGATACACAAACTATGTTTGATCAAAGTGGAACACAAAGACAATTTAGTCAAGAACAGCAAGGAAATTTGAATAATAAAAATAATAAACATGACTATACATTACAAGAATCTTCTACTGTTGAACAAGAAAAACAGGAAAGTAAGATCAGCATTTTAGCCTAGTTTAGAAAGAAGGAACATTATGGATATTTCAAGTTTGAGTGATGCAGTTGCTTCATTATCGACAAATTCTGCATTGACTTCGAGTAGTTCATCAAGCTCATCAAGTTCTGAATTGAATATGGAGTCTTTTTTAAAGATTATGGCAGCTTCAATTAGCAATCCTTCTTTCACTGGAGACAGCTCATCAAGTAGCAGTGACTCATCAACAAGTTATGTTTCTCAATTAGCACAATTTTCTATCTTACAGGAATTAACTGATTTAGAAACGACAATTTCACAATCCGCAGCTATTCAGCAACAACAAGAAACTTTATCTCTTGTAGGTAAAAAAGTAACTTTAAGTACGGATAGCGGATCAGAAATCGAGGGAACAGTTACAGGAGCACAGTTCTCAAATGGATATGGCACTTTACTTGTAAATGGAAATACATATTCAATGAGTGACTTGGTGCAAGTTGGAGATTCAAATTAAAGTATCAGATTTTAGAGGAGGAATAAATTATGTTAAGATCACTTTTTTCAGGCGTTAGTGGAATGAAAAATTTACAAACGGACTTAGATGTTGTTGCAAATAACATCGCTAATGTTAATACAACTGGGTTTAAATCTAGCCGTGTTCATTTTGCGGATACATTTAGTCAAACAATATCATCAGCATCAGCACCAACAAATGGTAATGGGGGAACTAATGCAAAACAAGTTGGATTAGGGGATGAAATAGCTTCGATTGATACAAATATGACAGCAGGATCGACCCAATCTACAGGAATTAGTACGGATTTTTCAATTACAGGGAATGGATTCTTTATTGCTAAAGATGCAAGTACAGGTGAAAGTTATTATACACGTGATGGTGCTTTTGAACGTGATAGTGAAGGTAATTTAGTTAATAGTGATGGGTATCTTATTCAAGGAGTAAATACAACTGCTAGCCCAATGTTATATTCAGATTACACAGATAGCAGTTTAACAACGCCTACTAGTGTTAGTGACACTTCAGGAATAACTATACCATCAACTATTACTTATAATGGACAATCATATACGTTTAACAGTTTTTCTGTTGATAGTAGCGGTGTTGTTACAGGTCAATATCAAAACTCAACAGATACAGATGCGGATTCCCAAAAATTTGTTTTAGGTAAATTCTCATTAGCAACATTTAATAATGCATCTGGTCTTGAAAAACAAGGATCTAATTTATATTCAGCATCCAATAACTCAGGAACGGCAATAATTGGTGATGTGGGTGACAATGGTGCAGGTACGATTGAATCTGGGTCATTAGAAATGTCAAATGTTGATTTATCAACAGAATTTACTAATATGATTATTGCAAATAGAGCATATCAGGCTAACGCACGTGTTATAACAACTTCTGATGATATTCTAGAGGAACTTGTTAACTTAAAGAAGTCTTAATACAGTAGGGGGCCTGACAGGTGATTAAAATTACTAGTTTTAATGGCAAAGAGTTTTATTTAAATCCTGATTTATTGTATCGAATTGATGAAACTCCAGATACTGTATTAACCCTAGTTGATGGAAAAAATTTAGTAATTAAAGAAAACGCTACTGAGGTAGTTGAACTTATAGTTAATTATCGTCGAAGAATTTATGCGAAATCATTGCAAGAAAAAATTTTAAAGGGGCAGGAGTAAAGAATGGCGAGAAACAGAGAAAACAATGTAGATGAAGAACAAAGTGTTAAAAGGGGAAGCAAAGGGAAAATTATTATATTAGCGTTGTTGTTTGTTCTACTTGCAGCAGGTTTTGGAGTAGGAGGTACTTATATAGCTAATAAATATTTTCTGAATAAAAGTAGTGAAAAGAGTACTGAAACACAAGCTACAATAACCAGTAATGAGAAGCTAGTTTCTGTTTCTAAATTCGTTGTTAATCTTTCGGGAAACACATCGACAGATAATTTAACATATGTTCGATTGAAAATTTCTTGTTTGGTAGCTGATGACGATGCAAAAACTAGTCTTAAAAAGAGTATGCCATTGGTTCGTAATAGTGTAATCAATGTTCTAAATACAAAAACGGCTAATGATTTATTGAATACAAGTAATAGCATTAGTACTTTGAAAAATGATATAAAAAATGAAATTAATACAGAATACGGAACAACTATAGTTAAGCAAGTATATATAACTGATTTGGTTATTCAATAGAAAATAGATAAGGGAGTAATAATAAATGGAAACAGCTTTTGCAATAATCAAGTTGATTGGTGCTTTAGCATTAATTATTGTCTTGATCAATGTACTTATGCGATATTTAAATAAGTACATGAATAAAGGGACAGCTAATATGCGAATATTGCAAAAGATTGCTCTTAATAAGAATCTTTCTTTAGGAATTGTTGAAATTCTCGGTGTGTACTATGTTATGAGTTTTTCAGAACAAAATGTTCAAATTATTAAGGAATTAACACCTGAGGAAATCGAAATATTCAAAAACAATCTCCACGCAAACCAAGAGTTAACACTAGAACAAGCTAATAGGTTTAAAGATATTTTAAAGTCTGTGTTAGATAAATCAAAAAAAAGGAAGAACAATAATGAAGATTAGTACTAAAAGAAAAAAAGAATTATTTCTAGTAGGTAGTGGTTGTCTTTTAGGGTTACTTCTTATTGCTGTTTTTCCAACTTATGTAAGAGCAACAACAACAAGTGATATTTCTTCAGGAATCAACAAATTGCTTGGTGGAACAAGCGATACAAATACGACAATTAATACATTTATCCTATTAACAGTCTTATCGTTTATTCCAATTTTATTGATTATGACTACTTCATTTACTCGTATTGTTATGGTTCTATCATTTACACGTAGTGCATTAGGAACACAAAATAATCCGCCTAATCAGGTTTTGTTAGGCTTAGCGTTATTTTTGACATTTTTCACAATGAAACCCACATATACAACTATATACAACAATGCATATCAACCATATACAGAAAGTAAGATAACACAAACTCAAGCAATTAATCGTTCAGAGGATGCATTAAAAAAGTTTATGTACAAACAGACACGTACTAAGGATTTGAAGCTTTTTTTAACTATCTCTAAGGACAAACATAAATATAAAAATTATAAACAATTACCAATTTCGACGGTAATTCCAGCATTCATAATTAGTGAAATGAAAACTGCGTTTAGTATAGGCTTTCTAATTTATATTCCGTTTCTAATTATTGATATGGTTGTTTCTAGTATTTTAATGTCAATGGGAATGATGATGCTTTCTCCGGTTATGATTTCTTTACCTTTTAAATTATTGCTGTTTGTTTTAGTAGATGGATGGTATCTATTAGTACAATCGCTTGTAGCAGGTTTTAAGTAGAAAGGGAGTTTTTAATGACAGTCTCATTAGTGTTGACACTTATTCGTGAAGCATCAATTAGAATCTTGGTTATTTCAGGACCAGCATTACTAATCTCGATGATTGTGGGTTTGATAATTAGTATTTTTCAAGCTACAACACAAATTCAAGAGCAAACACTAACTTTTGTACCGAAGTTACTTGCAATATTTGCGACAATAATATTTGCAGGTAACTTTATGATTACTGTTTTGGTTGAATTTACTAAATATATTTTTAGGTTAATGACACAAATGTAAAAGGAGGGATACGGTGGATTTTATTCAATTAACAGGATTAATAATTTGCCGTATTGCTACTTTTGTTATTTTAGCACCGCTTTTTTCCGAGAAAAACTTTCCTAACTTGGCTAAATTAATTGTGGTAGGCAGTTTAACTATAGTAGCTTTTCCAATGGTAAGTAGCAGTTATCATTCTGTAAGTGGTACTATTTATATTTTGTTAGCAATTAAGGAAACTTTATTTGGAATGTTAATGGGATATGTTAGTAAACTAGCTTTTGATGCAATAACGATGTCTGGTGCTTTTATTGATTTTCAAACAGGTCTAACAATGGCGCAAGCGTATGATCCAACTTTTCAAACAGAAAATTCAACATATGGGAAGATTTATAACTGGATGGCAATCATGGTTTTTTTTGCGTTAAATTTACATCAATTAATGATTCGTGGGTTAATGTATTCTTTTCAAATAGTTCCGATTGGAAGTGCCAATGTCATTACTGGTCCAATAGTCGGCGGTGTTGTTAAGTTATTTGCTAAAGCCTTTGCTATGTCGGTTAGTCTCGCAGCACCATTAGTTGTGGCTGTGTTAGTAGTTGATATTGTTTTAGGAATTATTGCTCGTACTATTCCACAAATAAATGTATTGATGTTAGGAATGTCGATTAAGACAATTGTTGCACTTATTATCTTTTTACTCGCACTACCTAATGTTATTGATTTTTTAGAGCAGATTTTGCCGCATGCCTATACATACATGGTCAATCTGATTAATTATTTGCATAAGTAGGGAGTGTTAATAAATGAACAATGAGGACAAAGCTAGTAAAACTGAGAAGCCTACTGCAAGGAAAATTAGACAAGCCAGAAAAGAAGGGCAAATAGCCAAAAGCCAAGATTTGAGCGCAGCAACAGTTTTAATTATTTTAGCAGTTGTTTTTATACCGGCATGGGAATTTGTAATTGAAAACTACCTTCCGTATATGATTAGTTCATTTCAACGTATTTCTGATTATAAAACGCAAATAAATGATTTGCCCAAAATTGCCATACAATCAATTGCAATAATTTTATTAGGCTCTGCACCATTTATGGTTGTTTCGATATTTGTAGGACTACTTATCAATATTTTGCAAACTAGATTAAATTTTAGTGCAAAGCATTTAAAACCAGAATTTAGTAAAATAAATCCCTTAAAAGGGTTAAAAAATATGTTTTCTATTCAAGCAATAGTAAATTTAGCAAAAACTTTAGCTAAATTAGGAATCATTGTATATATTTGTTACAACAAATATAAGGCATCAATTGCGACAATTACTAATTTAAGCAGTATGGAAATGGGGCAAATCTTATATTTTGTATTGCACTTTGCTCAAGGATTAATGCTTCAAATCGCAGCTATCTTAATAATTTTAGGTTTACTTGATTATATTTACCAATACTATAATTTAATGAAACAGTTAAAGATGACTAAACAAGAAGTTAAAGATGAAGTAAAGCAAAATGAGGGTGATGCACAGCTTAAGGCACAGCGAAAAGGAAAATATCAACAGATGTTACGAAATTCAATTGCTAATGTAAAAGAGGCAACGGTGGTAGTAACTAATCCAACACATTTTGCTGTAGCTATTAAATATGAAAAAGATGCTCTTGGGATTCCTCAGGTAATTGCCAAAGGTGCTGATGAAATTGCACAAAGAATGAAAGCAGAGGCACGTAAATTTGAAGTTCCAATGATAGAAAATATCCCTTTAGCTCGAGCGCTATATGCTCAAGTTAAAGTAGGTAGTGTGATTCCAGATGAATTTTTTGGTTCTGTAGCTGAAGTTATTGCGTTAGTTTATCAACTTGAAGAAAAGGCAAAGTATAAAATTTAAATTAAGGGAGAAATGTAATAGTGGCAGCTCAAATAAAGAAAAAGAAAAAACGTAAATTATCATCTGCCGATATTGTGATTTCTTTTGTGGTTGTTGGTGTTATCGGATTAATAATTATTCCACTACCATCAACAATTTTAGATGTAATGATTGTAACTAATCTTGCGGTTGCGATTAATATTTTATTAATCACGTTATTTACTAAATCGGTTCTTGAATTTACAACTTTTCCAACATTACTTTTAATTACCACTATGTTTAAATTAGGATTAAATATGGCTTCTACGCGGCTCATTTTAACAGAAGGAAGTGCAGGGAATGTTATTTCTGCATTTGCTAATGTTGTAGCTGGTAGCAATTATGTTGTTGGGATTATTCTTTTCGTCATTATTTTAATTGTTCAACTGTTAGTTGTTACTAATGGTACTGGACGAGTTGCTGAAGTTTCTGCACGATTTACTTTAGATGCAATGCCAGGAAAACAGATGGCAATTGATGCGGATTTAAATAGTGGATTGATTAATGAAGAACAAGCACGAAAACGGCGAGAAGATTTACAAAGAGAAGCTGATTTTTATGGATCTATGGATGGTGCAAGTAAGTTTGTTAAAGGTGATGCAATAGCTGGAATACTGATTGTTTTAGTAAACTTGATTGGTGGATCAATAATTTTTACGGTTAATGGTAGTTTATCAATTACGGAAGCATTATCGCAGTTTGGTAAGCTTTCTATTGGTGATGGTTTGGTAAGTTCTATTCCTTCTTTATTAATTTCGATTGCATCAGGTATTATTGTTACTCGTTCAGGTAATAATGGGAGCTTTGGTAAGGATATTGCAACAGATGCACTTCGAAATCCCCAATTGTTTCGAATAGCTGCTGCAATTTTAATTATTTTAGGATTGGTTCCTGGTTTTCCGACTATACCATTTATGATATTGGGTTTTGGTTTAGTTGTTGCTAGTACAATGATTACTTCAAAAGAAGAAAAGAAAAAAGAAGCCTTTCGTAAAGAACAGCAAAAATTAGCCTTGCAAAAGAAAAAAGTAACGCAAGAACAAGATGAAAATGTTACGTCTTTCCAAGTTGAACCTATAGCTGTTGAAATTGGGTATGGCTTGGTATCACTTGTAGATAACTTAAATGACAATAGTTTAATGAACAAAGTTGCTGCAATTCGTAGACAAACAGCACATGAATTAGGAATTTTAGTGAGTCCAGTTCGAATTAGGGATAATTTATATCTTGAAGCAAATAATTATTCAATTAAAATTCGAGGTAATGAAGTTGCACATGGGGATATATATCCTGAAAAGTACATGATTATCAATAATTCCTCTGATGGTTCTTTTCCATTTAAAGGTATTAAAGCGAAGGAACCGGCATTCAACTTAGAAGCGCTTTGGATTGATTCTTCTGATAAAGAGCAAGCTGATTTACAGGGATTTACAGTGATAGAACCATTGACTGTTATCGCAACACATTTAAAAGAAGTTATTTACGCACATGCTTCAGAATTATTAGGTCGTCAAGAAGTAAAGAATCTTTTAGAAGGTATCAAAGCTCAAAATAATGTTGTTATTGATGAGCTAATCCCTGATATATTGCGTTTAGGTGAAGTTGAAAAAGTATTACAAAATTTACTGGATGAAAAAATTCCTATTAACGATTTAACAACAATATTAGAAACTTTGGCTGATTATGGAACTGTAACTAAAGATACTGAAGTTTTAACGGAATACGTTCGTCAGTCATTAAAACGAACAATTGCAAACAAATTTGCAGAAGATAACAAGAAACTTTGTGTAGTTACAATTCAACCAAAAACAGAGGAATTGATAGCAGAAAGTATTCAAAAAACAGCAACTGGCTCATACCCTGTTTTGAATCCTGAATCGGTAAACAAAATTTTAAAGGCTGTTGGTAAAATACAACAAGATTTAGCAGTAAAAGATATTTCATATGTTGTTTTAACTTCTCCTAAAATTAGACTCGCATTTAGAAAATTAATTGCTTTTAACTTCCCTGAGATGGCAGTTATTTCTTTAAATGAAGTTCCAAATGAAATAACTATTGAAGCTGTAGGCATGATTGAAATTTGACGTAATTATTTATTGTAAGAGAGGAGCATTTTATTATGTATGAAGTTGATATTGAGGCTAAGATTCTGGAATATCTTCCCTTAGTAGAACGTGTAGCTAGTCGAATTTCAGTAAAAAACACTGAATATGATTATGATGACTTATATAATATAGGCGTTATTGGATTAATAGATTCGCTAAAAAAATATGATGCTTCTAAAAATGTCCCCTTTGCAGGCTATGCAACGATTAGAATAAAGGGTGCTATTATTGATGAGATACGTAAACATGCTAAGATTTCACGTTATAAAATGACGGCTGTTAATAATTACTACAAGGCAAAACAAGAGTTAGAGCAGGATTTAAAAAGAGAAGCCACTGATGCTGAAATTATGAAAAAAATGAATCTTACAAGCGCACAATTAGGTGATATTTTTGACAGTATTCATTACTTATCAAGCATTTCGCTCGAAGGAACTATATTTTCTGGAGACAATGACTCATTAGTTTTGGAAGACTTGATTCAAGATAAAAATGCTGAAAATGGCGAAGAAAATCTTTTATTAAGTGAGAAGAAAGAAGCTTTAAAAAATGCAATTTTAAAGCTTAATGATAGAGAACAGCTGATTTTAAGTTTGTATTATAAAGATGAAGCAACTTTAAAAGAAATTGCAGCTATTTTAGATATTTCGATTGCAAGAGTTTCGCAACTTCATGGCAAGATTATTGTAAAATTACGTGACTATATTAAGGAGGAACTTGGATAATGATTAGAGGATTGGATACTTTACGCGCAGATTTTAATGTTCTTCAAGATCGTCAGCAAAATCTTGCTAGTAATATTGCTAATGTTAATACTAGTGGTTACCAACAAAAGGAATTGTTTCAATCCGCAATGGATGATGTTAGTGTACATAATTATGAAAATGGTCCGCTTAATAATCAATATAATCAATTAACAGGTGGAATCACATGGCAAAATGAGATTTCGGGAAGTAGAGTTGATACAAGCCAAGGTTCATTGGAAAAGACGGGTTTGTCAACAGATTATGCAATTAATGGGAATGCATATTTTGCAGTTCAAAATAATAGTGGGCAGACAATATATACAAAAAATGGTAATTTTACAACTAATGCTGATAATCAATTGACTACACAAGATGGTTATTTAGTTCTGAATCAAAATGGAGAAGCTATTGATGCAGATACAACTAATCCTCAATTTTTAGTAGTATCCTTTAATGATGATAATTCTGCTGTAAATTTAGGTGATACATATTATAGTACTACAGGGGGCGTGACTCAGGTTACAAATCCGGATGTTATGCAAGGTTATTTAACTAGCTCAAATGTATCCATGACAGATGCTATTACACAAATGATGGAAACAACAAGGGAATTTCAGTCAAGTCAACAAGTGTTAAGTGCGACTAATACTACACTGGATAAAGCCGTAAATACTTTAGGAAAAGCATAGGAGGCTATTACAAATGGGAGTAAATAACACATTTTCAACCAGTTTAACAGGTATGAATGGATTGCAAACACAATTGGATATTGTGGCAAATAACGTTTCTAATTCAAATACAACTGGATATAAAACACAACAAGCTTCATTTTCTGAATTATTAAATAAGGATATAACTGAGGATGTTACAGAAGATGAACAACCATTAGCGGTAAATATGGGTGTAAAAGTTACTAGTGGTGAAGCAGATTATTCTCAAGGGACAATCTCAGAAACAGGTGTAAGTACAGATTTTGCAATTAATGGAAATGGATTTTTTGGAGTTACTGATACTAGTGGGAATTTATATCTAACGCGCGATGGTGATTTTAGTTTTGACGCAAACGGAGACTTAGTTAATAGTCAAGGGTATAAGGTTTCGATGAATGCGACAGTTCCAACTAATCAATGGCCAAGCGGCACTTTGAATGTTTCAAGTAACGGAGAAATGTCAATTAATACAGGTACGGAAAGTGTGCAAGTTGGACAATTAGCAATATATGAGCCTTCAAGTTTGAGTAGTTTAATTAATCGAGGAGATAACCTTTATTCAGTTGCTACGGGAACAACATTAAATTCTAACCTTAATGGTGCAACGGATTTGGGTTCTATAAAACAAGGTGCTTTAGAATCATCCAATGTTGATTTAGCTTCAGAAATGTCAAACTTAATCATTGCACAAAGAGCATATTCACTTAACTCACAAATGTTGAAATCAAATGATGATATGTGGGAATCAATAAATTCATTCAATAGCTAATGCATATAGTAGCTAGGGGGAAGAAGAGATGATTAATTTTAAAAATGTTAGAAAGAAATATGGTTCCATTGAGGCATTAGAAAATCTGAGTTTTAATATTAATCAAGGTGAATTTGTTTATTTAGTTGGAAAAAGTGGTGCAGGTAAATCAACAATTATCAAATTGATAACTAGAGAAGAAATGGTAACTAAAGGTATTGTCAAAGTTGGAAATGTTCAGGTTAGTAAAATTCGTAGCCGTAATGTATATAAATTAAGGAGACAAATTGGTGTTGTTAATCAAAAAGATACTTTTCTATATAAACGAACGGTTGAAGAAAATTTCAAAATTGTTTTAGAAGCTATAAATGTTAATACTGATTTATGGGAAAAAAGAATTAGTGATGTATTAAGCATTATAGATATGTATAGTTATCGACAACGATTTCCTAAGCAACTTTCTATAGGACAACAAAAAAAAATAGCAATAGCTCGTGCAATTTTAAATAACCCTAAGATTGTAGTTGCTGATGAGCCAACCGCTAACTTAGATGCTACTTCAGCAGTCGAGGTTATGCGTTTGCTTTTCAAAATTAATCAAATGGGAACAACAATCTTGATGGCAACACATGATAGCACAATTGTAAATACGTTTCCGCATCGTGTTTTGGAAATAGATCATGGAAAATTAATCCGCGATCAAAATTATGGAAAATATAATGTATTTAGTGATGCTAAGGATGTGTATCTTTTATAGGATTAAATGGTTAATTTTTTTCCTTATTAACCGATTTAAAAATTAGAATATCGTGTAGTTAGATACGCTTAGCGTGGGAGCGCATATTTAACAAATGATTTCTAGATAGATAAGTTAGTGTATACAAGCTTGTATACGAGAAAGGAATTTAACTATGCAAAATTTTAGTAAACGTTTCAAACAAATTAGGCTGAAATCTATGCTTCCAGCTCTGATTACTTTAGCCATATTACTACTATGCTATTTTTTATTAATACAAGAAATAGGTAATAGTAAGTTGGATACTAATTTTCTCATTTTTACAGGTCTAGTTTTTATTTTACAAATTGTTGGTATATGGTTATCAGCAATCTTCTTTTCTAAGAATGGTGATCAAATCATCAATAAAATAGAAGGTGACATGACAAATATTGCGCAAGGTGATTTACGTAACTTAGATAATCTAGTAACTGCCAAAAAAGATACAGTTCCAGGACGTATGCAGCAGTCATTATTAGGAATTGCATATGCGTTTAAAGGAATGGCAATTAGTTTACAAGAAGAGACAAAGAGTACTGTCGGAATGGTTGATAAATTAAGTAATTTATCTGACAATGCAAAGACATCAATTACTAGTATCCGAAACACAATGAGTACTATTGCAGATGAATCAAATCAAAAAAGCTCTGAAGCAGAGCAAACAGAAAAATTTGTTAATAAACTTGGAAAAGATATCGAAGTTATTAATAGTGATATCAGTAAGATGATTTCATATGCAGATAAATCAAAGGAAAGTAATGAACGGAATGCCACTACGCTGCAAACGATTGCTGTTAGTTGGGAGGAAGAACAAAAAAGTCAAGCAAGTATTGTTAAAGAAATGGGCAATATGAACAAAGACATTCAAAGCATTGGTAATATCGTTAACTTAATTAATGATATTTCTGAACAGACAAATTTATTAGCTTTAAACGCTTCAATTGAAGCAGCAAGAGCTGGTGAAGCAGGTAAGGGCTTTGCAGTAGTTGCTGATGAAATTCGATCATTAGCAGAGCAAAGCGGTAAGTCAACTAAAGATATTCGTGACATTATTGAAGCGATTCGAGGTAAATCTGAACAAATGACTGGTGACATTAATAAGTCATTTCATAAGAGTCAAGAACAAAATGGTGATATCAGTAACGCTATTGATTCCTCAAAGGAAATTACAGCTATTGTTGATACATTTAATGATAGTTTGGACTCAATTAAGGTAATTATGGCGGATGTTGTTGAACAAAAAGATGTTGTTTTAGGAGCATCTAGAAATGTGACTGATTCAATGACCTCAATATCTGCTTCAACACAGGAAGTTTCAACTAATATTGATGATTTCTATCAAATGATACAAGAATTGGAAAAATATGTTGAAAAATTACAACAGACAGCTGAAGAAAAGAAGATAAATGCTTCAGCTTTCCAACTAGATTAGCAATAAAGAGAGGTAGTAACTGTGGAACAATATATTGTTTTTATCAGTCATGATCAACTTTTTTGTTTGCCAGTCACTGTGGTTAGACGAATTGTTGAAGCTGACAACTTTGTTTCTTTGCCAGATGTACCTGATTACGTGTTAGGCGTTTACGAATATGAAGAACAAATGTTGCCAATTATTGACTTACGCAAGAAACTTTTTGGTGAGGATACAGTAAGTGATACAAAGAATAAAGTAATTTTATGTCAATGGAAAGAACAGACAATTGGGATTTATGTTGAATCAATTACTGGAATCATGATGCTAGAAGATACAGACTATGAGCGTGAATTAGTCAAATCTAAATTAAAAAGAGGATATATCGGTAAATTTTTAAAATCAAATGACGAAGTTGTTATTTCACTTGAATTGGAATATTTGTTCAATAATGAACAGTCACAAGAATTGTTAGATTCGATAGACGATGCTAATTCAGATGAATTAGAAGACCAACAGCAAGAAAATATTGAAAAATTAGATGATGCTAATGGCTAATGAAGAAATACGGGTAGGAATTGCACAATATAAAATAGGGCAAGCCCCTAATACATTAATAACGGTTGGATTAGGTTCTTGTGTAGGTACAATTATTTACGATGAACGAACAAAAACAGGCGGATTAAGCCATATAATGTTACCAGATAGTAATATGTTTACAAAATCTACACAAGTTAATTTAGCTAAATATGCAAATACTGCTTTAGAAATAATGTTAGCACAATTGAAACAAAAAGCTCCATATGGTCATTTTAAAGCAAAAATTGTTGGCGGTGCAAATATGTTTGATTTTAATCGAGCTTTAAAAAATGCTAATGTTGGCGAGAGAAATGTAGAAGCTGTACGAAAGGAATTAGAAAGACTTGATATTCCGCTGTTGGCAGAACACGTTGGTGGCAATTCAGGCAGGACAATGATTGTAAATCTCGAGAACTTTGAAACAACAGTTAGAGTTGTTCATCATGAGTCAATTATTATATGAAATAAGTGAGGTACAGCAATGATTAGGATTTTAATCGTAGATGATTCTGCTTTTATGCGAAAGGTAATTACAGACTTAATTACAAAAATGCCAGGTATAGAAGTGGCAGGAATTGCACGAAATGGTAAAAATGCAATAGAATTTATTGAAGATGATACACATATAGATTTAGTTTTAATGGATGTTGAAATGCCAATTATGGATGGACTGGAAGCTTTAAAGATAATAAAAAAAACAAAGTCTATCCCAGTTGTTATGCTTAGTGCTCTAACTAATCAGGCAGTAACAATTGAAGCTTTGGAATTAGGTGCAACTGATTTTATAGAAAAACCAACTAATATTATGGAGATAAAGGATGACTGGATAAGAGACTTTTATAACAAAATAAAAGGTGCAACAGGAGCTAAAACAGTAAAGGCAAGGAATTCAGCTTCAATAAAAATAAGTAGTGGTTCTAAAAGAGAAACTAAATCAATAACAGATTTGAAATATAATTTGAAAGCAATTGTTATAGGCGCCTCAACAGGAGGGCCACGAGCTTTAATAAATTTAATAACAGCTTTACCTGCTAATTTACGAGTACCTATTATTATTGTACAACATATGCCAAAAGGATTTACAGCTACATTTGCTGAAAGAATGGATAATGAAGCGAAAGTAACTGTGAAAGAAGCAAAAGATGGTGAATTAATTCAAAGAGCTGTTTATATTGCTCCTGGTGATTTTCATATGACAATCGAGAACAATCGCTTAAGGTTAAATCAAACGGCTAAGCAACATGGAACAAGACCTGCTGTAGATCCATTATTTTTATCAGCAGCACAACAATATGGTTCAGCGTTAATTGGAATAATTTTAACTGGCATGGGTAAAGATGGAACGACTGGTTTACAACAGATACAAGCAAAAGGCGGGTATACAATCGCTCAAGATAAAGATAGTTGTATTGTTTTTGGAATGCCAGGTAATGCAATTGAAAATAACGTAATTGATGAGGTTTTAAGTTTGTCTGAAATTCGAGCTAAGTTAAGTGAATTAGTGAGGTAACTATAGATGAGCAGTTTAAATTTTGTTTTTTTTAACAAATGGGTTGAACAAAATCTGGGAATTAGATTAGATGCATATAAAGAAAAACAGATGCAACGAAGAATTGGCAATATAATGACGACATTTGGTTGCAGTACTTTAGAAGAATATGCAAAGCTTTTAGAACGAGACAAAACAGCGCGTAATGCATTTGTGGAGCACCTAACGATAAACGTTACGGAGTTTTATCGTAATAGGGAGATTTTTGATAGTTTTGAAGAAGTAGTGAAAAAAACGATTATTCCACGACAAACACATCCCAAAATATGGAGTGCAGCTTGTTCAATTGGAGCAGAACCATATACATTAGCAATGATTTTGGAACGTAATCATATTGATGGTAAAATCATTGCTACGGATATTGATAAGGTTATTTTAGATAAAGCACATGAAGGTATATATAAAAAGAGTGAGCTAAAAAATGTACCTAGCTTAGATTTGAAAAATTATTTCACACAAGAAAATGAAGATTACATAGTTAAAACAAATATTAAAAAATATGTAACTTTTAAACAGCATGATTTATTAAAGGACAGTTATGAGCCTATGTGTGATGTTATTGTATGCAGGAATGTAACAATCTATTTTAAACCAGATGCAAGAGATAAGGTTTATCACAATTTTAGTGATGTACTTGTTTCTGGAGGAATTATATTTACTGGAGCAACTGAAACAATAAATGATTGTGAACAGTTTGGTTTAAGGAAAATAGACTCGTTTATCTATCAAAAAATATGATTGCGGGGAGGAATATAAATGGCAGATGATAATAGTGTTTATCGCGATCTTTTTTTTGAAGAAAGTGATGATAACTTACAAGAATTAAATGACAGTATTTTGGAACTTGAACAAAATCCAGACAATATGGAATTAGTTAATAATATTTTTCGAGTAGCTCATACTTTAAAAGGTATGTCAGCTACAATGGGATATGATGTCATGACAAAGTTGACACATAAAATGGAAGATATTTTTGATTTATTTAAATCCGGAAAACTAAAAGTAACTAAAGATCATGTTTCACTAATATTTAAGTGTTTAGACAAATTATCTGAATTAGTTGATGATTTACGGGATGAAAAAACATTAAGTGATGATCAAATAAAAGTATTATGGGATGAACTTGATGAAGTAGAAAAGGGTGTTGATGCTCGGCAAAGTATAGACGAAAAAAAATCTAGTTCTAAAGAAACAAAAAAAGAAGTCGCTGAGCTAAATGGTTATTTTGAAAAAATCGAAGATGCGGATTTGGATGTAATAAAAAAAGCACAAGGAGAGGGTTATAATGTATTTACAATAGCAATACGCTTGGATGCAAAGTCCTTGCTAAAAGGCCCTCGAGTTTTCTTGATTATGGAAAAGCTAGATCAAGAAGGTGATGTTATTCATTCGGAGCCTACGACTGAGATACTTGAAGATGGTGATTTTGACACTGATTTTAAAGTTATTTATGTGACAAAAGATACTTTTGATGAGGTTACCAAAAATATTAATAGCAATAGTGAAATTGATCAAGTTATTGTTGAGGAATTTGATGAAGAGAAAATTCAAAAGCCAAAAGTAAGCGAAGAAAAAGATGATGACTCTAAAGAAATTGTTGCAAAGCCACAAGATCAGTTAGAAACAAGGCCTAAAGATTCTGAAAAAAAGAAACCAGCAGTAAAAAAAGAGAATCATCATAATAATCGAAATCAATCAATTAGAGTGGACCTTAATCGATTAGATAGTTTTTTGGATTTAGTATCTGAATTAGTTGTGTATAGAAATCAGTTAGCAGATGCAGGTAAACGTAATAATGCTGATGAAGTAAGAGATTCAATGGAACAAGTTTCACGTCTAACTTCTGAATTGCAAGATTTAGTTCTGAAAATTAGAATGCAACAAGTTAGTGTTGTGTTTAACCGGTATCCACGGATGATTCGTGATTTAGCTAATGAATTGCAAAAAGAAATGGAATTAGTGGTTATTGGTGAAGAAACTGAATTAGACAAGACGGTTGTTTCAGAACTTTCAGAGCCAATGATTCATTTGTTGAGAAACTGTGCAGATCATGGGATTGAAAAACCAGAAGTTAGAGAAAAACTTGGCAAGCCTACTAAAGGAACAATTACTCTTTCAGCTTATCAAGAAGGTAACAAGGTTATTATTACATTGGAAGATGATGGTAAAGGTATTGATCCTGATGTAATTAAAGAGAGTGCACAAAGAAAGGGTATTAATACAGATGGAATGAGTGATCGTGATTTACAGATGTTAGTCTTTCATCCTGGTTTTTCAACGGCTAAAAAAATTACAAATATTTCTGGTCGTGGAGTCGGATTAGATGCGGTTCAGGCAAAAATATCTGAACTAGGTGGTTCGCTTGAAATGGAAAGTAAAGTTAATGTCGGAACCCGTATTACGATCAAATTACCGTTAACATTATCAATTATTCAAGCGTTAATGATTCGAATTAGTGATGAAGACTTTGCAATTCCATTAGACGTGGTAGAACGGGTTGTAATGATTAAAGATGATGAAATTATTCAAACCCGTCAAAATGAAGTATATCGGTTCCAGGGCAAACTAATTCCAATTGTACGCACTAATGAGTTATTAAATCTACCGAAGACTGAAAGCAAGAATAAGTTTGCGATTATTGTGACTATTGGCGCACAATATTATGGAATTTTAGCTGATAGCTTAATTGGACAACAAGAAATTGTTATTAAAAAAATCGATCAAATTTTAATGGATTTAAATAAGTATCAAGGAGCAACCATCTTAGGGAATGGCGCAATTGCATTAATTTTAGATGTTAATGCGATTTGCAATGAGAAAAAGGTGGCGGTTAAATAATGAGCTATACAAAATTGCAACTTGATGGTTTAAAAGAAATTATGAATATTGGTGGCGGTAATGCAGCAACTAGCATTTCTAAAATGATTGATTCACGGATTGCGATGGAAGTTCCTGAAGTGCAGATAATGAATTATACTGATATGTATAATAAGATTATTTCAGACGATGTTGAGATGCATGGGGTATTAAGTCAAATTGTAGGTGATCTTGATGGTGCATTGTTGTTTGTAATTTCGCAAGACTCTGCAAATAAAATGGCGAAGATGATGCTAGGTGAAGATACAACTCAAACGCAACAACTGATACAATCTGCCGTGATGGAATTAACAAATATTATTTTTAACTCTTTTCTACGTGCAATTGGTGATTTGGTTCAGATGAGTTTAGTATCAAGGTTACCTATTGCAAGTTATGACTACTTTGGAGCGATTATCTCCAGTGCTTATATGGCCTTTGAACAATATGATGAACAAATACTTGTTATTCATAATGAATTTACTTATGGTAGTGAAAATTTAGATGCATCACTTTTTTTAATTCCAGGAATTGGAGTACTTGAAAAAATATTTAAAGCTTTAGGACTTTGAGAGGAGAATTAATGTGGCAAAATCAGTATTAATTGTAGATGACGCTGTTTTTATGCGTATGAAGTTAAAAGATATTTTAGAGAAAAATGGTTATGAAATAGCAGATGAAGCTCAAAATGGGCAAGAGGCATTTGAAAAATATAAGGCAACCAATCCAGATTTAGTAACAATGGATATTACAATGCCAGAAGTTGATGGCCTTGATGCATTAAAGATGATTAAAGAATATAATGCAGACGCTAAGGTCGTAATGTGTTCCGCAATGGGGCAACAAGGAATGGTCATGGATGCAATCCGTGCTGGTGCGGTTGATTTTATTGTTAAACCATTTGATACAGAACGTGTTATTCAAGCTATCGACAAAGCACTTTCCTAATGACAGGAGGCAGTAACATGCAAATGATTTTATTTAAGATGAATAGACAATATTATTTAATTTCTGCAGCAGATGTAGAAGAAGTTGTTGAAACTATTCAAATAACCAAGGTACCTTTAGCTTCTAAGTGGATTAAAGGTTTGATAAATCTTCGCGGAACTGTTGTCACAATAATAGGATTAGCTGAATTGCTTGATATTCCATCCACGGAAAATAATATGAATATTTTAGTAATGAAAAACGAAGAAGCACGAAAGGGCTTGCTAATTGAAGAAGTGGTTGAAGTCCTTGATATTAAGGATGACGATATTCAGTTGAGTTTGGAACAGGAAAGTAAACATATAAAGGGTGTTGTCGCCTTTCCAGACAAGATTGCAAATATTGTTGATGTGACAGATTCAATTTTTAATTAATGATTGTTAATAAGTAGGGAGGGTTATTGTGGATCAAGTATTGTCCCAGCAAGAAATTGATGCCTTGCTGAATGCTATGAGCAGTGGTACGCTCGATGAACAACAGATTGAAGATGAAGCAAAAGAAGCTACAAAAGTAAAAACCTATGACTTCAGAAGACCAACGCGTTTATCAAAAGAATATATTAATACCTTACACATGGTTTTTGAAGACTTTGCTAAATTGGGAAGTACGCTCTTAGCCTCACAGTTACGAACTAATGTAAATGTGAAACTAGCTGTAATCGAGCAAATCAGTTACGATGAGTTTATTCACTCTATTGCACGTCGGACATTGATTGGTCTATTTCATTCTGATCCAATGAAGGGTTCGCAGATAGTTGAAATTAATCCTCAATTGTGTAATATCCTTATTGAGTTATTATGTGGTGGTCAAGAGATGGGTGACAGTGAAAGCAATGAAGATCGTATTTTAGAAACGCGTGAAAGTTTTACTGATATTGAACTTTCAATTTTAGAAGAGGTTGTTAAAGAACTTATTAAGGTTTATAAACAAGTGTGGAAAGATATTGTAGAAATAGATCCGCAATTGGATTTAATGGACACCAATCCACAAATGCTTCAAAGCATGTCACCTAATGAACCTGTTATTCTAGTGACTTTCACAGTCGATTTGATGGATAAGAGCACCTTCATCAACTTATGTATTCCATATATCTTTTTTGAGGGAATGTTAGATAAGTTAAGCATTCGAAATTGGTTTGACTCAAGTAAAGAGAAAGATAAAGATGATTCGACAGAATTAAGACGCAATTTAAATCACGTTGAAATGAATATAGAAGCTTTGCTTGGAAATACAAAGATGGATTTAGCTGATTTCTTAAATTTAGAAGTGGGCGATGTTATACGGTTAAGTAAAAAAATATCAGATCCTATAGATACGTATATAGAAACTCATCCATTCTATACGACTAAGTTAGGAAAACTGAGCAATGGCCAATTTGCAGTCGAGTTATTAGATAAGTTGGAAGGGGAAGATGAAAATGAGTGATAGCCTATCACAAGAAGAAATTGATGCGTTGATGAATGGTAATGGTTCCAAAGAAGGAGCGCTAAAGTCTCAAGAAAATGAATCAAAAGCACAAGATAGTAAAGAAAATGAAGAAAAAGTCGAAGAATCATCAGATGATAAGAATAAAGAATTGAATCCGATGGTTGCAGCCATGGATGACCAAGCTAAAAGAGATTTAATTGGTGAAGTAGGTAATATTTCTATGTCGCAAGCTGCAACAACTTTATCATCGATTTTAAATCATCGTGTGACTATCACAACACCACGTGTGACTAAAGTAACTTTTAGTGAACTAATTGATGGAATAAAAGCGCCCAAGGTAGCAACAACGGTTAAATTTAAAGAAGGATTAGTTGGTGCCAATCTAATGCTTTTAGAAGTACATGATGCTAATGTTATTGCTAACTTAATGATGGGTGGCGATGGTACTCCTGAAAATGAAGACTTTACAGAACTTGAATTAAGTGCAGTAGCAGAAGCAATGAATCAAATGATTGGTTCAGCCGCAACTTCAATGGCAACAATGATTAATCGTAAAGTAGATATTTTGCCTCCTGAAGTAAACTTATGGAAAGAGCCTAATAAAGTTGATTATGATTTCATTGTTAAGGATGAAGTAATTTATGTAATATCCTTTTCGTTAAATGTCGATGGTTTAGTTCAAAGTGAAATTATGCAGATTTTTACGGAAACAATGGTTAATGATATTGCAACAGCTATGCTATCTGATAAGGCAACAGTAATTAATAATCGTAAAAATAATGAAAAAAAGCCTGCTGAAGAGTCTATAGAAACTAATACAACTGTACAACCACAGAAAAGTGAATCTAAGAATGTAATTGAGAAAAAAGTGGAGATTAATACGCCGCAGTTCCAAGAGTTAAATCCAGATACACCCAATACAGGAAAGGGTGATAATCTTGAATTAATCATGGATATTCCTTTAAACTTGAGTGTTGTACTTGGACGTAGTAAAAAAGCCGTCAGAGATATACTAAGTTTTAATACCGGTTCAGTTATTGAATTAGATAAATTAACTGATGAACCATTAGAAATATTGCTAAATGGTAAATTAATTGCAACCGGAGAAGTTGTTGTAATCAATGATAATTTTGGAGTTAGAATTACAGATATATTATCACCAAAAAAACGAATCGATTATATGAGATAATTAATTATGAAAGAAGTTAAACTTAAGGGGTTTAACTTTTTTTTGATAATCCGATATAATATGAGATGAAAGAATTATTCAATTAGAGATGTGAAAGGGGGAAATAGATATGGATATTCATGGTGATTACAGTAACTATAATAAGGTGTATCCACTTGTATCCAAGAATGAAATAAACCAATCAAATGGGAAAGTAACTGCATCTTCTGAATCTAAATCTACTAACGATAGCAATGCAAATGTGGAGATTTCTGATACAGCCAAAAAATTAGATTCAAGTCGTCAAGCGACATCAGGAGCTTTTGATGCAGCTAAGGTTGCAGATTTAAAATCTGCTATTCAATCTGGAAATTATAATATTTCTGCTGATGAGATTGCTACTAACATGATTTCAGCAATGGATGAGGAGTAGAATGTTATGAACGAAAAGGAATTTCAAAAAAAAATCAGAATATTTAGAAATGTTTTAACTAATGAAAAGGAAAGCTTAATTAATAATAAAACTGAGAAAGTACTTGAGGCATTGTCTGAAAAAGAAACGTATATTCCGATTCTAGATAATTATCAAGGACCAATTTCTGAAAAAACGAAACAATTATTACGAGAAATCAAAGAATTACAAGAAACTAACCTTTTATTGACAAGACAGGCATTAAGTTATCAAAACACGCTTATGCAAGCTATTAAAGATAATTTAAAAAGTCCTAATGAACTGTACGGCCCAAAAAAGTATAAAAAAAATGCATATGCTTCTGATCCGGGTGCCTATCTTTTAGATAATAAGGCTTGATTTCTTTTGTAGGAGGAGACTATGGTTGGACTATTTGGAACTTTAGGTACTGCTAGTAGCGGGTTGAATGCTAGTGATGTTGCATTACAAACATCAGCGAATAATATCTCTAATTCTAGTACTGATGGCTATTCAAGGCAAAAAGTTAATTTACAGACTAAAAGTGCGTATACTTTGGCTGGTGTTGGCTCAATCGGAACTGGGGTTAAAGTTGATGGGGTACAACGAGATGTTAGTGATTATATTCGAGAGCAGATTAGAAATACAAATTCAAAATATGAATCAGCAACACAACGTTCTACAACCTTAGGTAATTTAGAGGATATTTTAAATGAACCCTCCGATAATGGTATTGTTACGCAATTGAGTAGCATGTCAAGTTCATGGACTACAGTTGCTAATGATCCAGAATTATCCACAGGGAAAAGTGTAGTTATCGAGGATGCAAGTAGTTTTGTTGATGCTATTCATGACATGGCAAGTTCGATTTCAGATTTAAAAAATACAACAGTTACTGGAATTGAGCAGTCGGCACTAGATTTTAATACTGATTTAGATGATTTGAATGATATTAATACTCAAATCTATGCTTCTGAAACAGCTGGTGATACACCTAATACATTGTTAGACACAAGAGATTCGCTCTTAAAATCATTATCTGGATTAGCGGATATAACGACATCAACAGATTCATATGGACGTGTATCTGTTTACTTGGGAAGCACAAAGAATTCAGACAATTTAGTTTTAGATGCTTCTACTAAAACCGTTAATAAGTTGAGTGTGGTAAGTGCAACGAGTTCAGATAGTTCAACTGTATTTGTTGATGGTGATACAACTACGACACCAGTAAGTGTTAGTGGGACATATGATCCAGGAACATTGTTAATATTATCTAAATCAGGAGATACATATTCTGTAGCAAAAGAAGCAACAGTTAGTGAAGGCGACCTAGGTGGTTATCAAGATGCATTAAAGGAAATAAATTCAGAAATGGATGATTTAAATAGTTTTACTAATACAGTGGTCAAAACTATTAATACTATTTATAATTCTGATGGATCAACGACACCGACAACTTCTCAAATGTATGATGGGCTTTTTACTTTGAGTCAAGATAGTACTAATCCCGCTGCAGATTTTGAAGTCAATACAGATTTAGTTGATAATCCAGAGGAATTAAAGACAGGAACAAGTGGTAATAGTGGTGATAGTACAATTGCAACGGCAATTGCAAATGCGTTTAGTTCGGCGATGACGACTGATGGTAGCGATGAAAGTGTCTTAAGTACTTTTGATGCAAGTTCCTTGAGTTTTACAACTAGTACAAGCGGTAGTTCATATGCTACACGTTTTAATAATATTGTTACGACTAATGGTATTGCAAAGCAAAAAGCTGATAATTCAGAATCATCGCAAAATACTTTACTAACAAGCCTAAATGATCAAGATGACTCTGTATCAGGTGTTTCAATTAATGAGGAAATGGCAGATGTTATTAAATATCAGAATGCATTTCAAGCTAATGCGCGGATGCTTGAAATAGTTTCAGATTGTTTGGATACTTTAATCAATAAGACAGGAGTATAAGATAATGAGAATATCCAGTAGTATGACTTATACAAATTTCTTAACTAATTATCAGAAGAATGCTAATACAATGCAAGATACAATGAATCAATTGTCCAGTGGTAAAACAGTAACGGAATCTTCAGATAATCCGTTACTTGTTTCAAAGATAATTTCTTCAAAAGTATCCTTAGCTGAGAATGAAACGTATGCTGATACAATTAGTTCTGCAGAAACATGGACACAAGAGCAATATAGCGTCTTAAATAATGTTAGTACTTCTATGAATAGAATTATTACTTTAATTACAGCAGCTGCTTCATCTACAAATGGGACAGATGAACTAGCAGCTCAAAAAGAAGAAATTAATGAAGATATCCAAAATATTATGGATTCTCTAAATACTAATTATGCAGGCAAATATCTTTTTTCGGGGCAGAATACAACGACTAAGCCATTTGAGGTTTCAACTGATTCTGATGGGATTGTTAGTAATATTTCATATGAAGGTACTGACGATAATTTGACAAGAACGATTGCGAATGGAGTATCAGTTGATTTATTTGCGGATGGTAGTCAGTTTACCTCTATTAAAAATTCAGATGGAACAACAACTAGTTTAAATGAATTTGTTAGTAACTTAATGAGTGCTTTAGGTGATAGTGATGGGAACACTAATCAGACTGAATTAGGTAGTACTCTTTTAACTCAAGCACAAGATTTTTATGATAACTTTACTAGTGTACAAACTAATATTAGTGCAAAAGAAACGCGTTTAGAAGCAGCAGCTAGTCGAAATTCAACCGAAAAATTGAATCTCACAACCCAGCTTTCTGATCAACAAGATGTTGATTATGCAGAAGCATACTTACAATATGAGAATCAAATGGTTGCGTATAAAGCAACTTTAGCTGTTGGAACTAAAATCATGCAAACGACAGTATTAGACTATATGGACTAGAACTTTTATAACAAGAAAAATCAAGGATCCACATTTGATTTTCTTGTTTTTTATTAGGGGGAAAAGTCAATGGATATAGATAGAATTTCGCGTATCATTAGTGAGATAGCTCCAGTTGAAAAAATTCGTAAAATTGAAGATAGCCAAAAAGAACAGATAGAAAATCAATTACGTGATGAAGGAGTTACAGAAAAAAGATTTATAAATAATAATCAGCCAAACAAATCAAAAAAGAAACTTAAAAAAAGGAAGAAACAAGCCGATATTGATAATATAGATTTTGACAAAGAGGGACTCTATCAAATAATCACAGAGGTAAATCATAATTTAAGTGAACAAGGACTAGGATTAAGGCTTTCGTTAGAAGAAGATGATTCAAAAATAGTATTGGTTGAAGAAAATACGAAGAAAATAATCAGACGCTTAACTATCAAGGAAGCTTTAGAACTATATAGACGAGATAGATGGAGTCACCAAGGAATATCAATTAACAAGAAAGGATGATTTTCAATGACAACAACATCAATTAGTTCAGCGACAGCATCTGCAATTAGTTCAGCCACTAGCACTTCAACCAGTACGTCAACCAGTAGCTCTACAACAAGTACAACTAGTGAATCTGATGCTAGTGTTAGCTCTACATTAGGTAAGTATTCTGGAGTTACTCTTGAAATTATAAATGAAATGATTGCGGCGGATTCATTATCCACACGGAAAACATCTGATGAGACGGAAATAACTAATTTAACAAGTCAAAGTTCTGCTTGGACGGCAATCAAATCATCATTATCGGATTTACAAACAGCGTTAGATTATCTACAAGATGATGATCAATACTATACAAAAACAGCAACTTCGAGTAACTCAGCAGTTGCAACAATTTCAGGAACAACCTCAGCAGCTACCGGTTCATATAGTATTAGTGTTAGCCAGTTGGCGACCGCTGAAACTATTTCAGGATCTGTACCTAGTGTTTTAAGTAGTAGTTCAGATAGTAGTAATACTACAGCTTTAGGTTTGAGCGGTTCACTGACATTAACGTCAAGTGTTGGTAGTGCTTCGCTATCAGTTTCAAGTACGCAGAGTTTAACAGATATTGCTTCAGCCATCAATAACTTAACGGTTACTTCTTCTGATGGTACTACTAATTCTTTGGGTATTACGGCAACTGTTGTCGCTAAACATTTAGTTTTAACTTCATCTGCTACCGGCGCAAGTAATACAATTTCTGCAACTAGTACAGACAGTACAGCAGACAGTTTAGGGTTAGGCTCTGATGCAACAACAACAGCAGGCAAAGATGCAAGCTATACCTTAGATGGTTATGATTTGACAAGTTCTTCAAATACTATTTCAGATGCAATCAATGGTGCCACACTTACATTAACCGGTGTTTCCTCGGCTGATAGTTCAGATAGTACAGGTAGCACGTTAAGCTCAACAACGTTAACTTTAACTAATGATACTTCTTATTTAGAAGCGGCTGTTGAGAATTTTGTTGATAAATATAATGCTACGATGACGCTGTTAGATACAGATACAGCAATTGATACAAGTACGACAGATGCTACAGAAAAAAGTAATGGTGTTTTATACGGTGATAGTACAGCAACACGATTAAAGTCTTCTTTAGCTTCTTTAGCAAGTGCTATTACAGGATCGAGTTCTTCTAGTTTAAGTTCAGCTAATGTAGGCTTGAGTGTTGACTCAGATGGCACGATGTCAGTTGACACTACGAAACTAGAGTCAGCAATCAGTGATAGTTTAACTAATGTTAAAAATTTCTTTTATACTTCAACAGGTAAAGGAACTAGCAAAACCGAATCGGGGTATACAACTGGTTTTGCTTCTCTAATCAGTTCCTATATCAGTACAAGCTATAGCAGTACTGGTACTTCAAAAGGAATTATTGGAGATAAGATCAGCAGTATTACAAGTCAGATAAAAAGCTTGAATTCTGAAGTTACTGATTTAACCAGCCAGTTAGAGACTAAAAAAGAGGCATATATTACTAAATACACTGCAGTTGACGCTGCAATGGAGTCGGCTGAATCGACATTGAAGGAAATTTCCAATTGGTTTTCAAGTGATGATGATGATGATAGCTAATAAAAAGGGGTATTTATTATGAAAGATACGGAACTAATTGCGGAAATCATGAAAAAAATTAGGCGATTTGACGGTAGTGCAGATAGTGCCGTTAAAATAATAACATATTTAGAACCGATATTTTTGCAATTTAATGGAAGACCACAAGGAATATCTGAAGGAACATTACAAGATATTCAACGTGTTTATGAAAAGTTTATCCATATATTAGCTGAGGAAAAAAAACAGTTAGCTACAAAAATTAGTGGATTAAGTGATACAAAGCAGAAACGAATTGTAGATGCATATGCTAAGCACATGCAATCTTCAATGAAGAGAATCTTTTAGAATTAGTAAGAGGGGAGTCTGTTATCGTGGGGTATGGTCCTAAAGGGTATAAAAACGATTATTTAAAAACTGAAGTTATGAGTGCAAGTCCTGCAAAGTTAACGACAATGCTCTTTGAAGGAGCAATTAAAAGTATAAAGCTAGCACAATTGGCTATGAAAAATAAAGAAATAGAAAAAGCACATAATTATATTCGTAATGCAGAAGAAATTATTTATGAACTATCATCTGCAATAGATCCATCAGTTGATAAAGAAATAGCACAACAATTAATTTCTCTATATGATTTTAGTAACAATCAATTACGTAAAGCTAATATCTCTAAAGATTCACAGCAGTTAGACAGTGTGTTAAATGTCTTTGTTACGCTACTAAATTCATGGAAAAAAATAGCGGAATAATATTAGTGTATATTGTGAGACAAGAAGAGAGGAAAATATATGTTGAATGATAACTTAACAATCTGTGTGCTAACTAAGGATGAACAAGACAATTTGCAACGCTGTTTGAATTCTATCCAAGGCGTGAAAGCAGAACTAGTAGTTGTAGATAGTGGTAAAAGTGAAGCAACTGCAACATTAGCTAAAAATAATCGAGCTCGCTACTGTGAATTTGATTGGGTAGATAATTTTGCTAAAGCTCGAAATTTTGCACTAGATAATGCAACAAATGACAACATCTATTTTCTTGATAGTGATGAGTGGTGGGCAAAAGAAGATATCGCAAATAATATTGAGCAACTTGAACGTTATTTTGAGCGTGACGACTTATCACAGGCCAAGGGAACTGCACGTTGTTTGAATCATTGTATCAGACAAAATCAAGAGATGATACAAGGATCAATTGTAGAGCGGGCATTTAATCGACAACATTTTAATTTTAATGAAGATACGCGGGTTTATGAAAAGTTAGTTTCTAATATGGGATTTGATTCACTAACTTTTGATTTGATGAATGTAACAACAATTCATCATGATGGTTATCTTTTAGAAAAAGAAAACGTTGCTAAAGCAGGTCGTAATCTTGTCTTAGCATTAGAGGATTTGTCTAAGTATCCTAATGATGATGATTATCTGATTAATATTGCAAAATCATATCGTGATGCGGGAGAATTAACAGCTGCTAAAATTGTATTAGATAAAGTTGTTTCAAACACTACTGGGAAAGATGCAGCAAAGTTATATCAGACAATACAAGAAGATGCAGAAATGCTACAAGACTCTGTAGATTTTCAATATATGGCTGGTGAAATATATGCTCTATACTTGGAGAATGATAGAGCATTAGCTCATTTTAAAAAAGTTATTGAATTAGCAAAACAGGATATATCTGAAAAATATGTTTCAGCTAGTTTTTTTGGAATCGGAAAAATTTTTGAACAACAGGGTGAGTTTCAAAAGGCACGCGAAAATTATGAAAAATGTGACGATTATCCAGATGCAATGGATGCTTTGGCTGCTATTCAGTAGCGATATAAATACTGGTTATATGCTCGGATAAAAACCTTAAATTCTAAAAAAATTTTGAGAAATCTGTTTTGATTTGAAACACCCCATAATTGTTAGACATAGAAACTAACAGTTATGGGGTGTTTTTATAATCAATTTTGCAACTGATTTTAAAATTAAGTCTATTCAAAAATATTTTGGCTAGGGTTTCTTTAAATTTTATTTTTTTAACCGATAGAAATAGTAACGCAATTCTATGTTTAAGGGAGGTAGAGCTAATATGTGTGTATCGATTTGTATAATTGCTAATAAAATTGATAATATAGAAAAATGTTTAAGCTCTTTAAAAAGATTTAAGCAAGAAATCGTATTAGTTGATACCGGTATGGGAAAACTAGAAGATATAGCTAATAAATATAGTTGTAGTTATTACCAATTTGATTGGTGCGATGATTTTGCAGCAGCACGTAATTATGCAATTCAAAAAGCTAAATATGATTGGATTTTTATGATTGATAGTGATGAATATGTGGTTATTGGCAATCCAATGTATTTTTTTAGAAACAATACACTTACTAATACAATTGGCAAAATTAAGCGAGTTAGTTTTACAGGAGAAAAGACAGCTATTGGAAAAAGTTATGAAGTTGAGGCCCGATTATTTTCTCGACGGTACTTTAAATATACTGGTCGTGTGCATGAACAAATCATTCCACTTAATAGTCAGGTAACGGGTGTTTCATACCAGGATAGTGGATTAGAAATAGAACATACTGGGTATCTTGATAAAAGGGTACTGCTTACTAAAGCCCAAAGGGATGAGCAGCTCCTTAAACAAGATTTAGCAGATAAACCACATGATGCATATCTGTTATTTCAAATGGGCAAGGCTTTGATTTTACAACCAGGGAATGAAAAAAAAGCAGTACTTTATTTAGAAAATGCCGTAACTTATCAACAGAATTGGCAGCAACCATACATGTACGATTGCATTACAACGTTATTAATTGCATATGAACGCTTAAATGAACAAGATTTATTAATAGAAACGGCACTCAAATATACTCAATATTTTGCTAATAGCACAGATTATTATTATTTGGTTGCAAGTTTGTTACAGTTGCAAGAATTGTATCAACAAGCAATTTTATATTATCAAAAAGGATTGAGCATCTCTAATTCAAAATACGCAAGCAAAAATCGAACTAATCCTGAAACCTGGCTAAAAATAACACGGTGCTACGCTAAGTTAAATGATATAAAAAACACTAAAAAATACTGTGAAAAAGTATTTGAATTGATGACAATCCAGCAATTGGAGCAAGATGCAGATCAATTTTTCTTTGCTAAAGAATATTTAATAGCAAGTTTTTTCTACATTGAAGAATTGAAGAGAGATTCTTCAAATATAAGGACTTTACAAAATATCTGTAGGCTATGTCAATCTTATATCAAGTTAGGTAATTATGCGCAGGCATTAGATGCGGCACTGATTTTTAAAGATGATTTTAGTATACAATCGGATTTTTTATTTGTTTTAGGAAATGTTTATCTTGCTAATAAAAAGCTGGATGCTGCTAAACAAGCCTTTGAAGCAACACTTAAATATAAAAATTCGGCTAATAGCGGTATTAATAGTTGGTTAACTCAGTATAATCTTGGAATAATTTATGAATATTGTGGAGATAAAACACAGGCAATCAAAAGCTACTTAGAATGTAACGACTATGAACCTGCAAAAAAAAGATTAACTTACTTGGAAAATAAGTAAAGAAGAGGTGAAAAGATTGGAACTGTCAGTATGTATGATTACAAAAGATGAGGACAAAGTTTTAAAAAGATGCTTGCAATCATTGCAGCCATTAGCGGCTGATGTAGTTGTTGTTGATACAGGTATCAATGAGTCAACCAAAAATGTTGTTATTGAAAATGGGGGACGTTACTTTACTTTTAAGTGGTGTGATGATTTTTCTAAAGCACGTAATTATTCAATTAAGCAAGCTAAATATGATGATGTCTTAATTATTGATAGTGATGAGTGGCTAGCAACAGAAGAAACAGAACGAAATAAAGAAATATTTAAAGCTTTTATTAGATATGATGCTTCTACATTAGGTTGCTGTTACCAGGCTAGTATTAGACCTGAAATAACTTATAGCAAATTTAAAGCGGTTGTTCCACGTTTATTTTCACGAAAATATTATACTTTTACTGGTCGAGTACATGAGCAACCTGTTTTACTAGATAAAGCAGGTGAATCAAGAACAATCATAATAAATTTAAATCTGTATCATGATGGCTATGTTTCTATTACATCAAAACGAAAAGCTAAGAGAAATTTAGATCTCCTCTTAAAAGATTTAGCTGATCAACCTAAGAATCCTTATGTTTTGTTTCAAACAGGTGAGAGCTATTTAATTTTAAATAAGTATCAACAAGCTTTAGAATATTTGCAACAAGCACTAAATCAACCAGAGTTTGGTTATAAGTCTGCATATGCATATGAAACGGTGACAAGTTATCTAAATGTTCTGTATCATTTAAAAAAAAGCGAATTAGTGAAAAAAGAAATATTAAGGTTTGCACCTAAGTTCGCTAATGTAGCTGATTTTTGGTATGACGTTGGAGTTATATATATTAATTTAACTGAAGTCGATGCTGCAATTGCTGCGTTTAAGCATGCTACTCAATGTACAACAGTTTCAGCACCAGGTAAGGAAAGTGATTTTTCATATTATAGTTTAGGTCAGATATATACACAATTAGGGGACTATCAGCAAGCAATAGCGTATTACAAAAAATGCAAAGAAGAATTTGAACCAGCGCAAGTTGAATTAGAAAAAGTCGAATATACAGTCGCAAAAAAAGCAATTGAACTTGAAGAAAAGCCAGAGAAACAAATTGAATTGGCACAACGCTTTTTAAATAAATATCCCAAAACGACATATATGTATTATATTAGTGGTCAAGCGTATCTTAAACTAGCAGATAAAGCACAAGCTTCAGTGAGCTTTTTGCAGGTTATAAAAAATACCACAAAAACTGATGTAAAATCATTTGAATATTTAGCGGCCGAGAGTTATTTAGCACTAATGATAGAGCTAAAACAAACAATAACAATTGACTTTGTTAAAAAATATGCTTTTATTTGGCAAACGGCAGATAGTATGTTTTTATTAGCAAGTTACTACATTCAAATTGGGCAGTATCAGCAAGCAAAGGTATATTTAAAACAAGCTAAGAACTTTATAAGTGCACGTATTGAAGGAAGAAACACGTATTTAGCAGATTATTATTTGGGAACATTATGTGAAAATGCAGGTCAAGAACAACAAGCGTTGAAGTATTATCAAGCTGCATTTCCTTTTAAATCTGCAATTAAAGCTGCAAAAAAAATAAAGTATAAGCAGTTGGATCTTGAAATCTGTATTATTGCTGAAAAAGATACTCAAGAATTAGTAAAAGTAACTTTGGATAGTTTAAAAGAGATGCAAGTTGATAAAGTTGTGGTTACAAATACCAAGCGATTTGCTGATATAGTAAATTTAGCAGTGAGTTATCAAACAGGAAGCATAGATAATTTAATTAATTATGGATTGAAACATGCAAAACATAAATATATTCTTATTTTATATGCAGGAGAAGCACTTTATAACTGGAATAAAGAAAATTTGCAAGAATTGCTCACTAATAGTAGAACAACTACTTTGAATGGAAATATATTCTTAGTTCAGACGATTCAGTTACCTGAGATGAATTTAGAAAACAGGCGACATGATTCGCGGTTACTGCAAGCAGATGCATATGAATTTAAAAATGGAAAATTTATATGTAAGAACAGCAATGAAAACGAACTTGAAATTCCATTAACAATTAATAGTTCAAGTGAACTGTCAATTGTATGGGAAAAACAGTCTATACAGCAAGCAAACTATTTGTTTTATCAGGGACAATATTTCGCGGCATTTGAACTATATCAACAATTATTTACTAATAGCGAGATTGATTATGGGATAGAAGAAACGCTTATTGGTACAACAAACATGATATGGGCGGCGATTTATTCTAGAAAAACAACCGAAATGAATAAGCTAGTTACTGCCTGGATTCCAATGTATAGCCGATTTTCGCTTTTTCAAACAGCATTAGGCGACTATTATTTGGCTCAAGCTAAATTAGAGGTAGCTAAAGATGCTTACCAACAGGCGTTGAACTTGCATAATTCCTTAAGTAAGTGCTATAACCTAGAGTTACCGCAGTTTGGGTTAGGAAAAGTGTATGAGCAATTAAATGAAAAAACAATAGCCAAAAAACATTATCTAGCAGCTAGTAGCTTGCCGATTGCACAAACTGCTTTAAATAACTTGGATTTACATAAATATTTATGTATTGATATTGGAGGACAATCACTGAAATACGGGCTTTTTGATGAGCTTGGACGTAAACTTTTATATAATACGATACCAACGCCAACGATATCAGATTTAACGCTAGAGTTGATGAAAATAATTGAACAACAAAAAGAAAAATTGTGTGGAGTAGGAATTAGTATCTTAGGAAATGTAGATACTTCTTCAGGCCAAGTGTATCTATTACGGCAACAAAAAAGTTTAAATTTACAGGAGGTTTTGCAAAATTTAGAAATACCAGTCGCAATTGAAAATGATGGTCGAGCAGCAGCAATTGGTGAAAAAAACTATGGCTTGTTAAAAAATGTAAAAAATGCAGCTGTATTAGTGTTAGGCAGTGCTTTAGCTGGGGCATTAATTATAAATGGTCAACTTTTTACTGGTTCAAATAATAAAGCAGCAGAACTCTCATACTTGATGCAAGGTAGTCAACGCGTAATGTATCAAACCTCGGCAGTTGAATTGATAAATAGTTTAAGTCAAAAGCTAGCTTTGGATAAAGCAGATTATAAAATCGTTTTTACAGCATTAAACAAGCATGATGAAAGAATTTGGTCTATCTTTGAAGACTATTGTTATCAAGTTGCCAAAGTTATTTATAATTTACAAATTACATTAGATTTAGACACAATAGTTATCGCTGGCGCTATCAGTCAACAACCATTACTTATACAGACAATCAATACACAATATGATATTTTGAATCAAGCAATCACACTAAAAAAACCGCAAATTTTGGCAGCAAGCTTGAAAAGTGATGCTAACTTATATGGGGCGTTAAAGATAATTATCGATAAGGAGAGAGAAAATAATGACTGGAGCAGATGACAAACAATATGAATTAGCAAAAACAGCCTTAAAGCAAGGCCCAAAAAATCTAGCTCGTAAATATTTAGAAAATTGTCCAGATAACCAAGCTGCCAAAAAGGAATTAGCAGAGTTAGATGCATCAGACGAAAGCTTGGGAGTTTCAATTTGTATTATTACGAAAGATAACGAAAAGACGCTTGCTCGCTGTTTAGTATCTTTAGCTGCATTAAATGCAGAAATTGTCATTGTTGATACAGGCTCAACCGATAAAACATTAAAAATAGCCACTAAATATACACGCAATATCTATCATTTTAAATGGATAGACGATTTTGCAGCAGCGCGCAATTATGCTGCTAAATTGGCAAAATATAATTATATAATGACAATTGACAGTGATGAATATTTATTACAACCAAAACAAGATGAGTTGAAAAAGTTCTTTGATGGTATCAATTCTAGAAAAAAGGTGGGTTGTTATCTGCAAGTAAATATGTTAGGAAAGAGTAAAGAGCAACGTCCTTATATAGCATCAGTAAGTAGAGTCTATGATAAACGGTATTATAAGTTTTTATTTCCAATACATGAACAATTAACTCAAATATACAAAGATAAAGTAGATAATGATCCTGTTTATGATTTAAAATTACAATGTATACATTATGGTTATACTAATCAAAGTAAATTAGTTAAAAAAAATCAACGTAATCAAGCGCTACTAGTGAAGCAGCTAAAAAATGATCCAACGAACACTTATTATATGTTTCAATTAGCTAAAACATACAGCATACTAAAAAAATACAAAGAAGCTTTTAGAATCTATCAGGAATTTTTTAGATTTCAAAAAGAGTATATTTATTTATGGACAAGAGATGCAATCGATTCTTATATCAAGTTATGTTTTATTACTAAAAAGTATGACAAGGCTCTAGATTGTGTCCAAAAATGCAAGCAAGACTGTATGGAATCTTTAGATATGCTCTGTTTATTTGCAAATGTCTATGTGGCTAGTGATCAAGATGAAAAAGCAATCGAAGTGTTAAAGATAGCTGAAAAATTGCCTGTTACAGCGGCATATCAAGAATTTGGATATCGAAAACAAGATGTGTATCAACAATTAGCAGAAATCTATGCTAGAAAAGGCAAGTGGCTGCTAATGCAACAATATGAAAAACTATTACCGCAAACACGACAAATTAAGAATGAATTGTGGAGTGTCACTGAGAATAAAAATCTAAGTATTGTTGTTTTTGTTAGAAATAACGAGACAGTAAAGTTAGAAGAATGTTTGGTATCACTTGCGCTATTTAAAGCAGAATATGTAGTGATTATTCTAGGAAGTTCATTAGCTTCAAGCAAAATAGCACATCAATTTACGGAACAGGTTTATATGGTTAAGGAAAAATTAGAAGCAGATCTATATAATTTTGCGTTAGCTAAAGCAAAAGGGAATTATGTATTTTGGATTAATGCTGATGAAAAATTACAAGGGGCAGATTTTTCAGCACTAGATAAATTTCTTGTAAAAGTCGGTAACTATGTTGGTAATATTCTTGTAGAAGAACCACTTTTAACAAAGAGTGAAGAACCGGTTTTACAGTCACAAACAAGATTTGGCTACCGCAAATTTATTAAATTTGATGGGAAATATATTGCAAGTCCGATAACTAAAAAAAAGGGTCAGAACATTCAGCAAATTGAATTACCTATAACATTGAAACATAATTTAACCAAAGAAGAATATCAAAAGTATAATGAAATACGTCGAACAAAATTAAAAAATAAGCTTAAAAATAGCATAGATGTAACATTGTTAGCTGAGTTAGCAACTAATTATTTTAGCAATGGTGATAATGTTCATGCTATCAAGTACTACTATCAGTTATTAACATTACCGTTAGATTTACAAGATGAACTAACATTAAATAGTGTTACTAATTTAATAAATGCTTTGGTAAATGAAAAACAGTATCAAGATGCACTTAAAATAGTCGGAATTTTTAAAGGATATTATGCAGAACTGTCAGATTTCTTATTTGCAGCTGGAACGGCTTATATGAATATGGCGCAATTTGAGCAAGCTCTTAATGCGTTTGAGCAAGCCCAAAGACAAGCTAATTCCCGTTCACTAGGGATTAATAGTTATTTATCCTCATATAATCAAGGTGTTATTTTTGAAGTTCAAGGCAAGAAAAAAGAAGCAATTGGAAAATATCACTTAAGTAACGGGTATAAGCCGGCAAAAGAAGGTCTAATCAGACTACTTAACTAAGAAAATAAATTTTTTAGTAGAAAAAGGTTTAATAAAAAAAAAGCTTGCCGATATATATCTTTGTAAGGGGATAAGTTAATCCCTAAACTAAAAAAAGAGGTTTAATAGTTTATCAAAACTATTCCGATTGGGAGGAATTTAATATGCGTATTAATACAAATACGGCTGCAATGAATACATATTCTAAGTATACAGAAGCAGCAAATGCTAAAACTTCAGCTTTGGAAAAACTTTCATCTGGTTCACAAATTAACTCAGCTGCTGATGATGCTGCTGGTTTAGCTATTTCTAACAAGATGAGCGCTCAAATCAGTGGGATGAAACAAGCTAGTGATAATGCCGAAGATGGTATTTCACTAGCGCAAACGGCTGAAGGCGCACTTGAAGAAACACAAACAATGCTAGAACGGATGCGTGATTTGTCAGTGCAAGCATCTAACAGCACACTTACAAGTGATGACCGTCAAGAAATTGCTTTGGAAATGAACACTTTGATTTCAAATATCAATTCAATTAGTAGCAATACTAAGTTTAATGGAATGACATTGTTTGGTACAGGTAGCGCAAGTGGTACTTCTCAAACAACAGCAACATTTACATTCCAGGTCGGTGCAAATGCAGGTGAAAAGACTTCTGTAAAAATTAAGTCAATGGATGCAACTTCTTTAGGATTGACAGCTTTATCTACTAATGTTTCAGCACTTGCAGCTGGTACAACTACTGCATTTACACAGTCATTTGCTAGTTCAGATGCTTTAACAGCATTAGACAAGGCTATTAATGCTGTTTCTAACCAACGCGCACAATTAGGTGCATCTGAAAATGGTTTAACACATACTATCAATAGTTTGGATACAACCACGACCAACTTAGCATCTGCTAATTCACGAATTAAAGATGTTGATATGGCTGAAGAAATGACAAGTTATACAAGTGCTAATGTCTTGTTACAAGCTGCAACATCAATGTTATCACAGGCTAACTCAATGCCAGATTCAGTATTGACATTGTTACAAAATATTAGTTAATAGGTTAGATAAATTTTGTTTTAGGTACGTAAAGAAGGCTGGGGGATTTTTTCCTCAGCTTTCTTTATTATATAAAGCAATTTTTTATAACTTTAGAAGAGCTTAAAATAAGAGTAAGAAGGGAAAAATATGGAAGAATCGCTTAACGTTTCCGTTTGTATCATTACACGTGATGAAGCAGTTAAACTGGATCGCTGTTTGAAATCATTAGCTCCATTAAAGTTAGATGTTGTAGTTGTAGATACTGGCTCGACCGATAATACAAAAGAAATCATCGAAAACAATCAGGTGCGTGGTGCTGATTTCTTGTGGCAAGATAATTTTTCTGCAGCACGTAATTATGCATTAGCTTGCGCAAAGTATGATAATGTTTTAGTAGTTGATAGTGATGAATGGTTTGCAATAGAGGATTGTGCAGTAATTAAAAACGAAATAACTGCTTTCCTTTCAAAGGCAGATTTAAGTGCTTGTGTAGGAACGTTTGAACGCTATAATCAAGAAGCAAATGGAACTTGGCAAGTTGGAGCTTACCCTGTAACGCGGCTTTTTTCACGAAAGTATTTTCATTATATTGGCAAAGTACATGAGGCACCGATGCCACGCAATCAGCAAATAAAACGAATAGATAAACCATTAGCTTTTCATGTTTATCATGATGGATATACAAATCAGGAAGTTTTTGCACAAAAAGCCCAGCGCAACTTGTTACTATTATTAAAAGAACGTGGTATTCCGAAAGAAAAAGCAACTGACCCTTATGTTTTATGCCAGGTAGCCCAGATGTATCAACAAACTGGTCGAAAAAAAATGGCGTTGCTATATTATAAACAATGGTTATTACATGAAACAAGTTTAGAACAAAGTTATTTTCAAGTAGGGTTGCAAGGTTATTTAGAGACATTAATTGAGTTAAAGCAGTTTGATGTTGCTACAAAGTTATTAGATGCTTTTGGAATGATTAACAAAGATGCTGATAATTATTTTTTAACAGGTTTAATCTATAGTGAAGCCAAACGTTTTGAAGAGGCCAAAATAGCATTTGAAAAAGCTACCTCTTTTTCAAACGCACGGGTTCAGGCCCGTTGTACAACATTAGCTCAGTTTATGTTAGGTAGCATTGCGGAAATTGAAAAAAATTATGCGACAGCACTAAAGTATTATCAGCAAGCAGGTAAACAGGGCAGAGAAGCTATTGCTTTGTTACAAAAGAAACATGATTTAGCGCAGTTTAAGATTAAACAGTATCTGGCACTGGATGTTGGACAAACTACGATTAAACAAGTGATATTAGATGAAGTTGGAAATACTATAAGTAAACGTGTAATTTTGAATTCAGTCGCTGATTTTGATGAAGAAATTCAATTACTAAAGAAAACGATTGAACCTTATCGAAATCAAATCGCAGGAATCGCCATCTGTATCTTTGGAATGGTGGATAGTCCCGCTGGAGTTGTTAATATTGTTGAGCAAGATACAACAATTCAATATCCAATAGAAAAGCTACTAACTGCTGAATTTAAAGTACCGGTTGTTATCCAAAACGATGCGAAAGCCGCTTTGATTGGCGAGAAAAACCATGGTAGCTTAAACGGTGAAACTAATGCGGTTGTGATTACATTGGGGACTGCCGTAGGTGGCAGTATTATGTTAAACGGCCAACTATTTCAAGGGGCACATAAGCATGCGGGAGAAATTTCATATATGGTGCAACAAGATAAATTTCTTGGTGAAAGTTTATCAGCGGTTGAACTAATGCATAAATTATATAAAATAGTTAAAGCAGATAAAGCAATTAGTGATAAGAAGTTATTTGCCCAAGCACTGGCAAATCCACAAGCGAGTGAACTTATTGAAGCATATAGTTTAGAACTTGCATTTTTGTTATTAAACATCCAGTCGTTATATGACTTAGAAAAAATCGTAATTGGTGGAGGTTTAGGTCAGGAATTAACACTAATTAAGCTGGTAGAAAAAAAATATCAAGCTTTAACTGCCGATTTACCCCTATATCAACCACAGATAGTACCGGCGCAATTAGGAAATCTTGCTGGAATATATGGAGCATTTGATGAATTATTAAAAAGGCAGGGATAACATGAGGTTTTCTGTTTGTATTATTACAAAAGATGAAGCAAGCAAATTAAAAAGATGTCTAACATCACTAAAACAACTAGCACCATATCTTGCGGAAATAATTGTTATTGATACAGGTTCGACGGATGATAGTTGTGCTGTAGCTAGCAGTTATGGGGCAAAAGTATTTTCATTTGAATGGACTGGTGATTTTGCAGTTGCCCGCAATTTTGCAGCCGCCAAAGCGACAGAAGAGTTAGTGCTGATGCTCGATACAGATGAGTGGCTTGCAGGGGTTGATTTAACTGATCTCGAAAAGTTTATCCAGACAGCAGCGAGTACTAAAACGATTGGCAGAGTAGTTCGCATCAATAAAAACAAGAATAGTCAAACACAAAATATGGAGCCTAGGTTATATACAAAAAGTTACTTTAACTATACGGGAAAAATTCACGAACAACTTGTACCCAAGGATTCTTTTGCGTCCCCAATTTATCAAGATATTGCTGTTGTCGTATATCATGATGGTTATCAAACTAAGCAACAATTAATAAAAAAAGCGCAGCGGAATCTGACTATCTTATTGACGGAATTAGAACTTAAACCTAACGATTCATATTTATTATTTCAAATAGGAAAATGTTACTATATTCAAGCCAATCAGCACGAATTAGCCATTGATTATTTTATTGCAGCTTTAAAAAACAAGCCGGTGTTTTCTTTAGGTTATGTATTTAATTGTTTAGAATGTTTAGTCCTGTTATTGCTTGATGAACAACGGCTAGATGAAGCAGAAGATTATTTACACTTATATCCTGAATTCAAAAAGGATGGAGATTATCAGTATCTTAGTGGCTTAGTCATGTTGGAAAATAAAAACTATAATTCAAGCGAAAAATACTTTAAAGAAGTGCTAAAACAGCCGATTATAAGGGTACAGGGAAGGAATAGTTTTTTAGCTAATTATTATTTAGGCTTTATTTCAGAGCAGCAGAATAATATACAGCAGGCTATAGCTTATTATACCGCCGCTAAGCAGTATCAGCCTGCACAACTAGCTCTACTGCGTTTGAATTGTGGGTAATACGAAATTAGGTGATAAAGGTATTATTAAAGATTCCTTCCTATTCTATACGAAAATTTTCACGGAAGGAGTTTGAGACATTGGCACAGAAGGGGTATCGTTATTCATTAGAAGAAAAGATGAATTATATTCAGATGATGAAACAAGGCGCAACTACTATTTCAATTGAAAAAAAATATGGCGTTGATCATCATAATTTGAAAAGATGGTTAAATCGATATGAAGAAGATGGAATTACTGGATTACAGCAACGACCAATGCGTCATTACTCAAAACAATTTAAAGTATCTGTAGTAAAAAAACATATGGAAGGTACTTCATTAGCTAAGTTATGCGAAAAATATGATATTTCTAATGAAGGAGTTGTCCAACGTTGGGTAACAACTTACTGCAAAGACAATAAACTTGTACTTGATGAAGATGAAAAAGAAAAAATCAAATATGTATGTAAAACAACTATTAAAGAACGTATTAATATTGTTGAATGGACGATAGATAATCAATATAATTATAGTGCAGCATCCGAAAAATATGGAGTTTCATACGCACAAGTCTATTCATGGGTTAAAAAATTTATGGATGGTGGAAAAGTGGCACTAGTTGATCGACGTGGCAAACGCAGAAAGATTGAAAGTACGGAAGCTTAGCTAGTTTTAAATGTTATCTATTTCTAAAGGGCTTTGGAGTTGATATTGCTATCCTTAATGAAACACGATATAATTAAAAGTTAAGTTTACTAATTTTTAAAAGGGGCACAGAGAATGCCGATTTATATCGTATTAAGTTTAGCCGTCGTTTTACTTGATCAATTGGTTAAATATTTTGTAAAAACAAGTATTAAATTAAATACAAGTCAAGATTTGATTCCACATGTTTTATCAATTGCACATATCAGAAATTATGGAGCTGCTTGGAGTATTTTAATCGGGCAGCGTTGGTTTTTTACTATTATTTCGATTGTTGCTTTAGCTATCATGCTATATTATTTAAAAGAAAAGTGGACTAATTGGGGCTATGGATTAGGCTTAGCGCTAATGATAGGAGGAACTGTTGGCAATTTTATTGATCGAATTCATTACGGCTATGTTGTCGATATGTTTGAATTGAATTTTATCAATTTTCCTATTTTTAATGTCGCTGATTGTGCACTAACGGTAGGTGTGATTATTTTGTTAATCGTGATGTTTAAGGATGAAAACCTATGACTGCTAAAATCAAAATCACAACACAAACAGGACGCTTAGATAAGGTGGCCAGGCTACTTTTTGAAACATATTCGCGTTCGCAATTACAACAATTAATTGAACAAGGCGATTTAACTGTAAACGGCAGTAAAGTCAAAGCTAAATACAAAGTAAAAAAAGATGATGAAATAGAAGTTACCGCACCAGAAATTAAACATCTTGATTTGAAAGCCGAAAATATTCCGTTAGATATTGTATATGAAGATGCGGATGTTTTAGTTGTCAATAAACCGCAAGGAATGGTAGTGCATCCAGCACCGGGACATGTAGACCACACGCTAGTTAATGCTTTATTATATCACTGCCCACTATCAACAATTAATGGGACTTTTCGTCCAGGAATTGTTCATCGTATTGATAAGGATACCTCGGGTTTATTGATGGTTGCTAAAAATGATAGAGCACATCAAAGCTTAGCACAACAATTAAAAGAAAAAACAAGCGAACGTGAATATCTAGCTTTAGTGCATGGAAATATTAAGGAAGATAGTGGGACAATCACTGCACCTTTAGGTAGATCAACGCGTGATCGTAAAAAACAGGCAGTTGTAGATAATGGCAGACATGCTGTTACGCACTTTAAAGTGTTGGCTCGGTTTAAAGATTATACTTATATAGCCTGCAAATTAGAAACTGGACGTACCCATCAGATTAGGGTGCATATGAAGTATATTGGTCATCCATTAGTTGGAGATCCTTTGTATGGACCCAAAAAAACAATTAAAGGTAATGGTCAATTCCTACATGCCGCAAAACTAGGGTTTGCCCATCCAGTTAGCGGTAAGTGGTTGCAATTTGAGGCGCCTCTACCAGATAACTTTGCAAGAACCTTAAAAACACTTGACAGAATAGATTAAATTAAGTATCATTAAAAATAATGAAAGGCCCTTTAAAATTAGTCCCGTGAGGCTAAGAAGGCACGTCTTATATTAGCTCGGTAAACAAGACTGTTGTCGATACCTTAGTCACGCGCATATATGCTTATATGTCGTTTGGCTAAGGTATTTTTTTGTAAATTGCTATCAAGTAAAAATTATGGAAGTAGCTGTGAGCAAAAGGGTGAATTACAAGGAGGAATTGCTTAAATGGCAAAGAAGATTTACGATTCAATGGCAATGAAACGAGCATTAACACGGATGACCTATGAGATTATTGAAAAAAACAAGGGAATTAATAATCTCGTTTTAATTGGGATTAAAACACGTGGTATTTACTTAGCTAAACGAATTGCAGCTCGTTTGAAGCAACTTGAAGGTGCAACCGTGCCGGTAGGAGAACTTGATATTTCTTTGTATCGTGATGATTTACATGTTGCAGGTAGTGAAGAACCAGTTGTTAAAAGTTCACAATTAGCTTTTGATATAACAGATAAGCACGTTATTTTAGTTGACGATGTTTTATTTACAGGTCGGACAATTCGCGCTGCTTTAGATGCATTAATGGATCAAGGGCGACCTAAAAAAATCAACTTAGCTGTTTTAGTTGATCGTGGTCATCGTGAATTACCAATTCGGGCAGACTTTGTTGGTAAAAATATTCCTACTTCTTTAGATGAGCAAATAGCAGTTTATGTCGAAGAAATTGATGGAAAAGACGGCATTGATTTAAAAAATTTAACAGAATAGCTTCAACCGTTTAACTGACTCCAGAGAGAGCAGAAGGGTTGTAGCTATCCTAATTAATTTAGGGTAGCTATGCACAAACCTGGGTCAGTTGATAAGTTCAATTGAAACAGGTTTTTTTATAACATTTTTAAAGAGGAGAATTCTTGCATGAATAAGCAAAAAGAAGAATTTAGAAATAATGAAGCAGTTTTAGATATTCAGGATAAGCCACCATTTAAGCATTGGTTGGTACTTTCAATTCAGCATTTATTTACCATGTTTGGAGCTACAGTGTTAGTTCCAATTTTAATAGGAATAAATCCAAGTATTGCGTTATTTAGTTCAGGTGTAGGTACATTAATTTATATCTTATGTACTAAAGCAAAAATTCCAGCATATTTAGGCTCAAGTTTTGCATTTATTGCAACTATGCAAATGTTAATGAAACATTATGGCTATCCTGCTGTTGGGCAAGGAGCAATTTCGGCTGGTTTGGTGTATGTGATTGTTGCACTTATCATTAGCCAATTTGGTTCAGATTGGGTTGATAAAATTTTACCACCAGTTGTGGTTGGACCAATTATCATTGTTATCGGTTTATCCCTTGCAACAACCGCCGCTAATGATGCAATGCTAAATAATTCAAAATATGATCTTAAATATTTTGCAGTAGCTATTTTTACCTTGGTTATCACAATTATTTTTAATATGTTTCTTAAGGGTTTTTCTAGCATGATTCCAGTTTTACTAGGCATTGTCTCTGGCTACATATTAGCTGCTTTAGTTGGAATCGTGGACTTTACAAGTGTTATGCAAGCAAAATGGCTCTCTTTACCAGCATTTGATGTAATGGGAGTTAACTACAGTTTTAAATGGTATCCAGCTGCAATAATAACCATGGCGCCAATTGCTTTTGTTACAATGACCGAGCATATGGGACATGTAATGGTATTAAACAAATTAACTAAGCGGAATTTTTTTAAGAACCCGGGATTACATCGAACTTTATTGGGTGATGGTTTATCGAGTGTTTTTGCGGGCTTTGTTGGTGGTCCTCCAACAACATCTTATGGTGAAAACATTGGTGTTTTAGCTATGACAAAGGTCCATTCCGTGTGGGTTTTAGGTGGTGCAGCACTGTTTGCCATTGTCTTTAGTTTTGTCGGTAAGATTTCAGCATTAATTCAGTCGATTCCAAGCCCTGTAATTGGTGGAATATCATTTCTCTTATTTGGAATGATTGCTTCTAATGGGTTAAGAATTCTCGTTGATAATAAGGTCAATTTTGAATTGAAACGCAATTTAATTATTACTTCAGTGGTTTTAGTTGTGGGTATAGGGGGAACATACTTGAAATTAGGTAATTTCCAATTAACAAGTATTGCTCTAGCCACATTATTTGGAATAGTTTTAAATCTAATTTTACCTTCGAAAGCTGCTAGTGAAAACTAATTAAGGAGATGCTTTAAATGTTAACTCAAGAGGTTTCTGATTTGCTTTGCTTACCCAATTTTGTAACTGTAGAAGATCTTTCAATCAAAATGGTTGAAACATTACTAAAGCGAGCACAATATTTTAAAAATGGCGGACAAGTACCATGCTTAGACAAACCAACATACTGTGTAAATATGTTTTTTGAAAATTCAACACGAACACATACTAGTTTTGAAATGGCTGAGCGTAAACTGAATATTACTGAATTACCATTCAATCCGTCACAGTCTTCAGTCAAAAAAGGTGAGACACTTTACGATACATTATTTACGATGGATGCAATTGGTGTTGATTTTGCTGTCATTCGGCATCCTGAAAATGAATACTATAAGAAACTGATTGATTTAACAAAAGAACAGCATCTAGATATAGGACTTATTAATGCGGGTGATGGTAGTGGTCAGCATCCATCACAAAGCTTGCTAGATATGATGACGATTTATGAACAGTTTGGTTATTTTAAGGGTTTGAAAGTAGCTATTGTTGGAGACATAACTAATTCACGCGTAGCTAAGAGTAATATGCAATTATTAACACGTTTAGGAGCCAAAGTTTACTTTTCAGGTCCTAAGTACTGGTACAGTTCAGAATTTGATGAATATGGCCAATATGGTGCAGTAGACGAAATTTTACCAGAAATGGATGCGATTATCTTATTACGTGTTCAACATGAACGCCATGGTGAAGATAGTAATGAAGAAACTTTTTCGGCAGCAGAATACCATGAAAAATATGGATTAAATCATGTGCGTTATGCTCATTTAAAGAAAAATGCAATTATTATGCATCCAGGTCCTGTAAACCGTGGGGTTGAATGGGCAGATGATTTAGTTGAAGCACCTAAATCACGCTTTTATACACAAATGCAAAACGGTGTCTTTGTAAGAATGGCAATGATTGAAGCGGTTCTTAGAGGTAGAAAATTAGGAGGACTTGAATAATGCAAACATTACTAAAAAATGGGCTTGTATATCAAGCAGATGAATTGACTAAAGAAGACATACTAATTGAGGCTGGAAAGATAAAGGCAATTGGTAAGAATCTAGCAGCATTGGTGCCATCTGCGGATGTTATTGATGTATCTGGCAAACTAGTAACCGCAGGATTAGTTGATGTTCATGTTCATTATCGTGATCCAGGTCTTACATATAAAGAGACAATTACAACTGGCTCAGCTGCAGCAGCACGAGGCGGCTATACAACTGTATGTGCGATGCCTAATGTAAAACCTGTTCCTGATACGCCTGATAAATTAAGTAATATGGTGTTGCGCAATAAAAAAGAAGGGCGAGTAAATATTGAACAATATAGTTCAATAACCAAAGAATTAAAAAGTGAAGAGTTAGTGGACTTTGTCGCTATGAAAAAAGCTGGGGCGTTTGCATTTAGTAATGATGGTTGCGGCGTTCAAACGGCTGGAACAATGTATTTAGCTATGCAGCAAGCAGCAAAGTTGAAGATGGCAATTGTCGCCCATGTCGAAGATAATTCACTTCTATTTGGAGGCGTAATGAATGCAGGGAAAAAGGCCGACGAGTTTGGTTTGCCAGGTATTTTAGGAGTTAGTGAATCATCTCAAATTGCACGTGATTTACTACTAGCACAAAAAACAGGTGTTCACTACCATATCTGTCATGTTTCGACTAAAGAAAGTGTTGAATTAGTTCGTTTGGCTAAGCAGCATGGGATAAACGTTACATGCGAAGTGTCACCGCATCATTTGTTACTTGCTGATGCCGATATTACAGAAAATGATGGTAAATTTAAGATGAATCCACCATTACGGTCTAAACAAGATCAAAAAGCTTTAATAGAAGGCTTGCTTGATGGCACAATTGATATGATTGCGACGGATCATGCACCACATAGTGTTGATGAAAAAACAGGCGATATGCTCAAGGCAGCATTTGGAATCACTGGAAGTGAGACGGCCTTTGCATTACTATATACGAAATATGTAAAAAGTGGTGTTTTTAAACTAGAACAACTTTTAAAATGGATGAGTGTTGCCCCTGCAAAATTATTTGCTATAAAAGGCAAAGGAACGTTAATACCGGGGAATTTTGCTGATATTGCAGTTTTTGATTTGGAAAATCAGGTCGAGATTAAGGAAGAAGATTTTCTATCAAAGGGAACTAATACACCATTTATAGGTGAAAAAGTTTTTGGTATGACAACTTTAACGTTCGTTTCAGGAGTTAAAGTATATCAAAAGGAGGGCTAAGAGTGCAACGTTACTTAATTTTAGATGATGGCTCCGTTTTTAAGGGAACTGGTTTTGGAGCTAAAAATAGTACGACCGGTGAAGTTGTTTTTACAACAGGAATGACGGGGTATCAAGAAGCCGTAACAGATCAATCATATGCTAATCAGATTTTAGTCTTTACTAATCCACTAATTGGTAATTATGGTGTAACGTTAGATGATTATGAATCTTTGCAGCCGAACTGTAAAGGTGTTATCTGCCGCGAAGTTGCCCGTGTTTCTACTAGTTGGCGTCAACAAGAAACTTTTCCTGCTTTTTTGGAACATATGGATATTCCTGGTATTAGTGGCATTGACACACGAGCACTGGTTAAAAAGTTACGTGTCCACGGTACTATGAAAGGCAGTATTATTGATGCGACAGATGAGTTAGAACATGCTTTTGATCAACTACATGCAACTGTGATGTCAGATCAATTAGTAGCTCAAGTTTCTACAACTAAGCCATATCCTAATCCAGGTAACAAACGTAACATTGTTCTAATTGATTATGGGGCAAAACATAGTATTTTACGTGAACTAGCAGCTAGAGATTGCAATACAATTGTGTTACCTTATACAGCAACTGCTGAGGATATTTTTAAGTTAAAACCAGATGGTGTATTGTTGTCAAATGGACCAGGAAATCCAGAAGTAATGCAGGATGCTGTCAATATGGTTAGTGAAGTTGAGAAAAAGATTCCTGTTTTTGGAATATGTCTAGGTCATCAGATTTTGGCACAGGCAAATGGTGCTAAAACTTTCAAAATGAAATTTGGGCATCGTGGATTTAATCATCCAGTTCGCGAAATTGCTACAGGTCGAATTACATTTACGTCGCAAAATCATGGGTATGCGGTGGACCCTGAGTCAATTGATCCAAATGAACTGATAGTAACGCATCGTGAGATTAATGATGGAACAATAGAAGGAATTAGACATAGATATTATCCTGCGTTTTCAGTGCAATTTCATCCAGATGCTGCACCTGGGCCATCAGATGCAGTTGATTTGTTTGATGATTTTATGCATATGATTGATATTCGAAAGGAGGAAGAACACAATGCCTAAACGTAAGGATATTCATAAAATTATGGTTATTGGTTCTGGACCAATTATTATCGGTCAAGCTGCAGAATTTGACTATTCTGGAACACAAGCTTGCATGGCACTACGTGAAGAAGGATATGAAGTTGTGTTAGTTAATTCAAATCCAGCTACTATCATGACAGATACAGAAATTGCAGATAGAGTTTACATTGAGCCATTAACAGTAGAATCAGTTTCACGTATCATGCGCCAAGAATTTCCAGATGCTTTGTTGCCAACTTTGGGAGGGCAAATTGGATTAAACTTAGCTATTTCATTAGCTCAAACTGGAATTTTAGATGAACTAGAGATAGAACTATTAGGAACAAAACTTACAGCGATAGACCAAGCAGAGGATCGTGAAAAGTTTAAAGAATTGATGCAAGACTTAAACGAACCTATTCCACCTTCACAAACTGTTAATACGGTAAATGAAGCACTTGATTTTGCTGAAGTATGCGGATATCCGGTTATCGTTCGGCCTGCTTTTACAATGGGAGGAACCGGAGGCGGGTTATGTTATAACCAAAAGCAATTAGAAGAAATAGTTGCAAATGGGTTAGACTTGTCACCTGCAACTCAATGTTTAATAGAAAAATCAATTGCTGGATTTAAAGAAATAGAATATGAAGTTATGCGTGATTCAGCTAATAATGCAATGGTAGTTTGTTCAATGGAAAACTTTGATCCAGTTGGTATTCATACTGGCGATTCGATTGTTCTTGCACCAACCCAGACATTATCTGATCGTGAATATCAAATGTTGCGCGACTGCTCATTAAAACTTATTCGAGCTTTAAAAATAGAAGGTGGTTGTAACGTTCAATTAGCACTAGATCCCAATAGTTTTAATTACTATGTTATCGAAGTTAATCCACGTGTATCACGTTCCTCAGCGCTAGCTTCTAAAGCTACTGGCTATCCAATTGCAAAAATGGCGGCTAAAATTGCTGTGGGCTTGAACCTAGATGAAATTATAAATCCGGTTACTAAAACAACGTATGCTGAATTTGAACCGGCTTTAGATTATGTTGTAGCTAAGATTCCACGGTGGCCATTTGACAAATTTGCACGTGCTAATAGACGATTAGGTACACAAATGAAAGCGACTGGAGAAGTTATGGCAATTGGTCGTAACGCAGAAGAAGCCATTCAAAAAGCAGTACGTTCACTTGAAATAGATGAAAAAGACTTGTTAGCTGATTATGTTCGTGAAGTTAGTGATGATATATTAGAAGAAAAGATTGTAAATGCACAAGATGACCGTTTATTTTATCTAGCTGAAGCATTTAGAAGAGGGTATTCATTACAAGAAATTCATGAATTGACGAAAATAAATGTATATTTTCTAGATATAATCAAGCATATTGTGGAACTAGAAGTTGAAATATGTAAGAATCCAGAAAATATCGCTGTTTTAAAAAAGGCTAAACGGTATGGTTTTAGTGATTATACCATTGCTAAACTTTGGAACAGTGAACAAAGCAAAGTACGTTCTTTGCGTAAAAATAATCAAATTGTACCTGTCTATAAGATGGTAGATACGTGTGCTGCAGAATTTGAATCAAATACACCATATTTTTATAGTTCATATGATGAGCAAAATGAAAGTTTACCAACTGCTAAACAATCAGTTATAGTTATTGGCTCAGGACCAATCAGAATAGGCCAAGGTGTAGAATTTGACTATGCGACAGTTCATAGTGTAAAAGCATTACAAAAAATGGGCTATGATGCAATTGTGATTAATTCAAATCCTGAGACGGTTTCAACAGATTTTTCTGTTTCTGATAAACTATATTTTGAGCCTCTAACGCTAGAAGATGTGTTAAACGTAATTGAATTAGAGCATCCAGTAGGTGTTATTGTACAATTTGGTGGTCAAACGGCGATTAATTTAGCTGCGGATTTAGAGAAAAATGGAGTAAAAGTTCTAGGAACAACTGTGGAAGATTTGGATCGAGCAGAAGATCGCGAGTTGTTTGATCAAGTAATAAATCAGTTAGGCTTAAAACAACCTGTTGGAAAAACTGCTACAACCCAGGAGGAGGTTTTGCAGTGTGCTACTGAAATTGGTTATCCTGTTTTAGTTCGTCCTAGTTATGTATTAGGGGGACGTGCAATGGAGATTGTCTATAATGAAGCAGAATTACGCGAATATCTCTCACACAATGCGCCAGCTGAGATAGATCATCCAATTCTAGTTGATGCTTATCTTGAAGGACTGGAAGGTGAAGTAGATGCGATTTGTGATGGTAAAGAAGTTTTATTGCCAGGAATTATGGAACACATCGAACATGCTGGGGTTCATTCAGGAGATTCAATGGCAGTTTATCCACCACAAAGTTTTAGTGAAAAAGTAAAAAATCAAATTGTTGATGCAACACAAAAATTAGCGGTTGCTCTAAAGTGTATTGGAATTATGAACATTCAATTTATTATTCATAAAAATGAGGCATATGTTCTTGAAGTAAATCCTCGGGCTAGTCGGACTGTTCCTTTCTTGAGCAAAATTACAGGTGTTGAAATGGCACAAGTTGCAACGCGTGTAATTTTAGGTCAATCTTTAAAAGAGCAGGGCTTTAAAGCGGGCTTGTATCCTGAAAGTAAATCAATTCATGTAAAAGCACCCGTTTTCTCATTCAGTAAATTAGCCGATGTAGATAGCTTTTTAGGTCCTGAGATGAAATCAACTGGCGAAGTTATGGGAAGTGACCGTACGTTTGAAAAAGCACTCTATAAAGCTTTTAGAGGAGCAAACATAAAGTTGCCAGATGATGGAACTATTTTATTGACAATCGAAGATCAGGATAAGGATGCGGTTTTACCGTTAGCCAAAAGGTTTAGTAAAGTTGGTTATCGCATTATGGCAACTAACGGAACAGCCAAGTTCTTGCAAGAAAACAAGTTACATGCGGTAACTGTTAACAAAATAGGCGAAGACAATGCTAAAAATCGTGATATCCTAAAAGTTTTGATGGATGGAACAGTAGATATGGTAATTAATACAATGGGGCATGATCAAGAAGTAGCTTCAGATGGTTTTGTAATTCGTCAAACAGCAATTGAACATAATATTGCTTTGTTGACATCACTTAATACAGCGGATGCGCTACTTAAAGCTTTAGAGAATCGTTCGTTTGCCACAGATGTACTTTAAAATTAGGAGGGCGTCAAATGTCAGATAGTCGCTTAGCAGTTGAATTACCCGGATTAACTTTGAAAAATCCAATCATGCCAGCTAGTGGTACTTTTGGTTTTGGGGATGTTGGTAGTGCAAAAAAATTTGATTTGAATCAATTAGGTGCTTTAGTTATTAAAACAGCAACAGTTGAACCACGAACAGGGAATCCAGATCCTAAAATTGCGGTTATAGATAATGGTGTCTTAAATGCTGTGGGGCTGCAAAATCCAGGAATTGAAGCAGTTGTTAATGAAAAATTGGCTACTTTAAAAGAAAAATACCCAGATCTTCCAATTATTGGAAGTATTGGCGGGTCAACTGTTGATGATTACATCCAAGTTGCAAAAAAACTGTCAGCATCGAAAAAAGTAGCAGCACTTGAACTTAATATTTCTTGTCCCAATGTACATGAAGGTGGGATGGCATTTGGAACTAAGGCTAGTGTTGCTGAAGATTTAACTAAAAGGGTAAAAGATGTCGTTGATGTTCCAGTTTATGTTAAATTAACACCAAATGTGACAGATGTTGTCGAGATTGCACAAGCAGTAGCAACTGGTGGTGCCGACGGTCTGAGTATGATTAATACAGTCCTAGGGATGCATATTGACGTTAAAACGCGAAAACCAGTACTAGGTAATGTAATGGGTGGCTTTTCTGGTCATTCAATTAAACCAATAGCGATTCGGATGATTTACCAAGTATCTCAGGTAGTTGATTTACCAATTATAGGGATGGGTGGCGTTGAGTCAGCAGACGATGTTATTGAGATGTTTTTAGCGGGAGCATCTGCTGTGGCTATAGGGACTGCGCATTTTAAAGATCCATTAGCATGTCCACACATAATTGATAAACTTCCAGCTAAATTAGATGAATTAGGGATTACTAATTTTGAAAATTTGAGAGAGCAAGTAAGGGGGAATCGTCATGCAGATTAGTCGTCCAATAATTGCACTTGATTTTGCTGATAGATTGCAAGCAGTTCGTTTTTTGAAACTTTTTCCAAAAGAAGAGCAACTCTTCGTTAAAATTGGAATGGAACTATTCTATAGCGAGGGTGCTGATTTAGTTAAAGAAGTTCAAAGTATGGGACATGACATTTTTTTAGACTTAAAATGTCATGATATTCCACATACGGTTGAAAGAGCAATGCGTGTGTTAGGAAAGCTAGGCGTGACATTAACTAATGTGCATGCAAGCGGTGGTGTTGAAATGATGCAAGCGGCTAAAGAGGGACTATTAGACGGTGCTGCTGGTAAAAAAGTACCAAAACTGATAGCAGTTACTCAACTTACATCAAGTAATGAAGATTTAGTTAAAAATGAACAGCTTAGTTCAGTTTCTTTAAATAAAAGTGTCTTAAATTATGCGCACCTTACGCAAAAAGCGGGTTTAGATGGGGTTGTTTGTTCTGCACAAGAAGCAAAGCAAATTTTAGCAATAACAGATACTAATTTTTTACGGGTAACTCCAGGTATTAGATTAGCAGGAAACGATAATGGTGACCAAAAGCGTGTCATGACACCAGATAAAGCGGCGCAAAATGCAGCATCAGCAATTGTTGTCGGCCGTGCTATTACGCAAGCAACTGAACCAATTAGTGCATATCGATTAGTTGAAAAACTTTGGAGGGAAAACTAATGAAAGAAATTGCTAAGGATTTATTGGAAATTAATGCGGTCAAATTAGCGCCAGCAAAACCTTTTATTTGGGCAAGTGGTTTAAAAAGTCCAATTTATTGTGATAATCGTCTGACAATCAGCTATCCTAAAATTCGAACTCAAATAGCAAGTGGTCTTGCCCAAATAATTAAAGATAAATGGCCTGATACAGAAGTGATTGCAGGTACAGCAACTGCAGGTATTCCGCATGCAGCTTGGATTGCTGAAAAGTTAAATCTACCAATGGTATATGTACGTTCTAAGCCTAAAGACCATGGTCGTGGTAAACAAATTGAAGGTGTTTTACAAGCAGGAGCTAAGACGGTTTTGATTGATGATTTAATTTCAACTGGTGGTAGTGTTTTACAGGCAGTAACTGCAGCCAAAAATGAAGGTGCTAATGTAATAGGTGTTGCCGGGATTTTTAGTTATCAATTAGCAGCTGCCAAAACAAATTTTGCTGCTGCAAATATGGAATTTACAACTTTAACAAATTATACTGAATTATTGGATGTTGCTAATAAAGAAGCATATATAACTGCCGATGAGCGTAAATTATTAGAAAAATGGCGTGAAGATCCAGCTAATTGGCTGATTTAATTTTTCAAAATAAGTAAAGAGTTCAAGACAAAATGATGTATTTGAAGTGAAACACTTCAATCCTCAAAGCCTTGGACTCTTTATATTTGAATATTTATCGGTCTAAGGACGGTTAGTTACGCTTAATCCCGTAATCTGTAAGCCAACAAACTAAACTGTTAATTCTCTTTAGTGTAACATTGTGGATTTTGTATAATTAAACCTGCTCGTTTTTACGAATTGAATCGACATGATTTTGTGCTAAACTTTCAATAATTAAAGTAGCTGTTTCCTCAATCGACTTGTTGGCCACATTAATTTGGAGACAACCTAATTTTTGATATAAATCTGTAGCAAATTTCAATTCAGCTTTAATGTTGTCAACATTTGAATACGCAGTATCTGGATTTAGTCCATATGAAATCATACGAGCTTTCCGAATATCATTCAAAATTGAAACATTATTAGTTAAACCAAATACTCTGCTTGGAGTAACTTGATAAATTTCATCTGGAATTTTTGTTTTGGGAACCAAAGGCAGGTTAGCAACCTTGTAACCTCGATTTGCTAGATATAACGAAAGTGGTGTTTTTGAAGTTCGCGAAATTCCTAATAAAACAATATCAGCTTTTAAAAAGCCGCTAGGATCTTTACCATCATCAAAGTTAACCGCAAATTCAATTGCTTCAATTCGATTAAAATACTCAGTGTCAGTATTGTGATTAATACCTGCTTTATGCAGGGGTTCGGAGTTTGTTAGCTTGCTAATTTGCTGGATAACATCTGAAATAGCATCAATACAGTTTAGATTATTTTTAGCACAAAAAGAGTTTGCAAAGTCTGATAATCCGCTTTCGACAAAAGTATGAACTACAAAGGCATGTTCGCGTTGAGCCTTATTTAAAATTCCTTGTAAAATTGATTGAGTTCTAATTAAGGGGAATTTTGAAAAATTAAAGTCAGTATTTGGAAATTGAACGCTTGCTGCTTGAGCAAGGTTAAAAGCAGTTTCGCCTAATGAATCTGAAATAATAAAAATATTAATTTGAGGTTTAGTCATGTTAGAATGCTCACTTTCCTATAAATAAAACGCTTTTATATATAAAGTATACTATATTTAAGCATAGAAATATAGAAAAAAAGGTTTTTCGATGAATATATTAAGGCTAAATATTAAGAAAAAATTGAAACTTTTGTAATCTTTTGTTGACGATACATTCATGTTTGGATATAATGGAAAAGAACTGTTGAAGTTTGTGTACTTATGCAATTTAAGACGGTTACATTTTAAGCTCGGAGGGAGGGAAACAACCATGTCAAAAACAGTCGTTCGTAAAAACGAATCTCTTGATGACGCTCTTCGTCGCTTCAAACGTTCCGTTTCAAAAACAGGTACTTTGCAAGAATATCGGAAACGTGAATTCTACGAGAAGCCAAGTGTAAAACGCAAGAAAAAGTCCGAAGCAGCTCGGAAACGCAAAAATAAAAAGCGTTTCTAGTTTCTAGAGGAGGCATGAAGTGATGAGTCTGTTAGAGTCATTACAAAAAGATATGGTGGCTGCAATGAAAGCTAAGGATAAGGCTAAATTAAGTACTGTCCGGATGCTTAAAGCTGCTATAACTAATGAACAAATAAACGTTGGACACGATTTAACTTCTGATGAGGAAGTTAGCGTGTTGTCTCGTGAGTTGAAGCAACGCAAGGATTCCTTAGAAGAATTCAAAGCTGCTGGACGTGCTGAAACGGTTGCTGACCTTGAAAAAGAGATTAGTGTCGTAGAAAGCTATATGCCAGAGCAGTTAAGCGTTGATGAAGTGAAGGCCGTGGTTCAAGAAACGATAAAGGCGGTTGGAGCGACATCTAAAGCTGACTTTGGTAAAGTAATGGGTGCGGTTATGCCTAAACTTAAAGGTAAAGCTGACGGGAAAATAGTTAATACCACTGTTAAGGAATTATTGAATTAATCTGTGGCTAAAAAAGTCGGGAAATGTAAGAATTTTCTCGACTTTTTTTATATTATAGGTATGGTTTTTTATTAGCAGATATTATCTCTAAGTTTTCAAGTGAGTTGGATTGTGTTAAAATTAGCGTGAAACTATGTCATTATGAAGAGGAGAATATGTTTGTCAGAAGAAAAGTTAATTGAGAAAAACTTTCAGCTTGCTAATCCTAATCTGCAAGTTGCATTATTTGGCATTAATGATAGTAATTTAAAGTTGCTTGAAGAAGGCAAAAATGTTAGTATCAAACCTTTTGGTGATATTATAAAAATAGAAGGAAATACAACAGATGTTACTGATACGATAGCAATAATGCAAGAATTAATTAAGCTATTGAAAAATGGTGTGCATCTAAATGCTGCCGATATTGTATCAGCAATGAAAATGGCCGAACGCGGTACATTGGAGTATTTTCAAGATTTATATACAGATGTCTTATTGAAAGATAATCATGGGCACGCGATTAGTGTGAAAAATTATGGACAGCGGCAGTATGTTCAATTAATCAAAAATAACGATTTGACATTCGGTATTGGTCCAGCGGGTACGGGAAAAACATACTTAGCTGTGGTAATGGCTGTGGCTGCTTTAAAACGACATGAAGTTGAACGCTTGATTTTAACTCGACCAGCGGTTGAAGCTGGTGAGTCGTTAGGTTTTTTACCAGGCGATTTAAAGGAAAAAGTAGATCCGTATTTACGCCCGATTTATGATGCATTAAACTCAATTTTGGGTGCTGAACATACCGAGCGTTTAATTGAACGTAGAGTAATTGAAATTGCACCATTAGCCTATATGCGGGGCAGAACTTTGGATAAAGCATTTGTTATTTTAGATGAAGCACAGAATACGACACGCTCACAAATGAAAATGTTTTTGACTCGTTTAGGTTTTGGCTCGAAGATGGTGGTTAATGGTGATAAAACACAAATTGATTTACCAAAGGGACATAGCCAATCTGGTTTAGTTGATGCCGAACGTATATTACAAAACATTGCACATATTGGGTTTGTACATTTTGATGCAGGTGATGTTGTGCGTCATCCAGTGGTATCTTCAATTATTAAGGCTTACGAAAGTGAGAGTCAAAGTTAAAGAAGAAGAGGAAAAATAATGGATTTAGAGGTTTACGATGATACCAATGCTGTATCTCAACAGCAAATTGAGTTAATCAAAGATGTATTAAATTTTGCTGGAAAGTATATAAAACTTCCAGATAATACAGAAATGTCTGTAACACTAATGGATAACGAGCATATTCATGCGATTAACAAAAAGTATCGTGGTGTTGATAAAGCAACTGATGTAATTAGTTTTGCTATCGAAGAAGAGTCAGATGAAATGCCGATTATTTTACCTGAGGATGTAGATTTTGCGATACCTAAGAATATTGGTGATATTATGGTATCAATGCAAAAGGTAAAAGAACAAGCAGAGTATCTTGGTCATTCAGAAAATCGTGAATTAGGTTTTTTAGTTTTACACGGTTTTTTACATTTAAACGGCTACGACCATATGCGCGCTGAAGATGAAAAAGAAATGTTTGGGCTTCAACGTGAAATTCTGGATGCATATGGTCTTAAAAGATAAGCCTAAACATAACTGGAAGAATCGGCATTTTGTACAGTCGTTTAAATTTGCAGTTATCGGATTACTAACAGCATATAAAGAAGAACGAAATGTACGATTTCATGTTGCATCTATCATTTTGGTCGTAATGTTAGGTGCTTTCCTACATGTTAGCGTAAGTGAATGGTTATGGCTAATTTTAGCTATTTTTGCAGTTCTTTCCAGTGAAATTTGGAATTCAGCAATTGAAAATGTTGTTGATTTAGCTACTAATTATGAACGTAATCCGCTTGCTAAAAAAGCTAAAGATATGGCGGCTGGAGCGGTTTTATTGGCGGCGATATTTGCACTACTTATTGGGACAGTAATCTTTTTACCTAAGATATGGGTATTGTTTTTTAATTAAAAAAAGGAAGGAATTTAGCTAGTGAATAATTCATTTCATTCAGGTTTTGTTGCCATTTTAGGACGTCCTAATGTTGGTAAATCAACTTTTTTAAATCGTGTTATTGGTCAAAAAATTGCGATTATGAGTGATAAAGCACAAACAACGCGGAATAAGATTCAAGGAATATATACAACAGATGAGGCGCAGATTGTTTTTATTGATACACCAGGAATTCATAAGCCACATAGTCGGCTAGGTGACTTCATGGTGGAATCAGCACTTTCAACACTAAATGAAGTAGATGCTATTTTATTTATGGTTAATGCAACACAAAAGCGGGGGCGAGGTGATGATTTTATTATCGAACGCCTTAAGAATGTTAATAAGCCTATTTATTTAGTGATTAATAAAATAGATAAAATTCATCCGGATAAATTATTGGAAATAATGGATGATTATCGTAAAACGCTTAATTATACAGAAGTATTTCCAATTTCAGCATTAGAAGGAAATAATTGTCCAGAGTTAGTTGCTTCATTAGTTCAAAATCTTCCAAAAGGTCCCCAATTTTATCCAAGTGATATGGTAACTGATCACCCAGAACGTTTTATTGCTGGGGAATTGATTAGAGAAAAGGTTCTTGAACTAACACGTGAAGAAGTACCACATTCAGTGGCAGTAATTGTTGAAAGTATTACACGCTCTGATGAAGAAAAAGTTCACGTCCAGGCCTCTATTATTGTAGAGCGTAAAACCCAAAAGGGCATACTAATTGGAAAAGGCGGGCAAATGCTTAAAAATATTGGCATTAAAGCACGTAAAGATATTGAGTTAATGTTAGGCGACAAAGTCTACTTGGAACTTTGGGTTAAAGTTCAACCTAACTGGAAGGATCGCCAAATAGATCTAAGAGCACTAGGTTATAAGCAAGACGATTATTAATTTTTGACTCGAGATATGGGTGGTGAAATTATAATATGACGCTGCATCAAGGCGAAGAATTTAGAGGAATTGTTGTTTCGCGAAAGAATTATCGTGAACGTGATATGTTAGTAAAAATACTAACAGATCGGTTTGGATTTAAGACCTTCTTTGTTCGAGGCGTTCGCAAGCGTGGCTTTAAGCTGGGTGCGGCAATCTTGACATATACACATGGTACATACTTGGGTAGTATAAATGATCAAGGTTTATCCTTTATAACCACACCACGTGAAATTGAACAATTTCAAAACATCAGTCAAGATATTGAATTAAATGCATACAGTGCCTATATTCTCAGTTTAAGCGAACAAGCTTTTAAAGAAGATTGGGTTCCTTATTGGTATGCTAAACTTGAACAAGCGCTTATCTTAATCGATGAAAATGTCGATGCAGCCGTTATCACTAATATTATTGAAGTCCAGTTGTTAGAATTTTTTGGGGTTAAACCATTTTTTGAAAGCTGTACAATATGTCATCGAACTGAACTAGAATTTGATTATTCTGAAAGCTATGGTGGTTTGTTATGCCAACGGCATTGGCATTTGGATCCAAATCGTTTACACTTAGATCAACGTACTATTTACTTTTTACGTTTGTTTTCAGCAGTTAAATTAGACAAAATAAATGGGATAACTTTAGAAAAAGAAACAAAATTACGTTTACGCCGAACTTTAGACGAAATTTATCGGCAACAGGTAGGTGTTTACGTTAAAGCAAAGCATTTTTTGGATCAGATGCAATATTGGGAAATATAACTAGAATACTTTAATAAAGTATTGACAGTTACTTAAAAAACGCTTATTCTAGTATTGTTTAATAAGAAGAGATGTTGATAAAAGAATATTGTATATAGAGTAGCAAAGCGAGCCTGGTTAGTGAGAGCAGGTGTTACGAAAGTACAAGAGGCACTTTTGGAGTCTTAACGTAATTAAGTTGCTAGGCAAAACTAGAAATAGGGTGGAACCGCGATTCTCGAAGATCGTCCCTATGTGACCATTTATGGCGTCGCATAGGGACTTTTTTTGTACAAATTTTGTGTGATGTTTATAAATGATTTTCGAAAAATCAAACCAAGGAGCTTTTAATATGACAAAAAAATTAGCAATGCAAGATATTATTTTAACCTTGCAGCAGTTTTGGGCAAAACAAGGTTGTATGTTAATGCAAGCATATGATACAGAAAAAGGTGCAGGAACAATGAGTCCTTATACATTTTTACGCGCAATCGGACCAGAGCCCTGGAATGTGGCGTACGTAGAACCTTCGAGACGTCCTGCAGATGGACGTTATGGAGATAACCCTAATCGATTATTCCAACATCACCAATTTCAAGTAATTATGAAACCATCACCAAGTAATATTCAAGATTTGTATTTAGACAGCTTGCGTTCATTAGGTATTGTTCCAGAAGAACACGATATTCGGTTTGTAGAAGATAACTGGGAAAACCCATCTATGGGTTGTGCCGGTGTTGGTTGGGAAATTTGGTTAGATGGTATGGAGATTACTCAATTCACTTATTTTCAACAAGTTGGTGGGCTAGAAGTAAAACCGGTAGCAGCAGAAGTAACATATGGTTTAGAACGTTTATCATCATATATACAGGATGTTAATTCTGTATTTGATTTAGAATGGGCTGATGGGGTTAAATATGGCGACATCTTCAAGGAACCAGAATATGAAAATTCAAAATATGCTTTTGAAGAAAGTAATCAAGAGATGTTGTTTAAAGCATTTGATGTGTATGAACAAGAAGCAAAAAAACAAATTGCTAATGGATTAGTTCATCCAGCTTATGATTATATTTTAAAATGTAGCCATACGTTTAACTTATTAGATGCACGTGGTGCAGTTTCGGTAACTGAACGAGCAGGCTATCTTTCTCGCATCAGAAATATGGCAAAAGCAGTTGCAAAGGTTTTTGTAACTGAACGTAAGAAATTAGGTTTTCCTTTAATTAAGGATGAAAAACTACGTCAGAAGTTACTAGAGGAGGACAAGTAGATGGCACATACTTTCTTATTAGAAATAGGGTTGGAAGAAATTCCAGCACATGTTGTGACTCCAAGTGTGGAACAGTTAGTTAAAAAAACGGCAACTTTTTTAAAGGAGCAACGCCTTGAATATACAGAAATCAAATCGTATTCTACACCCCGGCGTTTAGCTGTAAAAGTTTTTGGCTTGGCAGATAAACAAGCAGATATTAAAGAAGAAGCAAAAGGCCCAGCTAAAAAAATTGCGCAAGATGCAGATGGCAATTGGACTAAGGCTGCCCAAGGTTTTGCGCGTGGTCAAAAGGCATCTACTGATGATATCTTTTTTAAAGAATTAAAAGGTGTTGAATATGTGTATATTGAACGTTTTATACCGGGTAAAGAAGCAAAAGATGTTTTAACTGGTATGAAAGATGTAGCTATGGACTTGAAGTTTCCAACAATGATGCGGTGGGCAAGTAATAGCTTTGAATATGTTCGACCGATTAGGTGGTTAGTTGCTTTATTAGATACTGACGTTATTCCATTTTCTATTTTAAACATTACAACTGATCGAATAACAAAAGGACATCGTTTCTTAGGGAAAGAAGTGGCATTAGGTGACGCTGCTGACTATCCAAGTCAGTTAGAAGTGCAAAGCGTAATTGCTGATGCTGATAAACGCAAGGCAATGATTAAAGAGCAAATTATCGCTTTAGCAAACCAAAATGATTGGGTTGTAGATATTGATGCCGATTTATTAGAAGAAGTTAACAATCTAGTTGAATATCCAACTGTTTTAGCAGGAAAATTTGATCAAAAATATTTAGAGGTACCTGAAGTTGTTTTGATAACTTCAATGAAGGATAATCAGCGCTATTTTTATGTAAGAAATCAACAAAATGAATTGTTGCCATATTTTATTACGGTTAGAAATGGTAATAAGCAATATTTGGAAAATGTTATTTCTGGAAATGAAAAAGTTTTAACAGCTCGACTAGAGGATGCTAAATTCTTTTTTAATGAAGATAAAAAACAATCAATTGCTGATTATGTAAAGCGACTTAAAACGGTAATGTTCCACGATAAGATTGGAACAGTCTATCAAAAAATGCAAAGAGTTACATTGTTAGCCAATTATTTAGGGCAAAAGCTTGGTTTGAGTACAGAACAATTAGCTGATTTAAACCGAGCAGCAATGATTTATAAGTTTGATTTAGTAACTGGTATGGTAGGAGAATTCTCAGAGTTGCAAGGGATAATGGGTGAAATTTATGCACGGATAATGGGTGAAAAAGAAAACGTAGCAGTTGCAATTCGTGAAGAATATATGCCAACAAGTGCAGAAGGTGAGTTGCCCACTACAACGGTAGGTTCAGTTTTATCAATTGCAGATAAATTAGATAGCATTCAGGCATTTTTTAGTGCAGGAATGGTACCATCTGGATCAAATGATCCATATGCATTGAGAAGACAAGCGCTTGGAATTGTGCGAATTGCATTAGCAAAAGAATGGCCATTATCAACAGTTGTTTTAAAGCAAGCAGTAGCTGCAGCATACGAAAAAAGCCCTGAATTATACAGTAATATTGACCCTAAGATAAATGAAAGTGAAATACAGACATTCATCATTGATCGATTGCAACAAGTATTGAGTGGAGAAAAATTCCGCCATGATATTTTGGAAACTGTAGTATCAGAAAAGACAAATGCTTTTGTTACTATAAAAAAAGCTGCACAAGTTTTAAGTAAGCACCATACAGATGCTGATTTTAAGGAAAGCATTGAAGCTTTAACTCGTGTTATCCGATTAGCAAAAAAAGCACCAGAAAGTATAAGAAATAGTGAAATCAAACAAGATTTGTTTGAAAATGAATGTGAAAAGAAACTATATCTAGCGGTTCAAACTTTAAAAGACAAGAAACAAACTTGTTTAGAAGAGCAATATCAAGAATTACGTAAGCTAAAAGCGCCTATTAATGCCTATTTTGATGAGACGATGATTATGGTAGATGATGAACGTGTTAAAAATAACAGATTATCCCAATTATTAGAAGTTGCTGATTTAACAAATGATTTTGGTGATTTGCGTAATTTGAATGTTAAGTAGTAGTCTTATATTCTAAATTAGAGGAATAATCTTTATGCTATTTATATTAAAAAAACATTTGACATTAATGATAAGTGGCGGTATATTATTATCAACGAATTAATATTGAATGGCATTGAAGAGAAGAGTAAGTACGTTCTCAAACTACAGAGAGCTTCGATTTAGGTGAAAGAAGTGTTTGAGATAAGCTGAAGATGAGCTCTGAGCTAGATGATGTGGTTATTGTTGATAGCTACGTTTTCCGTTGGCAAGCGATATTTTGCGAAGTATAATCACTATTATTTTTAATAGTGCCGTACTTGCAAAGGTTTGTAACGTAAGAAGCAAACGAATAAGGGTGGTACCGCGAAAGCTTTCGTCCCGTAATATAACTAAGAAGTTATATTACGAGATGAAAGCTTTTTTATTTTTAGAGAGGTGAGACAGATGACTGTTTATAGCAAAAATGGTTTTACTGCACAAGAAAATATTTCGACTGCGACATATGAGCTATTGGTATTGAATTTAATGCCGAATAAAAAACAGACAGAACTTCAGATTAGAAATGTTTTGCAAGCAGTAGAGGGCAATATTAATTTAACTTTTATGTACCCACTGACGCATCAATTTAAGTCTATTTCTTCTAATATTATTAGTGAGAAGTATGCCATACTATCAGATATCGAAAATAAGCACTTTGATGGCTTAATTGTTACGGGTGCGCCTGTAGAACAATTGGAATTTGAAGATGTAGATTACTGGGGTGAATTTTGTGATATTATCGCGTGGGCACAAAAAAAATGTGACAAAGTTCTATGTATTTGTTGGGCAGCGCAAGCGGCAATGTATCAATTAGCCGCAGTTCCTAAAAAAACATTACCAGATAAGTTATTTGGAATATATACTTCTGAAATAACAGTTAAAAAGAATAATTTATTTACAGATATTAAAATCCCTATCAAAGTACCATTTTCAAGGTATACAACTAATAATGAACAAGATGTTATTGAGGCTGGTTTTGATATTCTGGCTACTAATACCAAAACAGGACCAATGGTTGCAGCCACTAAAGATGGACGATATACCTTTATTACGGGACATCCTGAATATGGTAAAGAAACACTATTTGATGAATATCAACGTGATTTAAATAAAGACCTTAAGATTGCTGCACCCCACGACTATTTTGTACGAGGGAATGGCACTAACGTTGCAAATATTGTAAATACTTGGAGCTATTACAGTCAAAGACTTTTTGCAAATTGGCTCCAGAGTGTTCCTATATCTGTTAAACTTTAAAAATTATAGACTAGAAAGGTGAGATCATTAATATGACAAAGCAACCAATTGATTTAGATGGACTATCATTTGAAACTTTACAAGTTCATGCTGGCCAACCCATAGATGAAACAGGAGCACGCGCCGTGCCTATTTATCAAACAACATCTTATGTTTTTGAAGATGCTGATCAAGCTGCAGGACGGTTTGGGTTAACAGATCCGGGTAATATTTATACTCGTCTAACCAATCCAACAACAGCAGTGCTAGATGCTAGGGTAGCAGCACTTGAAAATGGTACAAGCGGAGTGACATTAGCTACAGGAGCAGCTGCAATTACTGCTGCAATTTTAAATATTGCTAGTGCAGGGGATGAAATTATTTCCGCAACTACTATTTATGGCGGGACATACAATTTGTTTGCTTCTACTTTGCCTCCTTTAGGAATAACGACGCATTTCGTTGATTCAGATGATCCAGCAAATTTTGAAGCCCAAATTAATGAACACACCAAAGCTTTATACGTTGAAACAATAGGCAATCCTAATGCTAATCTAGTAGATATTCCAGCAATTGCAAAAATTGCACACGAACATGGTATTTTATTGCTCGTAGATAATACTTTTGGAACGCCATATTTGATTCGCCCATTAGATTTAGGAGCTGATGTAGTAATCCATTCAGCTACAAAGTTTATTGGAGGCCATGGGACTACAATGGGTGGTATTGTAGTTGAAAACGGAAAATTTGATTATGAAAAATCCGGAAGATATCCAGGTTTTGTAGAACCTGACAAACATTATAGCGGGCTGGTATGGAGCAGTTTAGGTGGTGGTGCATTTACAACTAAGATTAGAGCACAAGTCTTGCGCGATACTGGAGCTACAATCAGTCCTTTCAATTCATTTTTATTATTGCAAGGTCTAGAAACATTATCTTTACGCGTTGAACGACATGTTCAAAATACAGAAAAAATAGTTGCATTTTTAGCTAACCATCCTAAAGTATCTTGGGTACACTATCCTAAATTAGCCGATAGTCCTTATCAATCTTTAGCAGAGAAATATTTTCCAAAGGGTGTAGGTTCAATCTTTACAGTAGGATTAAAAGGCGGTGCACAGGCAGGAAAAGAATTAATTGCCAATCTTAAGTTGTTTTCGCTACTTGCAAATGTAGCAGATGCCAAGTCCTTAATTATTCAACCTTCTTCTACAACACATGCGCAATTAAGTGAAGAAGAGTTACTGGAATCAGGCATAACACCAGATTTAATTCGGATTTCAGTCGGAATCGAAAATGCAGATGATTTGATAAATGATTTAGCACAAGCATTAGATAGAATTTAAACGATATTAAACTAAATAAAGCTCCTTAAACATAAGGTAATAAAACGTACTATCTGTGTTTAAGGAGTTTTTATATTTGAGTGTATTTTGCTTGCCAAGATTATATGATTGAGATAAAATAGATAATGATTATACAAAATGGGTGTAGAAGGCACAACTTTGGTGATGCCTTTTATTTAGACCTTATTTTTAGAATTGAAAGGGGTAGTCAATTGAACTTAATTCCAGAAGAAGTGATTGATAGAGTTCGTAGTAGTGTTAATATTTTGGATGTTGTTAGTCAATCGGTTCAATTGCATAAGTCAGGCAAAAACTGGTTTGGTTTATGCCCATTTCATGCGGAAAAAACACCTTCATTTTCAGTTAATGAAGAAAAACAGATTTTTAACTGTTTTTCCTGTCATCGCGGTGGAAATGTCTTTAAATTCTTGATGGATTTAGAAGGGTTAACGTTTCCAGAAGCAGTTATTAAAACGGCTGAGATTGCCGGAATTACATTGCCAACAGAAATTGAAAGTGCAACGCAGGTTCCTAAGAACCAATCTAAGGTAGGAAAACTGCGAGATTTGTATAGTAAAGCAGCTGAGTTATATCATCATATCTTAATCAATACCAAATTAGGTGAGCAGGCATTTGATTATCTACAAAAAAGAGGATTGACACTTGATTTAATAAATGAGTTTGAAATAGGTTTTGCGCCTGAAAAGTCATTATTAGAAGCGGTTTTAAAAGGTAATGATACTGATGAAAATAACTATCAATTATTACGAAAATCAGGTTTGTTTGTAGAATGGCAAGATGGTAGTTTACACGAACGATTTAGTGATAGAATTGTTTTCCCAATTCGTGATGCCAATGGACAAATTGTTGCTTTTTCAGGTCGAGTTTTATCGGTTAAGCCAGATGTGCCTAAATATCTTAATTCACCTGAAACAGAAATCTTTAATAAACGAACTATATTGTTTAATTTTGATAAAGCCAAAGCAGAAATACGACTAAAAAAGCATGTAATTTTATTTGAAGGTTTTATGGATGTTTTAGCGGCCTATCGAGCTGGAATAAAAAACGGTGTAGCTTCAATGGGAACAAGTTTAACTAATGAACAAATTTATCAGTTACAACGAATTACTTCAGAAATATATATCTGTTATGATGGTGATGAGCCAGGACAACATGCAACTAAAAGGGCATTAGAATTATTTGAATCATTAGGAAAGTTTACGATGGGTGTAATTACGCTACCAGATAAGCTTGATCCCGATGAATTTATTGGTAAGTATGGGGCTCAAGAACTTGTGCAAGTTCTTCAAAAGCAACGGGAATCACCATTAGACTTTTATATGCGTTTTTATGAACAGGGGAAAAACCTTACTAATGAAAATGCACAGTTAACATACGTTAGTGAAATATTAAATGAATTAGTCAGTGTGTCCGATCCAATTGAACGCGATATCTATCTTAATAGGCTTAGTCAACGTTTTGGAATAGATAAATTAAATCTTGAAGCACAACTTAAAACAGAGCAACACAAACAAGCCCCCCTTGTAAAACAAACAAGTCAAGCACATCAAGTCGTGCAACAAATAACAACGAGAACAACTAAGTATGATAAAATAGAGTGGGCAGAGCGTCTATTGCTGTATCGATTCTTACACGACCAAGCAGCTAGATTAAAAATTAAAAATCATTTACATTTTACTTTTATTCATGAAAAATACCAGGCAATTTATTTGTTAGCACAGGGATATTTTGAGCAACATACTGATTTTGAGAGTGCAAGTTTTCTTGATTTTCTTCCAGATGATGAGTTGCGTAGTGTGGTTGTTTCGCTTGAAATGAGCGAATTTGTAGCCGATTCAACTGAGCAGGAAGTTAATGATTGTTTAGGTGTAGTTATGCAAGAAGCACCACTTGAACAACAAATAAAAGATATCAAAGAGCAATTTAATCAAGCAACAAGCATTGGTAATCAAGAATTAGCGTCAAGTTTAGCAGTTAACTTGATTAATTTATTACAACAACAGCAGTTTGGCGAACAAGCCATAAAATAAGGAGGCCTTCATTTTGGCAGAAGAGAAGAAGACAAACAACAAAGTAGATGGAGTTGCTTATAATAAAACATTACGTGAACTTATTCGTACATTTAAGCCGAAAAAAGAAGTAACGTATACTAAGTTGGCTGATTCGTTAGTTAAGCCATATCAGTTAGATGCAGAGCAGATAAATACGTTAATCGGTCGAATTGAAGATGCAGGCATTTCTGTTGTTGATGAGGATGGTAATCCTAGTGAAGCTAGTTTAAAAGTAGCTGATGAAGAAGTTAAAGAAGTTAAAAAGGATGCAGAAAAGGAAGAACAACCTTCTTCTGGTGTGAAAATAAATGATCCAGTTCGGATGTATTTAAAAGAAATTGGTCGTGTTAACTTGTTAACTGCAGATCAAGAAGTTGCACTTGCATTACGAATTGAAAACGGTGATGAAGAGGCTAAACAACGCTTAGCAGAAGCAAATTTGAGGTTAGTCGTTTCGATTGCCAAACGTTATGTTGGTCGGGGAATGTCTTTTCTTGATCTTATCCAAGAGGGTAATATGGGTTTGATGAAGGCCGTTGAAAAATTTGATTATCGCAAAGGGTTTAAATTTTCAACCTATGCAACATGGTGGATTAGACAGGCGATAACACGTGCAATTGCTGATCAAGCAAGAACGATAAGAATCCCAGTGCACATGGTTGAAACGATTAACAAATTAATTAGAATTCAACGTCAAATGTTGCAGGATTTAGGGCGTGAACCTACACCCGAAGAAATTGGGGCTGAAATGGACATGCCTACAGAAAAAGTCCGTGAGATTCTAAAGATTGCACAAGAACCGGTATCTTTGGAAACACCAATTGGTGAAGAAGATGATTCGCATTTAGGTGATTTTATTGAAGATCAAGATGCAACTAGTCCAGCTGATCATGCTGCTTATGAATTATTGAAGGAACAATTAGAAAGTGTACTTGATACATTAACTGATCGTGAAGAAAATGTATTGCGTTTGCGTTTTGGTTTAGATGACGGCGGACGGACGCGCACGCTTGAAGAAGTTGGTAAGGTTTTTGGGGTTACACGTGAACGTATTCGTCAAATTGAAGCTAAGGCATTGCGCAAATTACGTCATCCTTCCCGTTCGAAACAATTAAGGGATTTTTTGGAATAGATGAATTCTTTTAGTTTAAGATTACTTTTTATGTAATATTGGCTAAAAGCATAGTAGGTTTAAATAAAAAATAGATGAAGATGGGTAGATTAAGATAGTAACTCCCAGAAGTTAGTTTTATGGAGCGGAGAAATCCGCTTCTTTTTTATTGTTGCACATTTTGTACCTAATATTTGGAGATAAAAAGAATCTAGCTTTTTTGTTCTGGATTAAATTGATAATACTAATTTAATAACCCGTAAAGATTGAAGATATTGTCACTATTATCAAAATTCGGTACAATAGAAAATAGTTATAAGTAATAAGAAAGGAATACCAACTAACTGTACACACAATTAGTTTGGTTATAAATACATGGATGCAAGGAACTTATCAAAACGTTTATTAACTGTAGCAAACTATGTCCCACAAGATGCAAGTTTAGCAGATATTGGTTCAGATCACGCATACTTACCAGCTTATTTAGCTTTAAAAGAGCAAATTAGATTTGCTGTTGCTGGTGAAGTGGTTAGAGGCCCATATGAAAATGCATGTCATGAATTACGCAAAGAAGGCTTAACAGACATTATTAAGGCTAGATTAGCTAATGGTTTAGAAGCAATCAAAGTAACGGATAAAATTGATACAATTACGATTTGTGGTATGGGTGGTCCGTTAATTTGCAATATTTTAGAGGATGGAAGAGCAAAGTTAGTTAATCATCCACGCCTGATTTTACAACCTAATGTAGGGGCTGCTGATGTTAGGCGTTGGCTGATGCAAGAAGAATATACAGTAGTAGCCGAAGAAATTTTAAGTGAAGACGGTCATATTTATGAGATAATAGTTGCTGACTATATTCCAAACCAAGCACATATGACGGATTTAGATTTAGAATTTGGCGTATATCTTAGAAAAGAAAAAAATGCAGCTTTTATCGCCAAGTGGAGTGAAGAAGTTCATAAAATGAAGCGTGTCATTCAGCAAATGGACAAGGCCAAAGTTGTTCCATTGGAAAAAAAGCAGCTAATGGAAGATAATGTAGCTAGAATTGAGGGTGTTTTACATGGTGAAAGTTAGAGATATTGTTACATGTTTTGAAGAATTTGCACCTAGCCAATTAGCAGAACCTGGTGACCCGATTGGATTACAAATAGGTAATTTAGATCAAGAGGTTCATAAAATGATGGTGACGTTAGATGTTAGACCAGAGGTTGTGGCAGAAGCAATAGCCAAGGACGTTGATTTTATTTTTGCACATCATCCAGTCTTGTTTAGACCTATTAAGCATTTTGATTTAGCAGTTCCACAAAATAAAATGTATGCACAAATTATTCAAAATGGGATAACGGTATATGGTGCACATACTAATCTTGATAGTGCGCAAAATGGTATGAATGATTGGCTAGCTACGGCATTAGGACTACAGCAAGTAGAAGTTCTTGAACCAAATCAGCAAATTGGTAATTTAGTTTATGGCTTAGGTAGGATAGGAAATCTAAATCATGTCATGACAGTGCAACAGTTTGCCGATAAATGTAAACAGGTTTTTAATTTACAAGGACTTCGGGTAATTGCTAATGACTTAGGCAAAAAAATTAAACGGGTAGCTATTTTAGGCGGTAGTGGGGGTAAATTTTATCCTGCCGCATTAAATAGTAAAGCGGATGCTTATGTAACAGGCGATATTAGCTATCATACTGCGCATGATATGCTTGCTGCTAATCTAAATGTTTTTGATGTAGGTCATTATGTTGAGTCAATTTGTAAACCACATTTAGCACAGCTATTTAAAGATTATAAAACTAAAAATAATTGGGATTTTGAAATTTATATCTCAAAAGTAAATACAGACCCATTTACTTTTTTATAAGGAGAAATTTTATGCAAAAATATGGAGAATTAGTACCGCGCTTTTTGAAATATGTAAAAACTGAAACTCGTTCAGATGCACAAGCAACCACAATTCCATCCACACAAACGCAAGTTGAATTTGCTAAAAAGCTGGCAGAGGAATTACAAAAAATCGGAATGAATAATGTGCGCATTTCTGCTAAAAGTGGTTATGTATTTGCGACACTACCAAGTAATTTAGAAAAAAATATAAAAGCTCCTAAAGTAGGATTTATTGCTCATATGGATACGGCTGATTTTAATGCGCAAAATGTAAATCCACAGATAGTTGTAGACTATGATGGTCAAAGTGTGATTAATCTAGACAGTACAGGTGAATACGTTCTTGATCCAACGGAATTTCCTAATTTGAAAAAATATCGGAATCAAACGCTTATTACGACTGACGGAAAAACATTACTTGGAGCTGATGATAAAGCGGGTGTAGCCGAAATTATTACTGCAGTTGAGTATTTAGTGAATCATCCTGAGATAAAACATGGTGAAATTGAAATTGGGATAGGACCAGATGAAGAAATTGGAACCGGTGCAGATAAGTTTGATGTAATCGATTTTGGAGCAGATATAGCATACACAGTTGATGGTGGGCCTTTAGGTGAATTAGAATATGAAACTTTTAATGCTGCACAAGCTGAAATTACTTTTCATGGGAAAAATGTTCATCCAGCAACGGCTAAGGGAATTATGGTTAATGCAATTCAGTTAGCTGCTGATTTTCACGCGCAATTACCTCAAAATGAAGTCCCTGAGTTAACGGATGGACGCCAAGGCTTTTTCCATGTGGTGGAAGTAACTGGCAATGTTGAAGAAGCACATTTGACATATATTATTCGTGATCATAATAAAGAAAAATTTGAGCAACGTAAAGCCTTAATTATGCACATTGCTGATATGATGAATCAAGCTGCGACTGCTAAACGAGTTACAGTAAAGATGTATGATCAATATTACAACATGCGCGAAGTTATTGAAAAAGATATGACTGTCGTAAATATAGCTAAAAAGGCAATGGAAAATTTGGATATTAAACCAGAAATTTATCCGGTTCGTGGGGGAACTGATGGCTCTAAAATATCCTTTATGGGATTACCAACGCCTAATTTATTTGCGGGTGGCGAAAATATGCATGGACGGTATGAATATGTTTCAGAACAAGTCATGGAACAAGCGGTTGATGTTATTTTAGAGATAATTGCATTAGTTAAGAATGTGCAAAAAGACTAATACAGATAATTTTACTTGATACTTAAATATTTTATGACAGTTGATTTTTATTGAAGGGGAGCGGCATAAATTGAACAATGATAAGTTAACCCAAGCTGTACAAGATGCGCTTGCACAAGCCCAACAGATTGCAGTAACAAGGCGGCATCAAGAAATTGAAATTTATCACCTATTTAAATTTTTGATACAACCAGGTGAAATGGCTGCTGATATTTATAAGCAAGCCAAAGTTAATTTAACTGAATTTGAAGATTTAATTGATCGTCAATTAGATAAAATAGCAGTTGTTGAGGGAACTGTTCAGTATGGTCAAAGTTTAAGCCAAAACTTATTTAATCTTTTGCAAGAAGCTGATAAAATACGCCAACAGCAAGGTGATGAATTTATTGCAATTGATACTATTTTACTGGCATTGATGAAATTAAAATACAATCCATTAACTGAATATTTAGCGAAACATCAGGTTACTGAAAAAGGATTGACAGCTTTAGTTTTAAATTTGCGCGGGGGTGAAAAAGTGACTTCTAAAAATCAGGAATCTCAGTATAAGGTATTAGAAAAATATGGTATTGATTTAGTCAAACAGGTTCAAAGTGGAAAGCAAGATCCAATTATTGGACGAGATGAAGAAATTCGGGATGTTATTCGTATTTTATCGCGTAAAACGAAAAATAACCCTGTTTTAATAGGAGAACCAGGTGTTGGTAAAACAGCAATCGTGGAAGGTTTAGCGCAAAGAATCGTGCGCAAAGATGTTCCTGAAAATTTGCGCGATAAAACTATTTTTTCACTGGATATGGGTTCATTGATTGCCGGTGCTAAATATCGTGGTGAGTTTGAAGAACGTCTAAAAGCGGTTTTAAAAGAAGTAAGCAAAAGCGAAGGAAAAATTTTACTGTTTATTGATGAGATTCATAATATTGTAGGTGCAGGTAAAACTGAGGGGAGTATGGATGCGGGAAACTTGCTCAAACCAATGTTGGCAAGAGGCGAACTTCATCTTATTGGTGCAACAACGCTCGATGAGTATCGTGAGTATGTAGAAAAAGATAAGGCGCTTGAACGACGCTTTCAAAAGGTGTTGGTAAAAGAGCCAAGTGTAACAGATACTATTTCAATTCTTAGAGGCTTAAAAGAACGTTATGAAATCCATCATGGTGTTCGAATTCACGATAATGCTCTAGTAGCGGCAGCGACACTGTCAAATAGATATATAACCGATCGCTTTTTGCCAGATAAGGCAATTGATTTGATTGATGAAGCCTGCGCAGAAATTAGAGTAGAAATGAATTCGGTACCTACTGAATTAGATCAAGCAAATAGACATTTATTGCGTTTGCAGGTTGAAGAAAGTGCATTGAAAAAAGAAACTGATCCAGCTTCTAAAAAGCGGTTAACAGATATGCAAAGTGAATTAGCAGAGACAAAAGAAGAAGTAGCAAAACTGAAATTACGCTGGGATACAGAAAAAGATGATATCCAGAAGATTAGCGATAAAAAAGAAGAAATTGATCATCTCCAACATGAGTTAGAAGCAGCTACAAATGATGCAGACTATGAGAAAGTTGCTCGATTGCAAAATGCAGAGCTACCACAATTGCATAAAGAATTACAAGAATTGGAAAAAGAAACAGCTTCTGAGAGTAAGTTAGTTGAAGAATCTGTTACTGAAAATGAAATTGCAATTGTAATTAGCCGTCTTACAGGTATTCCTGTTGCAAAACTGATTGAAGGCGAAAGAGAGAAGTTAATGCATTTAGCAGCAAGTTTACACAATCGTGTTGTTGGTCAAGATGAAGCAGTAAATGCAGTTGCTGATGCAGTTTTGCGTGCTCGAGCAGGTTTACAAGACCCAAGCAAACCTTTAGGCTCATTTATGTTTTTAGGGCCTACAGGAGTTGGTAAAACAGAACTAGCAAAGGCTTTGGCTGAAAATCTTTTTGACTCAGAAAAACATATGGTTCGGATTGATATGAGTGAATATATGGAAAAGTACTCTGTTTCACGACTTGTTGGGGCTGCACCAGGATATGTAGGGTATGAAGAAGGTGGTCAACTTACGGAAGCTGTGCGGCGCAATCCATACACGATTATTTTGTTAGACGAGGTTGAAAAAGCACATCCGGATGTTTTCAATATCTTATTGCAAGTTTTAGATGATGGACGTTTAACCGATGGACAAGGAAGAACAGTTGATTTTAAAAATACTATTTTAATTATGACTTCAAATTTAGGTTCAGACATTTTATTGGATAAAGTTAATCAAGATGGAAATATAGATCAAAAAACACGTCAAGAAGTTATGGCTTTAACTAAAAACCATTTTAAACCTGAATTTTTGAATCGAATTGATGATATTATTATGTTCACACCACTAACGTTAGCAGCAATTGAACAAATAGTAGTTAAGTTTATCGACTTGCTTTCTAAACGGCTCGAAGAACAGGAGATAAAACTCCTGATTACACAAGAAGCACGTAAATGGATTGCCGAAAATGGATATAATCCAGCTTATGGGGCAAGACCGTTACAACGTTTTATTACAAATAAAGTTGAAACACCGCTCGCAAAAGAAATAATAACGGGTAAAATAATGCCACATTCCGAAGTTACTATTTCACTTGGACAGCAGGATAATTTAATTTTTACAACAAAAGAACTTGATGGTTAGTTAAAATAAACAATTAAACCAAAAAGAATTGGATGTCTTATTAAAATTATAGACATCCAATTCTTTTTTATAAATTAGCACACTATATTTTTTTAGTACTTGCAGTGTCTTTGACAAAGTATGATAAACAATTAATGATAATGAAACCTGCTATCATAGGAATCAAACCGCTTAATTTAGCGTTAAAAGTTGAACCTGTAAGTGCGGATACAATGTAACCAAAAACTTCACCATAGATAAAACCCCAAAAAAGGATTGTTAATTGTTTTCCCATGTTAAACACCTCACATTTACTAGTAGTTTATCACATTTATCTTAAAAGTGCATAGTTTTTTTGGAGAGCAAGTTTTTATAACGTTTGTTATAATGAAGATAATAATATATTTTGAAATGAGGTGAGTTACGTGTTTAGTCCTTTACAAGTAATTAGTTCTTATAGTTTACTGCAAAGCTCGTTGAAAATAGATGATTATGTAACTACGGCTAAAAACATGGGTTATAAAGTATTAGCACTAACTGATTACAATGTAATGTACGGTATGCTGACTTTTTATCATGCTTGCAAGGCTAATGGTATTAAACCGTTACTCGGTCTAACGTTACAGCTTAAAAATGAGAAAACTAGGGTAATTGGTAATGAACTCATTTTAATTGCGCAAGGTCTTACAGGCTATCACAATCTAATGAAAATTAGTTCGCTTAAACTGGCTAAACCAGAAGGAGTAGCGCTAAATTTAGAAGATATTTCTGAATACTTTCTTGACTTAACCGTAATTATTCCTGCTGTTGATGGCGAGATGAACAGCGATGCTTTAAAAATGATTGTCAATAGACTTGAAATATTGCAAAATATTGTGAAATCTGAAGACTTATATATGGGTGTAAGTTCAACAATGGACTTAGTTACGCGGCGTAGTTTAGTAACTTTAGCTGATAAACAAGGGATTTCTATTGTGGCTGCTCAACCTGTTCAATATGTACATCAAACAGATTATTTTGGACAACAGGTTTTACAAGCTATTAAAAATAATACTATTTTAGAAAAAAGCGAGATTAACCCTAAGATATTAGGAGCTAACTATTTGAAAAGCATTTCTGAAATAAAAAAGGAATACATGGATTGTGGATTAGAGCGAGCCTTTGACACTGTTTCACAAGTTTGTGCTAAGAGTAATCTAGAGTTAGATTTTCCTAAAACCAAGCTACCTCATTATAAGACACCTAAGAAAATGAGTTCACAGCAATATTTGCGTGATTTATGTCTAAAAGGATTGACTAAAAGAATTAATGAAGAAAAAATTTTAAATATACAGCCATACCAGCAAAGATTAGAACATGAATTAAGTGTTATTTCAGATATGGGATTTAATGATTATTTTTTAATTGTTGCTGATATCACACGATTTGCACAACAACAACAGATTATGTTAGATCCGGGTAGAGGTTCAGCTGCTGGTTCATTGGTTGCTTATGTATTAGAAATTACAGATGTTGATCCACTACAATATAATTTATTATTTGAGCGTTTTTTAAACAGTAAAAGAGCGCAAATGCCAGATATTGATATTGATTTACCTGATAATAAACGAGATGAGGTAATCCATCATATATATACTATGTATGGTGAAAGTCATATGGCGCAAATTATTACGTTTGATACATTAGGTGCAAAGCAAGCTATCAGAGATGTTGGGCGCGTTTTAGGTTTTAAAACTTATGAATTAGATGAATGGAGTAAAGCAATTCCAAATACTATGAAAATAGGTTTGAAAAATGCTTATGAAAAATCACAAGCTTTGCGCAACTTAGTGGCAGACAATTATATAAATAAATTACTATATGAAACTGCACTGCAGCTAGAAGGCTTACCGCGACATTATTCAAAGCACGCTGCTGGAATAATATTAAGTGATCATGATTTGCGTGAAACAGTACCTGTTCGTATGGGAAATGATAATATTTGGTTAACCCAATATGCTAAAGGGCAAGTTGAGGAAGTTGGTCTTTTAAAAATCGACTTGTTAGGTCTTCGAAATTTATCGCTTTTAAGTAATGCAGTATATTTAGTGAAAAAAGGTTATGGCATAACAAATTTTGATGTGCATAAGATTGATTTAAATGATGCAAGTACCTTAGCTCTTTTTCAAAAGGGCGACACAGTTGGTGTTTTTCAATTTGAGTCTGGTGGGATTCGGTCTGTGCTACGAAAAGTTAAACCAACGTCCTTTGAAGATGTAGTGGCAGTTAATGCTTTATATAGACCAGGACCAATGGATAATATTGATGAATTTGTTGCTAGAAAACAGCAGCAACATAAAATAACTTATCCAGATAAAGCGCTAGAACCAATTTTGCGAATAACGTATGGGATTATTGTTTATCAAGAACAAGTCATGCAAGTTGCTTCTATTATGGGAGGCTTTAGTTTAGGTGAGGCTGATCTTTTACGTCGTGCTATGAGTGGAAAAAAACAAATTATTATTGAAGAAATGAAAAGTAAATTTTTGCAAGGAGCTCAAAAAAAGGGATTTACTCAGCAAATAGCTAATCAAGTATATACGTATATTGAAAGATTTGCCGATTATGGATTTAATAGATCACATGCAATTGCATACTCAAAGCTTGCATTTCAATTGGCCTTTATCAAAGCACACTATCCAGCCGCATTTTATGCAGCATTACTTAATACAGTTATTGGTAGTCAAAAAACGCGTGACTATGTTTTTGAAGCTAAAAAATATAATGTCGATATTAAAGGACCAGATATTAATCAAAGTGAACAGGGTTATGTCTTAAAACAAAAGACTATTTATTTTGGGTTAAGCTGCATAAAAAAATTACGACGTGATTTTATTAGTAATCTAATTCAAGAAAGACGTCAAAATGGAAAGTATAAAAATTTTAGTGATTTTCTTAAAAGAATTGATCCTAAATTTAGAAAAGATGAATATATTGACGCTTTGATTTATTCTGGAGCTTTAGATGGATTTGATACAAATCGTAATCGACTGATTAGTTTAAAAGATGCGGAGCTAAAGACTCTTGAACTTACAGATGATTTATCAAGTCAGCTTTTAATGACACCGGCAGAGCGAGAAGTTAAAGAACAAAGTTTGAATGAACGATTGGAAAAAGAAATAGAGTATCTAGGCATGGCACTTTCTGGACATCCAATTGAGAAGTATACGTCAATTGCTAAAACCTACCGGACAAAATATATTTCAGAATTAGAAGTGGGTATGAAAACAAATATATTAGTTTATATAAAGAATATCCGGGTTATTACAACTAAAAAAGGCGATGATATGGCATTTATAACCGGAAGTGATCAATCCGGCGAATTGGATATAACCCTTTTTCCTAGTGAATATCAACGTTATGGCTTAAGAATACGTGAAGCTCAGAGTTGGCTTGTTAGTGGACAAGTAAGGGAACATAATGGATTATCGTTTATAGTAAGTAAAATGGTACTAGCTGATACAATAACTACTAAACGTTGGTATCTACGACTCACGAAAGAAGCTACAGCTGTTAATAAACGGGAATTACTAGCATTAATGCAAAAACAGCATGGTGAAACACCAGTAATTATTTATGATGTGCAAAAAGAAAACAAAGTGGTAATGCATGAAAAATATTGGTTGAAAGATGACTCTGAAACTCAGAGTCTGCTTATAGCATTATTAGGCAAAGAAAATGTGGTTTTACAGGAATGAAAACATATGAAAACATTTTGTAAATAATCTGAGAAAATTCTTTTTTTACAAGACAATAGCTTTTAAAAGTGGTAATATTACATGTGGAGAGTGTAGTGCTACAGAATTTTTACTTGAGGTGAAGAAATGAAACGCATTGGTATTTTAACAAGTGGTGGCGATTCACAAGGTATGAACGCAGCTGTTCGTGCAATCGCTCGTTCTGCAATGAACGCAGGCCTTGAAGCATACGGTGTTAAATTTGGTTATAAAGGCCTAGTTGAAGGAAATGTCTTTAAGATGGATTCTTTAAATGATTTAGATGGCATTATTAACCGTGGAGGTACTATTCTTCGTTCTGCTCGTTTTCCAGAATTTGCAGAAGAAGAAACGCAATTAAAAGCAATTGAACAACTTAAAAAGTTGGGAATTGATGCTTTAGTTGTAATCGGTGGAGATGGCTCTTATCATGGTGCAATGAAACTAACAAAACACGGTTTCAATTCTATTGGAGTTCCAGGAACAATTGACAATGATATTCCAGGAACAGATTTTACAATTGGATTTGATACCGCTGTTGGTGTTGCAACAGATGCGCTAGACCGCATAATTGATACAGCACGTTCTCATCAACGTATATTTGTTGTTGAAGTTATGGGACGTGGTGCTGGTGATATTGCATTGTGGTCTGGTATATCATCTGGCGCGGATGCAATTGTTATTCCTGAACGCAAGTTTGATGTTAAGGCTATTGCTGATAAGTTAACCGCTAATCGTAAAAAGGGTAAAGATTATGGAATTATTGTGATAGCTGAAGGCGTAATGTCAGCACAAGACTTTAAAGTTGAATTAGATAAACATGGTGACTTTGATAGTCGTGCTGTGACACTTGCACACGTCCAACGTGGAGGAATTCCAACCCCTAAAGATCGGGTATTAGCTAGTCGTTTTGGTGATTATGCTATTCATTTATTACTTGAAGGCAAAGGCGGTTTGGCTATTGGTATTCGCGATAATCAGCTTGTTGCAAAAGATATCATCGATACTTTAGAAAATCATAAGCATCAAACAGATGTTTCATTAGCAGATTTAAACGATCGGATTCGTTTTTAAGCTACTTTTGGAAAATAAATTATATTAAGTTAGTAATAACAGACATAAAAGTCAGTTTTACAATACTCTTAAAGGAGAGACTTTACTCATGAAAAAAACCAAGATTGTAAGTACACTTGGACCAGCTAGTTCAGATTTGGACACAATCGTAAAATTAATTGAAGCAGGTGCTAATGTTTTCCGTTTCAACTTTTCACACGGTGATCACGAAGAACATTTAGGCCGTATGAATTTGGTTCGTGAAGCTGAAAAGATTACGGGTAAGATGGTTGGATTGATGCTTGATACAAAAGGTGCAGAAATCCGGACAACAGTTCAAAAAGAGGGCAAACTACATTTTGATATTGGCGATGAAGTTCGCATTTCAATGGATGACACTCTTGAAGGAACAAAGGAAAAAATTGCTGTTACTTATCCAGGATTATACGATGATGTTCATGAAGGCGGTCATGTACTATTCGATGACGGTTTAATTGACATGCAAATCGAAAAGAAAGATGACGCTAATAAAGAATTAGTATGTAAAGTTTTGAATGAAGGCAAGCTAGGTTCACGTAAAGGCGTTAACGCACCTGGTGTTTCAATCAACTTACCTGGTATTACTGAAAAAGATTCTGATGATATTCGTTTTGGTTTAGACAATGAAATTAACTTTATTGCTGCTTCATTTGTTCGTAAACCACAAGATGTATTAGATATTCATGAATTATTAGAAGAAAAGCACATGGAACATGTGCAAATCTTCCCTAAGATTGAATCTCAAGAAGGTATCGATAACTTTGATGAAATTATTAAAGTATCTGATGGCTTGATGATTGCTCGTGGCGATATGGGTGTAGAAATTCCTGCAGAAAATGTACCTTTGGTACAAAAGAATTTAATCAAGAAGTGTAATGCTTTGGGTAAACCCGTAATTACTGCAACACAAATGCTAGATTCTATGCAAGAAAATCCACGTCCTACACGTGCTGAAGCATCTGATGTTGCTAATGCTGTGTTTGATGGTACTGATGCTACAATGCTTTCAGGTGAATCAGCTAATGGTGATTATCCAGTTGAATCTGTTGCAACTATGGCACGGATTGACGTTAAGGCAGAAAATGCTTTGCGTGAACATCGTGAATTTTCATTAAACCGTTTTGATAAGACAGATGTTACAGAAGCAATTGGTCGCGCTGTTGCTGAAGCTGCTAATAATTTGAACATTAAGGTTATTGTTGCTGCTACAAAATCTGGTCATACAGCACGCATGATTTCTAAGTATCGTCCAGATGCTGAAATTTTGGCGGTTACATTTGATGATCGTACTCGTCGCGGTTTGGCTATTAACTGGGGTGTATATCCTGTTATGGCAGAAGCTCCAGCATCAACTGATGAAATGTTTGCTTTAGCTACTGAAGAAGCTAAGAAAGCAGGTTTTGCTAAAGAAGGCGACTTAATCTTAATTACTGCTGGTGTGCCAGTTGGTGAAAAGGGTACAACTAATGTAATGAAAATTCAATTAATTGGTTCTAAGTTAGTTGATGGTCAAGGTGTAGGTGATGAAACAGTTATTGGTAAAGCTGTTGTTGCTAATTCTGCAGCTGAAGCTAATGAAAAAGCTGAAGAAGGCGGAATCTTAGTTGTTAAAGCAACTGATAAAGATTATTTACCAGCAATTGAAAAATCAGCAGCTTTAGTTGTTGAAAATGGTGGTTTAACATCACATGCAGCTGTTGTAGGTATTTCTATGGGAATTCCTGTAATTGTTGGCGCAACTAATGCAACAGATTTAGTTGCTAACGGTGAAGTTATCACAGTTGATTCTCGTCGTGGTATTGTATATCATGGTGCTTCAAACGTACTTTAATCATTAATATAAAGTTAAACAAAAAGACTCACTTTGTGGGTCTTTTTGTGGTGTATAGAGTTTTAAGAATTTTGTGCGTGTAAAGCTTGCAGTGCTAAAGTGTGAGCGCCTTGGTTTTGTTTTTCAGGAATCCATTGATATGTTACCAGAGAGAACTTTTCAAGTAAAAGTAGAATCTGTTGTAATTGTGTTGAATAATGTTTACTATATTGTTTATTGATGCTATCTATTACTATCTTACTATCAGAATATAAAAAAATGGCTTCTGTTGAATTAAATTGGGCTAGCGTTTCTGTTAAACCTTTAATTACAGCTAAAAATTCAGCTTCGTGATTGTCCATTGCTTTTAAGGGATATTTAAGTTGCAATTGTATATTTTTATGGATAATTAAAATGCCGGCACTACTTAAATCTTTCCGAGTAGCTGCATCTGTATAAAGTTTAATCAATTTTTATAACTCCTTTTACTTTTGTTATATTATATTGCTAAATCTTAATAGCTGTCTAGTTCTTATATTTGGTATAATTAAAAAAGAAATGAGGTGTTTTATTTGCAAAAAAAATTCTATTATCAACCAGATATTGCGACAAGCGTTACTTGCTGGTCGTATACAGCAATGATTCTTTTAGCTAGTTTATTATTATGGCTAGAAATTACAGTTTTTCAAGTTTGGACGGTGATTGCATTTGTTTTGTTTTTATTAGTAGCTGGAATTCAGATTCTTAGACGCCGTTTAATTATTAATGAAAATAAAATAACAATACAGGCAGTAATACCACTTAACAACAAAGAAATTAATCTTAATGAATTGGTTGCAGTTAAGAAAAAAAAGCAAAGAATATTATTAGAAACAAAATATATTAAGTATACACTTTTAGTAAGAAGTAAAACGCAAAATAATATTTACAATATTTTGAAATCTTTTGTATAATATTCGTCTTTTGATGATTTTTAATAGCTGAATTAATAAAATTTGGTTATTTAGAACCTAATTACTGACAAAAAGAAACTTTAACGGTATACTTATTTTATCTGATAAGGAGGTTTTTGCAGTGAAAGATATAGAGATTGCACAGCAAAGCGAAATGGCACCAATAGTTGATGTGGCTAAGAAAGCGGGTTTAGAACCTGATGATATTGAGCAATATGGTGCATATAAAGCTAAGATAAAGTTACCGTTAAAGAAAACTTATAATACAAAAAGAAAATTAATTTTGGTAACTGCAATTAATCCAACACCTGCTGGAGAAGGGAAATCAACAGTTACTGTTGGCTTAGGCGATGCATTACAGCAGTTAGATAAAAAGGTTATAATTGCTTTACGTGAACCATCATTGGGGCCTGTTATGGGTATGAAAGGTGGTGCGACTGGTGGAGGATATTCACAAGTTGTACCAATGGAAGATATCAATCTTCACTTTACTGGTGATATGCATGCTTTAACTGCTGCAAATAATACATTAGCAGCCTTAATAGATAATCATATTTACCAAGGAAACGCCTTAAATATTGATCCACGACGAGTTATTTGGAAACGAGTTTTAGATATAAATGACCGCGCATTGCGTCACGTTGTGATTGGCTTGGGTGGATTAACGCAAGGAATACCACGTGAAGATGGATTTGATATTACGGTTGCATCCGAGATGATGGCTGTTTTATGTTTGGCTAAAGATATTGCTGATTTAAAACAAAGATTAAGTCAAATAGTAATTGGTTATACATATACAAAAAAGCCAGTCACAGTTGGACAATTGGATGTGACTGGTGCATTGGCTATGTTATTGAAAGATGCTGTTAAACCTAATTTAGTACAAACACTAGCACACACACCTGCAATAATTCATGGAGGACCGTTTGCTAACATTGCACACGGTTGTAATAGCGTGCTTGCGACACAGACAGCGTTGAACTTAGCTGATTACACAATTACAGAAGCAGGTTTTGGAGCTGATTTAGGAGCTGAAAAATTCTTAGATATAAAAACACCTGTTTTGAAAAAGACTCCAGATACAATTGTAATTGTGGCAACTGTACGTGCTTTAAAAATGAATGGCGGTCTTGCTAAAAATGATTTAGACAACGAAAATATAGCTGCATTGGAAGCAGGATATGCTAATTTGCAAAAACATATTTACAATATGAAGCGTTACAATATTCCGGTTGTGGTTGCAATTAATCAATTTACAACGGATACACAAGCTGAACTTAATCGAATAAAGGAATTATGTGCAACAGACGATACCTACGCAAGTATAGCGAATGTTTGGGCAAAGGGTGGTACAGGTGCAATAGAGCTAGCTCAAAAAGTACTTGAAACAACTGATCAAGAACATGATTTTAAGCAATTATATGCACCAGAAGATTCAATAACAAGTAAAATTGAAAAAATAGTTACTGAAATATACGGTGGTGCAAAAGTTGAGTACAGTCCGAAAGCAAAAAAACAATTAAAACAATTTGCTGAATTGGGTTGGGATAAACTTCCTGTATGTATGGCAAAAACACAATATTCATTATCAGATGATGCTAAACTTTTAGGAGCGCCTAAAGGTTTTACAGTACATGTTCGCGAGTTTATACCTAAATTAGGTTCACAGTTTATTGTAGCTCTAACAGGTAATGTTTTAACGATGCCTGGTCTACCTAAATCTCCAGCTGCAAATGGGATGGATATAGATAGCGATGGAACTATTTCAGGATTATATTAAATAGAATGAATAAAATTGTAACATAGTGCAGTTAGCTAGGTTGCTTTAGTGAGGATAATCTGGAGCTTAAAATGTATAGTTACGTTTGAGCACAATTTACTGCCTGTAAATATCAAATATGCAAAGATAAAAATAAGTCTGGACTTTAGGCATATTCCTGAAGTTAAAGTGAAAATCACTTAACTTTGGGGGATATGTCATTGTGCCAGACTTATTTTTTACCAAACAATATCTATGATAATCTTGCCCTTTTTAATTAGAGGATGTATTCTACTATGTAAGAGTTAACTTAGAAATGAGGATCAATAGTGGTAAGAAAGGCATATTTAATTCGAAGTGAAAAAGGGTATAAAAAGATTCTAACAAAGTTAAAAAAGGACGGATATTTTTTTGAAAATCAGCAAGTAATAAATCCAGATGCTAGTTTTAAAGAAAGAATTGTCCTTGTCGAAAGTCAAGATAAAACATTAAAAATAGAATCTATTGCTAAGTATAATGGTGATGCTATGTACACATCTAAACGTTATAATTTAGAAATTGTAGATTAGTTGTGTTAAATTCGCTTTTTTTCTGGAACTAATGTACAATGTAATCTGGATATTTAGACGGACGGGGTGGTATTTTTGGAGAGTTGGTTATTTTTAGCAGTTATTATGTTAGTTGCATATTTTGGAAAAAATATGTCACTGATTATTGCTACAGGCGTTGTAATGTTATTAAAATTGTTACCAGTGTCGAATAAAATCTTTTCTGTTTTGCATACTGAAGGGATTAATTGGGGAGTTATTATAATAACAATTTCAGTCTTAGTACCAATTGCTACTGGACAAATTGGTTTTTCAGATTTGATAGCTGCATCCAAAGGCCCGGTAGGGTGGATTGCGATAGCATGTGGTATTTTAGTTGCAGTTTTATCACGAAATGGTGTTAGTTTACTAACCAGTTCACCGCAAGTAACAGTTGCTTTGGTCCTGGGAACAATAATCGGTGTTGTTTTTTTGAAGGGTGTAGCGGCAGGTCCTGTAATTGCTGCAGGGATTACTTTTTGTTTAGTAAGTTTATTGCATCTTAGTTTTTAAGAATTGAGGAGAAAAAATGTTAGCAGATTTAATAGGTCATCAAATTACCGCACAGGTGATGGATGAAAATGAAGAATATGTATTCGCACAAGCCGAGGGATTAACTTTTCGTTTAGCTAAAAAAGAACTGTTGAAATTGCCAAAACTAGGTGCAAACATAACAGGTTTTGCATACGAAAACGAGGACCATCAGTTACAATTAACAAAAATTGTTCCTAAGATAGGTATAGATCGTTACGCTTGGGGAGAAGTGGTAAATGTTAATCGTAGCCTAGGTGTTTTTGTTGATATCGGTTTACCCAATAAAGATGTTGCTGTTTCATTAGATGAATTATCTGAACTAACCAATTTATGGCCCAAAAAAGGTGATCGACTAATGATTGGTTTAAAGGTAGATAGCAAAGGGCGTTTATGGGGTGATTTAGCATCTGAAGAAATGATTCATGCTGTTTCAGTCAAAGCTGAAAATAAGTTGAAAAACAAGGATGTTACGGCCACAGTATATCGATTAAAAATTGTTGGTAGTTATGTAATTACAACTGATTACAACTTAGGATTTATTCATCCGACGGAACGAGATGAAGAACCTCGTTTGGGGCAAGTTGTACATGCACGTGTGATTGGTGTGCGTGATGATGGTACGTTGAACTTATCTTTAAAACCACGAGCGTATGAAGCTATAAGTGATGATGCTCAGATGTTATTAGCTGCGTTACAGCATAGCGCAGACAAGACTTTACCTTTTACAGATAAGAGTACGCCTGATGAAATTAAAGCCTATTTTGGAATTAGCAAAGGGCAATTTAAACGTGCAGTTGGACATTTAATGAAAGCAGGTCTTGTGCAACAAAAAGACGGTCTTTTGGTTTTAAATTAAGAGGGCGATTAGAATAAACAATATTGTAACAGATTATTTACACTATTTATTAGTTGAACGTGGCTTGTCAACTAATACAGTCGCTAGCTATCATAACGATTTAAAAAAGTTTTGCCAATATTTAAAGTTGAATAAAATTGTTAGTTTTGATAAAGTAACTAAACAAGTAGTTCTTGATTTTTTAGAGGCTCAAACAAATAAGAAAATAGCAAATGCTAGTATTTTAAGATTAATTACTAGCTTAAGAAAGTTTTTTCAGTATTTAATTGAAGAAAAAATAATTGATAGTAATCCATTGCTTTTGATAGATACACCTAAGAAAAAAACGAGATTACCAGAGGTTCTATCGCTGCAAGAGGTTGATAAATTATTACAAGTGCCAGATACAAGTAAAGCGCTAGGATTGCGAGATCGTGCAATGTTGGAGGTAATGTATGCCACTGGATTACGTGTTAGTGAGATTGCTAATTTAAGATTAGCGGATTTACACCTTGAACTTGGAATTATTCAAACGATAGGAAAGGGACAAAAAGAACGTTTAGTCCCAATTGGTGATGTTGCGATTACTTGGGTTGGTAATTATTTAAAGCTTAGTCGCCCTAAGTTATTAAAGCAAAAGCGCAACAATTATCTATTTTTAAATTTTCATGGAAGTAAATTAACGCGACAAGGTATTTGGAAAAATTTGAAAGCACAAGTTAGACAAGCTGGAATTGAAAAAAATGTCACGCCACATACGCTGCGACATTCGTTTGCAACACATATTTTAGAAAATGGAGCAGACTTAAGAATTGTACAAGAATTATTAGGTCATGCTGATATCTCAACTACACAGTTATATACACATTTGTCGAAGAAACGTTTAAGTGCAATTTATAACAATACTCATCCACGTGCGTAGTTTGTATTTAAAATAAAAGTATGCTATTGTGTAAAAGATGTTAATTGTACAGCTAGGGAGGCAAAGATGCTCTATAAATATAAAGAAAGTTACAAAAAAATTGCAATGGGGTTGCTCTCATTTATTCCTGGATTAAAAGAAATTTCACATCTTCAAACAGAACTAAACTGGTATACCAGTGAGAGCTCAAGGTGTTTGTATTTGTGGAAAAATGAGCATGGTGATTTTTGTGGCATTGTAGGGTTGGAAGTTAGTGATGATATTATTGTTATACGTCATATTGCGTTATCACCAGCTGAGAGAAATGAAGGAATAACATATACTGTTTTAGATGAAGTAGCACAACTATATCCTAGTGCTAAAATGATGGGCAGTTTAGAGGTAGCATCAATTATCACGAAATGGGAACGAAGAAAAAATGAACGAGAAAAACAAAATAGAAAACCAGAAACTAACCTTTAAACTGGCGACTTTTGAAGGACCATTAGATTTATTGTTGCACTTAATAAAAGAGAATCAAATGGATATATATGATATTTCAATGGCAACTATTACTTCTCAGTATATCGACTATTTGCATCAAATGCAGACACTTGAGTTAGATATTGCTGGGGAGTATTTGGTTACAGCTGCAATGCTATTAAATATTAAAAGTAGGATGCTTTTACCAAATGAACAAGCGCAAGAATCAGAAGAGTTTGATGATCCGCGTGAGGAATTGGTTCAACAACTGATTTTACACCAAACATTTCAAATGGCTGCAGGAAAATTCAAGGACTATGCATCTGAACGTCAAAAAAGTACAAGTCGTGAACAAGAACCGGTGCCATCAGATGCCAAGCTTGGTCAATTAAAACAAGGTACTTCGGTTTATGAATTACAGCATGCATTTGCACGTTTAATAACGAAAAAGCAACTTTCTAGGCCTGTGACCAGACAAGTACATATTGAACGTTATACTCTAAAAGAAGAAATGGTTCGTTTAAAAGCACGCATTTTTACTACTAAAAATGCTATTGAATTTACAGAAGTAGTAAGTGATGAAACTGATACAGAACAGTTAGTAACGGTTTTTTTAGCTCTTTTAGAATTAATTAAAAGAGGTGCAGTGATAGTATCTCAAGCAACGACGCTAGGTCCAATTATAATGAGAAGTGGGGAAGATAATGCTCTCGAATCAAGCTAAAATTGAAAGTCTCTTATTTGTTAGTGGCGCGCAAGGTATCACATTAGGTGAACTTGCACAATTAACTGGTCTTTTGAAACCAGCTATACTGGAACAGTTGGAGAAATTAGATTTAAAATATAAAGCTGATAAAGGCAGTTGTCTAGCGTTATTACAAGCTGATGAACGCTATCGTCTCGCCACGAAAAAAAGTTTTTCGCCATTAGTAAGACAGTATTTTGAATCGCCAACAGTTACTGAACTTTCAGGAGCTGCATTAGAAACGTTAGCAATTATTGCTTACAAGCAACCCGTGACTAGAATTGATATTGATGAAATTCGTGGAGTTCAATCAAGTGGGATGGTTCAAAAACTACTCTTGCTAGATCTAATTGCTGAAAATGGACGTTTAGATTTACCTGGACGACCAATACTGTATGTAACAACAGAGAACTTTTTGGATTACTTTGGGTTACAATCCTTATCTGACCTACCACCGCTTGAAAAAAGTATTACTGAAGACGAAAAAGAGCCAACAGATACGGATTATTTAGAATTATTTCAACAGACACTTGCATCTAATGATAACGATGATGAAGGAGATATTTAATGGCGGAGAGACTACAAAAAGTAATGGCAAATGCTGGAATTGCATCACGTCGTTCAAGTGAAAAAATGATTTTAGAAGGTAAAGTTAGTGTTAATGGCCAAGTTATTCATGAACTAGGTACTAAAGTTGACAGCAGTGATGTTATCTTAGTAAATGGTCAGGGGATTGATGTAGAGAAAAAAGTCTACTATCTTTTTTACAAACCACGCAGTGTTATTTCAGCAGTTAGTGATGATAAAGGCCGTAAAGTGGTAACTGACTATTTTAAAGATATACCTGAACGTATTTATCCGATTGGAAGACTTGATTACGACACATCTGGTATTTTATTATTAACAAATGACGGACAGCTTGCCAATATTTTAATGCATCCGCGCTATAAGGTTGATAAAGTATATGTGGCTAAGGTAACAGGGCTGCTTAAAAACGATGATTTGAAGAAATTACGCTTAGGAGTAATGATTGACGGCAAAAAAACAGCGCGAGCTAAGGCTAAGGTTTTAAGTAGTGATAAAAATAAGAAAACATCGATTGTGCAATTGACGATTCATGAAGGTAGATATCATCAAGTTAAAAAAATGTTTAAAGCATTGGGATATCCTGTGCAAAAACTTAAAAGAGAGCAATATGGCTTTCTTGATTTAACCGGACTTAGCGCTGGAAAGTATAGAAAACTAACAAATGCAGAAGTTGAACGGCTTAAAGAACTAACGACAAAATTTAAGTAATAAATATTTAAAAATTAACTTGTTTTTATACTGAAGCTATGGTAATATAATCGTATAAATTAATATATTTTGGTTTATCTTCAGGGCAGGGTGAAATTCCCGACCGGCGGTATAGTCCGCGACCCTCGTTAGAGGTTGAATTGGTGAAACTCCAATACCGACAGTATAGTCTGGATGAAAGAAGATAGGGTTTTATTTAACGAGAAAAGTAAAATGAAAACTCTATTGCTCTGAAACGGCAATAGAGTTTTTTTGTTAGATAAAATTTTGCATGAAGATATACCTGTTATAATAGGAGGGCTTATTATGAGTCATTTATCAACTAGAAAGTACGTTATAATAGCGTGCTTAGCGGCAATATCTTATTTATTGATGTTTTTATCATTTTCAATTATTCCATTAGTACCATGGATGAAAATTGATTTTGCGGACATTCCTATTTTACTTGGTTTTTTTACACTGGGTCCATTAGGTGGTGTAATGATTGCGATCGTTCGTTCAATTTTGTATTTGATTATTTCAGGTATCTCAGTTGCTAGCATAATTGGTGTTGGAACTAATTTATTAGCTAGTTTTGCTTTATGTCTTCCAATTTATTATGTATTGAATAAAAAAATTAATGCAGGTATAAAAGATTATACTTTAGCTACTATAGCGGGAACAACAAGTTTAACCTTTTTCTTATCTATAGCTAACTGGACTGTTATTACACCGTTATATATTGCAGTTCTAGGAATGAAATTAAGTGTACCTTTAAATCAACTTATTTTATTTGGAGTTGTACCTTTTAATCTTATAAAAGGTGTGGTTGTAAGTGCATTATTTGCAGTGATTTATGTAAAATTACATGCTTGGTTACAAGCTAAAGCACGACAACTCTCAACACATTAATAGGGTAATTAATAAAAAACACTCATACATCAGAGCGTTAAAGTAAGGGACAAATGTTAGGTTTTAGTCTAGCATTTAAAGATTACTTTAATTAGATGTATGGGTGTTTTTTTGCAATCATACGAAATTAACTCTTGAAAAAGTTACCATTTAATTGCCGATAGTAATTAAGCGAAGCACTTTGTAAGCGTAAACGATTTGATAAGGTAGAGTCACTTAACTCTTGGTGGCTGATTATAAAATAACAAATAGCATTTTGATAAAGTTGTCTAGGCTGAAGTGTAATATTAATTTTGGGCTGATCTTTTTTTAGATATTTGTGTAAAGCAGGGAGGGTGAGACATGGATCAGCTAAATTGATATGTTGTTTTAAAAATAGATTTGAAGTGCCTTGTTTTTTTTGAAGAGGAGCAAGGAAACTATTATATGCCGTAAGAAATTTTAGTTCTGAATCAGCAAAATTTTCACGTGCTACAACTTGATAAAAATTTGGTTGGAGTATTTCTGTAATAGTGTAAAAATGGCTAATTAATAATAATACCATTCGAGTATAATACGACAAATTTTCATCGGTTAGATATTCAGTTATACTATTAGTCCAATCTAAACGAATAGTTGACTCTTTTGTACGTTTTAAACCTTTTAAAGCGATGGTAGGTAGACTATTAGAAAGCTTATTTTGAAATAAGAATATAAAGTAAGTATTAAGGTGAGTTAAAACTTTATTATACGTTGTATTTTTAATATTGCGATTTAGTTGTAGCATATTGAAGTATGTTTTAATATCGGTTTCTTCTAAATCGGAAAGATCAGGATTGTTTTGATATAAAACATTGAATTTTCGTAGATAATTAAATAAATCGTCAACATCATGCTCTATATCATTAATAGTAGAGTTTTCTAGCATTCTATCATTTTGTAAATAATAGCGAAATCTTTTTGCATACGGAAAGTTCATAAAGGTACCTCCATAAAATGTTACTTTAACTAACAATGTTATTATACCATATCCTTTGAAAATATAAAGATTAACAGTTCCTCAGATTAACAACAAACTATTTATACCCCGCCGGGGCATGAGCAAAGCGCACGCATACCCTAGTGAGGTATAAAAGTGCATCTTTTTTGACGTAGAATAAACTGAATTGATACAATAAAGACATTAAAGTGTTTAGGAGATGATATGGATGTTACAAATAGGTACAAAAGCACCAACATTCAAATTACCAGATCAAGATGGTATTTTTCATACATTAGAAGATTATCAAGGGAAAAAAGTAGTCTTATATTTTTATCCTAAAGACAATACAGCGGGTTGTACTAAACAAGCATGTTCTTTTGGAGAACTCTATCCGCAATTTACGGAAAAGGGTGCAGTTGTTTTAGGCATCAGTAAGGATTCAGTTAAATCACATAAGAATTTCCAAGAGAAATATGAATTGCCATTTACTTTGCTTTCAGATACTGATAAAGATGCAATTAGCGCTTATGATGTTTGGCATGAAAAAACAAAAGGAAAAATGGGAATTGTGCGTACAACTTATCTTATTGATGAAAAAGGAATAATTACTAAAGCATACGAAAATGTTAATGCTAGTGAGAATCCTAGTGATATGTTAGCTGAAGTTTAATGCGAATTATCATATCACCAGCAAAGAAAATGGTAGATGCTACAGATGATTTCGCTAGTCAAAGTCTACCTAACTATCTTGCAAATACTGAGCAGATATTACAATATCTTCAAGCCTTGAGCTTTGACCAAATAAAGCGTATTTGGAAATGTAATGACAAGTTGGCACAATTAAACTATGCACGTATTCAAAATATGGATTTAACACAAAACTTGACACCTGCTATTTTTTCTTACGAAGGAATTCAGTATCAATCAATGGCACCAGATGTTTTTACGCAAAAGCAATTGGATTATATTAGCGAACATTTGCGAATTTTATCGGGTTTTTATGGAATATTACGGCCGTTTGATGGTATAAAACCGTATCGGTTAGAGATGCAAGCAAAAGTTCAAATAAACCGATCAAAAAATTTGTATAATTTTTGGGGAAGAAAACTGTATAATGAGCTATTTACTGCTAATAAGCTGGTTGTAAACTTAGCCTCAAAAGAATACTCTAAGGCAATTACACCGTATTTAAAACCAGAAGATGAATTTATTACATGCGTATTTGGCGTTTGGAAGGCAAATAAAGTTGTAGTACGCGCCACAGAAGCTAAAAAAATCCGTGGTGACATGGTTAGCTTTATGGCGAAAAATCAAATTGAAAAATCAGAAGAGCTAAAAGGGTATACTGGCTGTAATTATCATTTTGTCAAACAATTATCACAATTAGACAAGTATGTATTTTTACGGGATTATCAAGATTAAATATAATTAGTTATTTTAACTTATAGAAATAAATGTTTTAAACCAACAAAAAAACTCTGTCACCTAGGGATTAATCGCAGCGACAGAGTTTTTTTAATTAGTGAATTTTAGAACAATTTCTTTTTATTAGGTGCTCGATAAGTAAAACCTTCACCTGTTACTTCGCTAACATCAAAGATTGAGATAAATGAATACTTATCATGCTGAGTAACAATTCTTTTTATAGCGGTAACTTCGCTAGGACTTACAACACAATAAATAGCGCGTCCTGGCTTTTTAGAAAAGCCACCTTCTATATCAAGATAGGTTACGCCGCGGTCCATTTGACTCATAATATCAGTTGCAATCTGTTCGTTAGCGCCGGAAAAGATAATGATACCGCGTGCAGAATAGGCACCTTCCATAGTAAAGTTGATTACTCGTGAGAAAACATACGATGCTAAAAGAGTATACATCATTTTACGAATATCGACATAACTTAAAGAAGCAGCTAAAACAACAGTATCAAATATTAATAATGTTTTTCCCATTGCCACGCCTCGTTGTTTCTCAAAGATACGAGCAACAATATCTGCACCACCAGTAGTGCCATTAAAGCGATAAGTTAATCCAAGACCAATACCTGCGATTAAACCGGCAAGAATTCCGGCAATAAATAAGTCGTGGTGAATATTAATGCTAAATGAAAGGCGTTGCCAAATCCAAATCCAAACAGAAAGAATGCCAGTACCATAAATGGTGTAAATAAGTGCACGCTTACCTAAATAACGTAATCCAATTAGGACAAGGGGAACGTTGATTGCTAATGATGAAAAGGCAGGGTCAATATGGAACCAGTAACGCACAATTAGTGCAATACCTGTGACACCACCTTCTGCCAAATTATTAGCCATGTTGATTTTAACGAAGCCTAAAGCATACATTCCGCAACCGATTGTTATCATTAAAATATCTAAAAGGCTAATTTTTTCTTTTTCTTCAATAGTACTCAAAAAAACTTGACCTCCTTTTTGAATTTTATACTGTGCAACTATAATAGCATTTTTTTAATACTAAAGGCGAGAAGTAGCTGCGATTTCTAATGTATTTCTCAATTGTTCTAAGTGTGCTAAAATAATGTAGAATAACTTAATTAACGTAAAGGATGAGATAATATGGTCAAAGTTTTAGTTGCAGGTTTTAAAGGTAGAATGGGAAATACAACTGTTCAAATGGTTCTAGAGCATAAGAATTTTGAATTGGTGGGTGTTTTTGACCCGATGGCTACGGAAAAAAATTTGAATGAAAACCCAGCATACAAAGAGACAAACGTCCCTGTATATACACAGCTTTCAGATATTAAAACTACAGATCCAGAAGTCTGGATTGATTTTACTCGTCCAACTTCAGTTTTTGATAATGCTAAATTTGCTTTAGAAAATGGTATTTCTCCAGTTATTGGAACAACAGGAATGACTGACAATCAAATTAAAGAATTACAAACTTTAGCAAAGAAAAAGCAAGTAGGCGGGTTAATTGCACCTAATTTTGGTATTTCGGCTGTCCTTTTGATGCAATTTGCACAACAAGCAGCAAAATATTTACCAGATGTTGAAATAATTGAAATGCACCATGATAATAAGCTAGACGCACCATCAGGAACAGCACTTAATACGGCTAAATTAATAGCTGAAGTTCGTAAAGAGCATTATCAAGGAAATCCTGATGAAAAAGAAGTTCTTAAAGGAGCACGTGGGGCAGATTATGAAGGAATGCGAATCCATGCAGTTCGTTTGCCAGGGTATGTAGCTCATGAACAAGTTCTTTTTGGCGGTAAGGGTGAAGCATTAACTATTCGACAAGATTCTTTTGATCGGATTTCATTTATGTCAGGTGTTGCAGTAGCAACAGAAAAGATTAGAAACTACTCTGAGTTAATGATTGGGTTGGAAAATATCCTGTGAAAATTATAAATTTACCTCAACCATTTAAAGATGCTCTGCCTATTTTGGAAAAACTTCGTGATGCAGGGTTTGAAGCTTATTTTGTTGGCGGTAGTGTGCGTGATACATTATTAAATTTACCAATTCATGATGTTGATATTGCAACCAGTGCTTATCCTGAAGAGATAAAGAACTTATTTTCTAAAACAGTTGATACAGGTATTGAACATGGAACAGTTATGGTATTAGACCATGGAACAGGCTATGAGATTACTACTTTTAGGACAGAATCAACGTATCAGGATTATCGCCGGCCAGACAAAGTTCAATTTGTACGTTCATTAGATGAAGATTTAAAACGCCGAGATTTGACGATTAATGCACTTGCTTTAAAAACAAACGGTGAAATTATTGATTTATTTGGTGGCTTAAAAGATTTAGATAAGCATTTGCTACGTGCTGTTGGAGTTGCAAATGAAAGGTTTCATGAAGACGCCTTGCGCATGATGCGGACAGTCCGTTTTGCTAGTCAACTAGATTTTAAAATTGATAACGAAACTTTGACTGCAATTAGCCAAAATGCAGCTTTGCTATCCAAAATTTCAGTTGAGCGAATTCGAGTCGAATGGATTAAACTTTTGATAGGTAAAAATCCGCGAGCAGGTCTTGAAGATTTTCTGAAAACAAAACTTTATATGTATTGCCCACTATTTGAGTTAAAGGAAGCCGGACTAGAAAAAATAAAGACGATTCCCAATCTTAAATTAGATAATGAAGAACAGTGTTGGACGTTAATTGCAACTTGTTTTGAGTTAACAGCTGAGGAGGCTGGGCAATTGGTCCACGCTTGGAAATGTTCAAAAGAATTAAAAATGAATGTAACTAAAGCGAAAAAAGCAGTTGAAGCGATGTTAGCTAATGAGTTAACACCATATATACAATATTTAACGGGACGTGATATGCTGGAAGTTGCGTGTCGGGTTGTTCAATTAATAAATATTACTGATTATACCAGTATGTCTGTAATGTTAGCATATGAAGGATTACCAATAAAAAGTCGCAAAGATCTTGTGGTTGATGGCAATGTGTTACGCCAGTTTTTAAACATTGAACCAGGGCCACAACTTGGTAAAATGCTTATCCAACTTGAGCTAGCTGTTGTCAATAGAAAAGTGCGCAATGAAAAACTAGCTTTACTGGAATATGCTCAAAAGTTAATAGTAAAATAGTGTGTTACAAAATGCAGCTATTTGAATGTTAGGAGTGAATACCAAGAAGATGCAGACTTTACGGGTTGAAGGATTAACCAAAACATATGGCGAGAAAACATTATTTGAAGACTTAAATTTTATTGTTAATGAACATGATCGAATTGGGTTAATTGGCACAAATGGTTCTGGGAAAACAACGTTATTGAATGCTTTAACAAATATAGATCCAGCCGATAAGGGCGATTTGATTAAACCGAATAATTATCGAATTGGTTATCTTATGCAAAACCCACAGTTAGATCAAAATAAATCTATCATTGAAGCAGTGTATGATGGTGCTAGCCCAGTGTTTCAAACCGTGCGGCACTATGAAGAGATTTTAGCAAAATATAGTGCTAATCCAGAAGATGAGAAACTTCAAAGCTTATTTGATGTAGCTGAAAAAAAGATGATGCAAGAAGATGCATGGAATGTGGAAAATGAAGTTAGCACAATTTTGACACAATTACACATTACAGATTTAGATCAGAAAATTGCGACACTTTCAGGTGGCCAAAAAAAGCGGGTAGGGTTAGCACAAGTGCTGATTCAAGCTCCTGATTTGTTAGTGTTAGATGAACCTACGAATCATTTAGATTTTGATTCGATTGCTTGGTTAGAGGATTATTTAGCAAGTTATAAGGGTGCATTACTTATAGTAACGCATGATCGTTATTTTTTAGATCAAGTAGCAACGCAAATTTTTGAGTTGTCTTTTGGAAAGTTATATCAATATACTGGAAATTATGAATCTTTTGTTGAGCAAAAGGCTCAGCGTGTTGAAACACAGCTGACGATGGAGCATAAGCAACAGCAATTATACAAAAAAGAACTTGATTGGATGAGGACAGGTGCTAAAGCACGTACGACAAAGCAGCAAGCACGTATTAACCGTTTCAATGATCTCAAGGAGAATTTAAACAACGTTCAATTTGATGATGATGTTAATATCAATTTAGGTCAACAAAGATTAGGTAAAAAAGTTCTTGAAATGAAACATGCAAGTTTGAGTTTAGGAAAACATAAAATTTTACGGGATTTTAATTTACTTATACAGGCAGGACAGAGAATAGGTATTACGGGTGTAAATGGTGCCGGGAAATCTAGTTTTTTGAATGCACTAACCGAAGAATTGCCACTTGATAGTGGTGAGATAATTCGCGGGGAAACAGTAAAATTAGCATATTATCGGCAGCAATCAGAAAGTGTTCCAGAAGACAAGCGGATTATAAGTTATCTAAACGAGGTTGGTGAAAGCATAGTTACTAAAGATGGAGAGCGTATTTCAACGACGAGCTTATTAGAACAATTTCTTTTCCCACGCTTTATGCACGGAGTACTGATTCGCAACTTATCTGGTGGTGAAAAACGGCGGTTATACTTATTAAAGTTATTAATGGAACAACCTAATGTCTTATTACTTGATGAACCAACTAATGATCTTGATATCGGCACATTAACTATTTTAGAAGATTATCTAGATAAATTTAACGGTACGGTGATAACTGTTTCGCATGACCGGTATTTTTTAAATAAAGTGGCAGATAATTTATTAGTTTTTGAAGGTAATAGTACTATAATTCGTTATACAGGCTTATTTACCGACTATTTAGCTGAAAAAAAGAAAAATGATATTTCACAGATAAATACTAAGAAAACAGTAAAAAAGAGTACAGTACCTAAAGCAGAAACTAAGAAAACGAAATTAACTTATGCGGAAAAAATTGAATATTCTCAACTAGAAACGCAGATAGATGAACTAGAGACTAAAAAGAACTCCGCTCTTTTAGAAATGAATAATATTTCTGGGACCGATTATGGTCATTTAGGTGAATTACAGCAAGAAATTGATACCTTAGATGAGCAAATATTAAATAAAATGAATCGATGGGAAGAACTTAGTCAATACGTAGATTAGAGAGGAAGTAGAGAATGGCAGTTTTAGAACAACCTTATTTACAATTGATTCAGGATATTTTGGATCATGGTCATGCAAAAACGGATCGGACAGGAACAGGAACTAAGAGTCTATTTGGATATCAAATGCGTTTTGATTTGAGCAAAGGATTTCCCTTATTAACTACCAAAAAAGTTCCTTTTGGTTTAATAAAGAGTGAATTGTTGTGGTTTTTGCGTGGTGATACAAATATTCAGTATTTATTAAAACATAAAAATCACATTTGGGATGAATGGGCTTTTAAGAATTGGGTAACAAGTTCAGAATACACAGGCCCAGATATGACTGATTTTGGATTACGTGCACAAACAGATGCTAAGTTTAAAAAAGAATATCAAGAACAAAAGAAAATCTTTTGTGAGCAAATTGTAGATGATGACAACTTTGCAAAGAAATTTGGTAATCTCGGTGATGTATATGGAGCACAATGGCGTCATTGGCAAACCCGTTCTGGTGAAACCATTGATCAAATTCAAGATGTAATTGATGCAATTAAAAAAACGCCTGATTCGAGAAGATTAATTGTATCCGCATGGAATCCAGAAGATGTTCCGGTAAGTGCATTACCACCATGTCATACTTTATTTCAGTTTTATGTGGTTGATGGCAAGTTGAGTTGTCAACTTTATCAACGAAGTGGCGATGTTTTTTTGGGTGTCCCATTTAATATTGCTAGTTATGCTTTATTAACCCATTTGATTGCTCATGAAACAGGCCTTGAGGTTGGTGAATTTGTGCATACACTTGGCGATGCACATATTTACTCAAATCATTTTGAACAAGTTAAAGAACAATTAACGCGTACACCACTGGATGCACCGACACTATGGTTAAATCCAGATAAAAATAATATCAATGATTTTGAAATGGAAGATATCAAGTTAATTAACTATAAGAGTGCGCCTGCAATTAAAGCACCTGTAGCAGTCTAGGAGGAACGTAATGTTATCATATATTTGGGCTGAAGATACAGAACATCACATTGGAAAAAATGGGAGTTTACCATGGAATTTACCTGCTGATTTAGCATATTTTAAAAAAGTGACGCGAAACCACCCAATAGTTATGGGAAGAAAAACGTTTAATAGTTTTCCCAATTTCTTACCTGGACGCTTACATGTTGTTTTGACACATAGTCAAGAGTTAAAAAAGCAAGCACAAAATGACACTAGGCTAGAAGTTGTTTCTTCAAAAGAAGAACTTTTTGATTGGATTAGCTCGCATAACGATGAAGATATATTTGTAATAGGGGGTTCCACGCTTTTTTCTTTGTTAAAAAACAAAGTTGAACGTCTCTATCAAACTAAAATTACTGGTGATTTTATGGGCGATGTTTGTATGCCAGAATTAGATTATACGAATTTTGACTTAACATCTGTTGTTTCTGGTAAAATAGATGAAAAAAATAAATTTCCATATGAATTTAGAATTTATGATCGAAAAAAAATTTGAAATAGTAACCTGTAAATAATTAATTTTATTTACATAGCATTTATAAATATGAATATAGTATAGAGTTCGGAGAAATTTCCGGACTTTCTTTTTTTGAATATTTGGAGTTAGTTACATTCAACTCGGTGATATTTTCTTGCTAATTTTGTCTTACTTTTTTCCTATGATTAAGTCAAAGGTTTATTTTGAGTTGTAATACTATTTCAGATTTAGATAGCTAATATTGGAATATCCATCGATGGTTTTAAAAACTGAGTATACTAAATAATCCGTAATATTATTGGGATTGTGAGTCCATAGATGTATAAATGTACGTTACTATGGCATAGCAATATTTTAGTTCAGACTGTGGCGACCTTATCTCTTTTGAATTAGGTCGTTTTTTAGTAGGATGGTAATTATAAATTTTATGTTTTTTCAGTAACAAAGTTGTAAAAAGAAAGCAAAATGAGTTAAAATTAAAAAGATTAGCAATACGAATTAATGAAAGTAGGAAAGATGTTTCGTGAAAAAAATTAAAGAAGGAGCTATTTTTTTTACGGTTGTTGTTGTCTTAATCGGTGTTTTCTTTGTAGCAATGAATATAATTTCGCCACAAACACATCAGGAAGTAGACAGAAACAAAACGACTCAAAAAAGTAAAACAACAATCAAAAAAATAAAACTTGTTGCATTGGGAGACTCATTAACTCATGGCGTAGGCGATACCACCAATCGTGGTGGTTATGTCTATTTGATAAAACAGAAGATACAAAGAAATTATGCGGCTACAGTATCTACTTATAATTATGGGAAAACAGGAGATCGAAGTGACCAAATTCAAAAAAGATTGGAAGCTTCAAATAGTATGCAAAAAAATGTTAAAACAGCTAATGTAATTACATTGACTGTTGGTGGTAACGACATGATGCAAGTTTTGCAAAATAATTTCCTATTACTCGCTAGCAATAAATTATCTACTGTAATGCCCACTGCTAAAGAGAAATATCAACAAAGGCTAACTGCACTGATTAAAACAATCAGGACGTATAATAAGAACTCCCCAATATTTTTATATAGCATATATAATCCATTTTATGTGTATTTTCCAACCTTAACAGATTTGCAAAAATATACAGCGCAATGGAACGAAATTGCTAAAAAGATTGCAAAGAAAAATATGAATATCTATTTTGTTGATGTTAATGCGCAACTATCAGAGGGACAATATTTGGGTAAAAGCAAGACACAACTAAAAACATCGTCAAAACTGAATCTTAATACAACTTCAAGTACTAAATTAGAAGATATTTTAAGTAATCAAAAAGAAAAAAATAATTTCTTATCCAATACAGATCACTTTCATCCTAATTTACGAGGATACAAATATATGACCCAAAGATTGTTTGATGTAATGAAAAAGCATAAGAAAACCTGGTTAAAGGGGAGCGATTAATGTGCCAGAGAAAAAAAGAAGTTTGTTAAAAAAGAAATCAGAAAAACCAATTAATTATTGGAAATGGGCTTTTGCAATTTTATTAGCTTTAATATGTTCCATTGTTTTATTTATTGGATATAAAGTTTTTACGCCAAGTGTTGATCAAAGTCGAATTATAAGTCAAACTAAAACTATAAAAAAAAGTGCAGATATAGATGTTTCGGTTGATAAGAAACAGCTTACTGCAGGTATAAATTATTATTTGAAACAGAACCAAAAGAAGAGTAATATTAAGTATCGTTTCTTATTGGATAAGTCAGCAATTTTGATGGGAACAACCAAGATTTTAGGTCAAAGTGTCTCCTTTACACTGTATTCAACTCCAAAGCTTAATAAGCGTGGAAATATCGTTTTACATGCTAAATCAGTTAGTGTAGGTTCACTCAATGCTCCAGCTTCTTTTGTTCTTCGTTATGTTCAAAATAATTATGACTTGGGTAAATTTGCGACAGTTAACTACAAGAAGAGTACAATTACATTAAATCTGGTACAGGTTACTAAAAAGCAAGGAATTAAGGTTAAAGGTGAGACATTTAATTTGAATTCTAATAAGTTTTTATTCAAAGTATCTGTACCACTCAAATAGGAGGATTTAAGTGCGACAAACTTTTTATCAATATTTAATGACACAGCGCGATTTTAATAGTCTAGATGAAGTAGCACAATTTGCTAATAATGCATTTTATGATCAAAGTTTTCCTAAACAATCAAAGTCTTATGATGAAGTTTCACAATACTTGGAATTAAATGGTAGTTATCTGCCAAGTATGACTATTTTTGATGAGGCTTGGATGAAGTATCTAAATAAAATGGCTTAGAGAGAAGGTTTTTATGTTGGAAAATGACGACAAAAAAGAAGTTACAGAAAATAAAAAAGCGAAAAAAGAGCATCGCAAAGTTAGTATTTGGGCAGTAATAATTACAGCTGTAGTTGCAATAGCAATTGGTGCAGGTGGTATGTATGCATATATGTATAATGAAGTGAAAGAAGCCCAGACAGTTAGTGCTTCAATGAAGAAAATTCAAACAATATACGAAACATTATATTATAATTATTATAAGAAGACGAGTGCTAAAAAGCTTCAAAATGGTGCGATTAATGGAATGATAGATGCTTTAGATGATCAGTTTTCTGAATATATGACAAAATCAGAAGCGGAAAGTTTGAACGACACTATTTCAGGAAGTTTTGTTGGAATTGGGGTTGAAGTACAAAAGTCAGGAAATTATATTAAAGTCATTGCACCAATTGATAATACACCAGCAGCTAAAGCAGGCTTAAAGGCTAAAGACTTAATCACAAAAGTCAATGGCAAGTCAATTAAGGGTGTATCTTTAGAAAAGGTTATTTCAACAATCCGGGGCAAAAAAGGCACATATGTTACTTTAACAATTCAACGCGACGGATCAACTTTTACTAAGAAAGTTAAACGGGCTACCATTCCTGTATCAACAGTGTATGGTAATATTGATAGTAAAAACAAAACGGTTGGCTATATTAAAGTAACCACATTCTCTACAAATACAGCTAAAGAATTCAAAAAAGAGATTAAGATCTTGCGTAAGAAGGGTGCTAAATCATTTGTGATTGATGTTCGTGACAATCCTGGTGGTTTAATGAATGTAGCTATATCAATGGCTTCAATGTTTGTTAAATATGGCAAAAATGTGATGCAAGTTCAAGGACGTAATGGAGAAACAGAAGTATATAAATCAAGTAAAAGTTATTCAGGCGGCTTTAAAGTAACGGAACCAACGGTAGTATTAGTTAATAGTGGTTCTGCCAGTGCTTCAGAAATATTTGCTTCTGCGCTGAATGAATCAGCTAATATTAAATTAATTGGTACAAAAACATATGGTAAAGGTACCGTGCAAACCACACAAGAATATAAGGATGGCACAGAATTGAAGTTGACAATTGATAAATGGTTAACTGCAAATGGAACTTGGATTAACAAAAAGGGAATTGAGCCAACCATTAAATCAGATTGGCCTAGTGTTGCTTATCTGGCTGCGATAAATACTGATAAGTCTTATCAAGAAGGACAAGTTTCCAAACAAGTTAAGAAAATTCAAAAGATTTTGAAGTATTTAGGCTATTTTACTGGCACTTCAAATGGATATTATGGTAGTGATACGAAAGATGCCATTGCTAAATTCCAAAGTGATAATGGTATTACAAGTACCGGAACTGCAGATAAAGCAACAGTTATAAAGATGGAATCTAAGCTATCTAGCAAATTATCTAATCAAGATAATGCCTATAAAACAGCACTTAAGCAATTAACTAACTAAATTAGAAAGTATAATTTAGATGATATTTATTAAAGAAATTTACAGTTGACAAGCAAAATGCTAACTGTAAATTTTTTTATTTGAGAACTGTAAAAATTACCAAAATAGAGCTATTCGCATTCACGATTAAAGTTTGCTACAATAATAAGGGTTATATAATTGGAATTAGAAATGAAAAGAGAGGTATTATGGCAGTTATTCAATGGTTTCCTGGACATATGGCTAAAGCCTTACGCCAGGTAAAAGAAAATTTAAAGTTAGTTGATATTGTTTTAGAATTAGTAGATGCACGGTTGCCCGAGTCATCACGTAATCCACAGCTAGAAAAGATTTTAGAAAATAAACCCAGTATTGTTGTCTTAACTAAAATGGATTTAGCTGATCAAAAACAAACAGCTAAGTGGGTTAATTATTATGAAGAAAATGGTCAACCAGCTGTTGCTATTAATAGCATGCAGGGAAGTTTAAAAGTAATCGAAAAGAAAATTCGCATAGTATTAGCTGAAAAATTAGCTAAAAAAGAAGAAAAAGGCATTATCAATCAACGCATTAAAGTGATGTGTATTGGGATCCCAAATGTTGGTAAGTCAACATTACTCAATCATTTAGTAAAGAAAAATGTCGCACAAGTCGGAAACAAACCGGGTGTTACCAAAGCACAACAATGGCTAAAAGCTGGCAAGAATTTGCAACTATTAGATACACCAGGAATTTTATGGCCAAAATTTGAAGATCCTTTAGTTGGCAAAAAATTAGCATTAACGGGAGCAATAAAGGATAGTCTTTTTAATAAAGATGATGTTGCTTTATACGCAATTGAACATTTTTGTGAGTTTAATCCGCAAGCACTCAAAGAACGCTATAACTTGAGCGATGAGAAACTTGACGATACAACCGTCGAAGTGTTGCTTGAATTAACACGTAAGATGGGGTTCAAAGAAGATTATGATCGAGGTAGCGAGCGCTTGATTTTTGATATTCGTAAAGAAAAATTGGGCCGTTATACTCTAGATAGAGTTCCTATCGCTGCTAGTAAGGTGGCTACGCGTGAATAAGCAATTAACAATTGTTGAAATTAAAAAAAGATTATCCAATTCACAGGTGTCACAAGAAGACCTTACAGAGTTTGCGCATGATAAACGTAAAGGGGTACAAATAGCACTTCGACGTTATGTGCATCAACAAATGCGGGAAAAAGAAAGAAAAGAAGCTTTTGAACAAAGAATGAGCATCGAACACTCATTTTGGGAAAAAAAGCTGAATTATGTTGCGGGTGTAGATGAAGTCGGACGTGGGCCACTTGCTGGGCCAGTAGTAGCTGCTGCAGTTATTTTACCACATGATTTTAATTTAATTGAGGTCAATGATTCTAAACAACTTACAGAAGTAACGCGAGAAAAACTATATGACTTAATTATTGAACAAGCTGTTTCTGTTGCTGTAGGCGTTGTAGATAGTAGCATTATAGATGAAATAAATATTTATGAAGCTACTAGAGTTGCAATGAAAGAAGCTGTTGAAACATTAAGTCACAGACCTAACCAACTAATAGTTGATGCGATGCAAATCGATGTTTCGTTACCACAACTACGCTTAATTAAAGCAGATGCTAAATCTGCATCAGTTGCCGCTGCAAGTATTGTCGCTAAAGTGTATCGAGATCATCTAATGCGTTTTTACGCTCAATTATATCCTGGATATGGGTTTGAACATAATGATGGTTATGGGACAAAGCAACATTTACAAGGATTAAAAAATCAAGGAATCTGTGAAATCCATCGCAGATCATTTGAACCAGTAAAATCATTGATAATTAATTAAAATTAAACAAAATTCTTTCTTTAGATTGCGTATTTATATATAGCACCTAAAGGAGGAATTTTTTTGAAGCTACGAACATTTTTGATTTTAACGCATTTGTGTGAAGGAATAGGAAATAGTAATGAATTACGTATTGCCTCATTTTTAAAAATCTATCAAACCATTCCAACAATAGAAGAGTTACATTCTTTACTACATTTAGATAGTAAAACGATTATGTATTTAGTCCAACAGTTACGAAGTGAAACATTAAGAAAGATTTATCGTGAAAATATTACACAAAGTAAGGTACTTACAATTTTAGATGCTGATTATCCGTTGTTACTACAGGAAAGTTATCAACCACCAGCAGTCCTTTTTTATCGTGGAAATATTGCTTTGTTAAAGCAACCGCTATTAGCTGTTGTTGGAGCGCGTAAATGTGATGTCAATGCACGAAAGAATTTGGAGTTGTTGTTGCCACCTATTTTGCGTACCAATATTGTAACAATTAGTGGATTAGCACAAGGTGTAGATAGTTTAACGCATACGATAACACTAACTCACCAAGTGCCAACTATAGGTGTTATTGGTACAGGCTTAGATGTTGTTTATCCACGAACGAATAGTAGATTACAACAAGATGTTGCAATTAAAGGACTCTTAATAACAGAGTATCCGTTACATAGCTCGCCCAAGCGCTACCATTTTCCACAACGAAATCGAATTATTGCAGGTTTATGTGAAACGCTGCTAGTTGTGCAAGCAAAGCATAAAAGTGGTAGTTTAATTACAGCAAATATTGCATTGCAAAACAATCGCAATGTACTTGCTGTTCCTGGAAGAATTTGTGATTCTCTAAGTGTAGGGTGTAATGAATTAATTGCAGCAGGGGCCAAAATAGTTATATCACCTACGGATATTTTACAGGAATTTCAATCACTACATTTTTGGTACTAGAAAAATATTTTTATTAATATTTTTTAAATCTAGCAAAAGCTGATATTTAAAAGCTTTCATAGTTAGTTTACATTTTGATTTTTATTTATTTTGTGTGTTTTAAATGATAGTATTACTTGACAAAGTCCGTAGTTATGCAATACGATAATATGGATTTTTAAGTAAGAATTGATATTTGAATTACTTACAGAGGAGGAGTTGGTAAAATGCCTACTCAAAGTACTACTATAAATAAGAAAACAACAAAAGCAAAAAGTAAAAAAAGAAAAATTAGTAAAAATCTAGTAATTGTCGAATCTCCATCAAAGGCCAAGACAATTGAAAAATATTTAGGTTCTCGTTATAAGGTAATGGCAAGTATAGGACATATTCGTGATTTACCAAGAAGCAAGATGGGAATTGATGTGGAAAATAATTATGAGCCACATTATATCTCAATTCGAGGTAAAGGTCCTATTATCAAAGATTTACGTAAAGAAGCAAAAAAAGCAGCACATGTCTATTTGGCATCTGATCCCGATCGCGAAGGAGAAGCAATTGCGTGGCATCTTTCCTACTTATTAGGCTTAGATCCAAAAGAAAAAAATCGGGTAGTCTTTAATGAAATTACTAAAGATACTGTAAAGAATGCTTTTAAAACACCACGTGCTATTGATATGGACAAAGTTGATGCTCAACAAGCACGCCGCGTTTTAGATCGATTAGTAGGATATTCAATTAGTCCATTATTATGGGCAAAGGTTAAAAAGGGTCTTTCTGCTGGTCGTGTACAATCAATTGCACTAAATTTGATTATTAAACGCCAAAAAGAAATACAGGCTTTTAAACCTGAAGAATATTGGTCAATTGATGCTCAGTTCAAGAAACAGACTAAAAAATTTAATGCTAGCTTTTATGGTATCAATGGCAAAAAGTTAGAACTATCAAATAATGACGAAGTAAAAAAAGTTTTAGCGCCAATAGATAAGAAAAAACCATTTACGATAAAAGATGTTAAGAAAAGTGAACGTGTTCGAAAACCAATGCAACCATTTACCACCTCAACGATGCAACAAACTGCTAATAATGTTTTGAAATTTAAAACTTCAAAAACAATGATGTTAGCGCAACAGTTATATGAAGGAATCAATCTAGGTAAGGGCGGCACCGTTGGTTTGATTACGTATATGCGTACTGATTCAACTAGAATTTCGGATGTAGCTAAGCATCAAACGTCAGCTTTTATTAGAGAAAATTATGGTGAACAATATGCGGCTTTGAAACCACAAGCGGTTAAACTTAGTGAAGGTGCGCAAGATGCTCATGAGGCGATTCGACCATCTGCAGTTTTACGTACACCGGAAAGCATTGCTCAATATTTGACTAAAGATCAATTAAAATTATATACACTAATTTGGAGTCGCTTTGTTGCTAGTTTAATGAAACCAGCGATTATTGATACGGTTCGTGTTGATATTGAACAAAATGATATTTATTATCGTGCAACTGGGTCACAAATGAAATTTCCAGGATTTACAAAAGTATATCAAGAATCAAAACGTAAAGATAATATTTTACCCGATTTAGTAATTGGCGATGAAGTAATGCTTGTTCAAAATCAACCCAACCAACATTTTACTTTGCCTCCATCTCAATATACAGAAGCAACACTAATTAAAACGTTGGAAGAAAATGGAGTTGGACGTCCCTCAACTTACGCACCTACTTTGAGCGTTATTCAAAAACGTTACTATGTTAAGTTAGTCACACGTAAATTTGAACCAACTGAATTAGGTGAAATAGTTAATAATATTATGGTAGATTGTTTCCCTGATATTTTGAACGTTGGATTTACGGCTAACCTAGAAAATGATTTAGATAGTGTTGAAGAAGGAAAGCAAGAATGGATTAATGTCATTGATCAGTTCTATGGACCTTTTAAAAATGAAGTTGACCAAGCTGATGAAAAATTAGCTAAAATAAAGATTAAAGATGAACCAGCTGGAATTGATTGTGAAATTTGTGGAGCGCCAATGGTTATAAAACTGGGTCGTTTTGGTAAATTTTATGCATGTAGTCGCTTCCCTGATTGCCGCAATACTAAAGCCATCACTAAAGAGATCGGGGTTACTTGCCCACAATGTCATAAAGGACAGGTAATTGAACGTAAGTCGAAAAAGAATCGTATTTTCTATGGTTGTTCTCGTTATCCAGAATGTGAATTTATTTCTTGGGATAAGCCAGTAGGACGCGACTGTCCAAAATGTAAACACTTTTTGATTACCAAAAAAACTAAAAAGGGAATGCAAGTTAAATGTAGTAATTGTGATTACGTGGAATTAATTCAAAAATAGAACGGAGAATACAATATATGGCAGTAACTGTTAATGTTATCGGAGCTGGGCTAGCAGGAAGTGAAGCTGCTTGGCAAATTGCTAATCGAGGTGTACAGGTGCGTTTATATGAAATGCGACCGATTAAGCAAACTCCAGCACATCATACGGAGAATTTTGCAGAATTAGTCTGTACAAACTCACTCAGAGCTAATCAATTAACAAACGGTGTTGGTTTATTAAAAGAAGAAATGCGCCAATTCAATTCGATAATTATGCAGGCGGCAGATGCACACAGTGTTCCTGCCGGAGGTGCTTTAGCAGTTGATAGAGATTCCTTTTCAAAAGCTATCACGAATGCAATTAAAAGTCATAAGAATATTGAAGTTGTTAACGAAGAAGTAACGAAATTACCAGAAGGACTAACGGTGGTTGCATCTGGGCCGTTAACATCAAATCTGTTGGCAGATGCAATAGTTGGTTTTACTGGCGATAGTGGCTTATATTTTTATGATGCGGCTGCTCCAATTATAACTAAAGATTCAATTGATATGAATAAAGCATATTTAAAATCACGTTATGATAAAGGTGAAGCAGCATATATTAATTGTCCAATGACAAAAGCAGAATTTACAGCATTTCAACAAGCACTTGTGTCAGCTGAAATGGCCGAATTACATTCTTTTGAAGACGAAAAGTTTTTTGAAGGTTGTATGCCGATTGAACAAATGGCAATGCGTGGTCCTAAGACAATGTTGTTTGGACCTTTAAAACCAGTCGGATTAGAAGATCCTAAAACGGGGGAGGAACCATTTGCAGTTGTTCAATTGCGTCAAGATAATGCAGTCGGAGATTTATATAATCTGGTAGGTTTTCAAACTCATTTAAAATGGGGAGAACAAAAGCGCGTCTTTTCGATGATTCCTGGACTTGAAAAAGCACAATTTGTTCGGTATGGGGTAATGCATCGCAATACTTATTTGCGTTCACCTGAAATGATGACTCAAACATATCAAACAAAGAAACGGTCAGATCTCTTTTTTGCGGGTCAAATGACGGGGGTTGAAGGATATGTAGAGAGTGCTGCTAGTGGAATGTATGCAGGAATTAATGCGGCTCGTTTGGCTTTAGGGCAAGAACCAGTTATTTTCCCGATTGAAACAATGATTGGTGCAATGGGACATTACATTACACACGCTAATAAAAAACATTTTCAACCAATAAATGCCAATTTTGGTATTGTGCCACGATTGACTGAAAAAATTAGAGATAAACGTGAACGAAATTTGCGACTTTCCAAACGAGCATTAGATACATTAACTCTTTTTAAAGAAAATAAAAATATATAACAAATTACTAAAGCAAAAGTAAGATAAAGAGTCGTTAAGCTAGCCGATATTAATGCCATCAAATAGTATGGTTTGTTGGAGATTACGGCGTTAGTCACATTAACTGCATTTATCAAATATTTAGAGAAAAACAGGTTCGAGACAGTTGTTTCGAACTTGTTTGTGTTAGAAACTCAGCTCAAGTATCACTTGACTAATGTTGACCAATATAAGAAAATGGCAGATGGGAGGTAGCTGTTATGGAGGTAAAATGGGTTGAAGAATTTAAGAAGTATTTAACGGTTGAGCGACAATATTCGTTAGCCACAGTTACTGCGTACGCAACTGATCTAAAGAACTTTATGCAGTTTATTGACGATAGTGGCGGAGCAGAATCTTTTGCGACTATAGCAAATACAGACGTTCATGCATACATGAGTTATTTGTATGAGCAAGCCTATAAAACCACTTCTATTGCGCGAATGTTATCCAGTCTTCGTTCTTTTTACAGCTTTTTGATGAAGAATAAGCATGTAACTAATAATCCATTTATCTACGTTCAGTTAAAGCGACATCCACGCCCGTTACCAAGATTTTTCTATGAAAAAGAAATGAATGCGCTTTTTGAAGCAACTAAGGGTGATGATCTGTTAAGCATTCGCGATAATGCATTATTAGAAACACTCTATGCAACAGGCATGCGTGTTAGTGAGTGTACCGGATTGACACTTGATGCAATTGATTTTTCTATGAAAGCAATGTTACTACATGGTAAAGGGTCTAAGGATCGCTATGTTCCTTTCGGAAAATACTGTGCACATGCATTAGAAAAATATTTTCAAGAATGTCGAACACCGTTACTAACTAAGTTTAAAAAGCAACATGATTATGTTTTTGTAAATCATTATGGGAATCCTTTGACAAATGCAGGTGTAACCTATATCTTGAATAGTATCATCAAAAAAAGTTCATTAACAACAACAATTCATCCGCATGAATTACGGCATACCTTTGCGACACATCTTATGAGCAATGGTGCTGATTTAAGAGCAGTACAAGAATTGTTGGGACATAGTAGTTTATCTACAACACAAATTTATACACACGTGACGCCAGAACACTTGCAACGTGATTATCGCAAGTACTTTCCGCGTACTTAAAGAATTTAAAATCAGAGAATTATGAGGAGGAGATACGATGACAGTATCATTTCATGCAACAACCATATGTGCAGTTCGACATAATGGTCACTGTGCAATGGCAGGAGATGGACAAGTAACTATGGGAGAAAAGATAATTATGAAAAACACCGCCCATAAAGTTCGCCGTATTTATAACAATCAAGTAGTTGTTGGTTTTGCTGGTAGTGTAGCAGATGCTTTCAATCTAGAAGAACGCTTTGAAAACAAATTAAATGAATATAGTGGTAATTTGCAAAGGGCTGCTGTAGAACTTGCGCAAGAATGGCGGAGTGATCAAGCTTTACAAAAACTAGAGGCTTTACTAATTGTTATGGATAAGGATAGTCTACTCCTTGTATCAGGCTCTGGTGAAGTAATTGAGCCAGATGATAATATCCTTGCGATTGGATCAGGAGGAAATTACGCGCTTGCGGCAGCTAAGGCACTTACTAATCATGTAAAAGATATGTCTGCTGTTGATATTGCTAAAGCAGCAATTAATATAGCTGGTGATATTGATATTTTCACTAACCATAATGTTATTGCAGAAGAACTTTAAGGAGGCTGTATTTGTGAATACAATTGATAAAACACCTAAACAAATAGTTAATGAACTTAATCAATATGTGATTGGTCAAGACCAGGCTAAAAAAGCAATTGCAGTTGCATTACGGAATCGTTATCGTCGAATGCAATTGGATGAAGATATGCAAGAAGAAGTAACGCCCAAAAACGTATTAATGATTGGGCCAACAGGGGTTGGTAAAACAGAAATTGCACGAAGATTAGCCAAAATTGTTAAGGCACCATTTATAAAAGTTGAGGCAACAAAGTTCACAGAAGTAGGCTATGTTGGACGCGATGTTGAATCAATGGTACGTGATTTAGTTGAAATAGCTTATAAAATGGAACAGGATAGTCTTTTTAAAACAGTCCGTTCGCAAGCTGTTGAACAGGCGGATAAACGCCTAGTGAAACTGTTAGTTCCCGCTAAGAAAAAAGAACAGAAGAATCAACAACCTAATTTTATGCAGGTAATGCGTGATTTACAAAATGGTAAAGTTCCTGACTATTTAAGCCAAGAGCAAGAAGAATCAGAAGAGGTAACTGATGATGTTAAAAATGAGCGCCTTAGTGTAAAAGAACAATTGCGCAGAGGATTGCTTGAAAATACAAACATCACAATTCAAATGGATGATCCAACTCAAAGCGTTAATGCGCAAAATGACATGCTAGGGTCTATGGGCGTTGATTTGGGTGAGATGATGGGCGCATTGCGACCTAAAAAACGTGTTACAAGAACAGTTACTGTAAAAGAAGCGCGTGAAATTTTTGTGCGTGAAGAGTCAGAAAAGTTAGTTAATTCTGCTGATTTAGCCGATGGAGCTATTAAACGTGCTGAAAATACAGGTATTATATTTATTGATGAAATAGATAAAGTAACTTCAAAATCCAAACAAGGAGCAGGAGAAGTTTCGCGTGAAGGTGTCCAACGTGATATTTTGCCAATAGTTGAAGGCTCGCAAATTAAAACCAAATACGGTCTGATTAAAACAGATCATATATTGTTTATTGCCTCGGGTGCATTTCAAGAAGCCAAACCAAGTGATTTAATAGCTGAACTGCAGGGACGCTTTCCAATTCGAGTAGAGTTAGAAGATTTGAAGGCAAAGGATTTTGTACGTATTTTAACAGAACCTAATAATGCATTGGTAAAACAATACATTGCTTTAATAGGGACTGATAATATTCAAGTTACATTCACAATTGAAGCAATCCAAAAAATTGCTGAAATTGCGTATAACGTTAATCATGAAACAGAAAATATTGGGGCTAGACGCCTACATACTATTCTAGAAAAACTATTAGAAGATCTTTTGTATGAAGGACCTGATATGCAAATGGGTGAAATAACGATTACAGAAGCTTATGTAAATGATAAAATTGGCAAGATTGCTGGAGATAAAGATTTAAGTCGTTATATCTTGTAATGTTTGGAGGAATTCAAAGTGGTAGTCGTATTAGAAAATAAAGATCTGTATGCAACGATTAAGGAGCATGGTGCAGAATTAAGTTCTTTGCGCTCTAAAAAGACAGGGTATGAATATATTTGGTATGGAGATGCAGCATATTGGAGTCGGCAAGCACCTGTTTTATTTCCAATTGTAGGAAAAGTCAAAAATGGTGCATATTATGTAGGCAAGCAAAAGTATCATTTAGGCCAACATGGCTTTGCTCGTGATATGGATTTTACTGTTGTAGAAAAAACAAAAAGTAAAGTCATTTTAGAATTACTAGCAAATGAAGCTACTAAAGCGAGTTATCCGTTTGACTTTATTTTACAATTAACTTTTGAATTGTGTGTCGATGGTATCAAGGTTTCTTATACAGTCAAGAATCCGTCTGCATCTGAAATCTATTTTTCAATTGGAGGACATCCAGCTTTCAATGTTCCTATAACAACTAATGAAAAATTTGATGATTATAGAGTAGAATTATTACCTACCAAGAAAAGAAAGAGAATTCCGCTTATTGATGGATTGATAAAACCAGCAGAGAGCTTTTTCGACGAAGGTCAAATAACGGTTCAACAAGAAACATTTAAGGATGATGCCTTAATTTATGCTTTGGAAAATAAACCAACTACAGTTAGATTAGTTTCTAGTAGCAGTAATCATGGTGTTTCATTAACTACAGAAGATGCTGCTTTTGTAGGAATATGGTCTCCTGATAAAGAAAACAGTCGTTTTGTTTGCTTAGAACCGTGGTGGGGTGTTGCTGATTCAGCAGATACTACAGGTGATTTTACTCAAAAAATTGCAATTAATAAATTAGCACCTACAGAAACTTTCCATAAAACATATCAAATAAAAATTTTTTAATCGAAAAAAGCTCAAAATTCGGATTACACTAAACGAATTTTGAGCTTTTTTGCGATTATTTTTGTTTATTCTGTTGCTTTTTATACCATAGACCAAATGGAACCATATTTTCTGTCCCATTCTTTATTCGTTCAATATTGCCCCAATGGCGAACATATACAAATATTGTTAATGAAAATGCAACAATGATTAAAATCCAATCACCAAAAAATAATGAAATTATACTAATAATTGTAAAGCCTACCATACTTGCGACACTAACCATACTGGTTATATATAGTGTCAATAAAAAAATTATCCATGAGATACAAAAGAAAAGAGGATTATAAATTAATAAAACACCCACACTTGTTGCCACAGCTTTTCCACCCTTAAATTTTGCAAAAATTGGAAAAGCATGACCAAAAATTGCTGATAATCCAATCAGCATAATATTGGCGTTTGAATGGAACATAAGGGGCAGACAGGCTGTCAACGTTCCCTTAAACATATCAAGAAGTAAGACAAGAGTACCTGCTTTTTTGCCCAAAACACGGAAAGTATTTGTAGTGCCCATGTTACCACTGCCATATTGGCGAACATCTTTCCCATAGAAAGCTTTGCCAATCCAAACACCAGAAGGAATAGATCCTAATAAATAACCAATAACAAGCATGAGTAAGATTTTTGTATCCACTCAATGAAACCTCCTTAGTAATTATCCGTTTAATTGTAGCACTATCTGCTAATAAACTTCAATCTAATTTTAATATTAGTCTTTATATTTTTTTAAATTAGTTGAAGCATTCAATGAATAAATGCTATGATTATATTGTTATGCTTTACTTTAAAGCTGTTTTTAAGTTATCATATACTGATTACTGCAAAAAATGCAGGGAGAGTTTACTCCGATTAATATATAGAAGGGGTTAATTATAAATGGCAAAAAAACCAAATTATGATGATGATTCAATACAGGTTTTAAAAGGCCTCGAAGCTGTTAGAAAACGACCGGGGATGTATATTGGTTCAACAGATGCCAAAGGATTACATCATTTAGTTTATGAGATAGTAGATAATGCAGTAGATGAAGCTTTATCAGGCTACGGTAAACAAATAGATGTCGTAATTCATCAAGATGAATCAATCACTGTTGTAGATTATGGTCGAGGAATGCCTGTTGGAATGCATTCTTTAGGTATTCCAACAGTCGAAGTTATTTTTACAGTGCTTCATGCTGGAGGAAAATTTGGACAAGGAGATTACAAAACCTCAGGTGGATTACATGGGGTGGGTGCTTCAGTTGTTAATGCCTTATCATCTAAATTAACGGTTAATACAGTTAGAGATGGAATTGAGTATGAAGAAGACTTTGTTGACGGTGGTCAACCAATAGGTACATTGCGTAAATTAGGTAAAACAAAACGCCAAAGTGGAACCACAGTTACTTTTAAACCAGATGCAACTATTTTTTCTACCACACATTTTAATTATGATACCTTAGCTGAAAGATTACGTGAATCAGCATTTTTACTTAAAGGTGTGAAAATAACACTGACAGATGAACGTAATGATGTGCAAGATATTTTTCATTTTGAGGAAGGTATTAAACAATTTGTTGCTTATTTGAATGAAGATAAAGATACTTTAGGAAATGTACTGTATTTTGATGGTACAAAAGATGGCGTGGAAGTTGAGGTTGCTGCTCAATATAATGATGGCTATTCAGAAAATATTATGTCATTTGTCAATAATGTGCGTACCAAAGATGGTGGGACACACGAAGTAGGAATGAAATCAGCCTGGACAAAGGCATTTAATGACTATGCACGCAAAATTAACTTATTAAAAGAAAAAGATAAAAATCTTGAAGGTAGCGATGTTCGTGAAGGACTTGCTGCGGTTATTTCTGTGCGTATTCCAGAAGAATTACTACAATTCGAAGGACAAACAAAGGGTAAATTAGGAACTCCAGAAGCACGAACAATCGTTGATAGTGTTGTTAGTGAACAGCTAACATATTATTTGATGGAAAATGGTGAGTTTGGACAAGATTTAGTGCGCAAATCTTTAAAGGCACGGGAAGCACGGGAAGCTGCTCGTAAAGCAAGAGATGAGAGTAGGACAGGTAAGAAGAAACGTAAACTTGAAAGAAACTTATCAGGTAAATTAACGCCAGCACAATCAAAAAATGCTAAGAAAAATGAATTATTTTTAGTCGAAGGGGATTCTGCGGGTGGCTCAGCCAAGCAGGGACGTGATCGTAAATTTCAAGCTATTTTGCCATTAAGAGGTAAAGTGCTAAATACAGAAAAAGCCAAATTACAAGATATTGTAAAAAATGAAGAGATAAATACAATGATTTATACGATTGGTGCTGGAGTCGGTGCAGAATTTAATATCGATGATGCTAACTATGACAAAGTTATCATTATGACTGATGCAGATACTGATGGTGCGCATATTCAAACTTTGTTGTTGACATTTTTTTATAAATATATGCGTCCAATGATTAATGCTGGCAAGATTTATATTGCATTGCCTCCTTTGTATAAATTACAAAAAAACGTTAAGAAAAAACACGTAATTCGCTATGCATGGACAGATGCAGAATTAGATAATGCTGCTAAAGATATTGGTAAAGGTTATACACTCCAAAGGTTTAAGGGCCTTGGTGAGATGAATGCTGATCAATTGTGGGAAACAACGATGAATCCAGAGACGAGAACTTTAGTCCGAATAAAAATTGATGATGAAACAGTTGCTGAAAAGCGAGTTACAACTCTGATGGGCGATAAGGTTGAACCACGAAGAAAATGGATTGAAAAGAATGTTCAATTTACGTTAGAAGAAGATGGCAGTTTATTAGATACTACAGTTGCTGAAGGTGCACATGAGGATTTAGAGAAACAAGACGAAGTGTTACAACCATCATTATTTGATAGTAGTACTGAAGATTAGGAGGTATTAAAGTGACACATAATAATATTCAGGAACTTTCACTTGAAGCTGTTATGGGTGAACGATTTGGCCGATATTCAAAATATATTATCCAAGAACGTGCTTTACCAGATATCCGTGACGGTCTTAAGCCAGTACAACGGCGTATTCTTTTTGCAATGAATCAGGATGGAAATACTTATGACAAAGCCTTTAGAAAATCAGCAAAATCCGTTGGTAACGTTATGGGTAATTTTCACCCGCATGGTGATAGTTCTATTTATGAAGCAATGGTTAGACTAAGCCAAGATTGGAAATTACGTGAACCCTTAATTGAAATGCACGGTAACAATGGCTCAATGGACGGGGATCCACCTGCTGCTATGCGATATACTGAGGCACGGCTATCAAAGATAGCTTCAGAAATGTTACGTGATATTGATAAAAAGACTGTTGATATGGTATTGAACTTTGATGATACTGAGTATGAACCAATGGTTTTACCAGCACGCTTCCCTAATTTACTAGTTAATGGATCAACTGGAATTTCAGCGGGTTATGCAACTGAAATTCCAACCCATAATCTAAAAGAAACGATTGACGCTACTATTTATTTACTAGAGCACCCACAAGCGCAGTTACCTGAACTAATGCGCTTTGTCAAGGGACCTGATTTTCCTACTGGAGGAATATTACAGGGCTTAGATGGAATTAAAAAAGCATATGAAACTGGACGGGGACGTACAATTTTAAGAGCACGTACCCAGATTGAAAGTCTTCGCGGGGGTAAGGAACAAATTGTTGTTACCGAAATTCCTTACGAAGTTAATAAAGCCAGTTTAGTTAAACACATTGATGAATTACGTTTACTAAAAAAAGTTGAAGGTATTGCAGAAGTTCGGGATGAAAGTGATCGTGAAGGTTTGCGAATTGTTGTCGAGTTGAAAAAGAATGCTAATGCACAGGGAATCTTGAATTTCTTACTTAAAAATACAGATTTACAAATTTCATATAATTTCAACATGGTAGCAATTAATAATAAACGACCGGAGCATGTTGGTCTAAAAAAGATTTTAACAGCCTATATAGCCCATCAAAGAGATGTTACAACTAAACGTACACAATTTGATTTAAATAAGGCTAAGGCGCGTGCACACATCGTAGAAGGCCTTATTAAGATGCTTTCTATTTTAGATGAAGTGATTAAAACGATTCGTGGGTCTAAAAATAAAGCTGATGCTCAAAAAAATTTGGTAGTAAGTTTCCAATTTACACAAAAGCAAGCTGAAGCTATTGTATCATTACAATTATATCGGTTAACAAATACGGATGTCGTTGCTTTAGAAGAAGAGGCTAAGGACTTACGTGAACATATCGAAAAATATGAGAACATTTTAGGCAATCAAAAAGAATTAGATAAAGTCATAAAAAAAGAATTACTAACTATTGTAAAAAATTATGCTACACAGCGTCGTACAGAAATTCAAGCAGAAATTGAGAACATTCAAGTTGAAACAGAAGTAACCGTTGCGCAAGAAGATGTTATGGTGTTGGTATCACATGATGGTTATGTAAAACGTTCATCATTAAGATCATTTAATGCTTCAGGTAATGCAGAAAATGGACTTAAAGATGAAGATTATCCCATTCTTCAAACTACAGCGAATACGCTAAATCATCTTTTAATCTTTACTAATAAGGGCCATGTGATTTATCGTCCGGTACATGAGATAAGTGAACAGCGTTGGAAAGATACTGGGGAGCATTTATCTCAGACAGTTGGATTAGATGCTGATGAAGTTGTTTTAAAGGCCTATATTTTTAAGGATCTAGAGCAAACTGGTAATTTCGTATTTGCAACACGAGAAGGGTTCATTAAGCAAACACCACTAAATGAACTAAAACCAGGGCGAACATATAAAACCAGAGCATCATCATTTATCAAATTAAAAAAGAATAGTGATGACGTTATTTTGATTAATTATCAAGAAAACATTAGGCAGGACTTACAGGTCTTTTGTATTACAAATGCTGCTTATGGTTTAAGATATGATTTAAGTGAAGTGCCTGTTAATGGAGCTAAGGCTGCAGGTGTTAAATGTATGGATTTACGTGATGATTACTTGATAAGTGTATTATTAGTTAGCGAAAACGACGTCGTTGGTGTATTAACACAACGAGGTGCTTTTAAGAAAATGAAAGTTAGTGAAGTCACGAAAACAACAAGAGCGCGCCGTGGTGTTCAAATTATGCGTGAACTTAAGCGTAATCCGCATCGTATTATACTAGCCCAAATAATAAATGATAATCAAACATTCAGGTTATTAACAAATAAACAAGAAACAATCGATATATCTCCGAAAGATCATCCATTTGGTGATAGATATTCAAATGGATCATTTCTATTAGATGTTGAAACACAGGGGATTCCTGTAACATGGAACAACTTAGAGATGGAAACAACCAATAGTTCAACAGACGAAAAAGAATAGAAATGAGAATGCGACAAAAGGCGGTTTGCTAAAAGAGCGTTAATAAGCTTTATCTTAAATTATGGATTTAAGCACAACTAGTTGCCTTTGAGCGTATATTTTGTTACTAAATATTTAGAGATAAAAAGAGTTCTAGACATTGAGGCGCATTTTGCTACGTTATTTGTCTAGAACTCTTTTTTAGATTGTGGTAGTGTCTTTTTTTAAACTATCGATTAAATTTACAGAAGGAGTAACCGAAATGGTTTGTTGACCCTCATAGATAACAAAACCAGGTTTTGCACCATTAGGTTTCCGTAGTTTTTTCACTTGAACATAATCGACTAAAACATTGCTTGAAGAACGTTCTTTTGAAAAATAGGCGGCTAAAGATGCAGCCTCAATTAAAGTTTGCTCACTAGGATGTTCCGTATTTATAATTACATGCGAGCCGGGAAAATCTTTAACATGCAACCACCAGTCTTTTTTTGCAGCTTTTTTTAAACTAAGGTGATCATTTTGTAAATTATTTTTACCAACAAATATTTTTGTACCATCACTAGCATAAAAAAGCTCAGGTTGACTAAGTTTTTGTTTGCGTTTGGTGTTTTTACCTTTCTGCTTTTTTAGATAACCTTCTTGACGTAATTCAAGATCAATATCTGGTAAATCTTTAGGTGTAGCTAATTCAAGTTGTGATTGAATATTTTCTAAATAATTAATCTCTGTTTTGGTTAATGCCATTTGCTCGTTTATAAATTTAACGGCATTACGTAATTTAGTATAGCGTTTAAAATATTTTTGAGCGTTTTGTGAAGGTGATAGTTGATTCGATAGAGTAATTTTTAGTGGCTTATCATTATCATAATAATTAGGCAAAGTAATTTCTTGCATTCCACGTTCTATTTTATACAAAAAGGTAGTAAGAATTTCGCCTTTAACTCGGTAGATATCTGCTTTATTGGTCGTTTGCAATTCTTTTGTCAATTTAGCCAGTTTTTTTCGATTCTTATTTAAATTTACTTTAACCGTATGGATTAGTTTTGTTCCTTGTTGCTGGACACGATCACGTGTGGCTTTATGGCGATAGAATGTGTCTAATAATTCACTTAATGAACTGAAGGTTTGCTGACTATTGTTTTCTAGTTGAGAATACGCAAAACATGAGAAAGATAGTTGCGGTTGTTCAACTAAAGTAGGCGTCGGTGTATCTAATTGCTGCCATAGATTTTTTAAAGTATCTGTGTCAACAGAATGCATATGCAGATAATCAGCAATATATAAAGCACTATCTGCTGCAATACCTTGGAATCTTTTTACTAATTGTTGTGCAAAGATTTCGCGATTGGGGTATTGACGAACCAATGCATTAATATCTTCTGCTTTTGTTGTTAAAGGGTTTTGTTTATCTTGCTTAGGTGGCGTACGATAAGTTGAACCAGGTAGTAAAGTTCGGTATCTATTTTGATCCATGCCAACATGTTTGATAGTATCAATAATTTTATTGCTTTGCTGATTAATTAAGATGAGATTACTATGCCTACCCATAATTTCAGAACTTAAAATGAGGGGCATCTGATCACCTAATTCATTTCGATTTGAAAAATAAAAATTCAAAATACGGTCATTCTCAGGTTGTTTAATTGAAATCAAACGGGCCCCTTCGAGATATTTGCGCAACATCATTGTAAATTTAGTAGGTACGGGTGGGTTGGTATAAGGAATCTTAGTAATCTGAACTCGCGCATACATCGGATGGGCAGACAATAAAAGTGGATAGTTCTTTCTATTCGCGCGAACAGTAATTATTATTTCATTTGGAAAAGGTTGTGAAATCCGCATAACACGACCTGAACTAAGTTTTTGATTAAGTTCATTTGCCATCGAATGGGTAAATAATCCGTCAAAGGACATGCTTCTCACTCGCTTTCTAAAAAGTCTTTGCGTTTAATTTTACCACAACAAATAAGCCATATTGCAACATTTACCTTATTTTATGCAATTAAATTTGCACTTTTGCTTTATTTCGTTCATAATCGAAAGAGAATTCTGTTATTTAAGTGCACTTGAAGTGTACTCATGCTAGAATGTATAAATATAGTATGTTATGATAATATTTGTGAAAATTAAAAAAAGTAGGTGCAAAAGTATATGAAAATTGCTGTTGTTACAGACAGTACGGCCTACCTTCCGCAGGAAACCGTAAAGAAATACGGGATTCGGGTCGTTCCGATTCCGTTTATTATTGACGGTCAGGTATATAATGAAGGCGTGGATATTACAACGGAAGAATTCTACACTAAGTTACGAACATCGGAAACATTTCCAAGTACATCACAGCCTCCAGTTGGTGAATTAATTAGTTTATATCAATCTTTACAAGATGAAGGATATGATGCTGTAATTAGTATTCATTTGGCAAGTACTATTTCAGGCTTATGTCAAACATTATATAATTTAGAAGAACAGCTTCCCGATATACAGCTAATGCCTTACGATTCACAGATTACGGTTATGTTAATGGGAAATCTTGTTATTGAAGCAGCGCGAATGGCGAAAGCGGGAGCTAACCTTGATGAAATAAAAATTCATTTAGATGAATTACGTAAAACAATTGATGAGTATTTTATTGTTAACGACTTACAAAATTTAGTACGCGGCGGACGCTTGTCTAATGCTTCAGCTTTTATTGGGAATGTTTTAAAAATTAGACCGATTTTAACTTTTGATGAAAAATCACATCAAATTGTTGCTTTTGAAAAAGTACGCTCTACAAAACGTGCGTTAAAGCGCGTTGAAGATTTGTTTTCAGAAGCTATGTCTAAAATTGATTATCCGGTGCGAATTTTAATTATCCATGCAAATGATGAAGACGCTGCTTTAAAGTGGCAAGCTAAAATTCAAAAGAAATATCCTGACTGTCAAGTTGATATAAGTTATTTTGGACCTGTAATAGGTACTCATTTAGGTGAAAAAGCATTGGCCTTAGCGTGGATGCGTGATATTGATAAGCAATAATTTTAATTATTTTTTGATTTAGAAACAATAGTTACACGCGTTTTTGCAATTTTTTAAAGTGGTGAGAATATTTTTTCTCACCTCTTTTTGAGGTCAAGTAGATATTATGACTCAAAGTTAAACATTGTTTTTTAATGGGGAGATTGGATAAAATGCATATTGATTTAGGATTAAAAGCAAGTGTAGCACCCGAGCAACTTAATAATAGATTGTTGTATAAACCCGATGTTTTTGAATTTTTTACTTCAGAAGAAGATTTTACGGCAGACGGTTTAAAGCGATTAGCTGCTGCAATTGAAAAAGTTAAAGCAACAGCAACTGATAAAATTGTTCTACATCATCCAATGCGCTATCAGAATGAGTTTACAGAAATTATCGCACCACAAAGTACCTTTCCAGAACTATATTACTTTATTGACAAAAGCACTAATGATTTATTGCAGTTAGCTTTTGATTACGATGTTCAAGTGTTAGTTCATGGTTCCTACTCAAGACATACAAATAATTTTATTGCATTATACCCGAATTTAAATAGTGCACAGCAAGCCGCTTTTTCACGCCTTGATAAATTTACTGCACTTGGTCAAGAACATATAATGTTTGAAAATTCAATTTCACCAATTTTTTATTATGGTGAGAAACAAGAAGATAGAAGTATTTTAGCTAGAAATTATCGGTTAGCATTTGATACATCGCATTGTTTTATTAAACAAAATGGATCAAATAAAGATTTATTAGCATCCTTAAAACGTCTTAGAAGTCAGATTGTTCACTATCATTTGGTTGATTCTATGGGTAAAAAGCATGATAGTTTGCCTTTAGGAAAGGGTAATATTGATTGGAAAAATGTATTGCCATTGTTAAATCCAAACGCAACAAGCATTTATGAAATTGTTTTAAAAGATCAAACAGATGCAACTGAGCAGCTACAAAGTCATGAATATTTGTTAAACTTAGCAAATAAACTTCATTTGTGATTAAAAATATTTTAAGAAGTCTAGAAAGTCTTTTTATCTGACTAATATCTGCTTAATATTGAGAGTATGAATTTAAAAAGGAGTGTACTCGATTTTGCTGAGCAAATTATTAAACATCTCCGTTGGGGTTTTAGGCATTATTTATATAGTTAATGATTGGATTTATCGATTTATCGTTAACCTTTTTGTATTTAAAGGTTATACAGTTAATTCGGCGCAAGAAATAACTGATAAGACGCATACTGTTTTTTCATTCATCATTTGTTTAACTGTTTTGATTGTTGTTATAGGTATGTTTGCTTTGTTAGAAAATCTAATCCATTTTTACTCTAGCTATTTTTTCATAAAACTTATCTTAGAGATTATGTGTATGCTAATGCCGTTTATGTATACACAAAAAAGTTGGTTTATCGTTTATGAACTTGTTTTTTGTGTGGTGTTTGGTATATATTTGTATTGCGTCAAGAAAATGGAGCAGTCTGTACATTAGATTGACTAAGGAGGATTTTTTCTGGTGGAAAGATTAAGAAGTATATTGAGTTGGGTATGGCCGATTGTTGTTGGATTATTGATTGCTGTTATTATAAAAACATTCTTTTTTTCAATGGTTAGAGTAGATGGGACATCAATGTACCCGAATTTACAAAATAATGAACGAGTAATGTTGTTTAAAATGGGAAAAATCAGACGTGGGGCGGTTATTGTTTTTGATGCCTATGGTGTTGATAAAGTATCTGGTAATGTTACCAAGAATACTAAATATGTAAAACGGATAATTGGTTTACCCGGGGATAAAATAGAGTATAAAAATAATGGTGATCTTTATGTAAATGGTAAATATCAATCACAAAGCTATATTACTAAAGCACAACGAACAACGGGTACATTAAATCTACAAAGATATGCAAAGGGCATTACGCTAGGCACAGGAAAAACCTTTACGGTGCCTAAAGGAAAGTATTTTGTTTTAGGAGATAATCGTGTTGTCTCGAATGATAGTCGCTATTATGGCTTTGTTCCAAAAACAAAAATACTAGGTGTTGCCAAAGTGTTCTTCTGGAACTCTAAAACTAAAGTAATAAATTCATTTTATCCAAGTAAATAAGTTTATGTAAGAGTCTAGGAAACTAGATTCTTTTTATGTTGCTACAATAAAAGTTCATTAGCCAATTGCTACTCTGTTTCGTTCTCTAATTAATGATTGTCGTTAATTGTCTTTTCTGTTAGAGTGAATTTATACTAACTAAATAATACAGAGGAAAGTTAATGATACGTAAAATAGTACGGGATGAATTTTTCTTATCTCAAAAATCAACGGATGCAACGAGCGCAGATATTGCGATAATTCAAGATCTTAAAGACACATTAGTAGCATATCAAAAGAACTGTGTGGGAATGGCAGCAAATATGATTGGCGTTAAGAAAAACATCATCATTGTTTCGCTAAACGTTTTTAATATAATAATGATAAATCCTAAAATCACTAAAAAACTTCAACCATATTTGACTGAAGAAGGGTGTTTGTCTCTTGATGGAGCCAGGCAGACTAAAAGATATTCTAAAATAGAAGTAGTATATTTAAACGATAATTTCAAAACGGTAAAACAAGTTTTTGCAGGTACAACCGCACAAATTATCCAACATGAAATAGATCATTGTAATGGAAAATTAATTTAAATAAAAAGATGACTACAATATAAATGAAATATGTTATAATGAATTTGTAATATTACTAGTGTTACATTAAAAGTTATAGGGGTGATGATCATGTATAAGCATATTTTAATTGGTATTGATGGTTCAAAGCAGGCAAAACAAGCATTCACAATTGGATGCTCTCTAGCAGAAGCTCTAAATGCAAAAATTAGTTTATTGTGGGTTATCAATCGTGATCGTAGCATGGATATTTCTTTTGGTGCATCTGAAGACTTTTATCGTGAACAAGCACAGTATGCGCGCGAAAATCTCCAACCGTATATAAAAGAAGCAACTGACAAAAAGCTAACTGTAAGTGAGAATGTTTTAGTCGGTAACGCCAAAAATATTTTAGCAGACACTTTTCCAAAAGAAAATGGAATTGACCTGATTGTAATTGGTCAAACTGGTATGAATAATATTGAAAAACTGGTCGTAGGCTCACACACAAGTTATGTAATTCGAAATTCAGCTTGTGATGTTTTAGTCGTTAAATGATTATACAGTAATAAATAAGATTCGAAATCTTGCAATATGATTTCGAATCTTATTTTATATGGATTTATTGCTATTTGCTTAACTTCACCGGAAATTTATTTTTTAAAAGATTAAATAGAACTACAACGGTATATACACCAACTAAACGGTCACAGTAGTCAGTGATTACTTGAACTAGTAAAATAGCTAAAAATTTATTAACGCCAATACCAGCGAGAATTTGAACTAGGATGTTTGAACCAGATGAAGTAACACCGTGAAATAGATAGTAAGTAATTGCAGTACTGAAAACTGTTCCAGGCACAGAGATTAGAAAAGCAACCCACCAGACATTTTTAACGTCATTAGCCAAAATACGACGATATAACAATCCTGCAACTAAACCAATAACTAACTGTACAGGAATATAATAAAGTGAAATCATGTCGGTTGTGAGACCAACAAAAGTTCCCGTCAGTAGTCCAGTAATCATACCACCAAGTGGTCCCAATAGTGCGGCTGAAAGAATAGTCCCTATTGTATCCAAATAGATTGGTAATTTTAGCATTAACGCAAGATTACTACCAACAATATTGAGGGCAATACAAAGACCAACAAGTGTAATAACTCTAGGGCTGATAATTTTTTTATTCATGTGTAGACCGTCCTTTTTTAACCATAATTTGAGCTAAGGTTTGAGTTAGTTCAGGCTCCTTAGCTGTTGCGATTCTTTCTAAAAACATGTGCATAAATTTAAAATCATCAACTTTTGTCAAAATATGACTGTTTGTAACATGCTTAAAAATGTTTTGAGCATCTACAATGGACTGGCCCAATGAAATACCTATGGTTTCGATTTGTGTATAAGCATCAAACCCTTCACAAAGTGTTGGTGTTATTGCATAAGCGATTGCTAGTGGATCATTAATCACACAGCCAATAACTTTTTCTTGTTGCCAATGAAAATCGAAATAAAAACGAGTAATAGCACGAATAAAACTTCCCATTTTTGGATTAATCGCGCAGATATACTCTAAAATATTCGGTGTTAATACAATTTTACGGGTGACATCTAAACCTACCATAGTTATTTTGCAAGGTAAAGATGAATAAACATAGTTTGCTGCATCTGGATCACACCAATAATTATATTCAGCAACAGGGGAACAATTTCCATAAGACTTGTATGCTCCACCCATTGAAATAAAATTTTTTAGGCTTTTCCAAGCAGTAGGTTGCTTTTTTAAAGCTATTGCAATATTAGTCAAAGGCCCAATTGCAATAATTGTCAAATCAGGATACTGTATCAAACTTTGATTTATAAAATCAATCGCTCCTGATTTTGCGTAAACATTTGTGACTGCAGGAATATTTGTTTCACCTAAACCATCGACCCCATGTGTGTCTTGGGCACTTATATAATCACGAATAAGCGGTTTTTTTGCTCCTATATATACAGGAATATCCAAACGTTTGCCTAAACGTAATATTTTTAAAGCATTATCTGCACCCAAACTGACAGGAACATTACCACATACGATGGTTATACCAATAACATCCAGTTCAGGCGAGTTTAGAGCTAAAAGCAACGCCAGACTATCGTCTATTCCTGGGTCACAATCAATAATTACTTTTTGTTTGGCACTCATTATTTCTTACCTCCTTAGAGATTCTTAGTTTGTTATACTGGGAAGTTTTCGAACCAGTCCAAGTAAAATTACTTGATTTAAATAAATGCACTATTTTAGTATACCAAATATAAAAAAGCATTCCAGAATAATATTAGCGGTATCGAACTTTTGAATACATATAGCATTTTAAAAGTAAGTAAGCATAATCTTTGCTAAATATATATTGCGTGCTATATAATTAGAATGTAGTAAAATTTATTTATATTTTATATTTAAGGAGTGGTTTTTATGTTTCATTGGTTATGGGTACTAATTATAGGAGCGGTTATAGGGGCGGTTGCTGGTGCAATTACGAGTAAAGGTAAATCAATGGGCTGGATTGCAAATATAATAGCTGGTTTAATTGGTTCTTCTGTTGGGGAAGCTATTTTAGGCTCATGGGGTCCGCATTTAGCTGGAATGGCAATTATTCCGTCAATCATTGGGGCGGTAATTGTGGTAGCGGTTGTTTCTTTTATTTTCGGAGTAGCAAATAAATAGGAGGGTTGTGGATATGATATCTTCAATTTTAAAATTCGCATTGGCTTCAACTTTGATTGTAAGTGGTGTTTTAGTCGGAGGGACTATATTTACTGCCAAAAAAATTGATACTATTGGTGATAAGCTACAAGATAAAATACATTGAAGAAGAAAGATGAGTCTGTAATAAAATGATAACTTTAGTTGGCTTAACATCTATAGAACAAATACGCTAAAAAAGATTGAACTCGAAAAAGTTCAATCTTTTTTTGTGACATAATATCGATGTATAAGAATTTGAATTTTATTTTAAAATTCAAGTTGAAACGCTAATCATTCTAGCTTAGTATTTAAGATATAAATATCTTTAATTTGGAGGATTTAATGGCTAGTCTAGCAACAGAACAAGAAGCACTTTTTTTACTAAATGAATTACATATTAATTATCAGCTGATTGAACATCCCGCTATTTGGACAATGGATGATCCCAATAGTCCTGCAGGATTAACAGAAGTTAAAAATTTGTTTTTAAAAGAAAAAAAGACAGAGCATTATTTTTTGTATCTAACAACTGATAAAAGAGTCGATTTTAGAAAGTTAGCGCAACAAATTAATCTTAGTCAAAAGAAATTACAGTTTGCCAAAGAACCTGAACTAAAATCAATATTACATGTTATCTCAGGAATGGTAACACCGCTCGCATTGATGTATGATACTGAAAAAAAAGTACAAGTTCTCTTAAGCAATGAATTAAAGAAAATAGAGGCAATTCCAATTCATCCCAATACTAATACAGCAACGGTACTAATCACCTTTCAAGATTTGAATCTTGTTTTGAATAGATTAGGGTATGTCCCACAATTAATTGAACCTTGCTAAAAGTAACCAATAGGAGGTTAGCTTATGCATATCGGATTTTACAGTTCTTCTACACCAATTACTGCAATTTCACAACAACGTTTTGAACGGGCCAAAAGATTTTTAGCTGCTAAAGGTGTTGCTCTTACTGCAGGCAGTTTAACAAAGAAGAGTGACTTTTATCGTTCAGGAACAATTCGTCAGCGTGCCAATGAAATTAATGAGTTAATTTACAATCCTGAAATTGATGTAATTATGTCTACTATCGGAGGAACCAATACTAATTCAATTCTACCCTATATAGATTATGAGTATTTAAAGCACCATCCCAAAACATTTGTTGGTTATTCTGATACAACAGCGTTATTATTAGCAATTAAAAAAATGGCGCCTACTTGCCGTGTTTTATATGGACCTGCCTTAGTTGCTTCATTTGGAGAATCAGAATCATTTGTAGAAGAAACATGGGCAGCATTTTACAAGGTTTATTCTGCTACATACAATACAGTTGTAGAGTTAACAGCACCCAGATTTTGGTCTGATGATCAAGCAAATTGGGAAGAATATGAACATCAGAAAATTAAAAAAGTTAATGCATGGCATGCTATTAATTGTTCAACATTAGAGGGTAGAGTTATAGGGGGAAATTTAAATACAATTTATGGTATTTTAGCTTCTAAATATTTCCCAGACTTAACAAATGATAATATTTTATTTATTGAGGATGCCGAAAAAGATGCAGCTACAATTGAAAAAAACTTTGCGATGTTAAAAAATGCAGATATTTTCACTAAAGTAAAAGGAATCGTGCTGGGCAAGCATGCATTATTTGATGATTTAGGCTCTAAAAAACAACCAATAGATATTTTGCAAGAAGTGCTTAATGACACTACTATGCCAATAATTTATAATTATGACAGTTGTCATACAATTCCAATGTTAACAACTCCATTAGGTGCACGAGCTATTTTTAATGCGACTAAGATGAAGGTTGAATTTTCAGATTTTTAATGAAAACATATAAGATTAACTTTAGGAGAAGTAATGGAAATAAAAAAATTAACAGCGACAGAAGCAACAGCATTTTTAACTTTTTTGCGTCAGTTAGACTATGAAACAAACTTCATGTTATTCAACCCTGATGAAAGACGAACAACTAATTTAGAAATGCAACAACAAATTGTAGAGACATATCAACAAAATGGAGTTATTTTAGTTGCACAAGATAAGAATAATATTCTCGGTTTTATCAGTGCTACGCGTAGTAATATGCAAAAAATAAAGCATATTGCTTATATAGTGATTGGGATTAGAAAAAAGTTTCGTCATCAGGGAGTAGGAAAAAAATTATTTGAAGAGTTGTTTAAATGGGTTTTTCAGAATCAAGTTACAAAATTAGAACTAACCGTTATGGTTAATAATCTAGTGGCATTACATTTATATCAACAAAACGGTTTCGAAATTGAAGGATGTAAAAGAAATTCGATTTTCCAAGAAGGACATTATATTGATGAGTACTACATGGGGAAAATTATTTCAAACTAATTACATTTTTAAAAAGAGGATCAATATGGCGATAATACTTAAAAAATTAACACAAACCGAAGCTCAAATGTTTTGGGAATTAGCGTTTAGTGATATTAATGCAGAATGGACTAAATGGAATGGTCCATACTTTCATGACAAATTACCAAATAAAAAGGAATTTTTACAAAATAATATTCCAAATAGTTATCTAAATAATCCTTTAAAAAAAGTGATTTGGTTAGATGGAAAAATGGTGGGGATGGTTTCTGCTTATTTTGAAGATGGCAAGTTAGAAAAGTGGCTAGATGTTGGAATTTGTATATATAAGCAAACTAATTGGCATAAAAATATCGGTTATCAAGCACTAACCTTATGGATAACTGAATTGTTTGAAAAAACAAATTTGCCACATATTGGATTAACTACATGGTCTGGAAACTACCGGATGCTTGGTTTAGCAGAAAAGTTAGCATTAAAAAAAGAAGCCCAAATAAGAAAAGTTCGCTATTGGCAAGGACAATATTTTGATTCTGTTAAATATGGTGTTTTACGTGAAGAGTGGCAAAAAGATAATGTATGATCCTTATCAATATCGAGGCAAAATAATGAAAAATATTTTTATTTTAATTAGAGGTAATTCAAGTAGTGGTAAGACTACATTAGCTAAATGTTTGCAAAAACATTTTGGGACACATCAATGTTTGTTATTACAACAAGATGTGTTGCGACGTGAAATTTTGCATGCACATGATACTGTGAATACTCCCGCAGTTGATTTAATTGACACGCTAATTGGATTTGGTATCAAACACTATCAAATTATCATTCTTGAAGGTATTTTACGTAAAGATGTTTATGGCTCAATGTTAAAAAGAAATTGTCAAAAATTTGGATCAAATGCCCTAGTTTATTATTTAGATATACCTTTTAAAATGACGCTAGCTCATGATAAACAAAAGTCGGTTTCTTTTGGAGAAGATCTTCTCAACGATTGGTGGATTGAAAATGATGTCTTAAGTGATAATGACCAAAAAATTAACTGAGAATACTCTTGGAAATCTATATACAAAAATTTTGACCGATGTAAATTTAGTTTATAAGGTGGATTGAATAGCTTAATGGAATATGAGATACCAACTAAAATTAAAAATATAATGCAAACAGATACGGTAAAAACAGCTAAAGCTTTATTAGGAATGAAATTAATTTTTAATAACCAACTATTAGGAAAAATAGTCGAAACGGAAGCTTACTTAGGAAGTAAAGATAGTGCTAGCCATAGTGCAGGAGGACATAGAACACCTAAAAATGAAGCTATGTATTTATCTGCAGGGCACTGGTATGTATATCAAATCTATGGATATAATATGCTTAATTTTGTAACTAGGCCGGCTAATATTGCTGAAGCTGTGTTAATTCGAGCTCTTGAAATACCCGGTGGCAAATGTATAGCAAATGGGCCAGGGAAATTAACTAAAATGGCTGAAATAACACGCCAACTTAATGGTGAAGATATTATTAGTTCAAATTTACAGTTAAAAATCGGATCTATTCCTAAGAAAATAGCTTCGCGCTCAAGAATAGGGGTTACATGTACAGATTCATGGAAAAATAGACCTTTATGTTTTTATGTTGTAGGGAATCAACATGTATCAAAAATAGCAAAGCAAAATTTTATTTCTGATGATCAAACGTGGCTAAATTAATATAAAAAATGTAGAATATAAACAAGCTATTCATTAATGAATAATTATTTTTATTTGTTATATGGCAGATTACTTACTAAAAGTTGTATAATGACTTTATTCTGTTTTATTTAGGAGGATATAATGACTGAAATAACACGTTTTTATGATTCATTTCAACCCGAAAATTATGATATTTTCTTAGATATTAACCGGCAAGAAAAAAAAATAACGGGTAAGACAACCATTACAGGTTTTGCAAAACAAGCCTCTATTTCAATTCATCAAAAGGATTTAAAAATTACGCAGGTTGAATCTAGTGAGCAACAATTAGCATACACGATAGATAATATTGCAAATGCTGTACAAATTGAATTGCCAAAAAGTGGTGAGACCATCTTCACAATTAGCTATACAGCACCTCTAACAGATACTATGATGGGAATATATCCTTCCTATTATGAAGTAGCTGGTGTCAAAAAGCAGATTATTGGAACTCAATTTGAAACTAACTTTGCACGTCAAGCTTTTCCTTGTATAGACGAACCAGAAGCTAAGGCAACATTTAATTTAGCAATTAAATTTGATGAACATGCCGGAGAAACTATTTTAAGTAATATGCCTGAAATAAAAAATGAAGCAGGTATTCATTACTTTGAAAAAACAGTTAAAATGTCAACTTATTTAGTAGCGTTTGCATTTGGTGAACTACAAAGTAAAATAACATCAACTAAAAGTGGCGTTAAAATTGGTGTTTTTGCTACTAAAGCACATCAAGCACATGAACTTGATTTCGCCTTAGAAATTTCTAAAAAAGCAATTGAGTTTTATGAAGACTTCTACCAAACACCATATCCATTGCCACATTCATGGCAATTAGCTCTTCCAGATTTTTCAGCAGGAGCAATGGAAAACTGGGGGTTAGTAACATATCGAGAAGCCTACTTGCTATTAGATCCTAAGAATACTGCATTGGATACACAAAAACTAGTTGCTACTGTTATTACTCATGAACTTGCCCATCAATGGTTTGGTGATTTAGTCACGATGAAATGGTGGGACGATTTATGGTTAAATGAAAGTTTTGCTAATATGATGGAATATGTTGCTGTAGATGCAATTAAACCTGAATGGCGAATTTGGGAAATGTTTCAAGAAACAGATGTTGCAGCAGCGCTACAACGCGATGCAACTGATGGAGTGCAACCAGTGCATGTTCAAGTAAATAATCCTGCTGAGATAGATGCCTTATTTGATAGTGCAATTGTTTATGCTAAAGGTGCTCGAATGTTAGTCATGGTGCGCGCCTTAATTGGTGATAATGCTTTACGTACTGGATTAAAGCATTACTTTGCTGCTCATCAATATGCAAATGCAACTGGAGACGATTTATGGACAGCTCTTGGTGAAGCTGCTGGAATAGATGTTGGCTCTATCATGCGCTCATGGCTGGAGCAACCAGGCTATCCAGTCGTTGCAGTAACTGTTGAAGATGGACAATTAACTTTAACGCAAGAACAATTCTTTATTGGTGAAGGAAAACTTGCTGATAGAAGTTGGCCAATCCCATTACATGGAAATTATGCGGATGTTCCAACAATCATGCAAGAAAAGCACCTCGTTTTAGGTGATTATCAAAAACTTCGCGAAACATATGCTAAGCCTTTTAGAATAAATGTTGGTAACGATTCACACTTTATTGTTAAATATGATGATGTTTTATTGAATGACATCTTAGATAACATTGAAAAGTTAGATGCAATAGCACAGTTGCAGTTACTGCAAGACTTGCGTTTATTAGCAGATAGTCGGCAAATATCATATGCAAAGATTGTACCTTTATTGTCTAAGTTTAAAGATAGTCATTTCTCAATTGTTAATTCGGCATTATACCAAACAGCCAATAATTTGAAAAAATTTGTTGAGCCTAATACCATAGAAGAAAAGCAACTACAAAAATTCTTTGATCAATTGAGTCAAAGAGCTGTCAAACGCTTAGGTTGGCAATCAGCACCAAGTGAATCTGATGATGATAAGTTAACACGGCCTTATGTTTTAAGTGCGGCTTTATATGCTAAAAATAAAGAAGCTATTGCCGCTGCACATGAAATATTTGGTAAGCAGGCTAACCTAATTGATTTACCCGCTGCAACACGTGCTTTAGTTTTAGCTAATGAAATAAAACACTTTGGAAACAAGGCTCTATTTGACCAATTACTGTTAGAGTATGTTAAAGCAACTGATGCTAGTTATAAAGCTGATTTAAGTGCTGCACTAACAAGTACATCTGATTCTGAACTGATTAGTCAATTAGTTGAAAAATTTGAAGATGTAAATACGATTAAACCACAGGATTTAAGGGCATGGTATTATCGTACTTTAGCTAATAGTGATGGACAGCAAATTGCCTGGGATTGGATCCGTAATAACTGGAGTTGGCTTGAAGCTAAAGTTGGTGGTGATATGGAATTTACAACTTATATTACTGTAACAGCACGAGTCTTTAAGAATGCGCAAAGATTAGTAGAATTCAAAGAATTCTTTGAACCTAAGATCAACACTCCTGGGTTAACACGTGAAATCCAGATGGATATCAATATTATTAGCAGTCGGGTTGCTTTAGTAGAAGCTGAAGCAATATCCGTAAATACAGCGGTTGCTAAACAAGTCAAGTAAAAATAATCATTAAAAAGCCGAGCTAGTTATGTAGCATGAAGATGCTGTCTAACTAGCTCGGCTTTTTTACTATGAGTTTTAAGCTCCTTATTCATTCGAATGAGAGACTTTATAAACTACTTCTGGGATACTTTTCTTTATAGGCATATTTTTTTGCTTTTTATTATTAATATAGTTTGGATTTACTACAGTACAGTTATTATGGCTATTTGAAGCAGGACATACAGATATGTTTTTATTAGCCTGTGTTTGATGATTGGCATTTAAATTAACTTTATCATTAACATATGTAGTATATTGAAAAGTATTCTGATTGTTAACGATTGAAGTTTGAATTAATCCAGATTCTTTTGCTTTTTGTGCATTAGAATTAGTTGTTGTGGTATTTGATTCTGAAGTAGCTTTAGTTACCGAACTATTACTTGTTTTTGAACTTGAAGAAGAAATAACAAGTTTTTTACTTGTTTTTGTTTCCCAATTATTAGTTGAAGTAGTACTATCGGTTCGTCCAATTTGAGAAACTCCAAAGATAAATACAACGACAAAAATCCAAAACCAAGGCTTTTTATATAGTGGTTTTTCGCTAAGATGGTTATCCATCTTTTTATTTTCTTTATTTTGTAACATTGCGCTTCTCCCCAATATGTCAATCTAACCTATAAAATTATTTATCCTAATTAGTATAACATCATTTCTATCTTATGACAAAGAGACTTGGAAGAAAATCTTACTTGAATAATAAAAATATTTATATTTACTTTACTATCAAAGGTCAAGGATACATAATAGTACTATTTTTTAATAAATCACCAAATTAAACCTTTTCATAATAAATGTTTAACTTAATCTAAATAAAAGTAAAAATAGCACAAACATTTTTAAAAATCAGTAAGAATGGTCTGTTTTATAAAGTCAACATAGTACAATTAGCATGCAGTAAAGGAGGCTGTGTGTATGACTTTATTTCAAACAATTATTCTAGCAATTGTTCAAGGAATCTCAGAACTATTCCCAATTAGTAGTGTTGCTCATTCAGTAATTATTCCCTATTTATTTGGATGGCATCTTAATCCAACTTTTTTAAAGGATAATTTTTTAGAATTCGTTGTGATGATGCATTTAGGAACAACGATTGCATTACTTCTATATTTTCGAAAAGATTGGATAAAAATAATTCATTCAATCTTTAATGCACGTGATTCTAGGAAATCTTTAATGCTAATCATTTGGGGTACTATTCCAGCCGTTATCTTAGGCGCAATATTTGAAAAAACAATTACAAATGCATTTAGCAATGTTTTTTTAGCAGCATCTTTTTTAATTGTAAATGGTATTTTACTTTTTCTAGGTGAACGTCTTAGAAAAAAGGGAACCAAATCAATGGATGACTTAACTTGGTGGCAAGCAATAATCGTTGGTGTTTTTCAATCATTCGCATTAATTCCAGGCTTTTCACGTTCTGGTTCCAGTATGACAGCCGGTTTTTGGATGGGATTATCAAACGAAGAATCCGCTAAATATTCTATGCTATTATCAACACCTGTAATTGCTGGTGCTGCTGTAATGGAAGTCCCTAAATTAGTGGCACATCATCCTGCTGGACTAGTTGGTCTATCCCTAACAGGTGGTGTAGTCGCTGGATTCTTTGCTTTTTTGAGTGTTTACTTTTTAATGCACTGGTTTAATCGTAAAGAAATCAACACCATGGGACCTTTTTCTTTATACTGCATCATTATGGGAGCAGGAGTTGTTCTTTCAAAAATTCTCTAATTGCAAATTTAGTATGCTGTATCAATTGACTCTTCTCAAAAACAATGTAAGTTGCGAATAATATTGTTTTACTGTTGAATTAGAGAAGTATATAATAAAATTTACATTTTAGAAAAATACATTAATAGTTTGGGAGAGTCAACTATGAATACTTTGAAGTACGAATTACTAGGTTTAGAAAAATATAAGACTGTACCTGATATTCCTGTAATCATAACATTACACGGAATGGGGTCTAATTATTTAGATTTACGCCCCCTTGTGCCAATATTTGGTAAGTCTGTTATTGAATTACATGTACAAGGTGGAATTTCCTTTCAAACCGGATTTACTTTTTATATACCTGATTTTAAAGAAAGCTCAGAAGCCACAGTTGTTGGTATGGCTGCAGAAAATATTTATGCACAAATCAAACAGATTTTAATAGAAAATGATTTGCAAAAGCATCCACTAGGTATTATTGGATTTAGTCAAGGTGCAATTCTAGCAAGTACTTTAGCCACTTTGCATCCAAATTGGCTACAAGCAGCTGTTATATTAAGTGGTCGACTACCTGATTTTATTGAAATAAATGCTAAAAAAGAATTGAAGCCTAACGAAATTAAAACTACATTTTTTATTTCTCAAGGGTTGCAAGATCCCATTTTTGCACCACAAGTTGGGCAACACTTAGCAACATTCTTTGAAAACTATGCACTTAGCACAGAGTTTCATCAGTATCAGCTTGGCCATGGCGTTTCAGCAGAAGTAATGCAAGATGCAGCTATATGGGCTAATAAACTTCACTTTAGTAAACAATAAAATAGTAACAGAAACAACTTTTTTTAATTAGTGGGCACTTAATAATCCTGTAATAACTATTTTAATAGCCATTACTTCATATTAGTTATATAATAAATGCATGTGATATGACGTTAATTCGCTGTTTCCCATGCATTTTTTAGAAAACGGGGTGCCAAAAATGGTTTATCGGATTAAATCAGTTCAACTTTCAATCGATTCTTTTGGACAAGAGTTAGGTGTTGCTTTAAGTCCTAAAAATAAGTGGGTTCAGTTGGCCAATCAGTTGCCTTGGTCTAACTTGGAAACCGTTTATACTACAGTTTTTCCTTCAAAAGTCGGTCGGGCCGGAAAACCTTTTCGCCTGTTTTTTGGTGCTCAATTAATTAAACAGGCAACTAACCTGTCGGATGTTGAACTGGTTAATGCGATTCGTGATACACCAGCTTACCAATACTTCATTGGACTTCCCAAGTATCAAATCGAGTTACCTTTTAGTTCTTCTGCCATGACGGTCTTTCGCAAACGAATTGCGCCCATTAGCTCTGAGTTGCGAACAATCATTGGTGATTGGGCCAAACAACAACTGAATCATTCTTTAGATGATGACCAAACAATCATCGTGGATGCGACGGTCGTACCAGTAAATATTCGCTTTCCGCAAGACTATTCACTACTCAGCCAAGCTCGCACAACGCTTGAAAAGTTCATTACTGAGTTGGCTCACCAGTTAAACACTAAGATTCCCCGAACATACAAGCGGGAAGCTCATAAAGCTTATGTTCGTTTCACCAAAAAGCCCCGGCGTTCAGCTAAAGAAACCCGGAATCAGGTTAAAGCGCAACTGCAGTATGTGCGACGTGACTTACGTTATGTCCACGAACTTCGTGAACAAGGTGGTCAGTTGTCAGAACGTCAATTAGTTAAGCTGGCGACGATCCAACAGTTGTTTGAACAACAGAATTTCATGTATGAAAATAAGACTCATCAAGTTAAGGATCGCATTGTTAGTCTGGCACAACCCTATGTGCGGCCAATCAAGCGCGGAAAAGCCCGACAGAATACAGAGTTTGGCCCTAAGATTGATGCTTCCATTCAAAATGGCATCATTGAAATTGAACGGGTTGATTTCAATGCGTTTAATGAGAGTACCGACTTTCAAACCGTAATTGAGCGATACCATCATGTTCATGGTTACTATCCAGATGAAGTTCTTGCCGATAAATTATATCGAAACCGCGAAAACATCGCGTTTGCCAAGGAACATGGGATTAAAATAATTGGGCCCAAACTGGGACGCAAGCCCAAATATATTACTCAAGAGGAACAGCGAGCAGCTAATGCAGCTGCCCGGGACGCTGAAAATCGTCGTGGAAAAATTGAGCGATACTTCTCCTTCATCAAGCACAAATGCGGACTAGGATTAGTGCGCGCTAAAACAGCCTCCACTGTCGCCGTTTCAATTGATTTGGGGATTATGGTGGCCAATATTGAAACAGTTTTACGCTTTTTTTCTTGGAAACTTTTGCTTACCATCAAAACTAACGATATTTATTTAAAAATCAGTTATCAAACAAACCAAATAGATTAAATTCAAGGGCCTAATTCAGTAGCCACTAATTAGGAAGTTGTTTTTTTATGAGATTAAAACACAATTATATGCCAGATAAATATATTTTAATAAATTAAACAAATTCAAAGGTACGTAGTAATAATTGCACACTAACTTTTATGATAAACTTTAACTTATGAATATAAGGGGGAAAATCAATGTAATTTCTATTTTAGACAGATGCTTGCTTTTTTTGAATGATAGTGTGAAAATAAATTTGTATCATGTATTCTGAAATTATTGGAGGAATGAAGATGACGTTAGAAAGAACACTGATTCTCGTTAAACCTGATGGTGTTGCAGCAGGACACATTGGTGAAATTATTTCGAGAATTGAACGGAAAGGGTATAGCATTGAAGCACTAAAAGTAACAATGGCAACAGATGAAAAATTAAAGCTTCACTATTCCGAAAAGGTTGATAAACCTTATTTTGCTGAAATTACATCTTATATGAAAGAGGGACCCCTTGTTGCAATAGTTGCGCGTGGAATCAATGTGATTGATGCCTTTCATAAAATGGCTGGTAAAACGAATCCTTCTGAAGCTGCTCCAGGAACAATTAGAGGTGACTTTGGTTGTGAATGGGAAGACGGCAATTTGAGAAATGTTGTGCATAGTTCAGATGGACAGGAATGTGCTGAAAAAGAAATAAAAATTTGGTTTCCAGAAATGTAATATATTAAAATAACAATAAACTAAAAATTGCTTTCTAAAATAGCGGAGGCAATTTTTTTTGGACTTTAGCTCAACTAAAATATATAATATGCCAGTGGAACAATGAATATTAAATGTGAGGTTATGTATGATAAAACTAATAGCAGTTGACATGGATGGAACTTTTCTAAACGATCAAGGAACTTACGATACAATGCGCTTTACCAAAATATATGAAAAGATACGAGCGCAAAAAATTCATTTTGTAGTTGCAAGTGGTAGTCAATTATATAGAATACAAGATTGTTTCCCAAAGATTAAAGATGAGATTGGTTACGTTGCAGAAAATGGAGCATTTGTTGTAGCAGGAAACAAAGAATTATTTAGCGGCGCAATGAATATGGATGTGCTACAAAGAATTTATACAGAAATTTTAGAGAACCCGCATATACATGCTATTATATGCGGGAAGAAAAGTGCCTATGTTTTACAAAATGAAACATTAGACTTCAAGCAAAATGCTATAAACTATTATCACAAGCTATCCGAAGTACCCAACTTTGATAATATACAGGATATGATCTTTAAAGTTGCTTTATTAGTTGAAAATACACCATTTAGTGAATATCATCGGCATTTAAAGCATACATTTAAGGATGAAGTAACTGCTGTAGTAAGTGGCAATGGTTATATTGATTTGATAATTCCTGGATTGCACAAAGCTAATGGATTAAAAATTTTACAAAAGCACTGGCAAATATCTGAAAAAGAAATATTGGCTTTCGGAGATAACGATAATGATTTAGAAATGTTAGATCATGTTGGAATGGGATATGTAATGCAAAATGCTAAAAAAGATATGCGAAAACATGCAAGTAACATTGCTCCTTCAAATAATGAAAGTGGTGTTTTACAGATTATCGAAAAATTATTAAATATATAGAGATGAAGCCAAAATTTCGTGATAATTTAGATGAAATCTTAATTTATTGTAATATAAAGTTTAAATTTGAGTACAAGATTATATAATAATTAGTTGGTAGACTATATGAAGTAAAATATTTCTATACTAATCATAAAAACAGCTTTTAGTCCAGTTTTAAAAAGGCCATACTTTATGTAAGCTGTTTTTTTGTAGTATCTGCTAATATTAAAAAGAGGGTTAAAGAAGGTGCTATGGATGGTTAAACAAAAAAAGTTTGGCTTGTTTATAATGACATTTGCGCTAATGTTTTCATATGGCTTTATTAATAAAGCCAGTATTAAAAAAAGTGAAAAATATGAAGTACATAATTCAAAAAGTGAGCAAATCAGAAAGTTATTAACTAAAAACAAGCTTTGGGGAACCGTTGTTTTTAATAACAAACTAGGAAAAATACAAACCATTTCGGTTGGATATGCAAACTATGCTAAAAGAAAATTAAATTCAAGTTCAACGTTATATCCACTTGCTTCACTTGAAAAGGGATATACAGCTGTAATAATTCAAAAATTAATAGATAGACATTTGTTAACAATGGATACCAAATTAAGTGAATACTATCCGAAAGTTCGATATGCACGTAAAATAACAATTAGAGAATTATTAGATCATACTTCTGGGATTGAAATGGGAGAGCCAATTCCAAATAAAGTTTTGGTTAGCGATTCAAGTATCGTTGATTGGACACTAAAAAATTTGAAATCTACCGGCAAGATGACTTGGGATTATTCAAATGCTAACTATGTGCTCTTAGCTGGAATCATAACAAAAATCACAAAAGAACCTTACTCAAAAGTATTAAATACTACTATTTTAAAGCCACTAGGATTGGCTGATACTAATGAGTACATAGGGCAACAAGAAAAGCAAGCTGCAATATCATATTATGCTCAAAATAAGATTGAAGAACACCCTATTTCATATAAATTAATCTCAGGTGAGCTAGGTTGTGGAAATTTGTATACTTCGCCAACTGAATATTTTAAATTTGTTACAGCACTAGAAAATGGAAATTTACTTTCACAGGAATCCTTTGCACAGTTATCCAGAAATAGAGGCGGTCTTTATTCTGGCGGATTCTATTATTTTAAGAATGGTCAAAGAGCGCAAGGTGCTGATAATGGATACTATACTTTTTATTATGGTGATAGAAAGCATAATGTTAATATTGTGTTTATGATGAATAAAGGTGGCTCAGATAGCCAAGGCGTGAAGATTATTGACCAAATTAGTAGTATTTTACAAAAGAAAGACAGTTTTTAATAGCTGTTTTATAAAGGGATCGAATATTTGTCATAATAAAAAAGAATGCTTATAATAAGTATGTAATTGGATGTCCAGACTTGATAATTCAAGATAACAGATTTTCGAGGAGGAAAACTTTATGGTTGATGAAAGTTCTGGTTCATTTAGAGATAAAATAACAAATGCAGCGGGAAAATTTGCTAGTACAAGATTTGTACGTGCAATTATGGATGCTGGATATAGTGTTATTCCGTTTTCAATTATTGGTGCTGTTTTTTTGATTCTTGAAATTTTACCACAGGTTATTACATTCAACTGGTTTGCTGTTTTTTATGCAGATACATTAGGTCGGTTTACTAACTTATTTCAAGTCGTATATAATTCAACTATGGGTATTTTGGCTTTGATTTTTGCAGGTACATTTACGTATAGTTACACTAAAATATACCGCGATGAGGAACATCTTAATTTGAATCCGCTTAATGGAATGTTGATGTTTTTAATGGCAATGTTTATTACTGTCCCACAGCTTGTTTGGAAGAGTGGCAACATTCAAGTTGTACAATCATTAAGCAAGACAAATATTATTGGTGGAGGGTATGCAGTTTCTGCATCTGGAATAACTAGAATTGCTGCTGTAGGTATTTTTACAGGTTTAGTCGTTGGTTGGATAACGGTTCAAGTTTATCGTTTTACGATTAAACATAATTGGTCAATTAAGATGCCTGATTCTGTACCAGCCGGTGTTGCTAATTCATTTAGTTCTTTAATTCCAGGTTTTTGTGTAGCGATAGTCGTTGCGTTTCTTGACTTGATACTTATTGTTGCTGGTACGGATATTTTCAAGATCCTGTATATTCCATTTTCATTTATCAGTAACGTTGCAAATACGTGGTGGGGTTTTTTAATTATTATTTTCTTAATTCATTTCTTGTGGTGGTTTGGTATTCACGGAGCCACAATTATAAGTTCGTTTTATACACCAATCGTTTTGGCTAATTTAGCAGCTAATGTAAAAGGGGCTTCTTACTTCTTTGCAGGAGACCCTATGAACGCTTTTGTTATCATTGGTGGTTCAGGAGCTACTTTTGGAATGGCTATGTGGCTTGCTTTTCGTGCTAAATCTGTCCAGTTAAAAGAAATTGGTAAGGTTGAACTTGTTCCAGCAATTTTTAATATTAATGAACCAATTCTATTTGGTTTACCAATTGTTTATAACGTTCAACTACTCATTCCATTTATCTGTGCTCCACTTGCATCAGGGATAGTCGGTTATCTTGCAATTGCAACCCATTTGGTACCTAAGATTAGAGTTCAACAACCATGGCCAACACCTATTGGATTAAGTGGACTGTTTGCTACTGCTAGTTGGAAAGGTGGACTATTATCTATAGTTTGTGCCTTAGTTGCATTTGCTGTATGGTATCCGTTTATCAAACATTATGATAATACACTATTGAAACAAGAGCAACAACAAGAAGAAGTAGAACAATAAAAGATTGATTTTGATGAATGATAAGGACATCCAATTACAATTTTAATAGCTTAAAAACTGCCTTTAGTCAAGATATATAATCTATGTAGTATATAGGTTATGCTATTTGTACTAAAAAGCAGTTTTTTTCTAATTACTCCATTTTTTGAAGTGTTGTTGAAATTGTTTAACAAAATTAGTAATTTCTTTTCTTTTTTCAAAAGAATTCCAAGCAATTCCATATGGAATTTTTCGATTAATATTTGTGATTTTAGTAATGTCTAATGGAATAACGGTAATTGTTTTATTATTGTCAACTTCAAAGATAGGGACAATTGACACACCTAATCCACAGGAAACCAATAATTGAGCAACTTGAATATCATCGCAGTAAATAATGTGAGCATATTCATTTTTTTGCTTAATATATTTGAGTAGTTCTTCTAATTCTGGATGACTATCTGTTCTTTTAGGTATAATTATAGTAGAAGTATTCAAATCTGCGATAGTTATTGTCGTTTGCGTGGCTAATTTTGTATCATTTGGAATAAGTAGTACAAAATCATCTTTATATAAAGTAATCGATTTTATTGTTTTATTATCGATTACTTCATTTGTGTTAAACAAAAGAATATCGATTTTTCTTTCCAATAAATCTTGCATTCCTTTTTTATATTTTACTTTATAGAAAAAAAGTTGAGTTTCCTCATTTTTTTGGCTAAATTTTTTTATAAAATTTGGCAAGAAATCTTTTTCAAACCTATTTAAACTCAATCCTATTGAAATCTTTGCTGAAAATTTTTTATTTTCTTGTTTAGCTCTATCTGTAGCCATAATAATACGAGTATAAATTTCTTTTGCATCACTATAGAATGTTTCACCAGCTGGAGTTAGATGCACATTGCGAACAGTTCTTTCAAATAGCGCTACGCCTAACTCTTGTTCTAATGTTTTAATCAGATTTGATACAGTTGGTTGCGTAACAAACATTCTTTGGGCTGCCTTTGAAAAATTTAAGGACTGAGCTACATTAATAAATGCTTCTAGTTGTTTAGAATTCATAATTTAAGACCTACTTTCAATAACAAATCATTATATATTATAAATCATTTCAATTAGACTTTCCTATAGTAGATGTTAAAATTTAGTTGTATAAAATAAATGGAGGCGCTTTATATGAAATATATTGTAACAGGTGCAGATGGAAAATTAGTTGGAAAAGTAATCAATGGTATATTACGCTATGTTTCAGGATCGGATTTAATTCTTACAACACCAGATTTAAAGTTTGTTTCACCAGAAAGATGGGCTTTTTTTAGACATATTGGTGCTACTGTTCTTGAAGCAAATTATGATAATTCAAAGCAAATGGAACAAACCTTCTCAAATGGCGATCGTTTATACATGATTTCATCAATTGCAATCGGCGAAACAAGACAACAACAACACAAAAATGCAATTGATGCGGCCAAAAAGACAGGCATATCTCATTTAACATACACATCATTTTTAGGCGCAGATAGACCAGAATACACACAATATGTATTAGATGACCATAGATTCACGGAAAAATATCTAACTAACTCTGGCTTGAAATTCAATATTATGCGTAATAATTTATATTTAGATAATTATTTAACAGATTTACCTAAATTAGCATTTATGTCTAACAATATTTGGCGCACAACAGCCGGTGAGGGCAAAGCGACATTTATTCCCAAGGATGACTCAGGTGATGTAGCTGCTGCTTTATTATATGGAAAAGGTAGTGAAAATACTGCTTATGATGTAACTGGTGCAATCGCATATTCTGAACGAGAAATTTGCGACTTTGTTTCAAAAAAATCAGGTGTTGAATTAAAATATCAGCCGGTAAGTGTTGAAGAGTATTACAAGTTCATGGATTCTATTCATATTCCACGCGATTTTTCAGGAGATTTCAGTAAAGCACCATTCAAATTAGTAAGCAACGATATGGTAACTAACGAAGGCAGTGTAGCTACAGGTCAAATGAATATTAATACTACAACTGTTAAAGATTTAACTGGGAATAACCCTAAAACACTAGAGGATATTGTGTATGAATATCAACCGCTTTGGAATAGTTGGATAAGATAATTTAAAATATAATTCAGTAGTATTACATAAGCAAGAATTACAAGTTGTTAAAACCTGTTGTCTTGCTTATTTTTTATTTTGAAATTCATAGTTGCTATATTGCATCTTATATAAATTAACAAACCTGTTGTCGAATTATGGCACCTAATCCCTAGTTTATTTGCTAAGCTCCTTATATACAAATGATTGGAGGAACATAGTTTGAAACTAATTACACATAATTTAACCAAAAAATATCATGATAAAATTGCAGTTGATAATTTAAATATTGAAGTCCCAACACATTCTTTAGTTGCTTTTTTAGGCCATAACGGGGCAGGAAAATCAACAACAATTTCAATGCTGACTGGTATCATGCAGCCTTCTTCTGGCGAAATTAAATTTATTTCACCAAATAACAAAAAGCCCAAGATAGGTGTTGTTTTTCAACGTAGTGTCTTAGATGATGCTCTAACCGTTAAAGAAAATCTAATTTCTCGTGCCAAAATGCAAGGTAATGTGACACTTAATGATGTTGCATATCTTATCAAAGAACTTGGGCTTAGTGCTTTTGAAAACATGCAGTATGGTCTTTTATCAGGTGGTCAAAAAAGAAGAGCAGATATTGCACGAGCATTACTGATTAAACCTGATTTTCTCTTTTTAGATGAACCAACAACGGGGTTAGACATTCAAACTAGATTTGCCATCTGGAATTTTTTAGATAATTTGCGCCAAAAAAATAATTTAACGATTTTTTTAACAACTCATTATTTAGAAGAGGCTGAAAATGCAAATATGGTATACGTTATTGACCAAGGAAAAATTATTGCGCAAGGACCAGCAAAAACAATAATAAATGAAAATACCAAGGATTATTTAGAGATTGATTACAATCCTGAAGATAATTTTATGGATAGCATTAATCGAAAATATGAGCAAGTAACTGAACAAAAAATCAGAATTACGGATATTTCAGTTTTAGCTGCAATTGATTTTTTACAAGAAAACAAAAATAAAATTGAGCACTTTGAATACCATCGAGGAACATTAAATGATGCATTCATGAACTTGACAGGAAAGGCGATGAAATAAAATGTTACCACTTATACAACGAAATTTCACTTTATTTTTTAGAAAAAGAGCGGGAGTCTTTTTTTCAGTTTTAGGAGCATTAATTTCATTTGTATTATTTATCATTTTTTTAAAAAATAATATGTTACACTCGTGGAGTCAGTTAGAAAATCCGGCTAAAATGCTAGATTTATGGGTGATTGGTGGTACATTAGCAGTAACTAGCATGACCGCCACATTAAATTCAATTTCACAAATGGTTGCTGATATTGAAAAAAATGTTTATGATGATATAAGATTAACTGGGATAACCAACTCAAAGATACAATTTAGTTATATAATAAGTGCAACAATTATTGGCACAGTAATGCAAATCATTTTATTTATTGTGATGGCTATCTACTTTAAACATATTGACAATTTAAATATTTCCGGAGCCTTGTACGGAAAATTATTGGGTATTGCAATTTTAGCAGCGTTTGTTGGTAGTGTTTTAAACTATATTCTAATTTACTTTATGAAAAGTATTGATACAGTTGGCAAATTATCATCTATTGTCGGTGCAATGTCAGGTTTTCTCGTTGGAACTTATATTCCAGTTGGTATCTTACCTACTTTTGCACAAAACTTGGTTAAAATAACGCCTGGAGCATATGCAGCAGCATTGTATAGACAGTTGCTGATGCACGATAGTTTAAATAACGTAACTGGAGCATTAGCAATCAAAAAAGAATTAGGCGTGGGTTTAGTTTTGAACGGCCATTTGACTACAATCTCTCAAAATGCCATGATCTTAATGGGAATATTAATTGTTCTGTTGCTTATCTCACTATTTATGAGTACTGAAGGCTTTTATAAAAAAATAAAATTACGTATGGAGTGATGCTAATGAAAGTTCATTTTGAACAAGATGCTTCATTACAGAAAGATATTGATATCACTGTAAAGGCTGCAGATTTTAATGATGAAGTCAAGAAGTTACTTACTCATATTGAGAAGTTTGACGAAGACATCGCTAAGCTTATACCAATAAAGACAACTGAAAAAATAGTAATAATAAAAATCAATGATATCATTCTTGCTGATGTTCAAAAAGACAGTTTAACAATCTATACCGTCACTGCCAGTTATGTAATTCAAGAACGATTATATCGCTTTATGGATAAATTACCCGATAAATTATTTGTGCAAGTTTCAAAACATGCCATCATCAACTTAGATTATTTGCTAGCACTAGAAGACAACTTTGCGGGAACGATGACTGCTCGTTTAGAAAACGAATTACGCACAAGTGTCAGCCGCAAATATCTTAGTGATCTAGAAAAACATTTAGGTTTATAGGAGGGAAGTTAATGAAATTTATAAAAGAAATTCTTAACAGTTTTTTTATAGGTGTTGGTATTGGCGCAACAACTTTTTTGCTATTTATTGTATTTTCTTTCTCAAAGCCGGAATATTTAACTAGTTTTACTGTTCTTAGTGTTCTGTTTATCAGCGGAATGGTGGGGATCCTTTCAGTAATCTTTGATTTAATTGATATGCCCTTTTTATTTTTATTATTAATTCACTTTACTGGTACTTTTGTATTAATGCTCTTGTTAATGCATTTAAATAATTGGGTTCCCTGGTCAGATACGCTACAATTTTTCTTAGAGTTTGGATTTATATACTTAATTATTTGGTTTTATGTAAAACTAAAGATGTCGTTAACGCTTAGAAAAGCTAATGAAAAAATTCAAAAACGTAATAAAGAAAAAAAAAGGGCTAATTAAGTCAAGCATTTGAAAGGATAGGCTATCTTTATGCAAACAGATTTTAAAATTGAACAATTGATTCAAGAAAATGCTTTAATTATTGCTGACAAATGGCATTATGATGGCATTTATTCATTTTATGATATGACAGCCGATTTAGAAGATTATGAAGAAATCGTTACCCCGCAATTACGTAAAAATAATTACTACCAAGTTTTGTCTTTAGATAACAAGTTAATAGGTTTTTTTATGCTTGAATCGATTGCTACTGCACCTAACGTATTTGAAATTGGCTTAGGATTAGCACCTAACTTAACCGGTAAAGGCTTAGGTGAAAAATTTCTAAAAACAATTATCGAATATACAACAAAAAACTTTCCAGTTAACAAACTGATTTTAGATGTTGCTGAATTTAATATTCGTGCGCAAACGGTATATAGGCGTTGTGGTTTTGTAATAACAAAAAGGCATATGCAAGAAGCCAACAATTCTATCTATCCTTTTGTTGAAATGACAAAATATTTTAAATAAATTCAAAATTGTTGCTCATTTTGACCTTTGAACAAGTTGTTTTACTTTACCTTCTTTTTTGAGTGTTATACTATACAGCTATATAAGATGGTTGTTTCTAATGGATGGAGGCCAAATGATGAGTTCAAATTATGATTATGATGTTTTATATTTAGGTGGTGGACATGCTGCTTTTGATGGAGCAGGGCCACTAGCTGCAGTAGGTAAAAAAGTCGCTGTCATTGAAGGAGGCCTATGGGGCGGTACTTGTCCAAATAGGGGTTGTAATGCAAAAATAACTTTAGATGCACCGGTTGTTTTACAAAGATTAGCTGAGCGTATGCAAGGAATTGTTTCAAGTGACATTAAAATTAATTGGTCACAATTAGTCATGCATAAACAAGAAGTGATTGAAAAATTACCTACTAATATTGCAGCAGGACTAACTAATGCCGGTGTTAAACTAATTCATGGTTATGGCAAATTCAAAGATAAGCATACCATTTTAGTTGATAATGTCGCATATACTGCAGAAAAAATAGTAATTGCCACGGGACTAAGACCTAATCGCTTAAATATTCCAGGAAATGAATTAGCACATACTAGTGATGACTTTATGAAATTGGAACAATTGCCTAAAAGAATTGCAATTATTGGATCTGGTTATATTAGTATGGAATTTGCAACAATTGCAAATGCTGTAGGTGCAGAGGTTACTATTTTTATGCATCATAATGTGGCTTTACGTAATTTTTATCAACCGTTTGTCCAACAAGTGGTAGCTGATATGCAAAAACGAGGGATTTCATTCGTTCAAGAAGCAAATATCAAGTCCTTTAAAAAAGTAGCAGATAAATTGTCCATTCAATATGGTAATGAACAAGTAAAAACAGTCGATTGGATTTTAGATGCAACAGGTCGTATAGCTAATGTTGAAAATTTGAATCTAGCTGAAATTGGTATCAAATATACTAAAAAGGGGATTACAGTCAATCAATATCTTCAAACAAACATTGAAAATATCTATGCGGCTGGCGATGTACTCGATAAATTACAACCTAAATTAACACCAACAGCAACGTTTGAATCATATTATCTGTATAAGCTGTTTAGTGAACAAACTGCTGATCCAATTACTTATCCAGCAATTCCATCGACTGTTTATACTTCACCTCGCATAGCTAAAGTGGGATTAAGTCCTGACAGTAAAGATGCTAAAGATATGCGTTTAGTGCATAATAAAATTCCAAATGATTGGTATCGTCAAATTGATAAACAAACTACCGGAGAGAGTATTCTAATATTTGATGAAAAAGAACATCTAGTTGGAGCTACTGAGTTTAGTGAACAAGCAGAGGATGCAATAAATACGTTATTACCAGCAGTTGTATTTAATTATACTAAAGAACAAATGTGGCAATTAGCACATATCTTTCCTTCAATCAGTGCCTCTGCTTGGCATAAAATACGTTAAAAGAATTAACTCAAAGTTTGGCTTTAGATGCGTAATATAGGCTTCTAAGATTAACATACTTCATTATGGTTTACGAGTTCAGGACAAAAATCCTGAACTTTTTTAGTATCTATCTTCTTATTGTTATAAAAAGTATCGTTAGTGTAAAGTATTTGTGGGTAGAAATAAAAAAAGACAAAAAAGAGAAATAACTCTCTGTTACAATTGTAATTGC
>NZ_JAIULA010000038.1 GCF_024160875.1 Ligilactobacillus ubinensis | reverse complement strand
TTCGAAAGTGCCTATGACATTGAATTCCGTGATTTTGTAGATCATGTATCGAGAGATTTGTCACCTGAAGGTCCTTCGGCATGGGATGGATATATTGCAGCAGTAACAGCTGATGCAGCTCTGAAGTCTTTAGATGCTGGTGGTGAAAAGCAAGACTTAGATTTCCCTGAAACTCCAGCATTTTATATAGGGTAGTAATCGTATTTCTAAAAACTAGATATATAAGTTTTTAATATCAGAGTTATGGAGGTGAACTTTTTGGAAAATCAACATATAAATTCGGACAACGAAAATGAACATAACGGTTATTTAACTCTTGTGTCTTGGATAACGGGAATGGGAGCGTTATTGTTTGGATATAATACAGCTGTTGTTAATGGATCTTTGGATTTTATGTCTAAGTCCAGCCAATTAGGTTTGTCTGCTTGGGCCCAAGGTGTAGTTTCAAGTGGTTTAACATTGGGGGCTGCATTTGGTGCTGTTTTCGGTGGACCTTTGAGTGACAAAATTGGTAGAAAAAAGTTATTAATATGGTTAGGTGTTATTTTTACAATATTTGGACTAGCTTGTGGACTTGCTCCTAATACAACAACGCTTATTATTTGTAGATTTATACTAGGATTAGCTGTTGGTGCAGCTTCGGGAACGGTTCCAGTGTACTTAGCAGAAATTGCTCCAGCTGCTAAACGTGGAAAAATGGTTTCGATGAACCAATTTTTAATTGTATTTGGTCAATTCTTGGTTTTTGGTATAAATGCTATTTTAGGAAATCTTTTTGGTAGTAATGCCGGAATTTGGCGCGTAATGCTATCATTAGCAAGTATTCCAGGTATAGCATTATGGATAGGTATGTATGCTATGCCTGAAAGTCCAAGATGGCTTGCATCAAAGAATCTTTTTGCGGAAGCATTAAAAGTTCTTTATAGAATTCGTAGTAAAGCTCAAGCAGAATTGGAATTGCAAGAAATTAAAGAGAATGCAGAAAAAGAAAAAGAAGCGCAAGCTGAAGCTGCATCATGGAAAGATTTTAAAAAGAATTGGATTATTCAAATTTGTATTACTGGTGGAATGTTAGGGATTATTCAACAGTTCGCAGGTATTAATTCTATCATGTATTATGGTTCTCAAGTTCTGCATGATGCCGGATTTGCTTCTAGTGCAGCTTTAATAGCTAATGTTGCTAATGGTGTTTTCTCATGTATCGGAGCAATTGTTGGCATGTATACGGTTGATAAGCTAGGTAGAAAGAAACTAGAATTAATAGGCTTGATTTTTTGTGCGATTTCATTAGTGGTAGTTGGATTAATTAAAAGTTATGCTGCAACAGCGTCTTGGACACCATATACTATTATGATTATTATATTAGTCTATATTGTAATTGATCAGGGAACATTGGGACCTGTAACTTGGTTGTTGAATTCGGAGATCTTCCCAAGTAGGTACCGTGGTTTAGGTACGGGGATAACTATTTTTACGTTATGGTTTGCTAACTTTATAGTTGGTTTGCTCTTCCCTGTTTTAATGGCTGCATTAGGCCTAGCAAACGTATTTTATATTTTTGCGGTTTGTTGTGTTCTTGGTGCTATTTTTGTAGCTGCTAGAGTTCCTGAAACAAAGGGAGTTAATTTAGAAGATATAGAATCGTTTTTCAGAGCACGTTACGATAAGGAATACACGGGTAAATCAAAGATTTAGTATTATTAAACGAAAAGACATTGAGATTATGTAATCTCAATGTCTTAAAGCATAAAAGTATAAAAGCAATGGTATATAGTGAGTGGTCATTTTATAATTGCTTATTTAGAAAGTGGTGATTAAGAAAAAACATTTCGTAGAAAATCGTTAAATTTAGATATTGGATTTAGCGATTTTTTATTTATGAGGATTTACGGATGGTTTAGTTTTTAAATGACTATTTATTAATTCGATATTGTTTTTTTCAAAGTATTCCTTATATTTAAGTGGAGCTTCGCCACTAGTTATGATTTTAGAAAACTGATTGATTTGAGCATAGGTGAGAAGTGCAGTGCGATCGAATTTTGTATGATCAATTAATAAGATGTTTTCTTGATTAGGATTACTTAGAGACTTCGTTAACACTTGTGATTTTATTTTAAACTCATTAAATTCAGAATTAGTGACGCCGTTATTTAACGATATACCAGTCGCTGACATGAAAGCTTTATTTATATTGTATTTATTGAAGAGAGTATCTTCATCTGTGCCTGTAAAGGATTGTGTTTTAGGATTGAATTGATTGCCGATGATTAATAGTTTAACATTACTCAATTCGGATGCGGCGACGATCAACTGTAAACTATTTGTGATTAAAGTGTAGGAAATATTACGTGGTAAGAAATTGGAAATAGCATCTGTAGTGGTTCCAGAATCTAAGAAAATAAGATCGCCACTTTCGAAAAGGCTTGCGGCAACTTTGCCAATTGAAATCTTATCCTTAGATGTTTTGCTTTTTCTTTCGGTATAGTCTATTAATGATTTATTGTTATTATTGACAGTTACACCACCATAAATTTTTTTGAAATTGCCATTTTCAAGTAGTTTACTTAAATCTCGTCTTAGAGTATTTGGTGAAACTCCAAATCGATTTACTAGATCAGCCATAGAGACTGTTTGCATCTCTTTTATATAATCTGCGATTGCAGAAATTCTCTCTTCTTTTAACATGAAATTGACCCCCATCAATAGATTGTTAATAGTATTATACCATTTTTTGAGTACATTATACCGTTTTTTTGGTTATATTTTGGATGCTTTAATATAAATATATTTAAAAATTAGATATTATGAACCATAATAAAAAACAATGGATGTATAAATAATTCCTTGGTTTAAAAATAGCATAGTTTTTAGACGATTAGCAACTGTCAACGCACTCTTATTAACTATTGATATAAACTGAGAGCTAAACATAGATTCTGTTAAATGAAATGATATAAATAAAAAGGATTTGAAATCCATAGCAGAGTTTCAAATCCTATTCATTGGAAGGTGGTTTTTATTTTAAGTAGAGAACTATAAAACATACGTGGACTATTTGTCGTATTTTTTATGGAAGTATTCTTCTATTTCTTCCAGCTTGATACCTTTAGTTTCAGGTATTCTAGCATGAACAAAGAATATCCCTAGTATACAGCAAGCTGCAAAAATATAAAATGAATTAGCTAATCCTAATGATGATAACATTACTGGGAAGAATAAGCCGACTAAAAAGTTGGCGAACCAAAGAGCGAAAATAGTAATCCCAGTACCGAGTCCTCGATATTTAGCGGGAAAAATTTCGGAGTTTATAAGCCATGTAACTGGGCCTAGTGTACCTTGGAAAAAGATTATATAAATAAGAACTGTAATCATCACAGCAACGCCAGACCAACTTGCACTACTTGCAAATGTACTAATGATACCGACGAAAATGAGACAAATAGCGCATACAATTAAACCGCTATATTCTAAGAATTTTCTTCCTAAGCGATCAACGGTATACATTCCAATGACAGCACCAATGCAAGAAAAGATGCCGTTTGCAACATTGGAAATTAAGGCAGCCTTAGTTCCAAAACCACTAGCTTCTAGGATTTTTGTACCATAGTACATTACAGAATTGATACCAGCGAATTGTTGTAAAACACCAAGTGTAGCACCTGTAATGACGATTTGTTTGACCCAAGGTTGCTTAAAGTCCGCCCAAGTAGCTTGTTGTGTAGCTTCTGCTACATCTTTTTTGCTAGCTTCTTTGATTTCAGCTAATTCATTTTTTGCATTATTAGCACTTCTGAATTTTAACAGTGATTGCAAAGCTTCCGAGTACCGACCTTGTGATGCTAACCATCGTGGTGTTTCAGGAACAAAAAACATTCCAATCCATAACAGGATAGCTGGCAAACTTGCAACACCTAGCATGATGCGCCAAATAGAGGCGTTACTTCCGAATGCACTACCCAACCATGCGTTGATACCAAATGATAGAAATTGGCCAAAGACAATCATTAATTGGTTCATTGTAACTAATTTACCGCGCATTTCACTTGGCGCAATTTCTGCTAAGAATACAGGAACATTAGCTGATGCAGAACCGACAGCTAAACCTAAAATAAATCTAAAAATAATTAAAATAACAGAGCTAGGAGCCCAGGCACAGCCTATAGCACCAATTGTAAAAATTGCACCCAACCATAAAATTATATGTTTTCTACCAACTTTATCGCTGATAGGTCCACCAAAAACAGCGCCGAAAGCGGCACCTAATGTTAAACCACTAGATACAATACCTTGACTAAATGTTGAAAGAGATAATTGTGATCGTTGGGCCATAAAATCTAATGATCCATTTACTACAGAGGTATTATACCCAAAAAGAAGTGAGCCCATACATGTAATAACTGTAGTTAACCATAAAAAGCCGTTATGATTTTTTTCATTAGTGTAAGAATCTGTGGAATTTTGCATTTTAATTCCTCCTTTATCTAAATATAAGTATCTATAAACTCCATAATATGTCCATAATATACAACTAAAGTTGGCAAAACATTCTGCAGAAATAATTTTAAACCACAATCATAATAACAGCTATTTCTCATGTTGTAAACAGAAAAAATCAACTTATAAAAAGGATGGTATCGCTTTCCTTGAACAAGAAGGAAGACATGGACAATGAAAGTTATTTGTACTTGTTGTTAGGCTATTTATATTAAGTTTTGCTACTTTTTTGGATATATTTTGATTTTTTTTGGTTGACTTAGTTATTTTAAAAGGCTATGATGATTTTGTGAAATATAATTGTATGTTGTTGTTCTTAAATTTTAAAGAGGTGGTCAGTAATGATTAAAGAAGATGTTTCACAGGGGGAAAAAACTCAGAAAGAGGTCAATAGTACTGGTTCAAATCCTGAGATGTTAGCAGGCTTAGGGGGCAAAGAAGTTAAAAGGAAACTAACAATTATAGCAACAATTGCTTCTTTTGGTGGATTGCTATTTGGTTATGATACAGGTGTTATAAATGGTGCATTACCTTTTATGGCAAAAGCCAGTGAATTAAACATGAATGCGCAATGGGAAGGATTAGTTTCTAGTTCTTTGACATTAGGTGCTGCATTCGGTGCGGTATTAACCGGAAAGATTTCTGATAAAAAAGGGAGACGTAAGGTTATTATTGGATTAGCAGCACTGTTTACCGTTTCAACGATTGCTTCATCTTTGTCGCCAACAGCACCTATTCTAGCAGCTGTACGCTTTATATTAGGTCTTGCAGTGGGTGGTTCTTCGGTAATTGTACCTACCTTTTTAGCTGAAATAGCGCCATCTGAACAAAGGGGAAAGCTAGTAACTAGAAATCAAGTAATGATAGTTTTGGGACAACTTATCGCCTTTGTATTCAATGCAATTTTAGGAACTGTATTTGGTGATGTTCATGGAATTTGGCGTTTTATGATAGTGTTAGCCACTCTTCCTGCGATAGGTTTATGGATAGGAATGAATTTTGTACCTGAATCTCCACGATGGCTAGCTGCTAATAATCGGTTAGATGAAGCATTTTCTGTTTTAAAACAAATGAGAACAGAGCAACAGGCGGAAGATGAAATGCATAAAATAAAAATTTCTTTAAAGTCCGAAAAAGAAATTGAAACCGCTTCACTAAAAGATTTAAAAGTTCCTTGGATTAGAAGGCTTATTTTAATTGGTGTTGGGTTAGGAGCACTTCAACAAATAATTGGTATTAATATAATGATGTATTACGGAACTACAATTTTGCAAAAAGCAGGGTTTGGTCAAAGTGCGGCACTAATTGCCAATATTGCTAATGGGGTTACTTCTGTGGCGGCTACATTGTATACCATTAATTTAATGGGTAAGTTTAAAAGAAGACCTATATTGATTGTGGGAATTATCGGTACAACACTTTCAATGACTGGAATTACAGTTACAAGTTATCTGTTCTCAGGATCACCAATATTGCCATACTTTACAATTGCTATGACAGTAATATTCTTAGCATTTTTCCAAGGCGCTATTGGTCCATTGACTTGGTTATTGCTTTCTGAAATTTTCCCTTCTCGTATAAGAGGTATGGGTATGGGGATCGCAACATTTGTTCTTTGGGTTATGAACTTCTTAGTTGGATATCTATTTCCAATATTATTAGCATCAATTGGAATGACGAAGACATTTATGATTTTTATTGTACTAAATGTACTTTCCTTAATTTTTGCTGTGAAGTATACCCCAGAGACAGCAGGACGTTCGCTTGAAGAAATTGAATTAGATAATAAGTTTGATAAACATTTTCCGGATCACAGTAGAGTAAATAAGTAATAAGTTATGGAGGAAGAAGAAAATGGAAAAATTTAACAAAAATTTGAAACTTAAGAATTTTATAGATGGTGAATGGGTTGAAGCTGATACTACAGAGTATGAACCGGTTTATAACCCAGCAACAGGAGAAGTTCTAGCACAGGTACCACATTCTACTAAGGATGATGTAGAAAAAGCTGTAAAAGTAGCTAAAAAAGCTTTTAAAACATGGAGCAAGGTTTCAGTACCTAAAAGAGCTAAGATTCTATTTAAATATCAACAGTTATTAGTAGAGCATCAAGAAGAACTTGGTAAGTTAGTAACGCTCGAAAATGGTAAAAGTTTAAAAGAAGGAATTGCAGAAGTTGGTCGTGGAATAGAGAATGTTGAGTACGCAGCTGGAGTACCTTCGTTAATGATGGGTGATTCATTATCTACAATTGCAACTGATGTTGAAGCTGCAAATTATCGGTATCCAATCGGTGTTGTCGGAGGAATTACACCGTTTAACTTTCCAATGATGGTTCCTTGTTGGATGTTTCCAATGGCAATTGCTACAGGGAATACGTTTGTATTGAAACCATCTGAAAAAACTCCATTGACAAGTAGACGTTTAGTAGAATTATTTATGGAAGCGGGCTTACCAGCAGGTGTTTTAAATATTGTAAATGGCGCTGTTGATGTTGTTAACGGATTGCTTGAAAACTCTGGAATAAAAGCAATTAGTTTTGTTGGATCTGAAAAGGTCGGTGAATATGTTTACAAAAAAGGCAGTGAAAACTTAAAACGGGTCCAAGCTCTAACGGGAGCTAAAAATCATACAATTGTATTGGATGATGCAGATATTGATGCGGCTGTTAAGGGAATAATTTCTTCTTCATTTGGTTCAGCTGGTGAACGTTGTATGGCTACTTCAGTGTTAGTATTACAAAATGGTATTGCGGATAAATTTATGGCTAAGTTTATTCAAGCAGCAAAAGATATCAAAATTGGTAATGGATTGGATAAAGATGTATTCTTGGGCCCTGTTATTCGTGATGGAAACAAACAAAGGACTTTAAATTATGTTAAAAAAGGTTTAGAAGAAGGCGCAAGACTAGTATTAGACGAGTCAGAGCAAGGTCCTAAGGAAGGGTACTTTGTTGGCCCTACTATTTTTGAAGATGTTACTACGGATATGCAAATTTGGAAAGATGAAATGTTTGCTCCTGTTTTATCTGTTATTAGAGTTGATACATTACCAGAAGCTGTGGCAACAGCTAATGCTTCAGAATTGGCTAATGGTGCATGTATCTTTACGGATTCTGCTTCATCAGTAAGGTATTTCCGTGAAAACATTGATGCAGGTATGCTTGGAATTAATTTAGGTGTCCCGGCTCCAATTGCTGTATTTCCATTTTCTGGTTGGAAGAATTCGTTCTTTGGTACATTACATGTTAATGGTAAAGATGGTGTCGATTTTTATACGCATAAGAAGGTGGTTACTGCTAGGTATGATCAAAAAAGGTTTAAATAGATTATTTATTTAGTTAATTTAAAAAGATGATTATCGTATAGAAATAGTCATCTTTTTTGCATAATTGTATTAAGAAAGCGAAGAAATAAAGTTTCTGGAATTCAATAAAATTAGTGTGAAAAAAACTATATTTCGCTTCAAAGAAAGGGTTTACAAAACAATAGTGAAGTAGTAATATGTGTTTGTGGATATTTTATGGATACATTGTTTGTCTATTGTGGAGCTTAGTTGTTAACTTATAGTGAGTAATTAAGCGGATATGTTTAAAAATGATGAATCCATAATCAATATAATTTAAGATGATAGGAGTGTTAGTAATGGCTACAAAAATTGGAATTATTGGTATGGGGCGTATTGGTAATGTTCATTACAAGAATTTGAAACAGATGTCGGGTATTACTATTGAATATATTTGTGATATTAAAGCGGATGATACGTGGGAGGAGAAGTATCCAGAAGCTGGAAAAGTTGTTACAGATTATCATGAGGTTTTAGAGAGTAGTGATGTTGAAGCTGTTTTGATTTGCGTACCAACAAATCTACATCCTAGCTTTATTATTGATGCTGCAAATGCTGGTAAAGCTATTTTCTGTGAAAAGCCAGTGGGATTTAATAATGAAGATATTTTAAAAGCTTATAAGGTAGTTAAAGATACGGGTGTTGTATTTCAAGTAGGTTTTAACAGGAGATTTGATGATAGTTTTGACAGAATTGTTGATTATAGAGATGCTGGTAACCTGGGACAACCACAAGTACTAAAAATAACTTCGCGGGATCCAGAACCACCATCACTAGACTATGTAAAGGTGTCTGGTGGAATATTTATGGATATGACTATTCATGATTTTGATATGGCTAGATTTATTAGTGGTCAAGAAGTGGAGTCTCTACACGTTTTCGGTAATGTTTTAATTGAACCAGAAATTAAGCAATATAATGATATTGATACAGCAATTATTACACTTAAATTTAAGAATGGTATGTTAGGTGTTATTGACAATTCTAGAAAAGCTGTTTACGGCTATGACCAACGTATCGAATTATTTGGCTCTGAAGGAATGGCTCATGCTGACAATGTTTTAGATTCACAAACAACATATGCTTCTAAGAATGGTGTTGTTGGAGATAAGCCAATGTGGTTTTTCTTACAACGTTATATGAAAGCATATGCAAAAGAAACAAAGTCATTCTTTGAAGCAGTACATGGTGAACATGATGTTGAATGTACTTTTGAAGACGGTATCCGTGCCATTAGATTGGCTGAAGCTGCAAAAGAATCATTAAAAACGGGGAACGAAGTAAAAGTAAAAGATATTTTTTAGGAGGATTATAAAATGACATCAGATGTAAGAAAAGATATAAGTTATGGAATCGCACCAATCGGTTGGCGTAATGATGATATTCCTTCAATTGGAAAGGATAACAACTTACAACAATTATTAAGTGATATTGTTGTAGCGGGTTTTCAAGG
>NZ_JAIULA010000037.1 GCF_024160875.1 Ligilactobacillus ubinensis | reverse complement strand
AATACTGATTTTTTAACTTTTAAATATGAGATTCAACGAATGAATGATGCCAGTACTTCTTTTAACTTACAGCCTAAATTTGATATAGCCTCTGCACAACGTCCAGAAGAATACTTACAAAACATCCAAATTCGATTAAACTCAGTTCTTGATAAATTATCCGCTAATTCAGAATTAGCTACACTCACACAGATTGCCTGTTTAATTAAGCAAAGTAAACATGTCGCAATAATTGGAATTCGTGAATCTTTAGAAATCGCTCTTAATTTACAACTCGGTTTCTTAATGCGAAAACAAAGTGTCGATGTTCCTGAAAATACAACTGTTCTTAGTGAAATAACTAAAAATTATACCGAAAATGATGTAATAATAATTATTTCTAATAATGGGAACTACTTTAGTAGTAATCGAGATGATTGGTACCAAATAAGAAATGCAAAAGCTAAATTAGTTTTAATTTCACAAGACTATTCTGGAAAATTTTCACCTATTTTCGATTATATTTTCAAAATCGGATTTGACGATAAAAGAATTGGAACTCTTCCTACTATTATTGTTAGTGATTATTTGTTGACTTGTTTTGATACTCACGAATAAAGTTTTGATACCAATAATAACTATCTTTAGGATATCTCTTTAACGTTTTTTCATCAAAGTCTGTGCGATCCACATATATCAAGCCATACCGTTTTTCCATTCCATCTCCAACACTTAAGAGATCAAACATTGACCAAACATTGAAGGAAAAGACATTCACACCATCTTTACGCGCATTTTGTAATGCTTCAACATGCCCTTTAAGATATCTGATTCTGTCATCATCATGTACTTTGCCATCAACTAATTTCTCTTTTTCAGACCAACCACACTCTGTAATCATTAAAGGAATATCTGGATATCTATCCATAACCTGTCTCAATCCATAATATAAACCTGTTGGGTCATCATTCCAGCCCCAATCGGTGTAGCGTAGGGTTGGTTTTTGTTTTCTTTCTATTCTATTAAATATGAATTCATCTTCAAAGTAGTTAGGTTTATGTTTAACAATCGTTGTACAATACCAGTTTAGTCCTAAGAAATTTGCAGTTCCTTGCTTTAAGACTTCACTGTCTTCTTTAGTAACTTCAATGTTAATACCGATATTTAATAGTTGTCGTGTAAAGTATTGTGGAATAGTGCCTTTAATAGCCACTTCCATTTGTGCAAAAGAATAAAAGTCTTCTAGTTCCTTAGCTGCAGCAACATCCTCTGAAGTCCCATCATATGGGATTGTTGTAATATATGAAATTGCTGGTCCAATCAAAGATTCAGGATACTTTTCATGACAATATTTATAAAGTTTTGCTTGTGCAATCCAAAGATATAAATTTGCCTGATAAGCTTTTTGAAACTTAACTTGTTTATCTTGTTTAGGATCGATTCCCAACAACTCTGAATCTAAGACAATTACACCTTGCTCATTAACCGTCAACCAATGAGCAACATCTTTTCCATACTCATCAATTAAAAATTTACCATAAGCTACAAAATCATCAATTGCCCGCCGACTATTCCAACCTGCATACTCGTCATAAAGTGCTTTTGGAAAATCAAAATGAAACATCGTTACAACAGGTTTGATACCAACTTTTTTCAATCCATCAATTAAGTCGTGATAGTATTGAATCCCCTTTTTGTTTGGTTTATCTGTATGTCCTGTTGGAAACACCCGACTCCAACTAATAGAAAATCGATAGGATTGTACCCCTAATTCTTTCATCAATCCAATATCTTCTTGTAAATGGTGGTACTGATCAACAGATACTTCTGTATCCATTTGTTTGTGGTTTCTACTAGATGCTCTTAAATCCATCAATGATAATCCTCTACCATCTTCATCACGAGCTCCTTCTACTTGAAAGGCACTAGATGCTCCTCCCCACATAAAATTTTGCCCAATAGCCATTAACATCACTCCTAAAAATAATTTCTTAATACATGCTTAGTATATATGCAGCGCTTACAAATATGCAGTATTTTCAAAAACATGAAAATCTTTTTACCTAAGCGTTTTTTTTGCAATATCTATTAAGTCGTTTATACTAAAAATAACTCACTAAATTAGGAGGTCATGGCTTGTTATATAAGGCTTACTATACTTCACCCTTAGGAACTATCACGCTTTTAAGTAACGCTGACTACTTACTTGGATTATGGTTTAACGACCAAAAACATTATGCGGCTAATTATGATTTAACGACTGCAACCTCTTTGATAAACGTTCCTATAAAAAAGACAGAAGACTGGTTAACACAATATTTTGCTGGAGAAGTCTTAAGTCCAGCTATACTCCCCTTAAAACCTGAAGTCACAGTCTTTCGAAATAAAGTTTTGAATATCTTAAAAAATGTTCCATATGGAGAAACTATTACCTATGGGGAAATTGCCAGTAAACTCGAAAAACCAGGGAGTGCCCGTGCTGTTGGAGGTGCTGTTGGGCACAACCCCATCGCTATTGTTATTCCCTGTCATCGTGTTTTAGGAAGCAATCATACACTAACTGGGTATGCAGGTGGTATTGATAGAAAAGTTGCTTTACTATCTTTAGAAAAGCTTCATAAAAATTAGCTTCACTCACTTCATTTTAGTAAGTGTTTTTTCTTTATACCTATGTATAAATTTCATAAAAAACAATATCTAAAAATAGCTACTTCTAATATTTTTTTATCTATTCATAAAAACGAAATAACCCTTATATGTCAAGTATAAAAGAAATTATTTCAAGCTACTACCGTGCCTATAAAGCACTATTCTTGACATCATATAGAATAAAATATATAATTTCCTTCTAAATTTAAGACAACCCATTTTTTATTCGTACAGATAACCTAGTTATGTACTGGGGCGAGTACAGAGGCGAATATTCTATTTTTTTAGAATATTGGTCTCTTTTTTTATGCTTTTTTATAAATTTAAAAGGGAGCTATTTCTATGAAAAATAAAACAAATATGCAAAAGCTTTTCTTTAAAAAGAATCCAGCAACATATACTTGGATTTTATTTTTTTGGTCTGTTACCATGTGTATCTTTGAATACTTTGCTATAAAATATAGCATTCTTCCAACCTATACAAACAGACACTTTTTTTTTGTTTTTTTACTAATCTTAAATCAACTTTTCGTCGCCATTTTCTTTTTTTGCGGTATTTCCAATTTAGTAATTGCAGCTAAATACCAATTCATTAAAAAAAAAGAACAACAACAAGAACTCGCTATCTTAAAACAACCCTTACCTAAAAGATGGCATCCAAGAGTACAATTGCTTTATACAACTTATAATGATTTTATTCCTTATGCCTTCGCACAGTGTTTAAATCAGACCTATGATAATGTTCAAGGCGTTATTTTAGATAATTCTACTGACGAAAAATATATTAAAATGATTCAACAGTTTGTAAAAGTCCATCCTCAAGTTAAATGGGTTCGCAATGCTCCAAATAAACACGCCAAAGCCGGTAATTTAAATAGTTATCTTTGTAAACAGCCAAAAGAATCTTACGATTATTTCGTAATCTTAGATAGTGATGAATTACTAGAAAACAAGTTTGTCGAAAAATGTCTAAAGTTTTTTTATCATAATCACCATCTAGGTATCCTTCAATGCAATCATATCAGTGGTCAAAACTACAATAGTTTTATGAATCTCTTTTCAAACTCTGGTAATATTTTTTGGCCCGTGCAAAATGTCATAAGAAGTGTTGAAAGCGGTACACTCGCTCCTAATAAAAATGACCAACAGCCACACATTATAGAACGTGGTAGCACTGTTTGCATCGAATTAGGTCATGGTGTCATGATATCTCGTGAATGCTTCGAAGACATTGGTCAAATTCCCCATGCTGTTGCTGAAGATCTCTGTACTTCAGTTGAAGCCCTTTTAAAGGGATGGAATATTAGATTTGCTTCTCAGATTTATGGCAATGAGGAATTTCCTGTAGATATGAGTGCATTGATGGTACGTTCTAGTAAATTTTGTTCTGCTAATTTTGAATTTTTCCGTAACTATTTTAAAACACTTAAGAAAACAAAACTGCTAACTTTTTATCAAAAGCTTGATTTACTAAGCTTTACGCTCTCTGTTCCCATGAATGCTTTTCAATATATTAGTTTATTGCTTAGCAGTATTATCTTCCCACTGTCAAATATCAAGCTTGGATATCAACTTTTAATGCTCTTTCCAGTCCTAGTATGTTATTTTAGTCAAGGAATTATTGATGGTTTCTTTGAACTCCAACGCGGTATGAAGTTTCATAAAATGCTTCTCTATGAAATCCAAATTGCATTTTTATATGGGTCTTTTTATTACTTAACGGTTAAAAGTACCTTTTTTGCTTTGCTTAAAAGACCAGCTAAATTTAACGTAACACCCAAAAAAACTAAGCATATTACTCTAACCGATGCCTTTAAAAAGAATTGGCAAGGAATTGTTTTTTCACTATTAACAATAGTTTTTTCTATTATTTGTTCTGGCTGTTCTTGGATTTTACTATCCTTTCTACCTGGTTGCTTAGGTTTTATTTTTGAACTAAAGGCAAATCAGCAAGGAAAGCAGGATCAACAAAAGCTTAAACGCTTTGAAAAATATAACTACTATGCTTTATATGAACCAAAACATGAACCTTTAAAGTGGAATGAGTAGTTTTATTAAATTAAATTGCACTTCTTGTAGTAAGCTGAGTGTAAAATAAATAATCAGCACACAATTAAAGAGCATTATCTTTAATTGTTGGAAATAGCAAAGAGTCCGAGATTCTTATCTCGGACTCTTTGCTATTTCCATAACAAGTACGTACATCTTTTTATAGTTAGTTATCATATTAATTTTCCTTAGTTTTTAAAACTAAACTCACTAAAAATCCAAGTATTGGGAGAATTAATAACCATCGAGCAGTTAACAACAAAGCTTGACTATACGAAAAATGATTAGCAAAATAAGCAATTAAACCTGTTGCGACAACAACACTAGTCGCTCCAATTACTTGTCTCATTGTCGTAATTAAAGCTGTACCATGACTCATCAATTCCTTTGGTAATGCATTATTTGCCGCTGTTAACGCTGGCATCATTGTAAAAGCATTACCACTTTCTAACAAGATTCCGCCCAAGATACTTGTCCATAACCACTGTGTTCCACTTGTTCCTAAAATTAAAAATCCCAATGTAATAAAACTCATTCCAAGCCAAACTAAAACTTTCAACCCAACACGATTCAATAACTTTCCTGCGATTGGATTTAAACGACTCAAAATATACGCAGCAGGTACCATTAACAAACCCGACCAGAGCGGTGCTAATCCAAAAATCTGCTGATAGTATAATGGTAAAATCACAGTTGCTATAATCAAGCCGCTATATGAAATCCCCGTCAATAACAAAGCTGCTGCATATCCTGGAAAATATAAAACTTTGAGATTTAAAAAGGGCTCTTTTAGCTGTCGTTGTCGCCATGCAAAAAGCACTAATACCGCTAAGCTGATTAACAATAACAACCACCACTTCAACTTTGTCCCTTCTGTAGGAAATAAATTGATCGCATACAATAGGCCACCAAAACCAATTAGTAATCCTGCTGATAACCAATCAAATCTAGTCGGTGTCAACGGATGTATCACTTTGATTGCAGATTGAATACGTACAATTAAAAACAATAGCAAAACGATAAATAAACCGAATAATGCTCGCCAAGAAACAAATTGCAAAACAACTCCAGAAATAATCGGACCAACAGCTAATGCTGACCCCATCACTAAGCCAACAACGCCCATCGCTAGTCCTCGTTCTTTTTTGCTACTACTCTCCAAAATTAAGCTTTGAAAAATTGGAAACAATGCTCCAACAGCCAATCCTTCAATTAAACGACCCCAGATTATCCAATTAAAATTAGGAGCAGCCATTGCAATAATTGTACCTAAAATAAAGACGCTCACAATCACATTCAATAGCTTTCTTAATGAAACATTGTCTAGTAACCATGGACTTAAAGGCATCACTAACGTCATTGTTACCATAAATCCGGTTGTTAACCATTGCACTGTACTTGTTTGAACACCAAACTGCTTCATTAAGATTGGATAGGTCGTTGTCATTGTCGACTGACTAATTGACATTACAAACGCTATCGCTAATAATCTTTTAGCAAAAACCGTCATTTTCTTAAAATCTTGCAAACTGCATTCCCCTTTTCACAAACACTTTATACCCATTATTATTTTAGAATAATTATAAATAAAAAACAACTATCAGCCGAATCTACAGCTAACAATTGTTGTCTTTATCTTCTATGCTTTTAGACTTAATAAACTATTTTATAATCCTATATTCAGGAAAACATTCTGGATCTATTTGTGTAAAACTCTTACGTACTGCTAATTTCAAGCGAATTTTTTTTAAGGGCAATGAAACTGCATTTAAATTATTATATATATATACAAATTCATTGTAAGCCTGCGTATCTATATCTAAATCAATTGACGTAATATCTAGAAGTTCGCTAATAATACTGTTATCAAGACTAATTACCTGTGTTTGATTCGCAACTGTTTCATCTAATTCACGCAATTTTTTCATAAACATCCCAGCCACATAGTCAGCATAAATAAAAACAACCTTAGGCTTTTCGGACAATTTCAAAAAACTTTGCGCACTACTTTCACCATAGTTTTCTTGTGTCGCACAAATATACTTCCATGTCTTTAGTCCCATTGCTTCTTGCTTTTTTATTGCATCATTTGCGCTTAACATATTTTGACTACGCGCAGAGTTTAAAACAAAACCCACATATTTATGCCCATTTTTACGTAAATTCTGCAAAATAGCCGCATAAATATAATAATGATCTACATATGCCGAATATATTTTAGTTGATTCAACGCGATGCCATGTTGCAATTGGTCCATATTTACTATACGGTTCAATTACTTGCCAGTCATTGGCCCGCGTTAAAATAAATAAACCATCAATTTGCTTATACTTGAGTAAATCCAAATACTGTTTTTCCTTAACTGGATCTGAATCACTTGAATATATAACGACTTCATATGCAAAACTTTCTGCGACCTTGATAAACTTTTCAATAAACTCTCCTAATAGTTTAATGGAACCATTGATGATAAAACCAATTGTACGTGTCTGACTATTGCGAAAATTACGCGCTAAATAGTTAGGGATATAACCTACTTCTGAAATTGCCTTTTCAACTTTTTGCCGTGTTTTTTTATTGACATAACCTTTATTTGTCAGTACACGCGAAACAGTTGACTTGGATACACCTGCCTTTTTAGCTACATCAAAAATAGTTGTCATCAAAATTCCTCCTTGACATGGGAATATTCCCATAAATTACACTTATTTTAGCACAAAAAATACTTTATGGAGGTTTTTAAGATGTCACATAAACAGCTAAAATTAGTAACTATTGGTGGAGGTTCTAGTTATACCCCTGAATTAATAGAAGGTTATATCAAGCGTAAAGATGAACTGCCAATTAAAGAAATTTGGTTGGTTGATATTAAAGCAGGCCAAGAAAAACTAGAAATTGTTGGAGCTATGGCTAAACGAATGGTCAAAGCCGCTGGTTTAGACTGGGAAATTCATTTAACTTTAGATAGACGTGAAGCTCTTAAAGATGCTGACTTTGTTTCTACTCAATTTAGAGTAGGGTTACTAAATGCGCGCATCAAAGACGAACGCATTCCTGGCTCTTATGGTATGCTTGGACAAGAAACAAATGGTGCCGGTGGCATCTTTAAAGCCTTCAGAACCGTTCCGGTTATCTTAGATATCGTTGCTGATATGAAAGAGCTATGTCCTAATGCTTGGCTTATCAACTTCACAAATCCTAGTGGGATGATTACTGAAGCAATTAAAACTTACGGTAAGTGGGACAAAGTCATTGGCTTGTGCAATGTTCCTGTCAACGCCATGATGAAAGAGCCAGAGTTAATTAATACCACCCTAGACCATCTAACTTATCGTTTTGCTGGAATTGATCATTTTCATTGGCATCGCGTTTTCGATGATACGGGCCGTGAAGTTACGATGGACATTATTAATGCTATTCAAAAAGGCGATGCAGCCTTACCAAAAAACATTTTTAACGTTAACTTTTTCCCAGAACAATTAGAATACATGCGCTTGCTTCCTTGTGCATATCATCGGTATTATTATCGTGAAGAAGAAATGCTTAATCACAGCCTTGAAGAATTTGCTGGTATTGGGACACGTGCGCAACAAGTTAAAAAAATAGAGCATGAACTTTTTGAATTATATAAAGATCCTAAACTAGATTACAAACCAAAACAACTATCTGAACGTGGGGGTGCTTATTACTCCGATGCAGCCTGCGAAGCCATGACGTCTATTTATAATGACAAGAAGACTCATATGGTCGTTTCAACACTGAATAATGGGACAGTACCTGATTTACCAGCTGATCACGTAGTTGAAGTTTCCGCTCAAATCGGAGCTGCTGGAGCTATTCCATTTACATTTGGTCCTTTCCAACCAGCAGAACGAGGGTGGTTACAACTTATGAAGAATATGGAACTATGCACAGTCGAGGCTGCTGTTACTGGTAATTATGGACTAGCGTTACAAGCTTTCACTATGAATCCAATGATTAAGTCAGGTTCAACTGCTAAACGTATTTTAGATGAACTTCTAATCGCACACAAAAATTTCTTACCTCAATTTACAGATAAAATCAAACAACTAGAAAAAGATGGTGTTACCGTTAAAGATGACATTGCACGGACTTTAATCTAACTAAAGAGGAGTATTTCTTAATGTCTAAAATTATTTTTCTTGATGTTGATGGCACTCTATGTAACTATGAAGGTTCTATTCCTAAAACAGCTATTCAAGCAATTCAACAAGCACGAAAAAATGGACATCGCGTTTATATTTGCACTGGACGAAGTAAAGCTGAAGTTTATTCAGAAATTTGGGCTATTGGAATTGACGGGATGATTGGTGGTAATGGTAGCTATGTTGAAGATAACAACCAAATTATTATGCATCAACAGCTATCAGCAACTGATTCACGTAAAATTGTTGATTGGCTACATGCACATAAACTTGAATTCTTTTTAGAAAGCAATAATGGTCTATTTGCAAGTGCTAATTTCGAAAAGCGCGGTAAAATTACCATGCAACAATATGCTAAAGGTAAAGGCTTTGCTGATGTCAACAATATCACTGTCAGAACTTCATTTCCTGAAATGATTTTTGGAGCTGAGCTTTATCGGACTGATTTAAATAAAATTAGCTTTATCTTGAACGATTACCAAGACTTCTTAGCTGCCAAAGCTGCTTTTCCTTCACTAAAAGTTGGTACATGGGGCGGTAAAAATGAAGATCCACTTTTTGGCGATATTGGAGTTCCTAACATTAGTAAAGCTCACGCAATTGACGTTTTATTAAATCATTTGCATGCCAGTAAAAGTGCAACCTTTGCTTTTGGTGATGCAAAAATAGATATTCCAATGTTAAACTATTGCCACATTGGCGTTGCTATGGGAAACAGTGGCCCTGAATGTAAGCAAGCTGCTGATTATATTACAACCTCTGTTGATGAAGATGGCATTGCGCGTGCATTTTCCCACTTTAAACTAATTTAAAAATAAGTTAGCTAATAGCATTAGCACTATAAAATAAGTGAGTCCAAGGCTTTTGTCTTGGACTCACTTATTTTAGCAGCTTACTATCCTTAATTTAATATCCTCGCTACCTTTTGTTGTAATGCTGGAATAACTCGTTCGCCGAACCATAGGTTTTTCTTTAACCAAATATTGTTTCTTGGCGATGGATGCACTATTGGAAAATAATTTGGTAAATACGCTTGATAGTTCTGAACGGTTGCCGTAATTGTCATTTCTTTAGGTAAACTCAAATAGTAACGTTGTGCATATGCTCCAATCAAAATAGTCAATTTAATGTTTGGCATCTGCTGAATCAACCTTGTATGCCACTTCTCTGCAATTCCTTTTCGTGGTGGCTTATCACCTGATTTGGCCTTTCCTGGATAATAAAAGTCCATCGGTATAACTGCAATTTTTCCTGAATTATAAAAAGTATCTTTTGTAATACCCAACCACTCTCGCAACCTGTCCCCGGAAGCATCATTCCACATTACTCCGGAATCTTGGACCTTTTTGCTTGGAGCTTGACCAATAATTAAAATACTTGCCGTTGCCGGTGTCGAGTAAATTGGAAATAGCCCCGCATGCGTATATATCTCATTTTGTTTATCATTTAAGATTTCATCAAAGATTGTCATCACTTGACTCCTTTTAACGTTAAAGTATGCTAAGTATCTTCTTTTTTATTATACGCTTATCACTTAATACTTTAAAAAGATTATAACCTAACAATTAATCCTAACCATAATTTGTACCTTTTTACTAATATATCCTAATCTGTGGATAAATTTAGCAAAAGCAACTGCTTCATTACCATGCTATAATGTGGATAACTATAAAAAACAAAAAATTGAGTTATCCACAATTAACTTAATTTAAGAAAGGCCTTTTATGTTATTCAAAAATAAAAACCTTAAAATGCGCATATCTAACTTTTTATTATTGCTTAATGACTGATTTATGGACTGACAGTCATTCTCAATTCATTGATGGTCTTGCGCGCCGTCAGTTACAAAAAACTTATTATGGATTGGGAACACGGATTGTCCTTACTGCTTTTGGAACTGTTTTAGAATCTGATTTGGACTCTGCTTATGCAGTAATACAACGTTATGAGGATTTATTAACCGTAAATCGCGATAATTCTGAACTAATGGCTATTAATAATGCTGCTGGAAAACATCCCGTTCAAGTATCGACAGCGACTTATGCTTTAACCAAATTAGCGGTTAAAATGAGTCAAAAACATTTTGGTTTTAATGCAGCCATTGGCCCACTTGTAAAATTATGGAAAATTGGTTTCGATGATGCTCATGTTCCAACTGATAGAGAAATTAAGGAGCAACTTCAACTTATTAATCCTGAAAAAATAATCCTTGATGATGAAAATCTCTCAGTTTTCTTGACTCAACCAGGAATGGAACTTGATTTAGGTGGAATTGCTAAGGGCTATATCGCTGACCGTATCCAAGATTTATGGCGTTCACGTGGAATTGATAGTGGTATTATCAATCTTGGCGGTAATTTATTACTAATGGGACTACCACCTCAACATGCTGATAAATTATGGCGTATCGGTGTCCAAAATCCATTTGCCACTCGCGGTGCTTCAATTGCAGCCATCAAAATAGGTCCCTGTTCTGCCGTTACTAGTGGCATTTATGAGCGTCATTTAGAAGCTGATGGTAAGAGCTACCATCATATTTTAAGTCCACAAACTGGTTATCCTTATGAAACAAATCTTGCCGGCGTCACTGTTTTTTCTAAATACTCAGTCGTTGGCGAAATAGAAACCACGCGGCTCTTTTTTGAAGGCGAAAATACGCATAATTGGGGAACAACTGACCCTAATCTTTTTGGGGCTATCTTTGTTACAAAAGAAAAAGGCATTAAACTTGTCGGTATTCCAACTTCAAATGTGTCATTACTAGATACAAGTTTTCATTTTATCTGAAAGCCTGACACATTTTTTGAAACCTTTTAACTTTTTCAATACTTTATGAAAGCTTATAACATAAGGGATATGTTTCAAAGTTAACCAAATAAACTAAGTGCGAATAACAAGGAAGTTAGCTATAAAACATTAACTTCATAAATCAGTTATCGCTTTGTCTGATTTATGGATTTGTTGCTTACTCCCTTTTAGCACATATTTGGAGATAC
>NZ_JAIULA010000036.1 GCF_024160875.1 Ligilactobacillus ubinensis | reverse complement strand
TTCGCTCCCCAATCAAACAGCTCATCCATCAAATTTCCAATGAACTGAGGTCTTGCTCCCATATGAACAACATTTCCAGCTCTATCAAAAATGCCAACGTCTTTATGCCGATACTGACCTGATTCGTTAACGATTCCCGCAGTTAATAAACCATGGGCTTTCAAAAAATCGCTTTGTTTGTAAGGATTTAAAGCTAAGATTTCTTCATAGGCATCATAAGCATTTTTTACTTCACGTATCTCTTTTGGGTTACCAAGCACTCGTTTACCTTCGATAATAGCCGTGATTTGTTCAACCGACAGACTGTTATTCTCGATGGCTAATGATGAATGAATAGATTTAATTCTGTTCTCTTTGCGTAGCTTTAAATTTCTCTCTACCTGGAATTCCAAGTTACCAATAGCTTTTGAAATTTCAACGACTTTATTCAACATTGAATTAGTTATTGTAAATGGTGGTTTCATAGTATCCTCCTCTGCAATATTACTTACACTAATTATACTATGAAAAAATCATATTATCCATATTTATCGCTCAATTTTTGAGCGATAAAAAATTCAAATGACGATAGGATTAGCCGGCAACTTCAAGTTGTGCAACGCCTTACTGTGCCAACGAAAGACTGTCCGCACGTCGGCATGCATTTCATCAGCGATGCTGTCCCAACTCTTCTCAAGTAAGTATCGGTTGATTAGAACCACCTTCTCATCAACGTTAATCAACTCTTCGATCACACCACGCATTTGTCGTTTGAGGTCCACAAACCTATCAATCTCCATATCAATCTCAGCTTCCAATTGGTAACACTTCTCAAGGTTTCGCACAAAGGAAGCTTCATTGTTCCGGGGCCCACTTGGTACCTTTTCCTCAAAGGTCGTGGCTGAAACACTCATCGCCAATTGATAGAGTTCAGCTTTTTCTTTAATGCGGTCATCAATGCGTTTATTCAAACGATAGGCCTGCTTCAAAGTAAGCACCTAATAACCGACCGCTACATATACAACTAAGGTTCGCAAGCGTTAGACCAAAAATCTAGCTTTTGCGAACCTGTTTATTTTCTTATACTATTCCTCAATCTGATTCATAAACTTCGCTAATGATTCTTGCCATGGATGAAATTCAAAACCTGTCTCCTTGGCTAAATGCATCACTGAATATGCTGGCCTAAACGCAGCTGCAGGATATTCATCTGAAGAAACTGGTTTTACTGCTACTTTTTTATTCTTCAAGATTTCTTTGGCAAACTCATACCATGAACATGTTCCATCATCACAACATTGATATACGCCATAATCAATCTTGTTATCAATTAAATAAGTCACAAATTCTGCAAGTGTGCGCGTCCATGTGGGACGTCCAACTTGATCATTAACGACCGTTAATTTATCATGTGTTTTTGCGAGATTAAGCATTGTATAAACAAAATTGTGACCATATTTTCCATAAACCCAGGCTGTTCTAACAATATAGTATTTTTTACAATATTTTTTTACAGCTTGTTCACCAAGTAATTTTGCGCGGCCGTATTCATTTTTAGGCCCCGTTGGTGCATCCGGCATATATTCGCCTTCAGTTAAATTACCTTCAAAAATATAATCTGTACTTGGATATATTAAAATTGCGTCATACTTTGCGCATGCTTTTGCAATAATTTCAGACCCTAGTGCATTAACCGCTTCATTAGCTGCTTTGCCTTCACCTTCCGCTTTATCAACAGCTGTATAAGCAGCACAATGATATACTATCTCTGGCTTATTCGCTGAAAAATATGCTTCAACACTTGTCGCATCAGTAATATCTAATTTTTCAACATCAGCTGCGTCATAATCACTAAAACCGCGTTCAGCTAAAAGATGTTGTAATTCCTGTCCTAACTGACCATTTCCGCCTGTTATTAAAACTTTCATCCTAAACTCCTCCAATTTATAACTAATAGCGCACGATCCAAACAAATCGTGCGCTACTAAGCTAATCATCTACTATTTCAAAGCTGCTTTTTCCTTCAAAGGACGCCACCAAGCTTCATTAGCTAAATACCAGTTGACTGTTTCTTCAATTCCCGTATCAAATGTATACTTAGGCTTCCAGCACAATTCATTTTCAAGCTTCGTTGGATCGATTGCATAACGACGATCGTGACCTAAACGATCTTGCACATATTCAATTGCATCTTCAGTTAAACCTAACTTTTTAACGATCAAATGCACAATCTCGTTATTTGTGCGTTCATTATGTCCACCGACATTATAAACTTCACCTTTGCGACCTTGGTGTAATACCAAATCAATTGCTTGACAATGATCATAAACATGAAGCCAATCACGAATATTCTTACCATCACCATAGATAGGCAACTTCTTGCCATCCATACCGTTTGAAGTCATTAATGGAATTAACTTCTCTGGAAATTGATATGGACCGTAGTTATTTGAACAGCGTGTGATATTGACGTTCAAACCATATGTTTCAAAATAAGCCCGAACTACCATATCTGCAGATGCTTTACTTGCAGAATATGGCGAATTAGGTGCAAGTGGCGTTGTTTCTGTGAAATAGCCCTCTTTTCCTAAAGTACCATAAACTTCATCTGTTGATACTTGTAGATACTTCTCTAATTTCATGTTTTTGGCAACATCCAACAAGGCTAATGTTCCTTGCACATTCGTTTCCACAAAAATCTCTGGATGTAAAATAGAACGGTCAACATGACTTTCTGCTGCAAAGTTAATAATTGTATCAATATCATGTTCTTTAACTAGATATTCTACTAATTCTCGATTACAGATATTGCCACGTACAAATCTATGCTTAGGATTATCCTTGATATCATCTAAGTTATGAATATTTCCCGCATATGTTAATAAATCAAGATTAATAATCTTATAGTCTGGATATTTGTTCAACATATAATGTACAAAGTTACTGCCGATAAAACCGGCACCACCTGTAACTAATAAATTCTTCATTATTTAACTAATCCTTTCCATAGACAAAATTCAAATCAGCATCTTTTAATTGCGGATGATGCTTATCTTTTTCCGATAAAATCAAATGTTCAACCGGCATAGGCCAGTTAATTGCTAAATCAGGATCATCAAAAGCAATTCCACCATCTGCTTCAGGATTATAATAGCCATCAACTTTATAAGCTACATTGACGTTCGGTGTCAAAGTTACAAACCCATGCGCAAAGCCCTTAGGGACTAGTAATTGACGGTGGTTATATTCGCTTAAAATAAAGCCTTCCCACTTGCCATATGTGGGTGAACTTTTACGCACATCAACAATCACATCATAAATAACCCCTGTAACTGCACGCAACAACTTAGTTTGCGCATAGGGTGCACGTTGGAAGTGCAAACCTCTTAAAACACCAGGTTCAACTGATAATGATTGATTATCTTGCGTAAAATCAACATTAATTCCTGCTTTTTCAAATTTGTTTTTGGTATATGTTTCAGTGAAGAAACCACGATGATCACCAAAGACATCCGTTTCAACAATTTTTGCATCTTGTAAAGTCAGTCGTATCTAAAACTCGCACAATTTTTCCTCCCTATTCTTTGGCTAAGCGCAATAAAACTAGCTGCTTCTAGCATTGACTCATGGGTTCCAGTATCAAGCCAAGCATAGCCGCGACCCATTAATTTAACATCTAACTTACCACGCCGCAAATACTCTTTATTAATATCTGTAATTTCTAATTCACCACGGTCTGATGGTTTAAGATTAGCAGCAATATCCACTACCTCATTATCATAAAAATATAACCCTGTGACAGCGTAATTACTCTTAGGATGTGCTGGCTTTTCTTCTATAGATAAAGCATGCATATCTTGATCAAAGTCAACTACTCCAAAACGTTCTGGATCATTTACATGGTATCCAAATACTGTTGCGCCATCTTTTTTAGCGGCTGCATCCTGTAATAGTCCTGAAAGACCACTACCATAATAAATATTGTCTCCAAGAATCAGGCAGACTGAATCATCTCCAATGAAATCTTTGCCTAATATAAATGCTTCTGCCAATCCATTTGGCTTATCTTGAATCTTATACTCTAAATTAATTCCAAATTCAGAACCATCACCTAGTAACTCTTTGAAAAGATGAGTGTACTCTGGTGTAGAGATTAATAAAATATCACGAATACCTGCCAGCATCAATGTGGATAGTGGATAATAAACCATTGGCTTATCATACACAGGAATCAATTGCTTGGAAATCCCTCTTGTAATGGGATACAAGCGTGTGCCACTCCCACCGGCTAAAATTATTCCTTTCATCTGTTCAGTTCCTTTGCTTTTTAATTAAGCATTGGTAAAAATCGCCCATGCTTCCAGTATTCATTGTCTTATACAGATATTTATAATTGAAATAAGACTAATACAATCTCTATTTATCATGACTTTTTAACGAAACAGAATTCTTCCCAAATAATATAAAATCACTTATTACAAATAGAAGTGGATTATATAGATAATTTATAAATCTCGGTTCTCCTAATGTTGAAAGTGCAATTATTATTAATAGAAAATTTATTATAATGTACTTTTTTCTTAGTTTGATGCTAGCGATTGTAAAAGAAATGCAAATAAGCGTTAACAAAACAATTCCATATACTGTTAAAATATAGATAAACCCATTATCAACATAAAAATAGCTGTCACTTTGAGTATTCCATCCATTACCATAAAATTGGACACTATTACCAAATAATGAAAAACCATATTTTTCTATAGCTAATTTTCCATATGCTAATCGATTATCAAACAAATAGTTAATATATGTATATATAGTGTTGCTTTGTTTAAAATTCATGGTACATACTATCGAAAAAATACACAAAACTGGATAAGCTATAATTGACAAGAAATAAATCATATTTTTTAGTAATATCTTTATTTTATGCTTACTAAACAAAACACTATTTTTCATCTGTATAGCGGTAATTAAAATTATAGACAAGTAGAAATCCATTGATGCCTTTGTGTAATAAAAAACCACAACTGTAATAGTAATAGTAATTATAAAATCTTTTACACGCCATTTCTTATATTTTAAAAATATATAATCTACTAATAAATAAAAAATACCAGCCGAAAAATCTGTTGGATATGTATTTCCTAATGAATATCTAATGCCATGTAGACTTGAGTAAACTATATAATTATCTATAATACCTAAAAGACTACAAACTAATGCCATAGCCATTACTAAAAGATATATATAAAAATGAGTTTTTATTATTGTTCTTAAATCTACACCATTTGCTCCCATCAACAAAATTGATAAAAAAACAATATCTGAATACCCCGAATGCCGATAAATTAGTATGGATATTGCTATTAGACTCATATATACAAAAACATGCTTTAAATAAATTCGATCACATACTAGAATCTTAATGGTTATAAAAATGATAGAAATTAAGAAAGATAAAAATAAGAATATGCCACTCGTAGGAATGTAACTAGAAAATGTTGTATTGGCTATCGCTAATCTAAAAAGACATATTCCAAAAGACATGATGAATAAATAGTTTCCTATTTCTTTTTTAGTCATTATTTTTCCTCTACTAATTTATTAATGTATTTCAAAAAATTTCTTTAATACATTTTTTGAAATATATTTTTTCTTTGTTTATAAAATCTCTATACTTTGAAAAATTCTCAATTTCTACATTATAATTTTTTATACATTCATGTATTGTAGAAATTATATAAGGTATATTTTCAAAGCTATCGTCAAATTTATATTTATCTTCAATAGGTACATCATCGTGAAATCTTGCTGATCCTCTTTTATTTGTTATGATACAACAACCACTAATAGCTGCTTCCCGAGGGATTCTGTCTTTTCCTGGATGATTACCAAAATCAATATATATTTTAGCCCTACTCATTAAATCCCTTACTTGAACACTAGACATATTTACAATTGGTATAAATTTAATTTCTGGTGCATTCTTAATTAAATATCTCGTATATTCAAAACCTTTTTTGGGATTATAAATGACTATATCTTCCCTACTTTTACTAACTGAATCTCTTTCAAAGTAAACATCATTTATATAATCAGATAGATATTTTGTGCTCCTTTCGCTTATCCCTTTTTTTATTAGAAATTCCTTTGCAAAATAGCTCTGATATAGATGCATGTGTATTTTTTTTAAATCTTCATCGTTAAAATAATCATTTAATAAAATATGTTTTATAAAACTTCTTACCCCATACTTTTTAAACCTATTCAATTTTCCTTTCATTATTTCGTAATTATCTACACTCAACCACCAAACACACTTTTGAATATTTTTAAATTTTCTATTTTTACCAATGCATACTTCAGGAAGGACAAGTACATTTTCTTTTATATCAAGAACGTCAGTTAGAAATTTGTAATTTTTTATATATTTTCTAAATTCTGTAGGTGTTGGATTTTTATTATCACTACTCCCTTCGAAATAATACACGATATAAGCTGTTCGTCCCATTTTGTTTAATTCAAAAACAAGTTGATGTAACAACTCTGTCCCTCCTGTTTTATTATTAGCAGGACATAAGACATAGATTTTTGAATTTGAATAAATATTAAGTTCTCTATCCATATGATTCTATTCACTCTTTTCTAAATTTTTATAGCATATTTTATTAATTGCTTAACTAAGTAATAATTTATTGCTATGCGACTATATACTGAGTCTAGCTTCCAGTTTTTTACAGTTGTATTAATAGCATCAATGTGTTTACCATAAGTTCTTATAATACTTTTCAATTGCAATATATAATTAAAATCTAAGGATTTTCCATCAGAAATATGCCATATATTAGCAGGAACAACATAATTATGCAAACCTATATCATTATATTTTAGACATTGCTCAACAGCATATAAATGCCAACCATTCAAATCTGAAAAAGGATACTTTTCTAATATGTCATTCTTTATTACAAAGAAACATTCATCTACCGTTTGGACTTCAATAGGTACTTCTACTGGTGTACCTATTCTCTTCATAGTTTTGCCATGTACAATATTTGAAAAAATTCTTCCCTCTTTTGGTACATATTTTCTTTTGCATCCAGCAATTCCTAAAACACCTAAATTCTCTATCGACTCACACCAACTTACAACTTTTTTCAAACAGTATTCATCTAAAAATCTAATATCAGGATGAATAAAAAGTATATATTCTTCTTCTAATCTGTTTTTTACACTATTAAAAGCTTCTCTTGCACCATGATACTGATTTTTACAATTATCTATACAAATAAGTTTATAATTAATATCTTTTTGTTTATCCAAATTGTTTTTAAATTCATTAAAAATATGATAATTATTAATAATCACAACTATAGCCACTACTGGATTTTTTCTCAATTTTATACAATTCCTTTTCTATTTATATAAACCCAAATTAAATATCTTTTTTTCTTTATACTTTCCACCATTCATCGCATACGTAGCTATTGATCCCATTGTAATTGATGATATTAAACATTCACACTTGGCTAAAATAATTAATTTTACAAGATAATCCAATCCTCGTATTTCTAAATTGCTGTCCAATAGTTTACTTTCGCTTAAAAAGCCCTTAAAATTGTAATTTTTAATAAATTTATCAAAACTCACAATTTTTATATTCTTTGGAAACTCTTTTTTTATTCTTTGATATATATTGTCATCTTCAGTCACAATAAAAAAATCCATTTCTGGATATTTTTTATGAAATACATGCATGCTATTTATGATCATATCTATAGGTGGTTGAATATGTTCACCAACTGGCTTTAATTTAGTATAATCAGTTCCTCTAGCATATACACCTATACAATTTCTTACATCTATATTTTTTAATTCATTTAATACTAATTCTTCTACTCTATTGCTAAATGAAATGTTTTTCGTTATTAAATTATGACATTTTTCACATTTCTTTTCATCATAAAATATAGTATCTTTATATAATGAGTCATCTTCTCCATTTAATAATTTCTTTCCGGAAAGTATGATATTTTTATATTTATAAACTTCTGAATATTCTAATGAGTTAGGTTGTAAGAAAAAATATTCCCACACATTATTTATACCATCATAATATTGTGTTAAATAATTTTTAAAATCAACATATGGTATATAGTCATTTCTATTTGCATAATCAATTTTTCGCATAACTTGTATAAATAATGACATTAGCCCTTGAATATCATTCTCAGCATTAGGTCTTATGATATATATCACTTTTTTATTATTAATTTTCCCAAATGAAACATTTCTTTCCAATCTTTCTCTTTTAAAAAAACAAGTATAGATATATCTACATATATTTCCAAAATTTGAATGTGTCAAAATAAAAAATTTAATTTTTCTTCTTATATCCAATTATATACCTCTTTTCAAAATCATTCGTTTGATTCTTAATGACTACTGTATATTAATATTATGAGTTTTCTTTCTAAAAATAAGTATTTTAGGAATTATAGCTGGATAAACTTTCATTATTATTGCTCTAACCTTATTTTTTAAAGAAGTTGGCACATATAGTGCACAAAGTGCTTCTTTTTTTACAAAACTTACCCATTTATAATATAAATCGACATTATTCTTCTTTCCATCAGCAATTACTAATGCATCATAAGCATCTGAAGTCGTTCTCCATTTTGCAAATTTCAATGCATTCTCAATATCTTCATTCCTTTTTATTATCAATCTATTTTCTATACTATTAATTGCTTCTAATGCGTTTCTCCATTTACTTACTGAAAACTTAGTAGTGACACTATTTAAATTATTTCTCCTATAATAGTATATCTTTCTACGGCCTACACATATGGACTTAGCTCTTTGAAAGCAATCAATATTAAAATTAAACCCTTCTCCCATATATAGTTCTTCAATAAAATTAAGATTGTTCTTTTTTAAAAAATTATTTCTAAACATCTTACTATAAACTCCAATAGGAATATTATATGCTAGTATTCCTATTACAGCCTCGCTAGATGTCATCAATTTCACTTTATCTTTTTTTACTTGTTTTGTATCAAAATCTCCAAACATTTTTGTTGTTAAAGAAATATCAGCATTATTATTTTTTATTAGAAGCATTAAATATTCAATATAATCTTTCATAAGATAGTCATCTGCATCTGAAAAACATACATATTTTCCTGTTGCTTTAGATAAGCCAACATTTCTAGTATTACTAACACCTGTGTTTTTTTTATATATAGGTTTTATTCTACAATCACTTTTAGCATAAAAACTAATAATTTTTTTAGAATCATCCGTTGAGCCATCATCAACTAATATTATCTCTAAGTTTCTATATGTTTGCTGTTCTATAGACTCTATACATTTTGCTAAATACTTGGATGCATTAAAGACAGGCACAACTATAGATACTTTATCCTTTTCCAAATTCATACGAGTAGGTCCCTTCACTGCTTTATAAAGCTTTTTAAAAAATATTATTTTTTAAATATTCTATTGATTTTTCTCTTTCAATCTGCAAAATTGAATCTGCCTCTTCATAATCAATATTATTTTCAAGAATATCTTGTGCATTTTCTATATCAGAAATCAGTCTTGAAGATAATTTGAATTTTTCCAATAAATATGATAATTTTTCTTCATTTCCATATTTTCCGCCTATACTTTTTCTCATCAAAGTAACAAATCTTTTATGATTTATAATTGAGAATATAGTTCCATGAAAAGTATCTGTAATTATTTCATTAGCTTCACTGAAATAATTTAGAACCTCAAAAGGAGGGCAATCAATAAACTTATCAGAAAATTTCTGAACTCCTCCCATTGAATATACTTTTAAATTTTTTCTTTTTGCATATTTTAATATCCACTTTGCTTCAAAGTCTGAAATTCTTCCTGAATATGCATATAATAACAGATATTTTTCTTTTATTTTTTTTGTTTTTATTTTTTTAAATTTGTTTACATAATCATACACTAAAACCGGATCTATATTTATTTGTGGATTTACATTAGTCAATCTATTTATTATATGTGCACTATTTCTATCTCTAACTGAAATCTCATCAAATTTTTTTAAATAAAATTTGACTTCATCTATCTTTTTGTAATCATTTAACTTTTTCAGCGTTGTATTTCCAAATGATGCTGCATACGAAACCAATCTATTTGCTTTATTATCCTTTCCAAATAACTCTAGAGAGTATCCTACATTGCTATTTTCTTGTATACAATTAAATACCTCATCACTACCAATAATTAATACATCAATTTTAGGATTATAATTCATAAGATTACTTATTCCTAATTCTTTTTGATATATTTTTTTAAATTTTATTTTATATTTTATAAACTTTATTTTTTGAATCAGTGGTGCATCATATCCTAAAATTTCACTTATTTTCCAAAAATGTTTTAACTTTTTTGATTTATTTATTTTTTTTTCAACTATTGGTGCATCAATTTTATAATCAACAAACTGTACTTCTGCACCTAGGTCTTCAATTATCCTTTTTAATCCATATGCTTGTAAAAAAGAACCATAATTTAAAATTCGTTGCATTGACATTATACCAACCTTAACCATTATTACTCCTTTATATCCATTAATTGGTTTATAATATTTTTTAATTTCCTATTAAAACTTTTATTGTTTTGAAATGAATTTGAAGATTCTGTTTTCTTATATTCTGTAATACTTTTTTTCAAATTTAATACATCATAAATTGGAATTATATTAAACGAACGATTTTCTAATTGCTGAATAAATTCAAATTGATGATTGTTTACATGCTCACCATACTTTTTTTGCCTAGGAACAACTATTGGAACTTTTCCTAATTGTAATGACATCAAGAAACTTGCAGGTCCACCATGAGTAATTACAATCCTAGCAAGTGCCATATAATGCTTCATTTCTTCATATGATAAGAAATCAAATTGTTTACAAAATTTCATCTTATATGTACTATATCCACTTTGAACAATAACTTCCTCATCTATTATTCTTTTTTCTCTTAATATATCAATTTCGCGTATCAACCTATTAAACTGTTGCTCATGTGTTCCAACTGTAACGAATATCATTTTGCATACTCCCTAAAAAATGCTTCCTAAATTTATAGCTTTAGGATATACTTTCTTCATTTCTTCCCACTGAACAATAAACTTATCTGTTATAGGATAAACTAGCTTTCCTGTGAGTGTTGGTTTGTCTATTCTGTCAAACACTTCTATATATATTGTCTTTGCTCCAAAAATTTTACCTATATAAAAAAATGGCACTGCTACAGCAGCGCCTGAAGAAATAATCACATCAGGTTTTTCATGCTTTAAAACTTTAAATGCTAATGCTGTATTTTTAATAAGATTTTTTATATTTCTATTAGTTGGAAAATAACAATTATAAACATCCTCGTTCTTTAATATACTTCTTGCATCTTCCTTATCAAATGTAACCCAAAATCTATCTTTATCTTGCCAAAAGGGTTTCAACATGTACAAATGTGTTAAATGTCCTCCACTTGAACCTACTAAACAAACTTTCAAAAAAATCACACTTTCTTAATTTCCATCTATTTCTTTAATATTATTAAACTTCATAAATATAATCTTAAATTTTCTCCATGTTATTAACGATATCTCAATTATAAGATTTTGTAAAGAATGTATTCGTTTGTAGATAGTGTCAACTTTGTGTGGGTAAATTTTTAAAGAGCCTGTTCCGCTGCTTTTTGTAATTGCAATCTTGATTTTTATTCAGCTTCTGTGCTTGAATTATTTTATATTTTCATTAAAATCACGTCAAGAGCCGCTGACGCTCCTTCTCTTGACATGATTCCAATGAAAATAAGGAATTAGTCGACAAGCACATTAGCTGCCTACTAAGCTTAAATGGGGCATCTTTGAACTACCAGCCAACCTGTAGGCTATGTTGCCACAAACTCCGCTGTCCCCGTAGGTGACTGCTGAATGCAACTTGTGTTTGTTCATAATACTTATTTTTAATGTTTTTTCTGACATTCAAACGGCGGTCGAACCGGATAACTTTTTCCTGCTTGCATGCTTTTTGCTGTTCCATCTGTAAGAAGTTGATGATGCTGCCGCCATTCAGTTGGAAGATTAGTGTCCGCGCAACACTTTGCGCACCAGTCAAACTCCAACCATGTGGGCGTGAACTCAAACGCCGTGACAAATAGTGACTGATATGGTCCTCAGCTGAACAGCCATGATAATCCTCTAAGTGGTTATCGCGGATTGCTTCGGCATTGTTGGTCAGATATTTAGCGGCTTGTTTCAAGCTTTGGCACTGGCTAACAGTTACTATTGGGTCACTAAAACGGACATTAAAGTAATCCTGGATAAAGTTGGTTTTTCCAGCTAAAGCCCAATGATATAAAGTCCGGTCCAGACCGGCAATTCCTACAGAAGCTTTTTTACAATATTTACGTAAGTGAAAACGATCTAAGATGAAGGTGCAATGCGGAATAAAGTCGGCTCCATA
>NZ_JAIULA010000035.1 GCF_024160875.1 Ligilactobacillus ubinensis | reverse complement strand
AATACTGTAATGAAGCCGCTTAGAGATAGATTCAATTTTATATTATTTCATTTGTCAACTTGACAGGGCGTAGTGCAGAGAGATCGTTTTGTTATAATCTATTAATGTTGTTTGTTTTGCCAATTATCCAACTTTCCACAAAACATCACGAACTATTAATTGCTTTTTTCCCCTTTTCATAGTACATTCAAGACTCTATTTATCTAATAAATTTACTCATCTCTAATAAAAAAGCATCAACCGGTTTTCATCGATTGACACTTACTCTCGTAAAAGTTCCTGAATATTATTTCAAATCCGTTACATAATGATACATGTCACCGGCTTGAACAAACTGACACAGAATATTATTTTTTAGTATACCAGGGATATATTCCGCCATATAGCGCATCCCTGCTTCCTCCGTATTAAAATGTCCAACGGTAACAATACTTTTATTTTTTCCAAGCATGCTACTGTCATGAATGTATTCCGCTAAAGTAAAATCAATTAGCTCCATTCCAATTACCAAATCTATTTTTTCTTTATCAATCAATTCAATTTCTTGTTTTGCGTCACCTAAATTATGATACGGAATTATAGCTTTTTTTACAATTGTATTTGGATCTCCTTCGATTCTTGCCCCCTCTAGCTTAAATCTAGCAATCAATTCATTGGCAATATTTATTGTTTTAGTTTCTGGTAAGTTAAACATTATTGGTAATAATTTATCTTTTGCTGGTTTTACAAAATACTCTTCCCATCCCATGTACTTAGCGAACCCCCAGAAAATTCCATCACAGTATGTTCCATCTTGTACTGGAATACCTGAATGCACATAATCATGATTTCGCCATACGGTTATATGATTTTTATCCAATAATGCTTTTTTAGCCAGATATGTTTGATTGTTACTTTCTTTTAGCCATTGTTGTTGATCACCATGATTCCAAAATAATGCTTCATGACAAATAATTAAGTTAGCCCCCAATCTAGCAGCTTGTTCAATAACCGCCGTAGAAGCCCAGATTGTAGTTACGATACCTGTACACTCTTGTTTCGTACTACCATATAACACTTGATCACGTGTCTTTTCATCATCAATACGCTGACCATTTAGCATTCCTTGATAATAATTCTTTATTCTTTGAATTATTTCTGTAATCTCCAATTAGAAAACCTCCTATTCATCACTATCTGAATCTGAAAAATCTGCGTCTTCCGTTATCTGATGCAAATGAATTAATAAATATAATTTTTCCGAATCTGATAAATTATAATTCCATATATGTTTGAGATATTCTATAATTTTAGACTCAACCGCTATTAGCTCTGGATATTTTTGCTTAATTTCATTATATAATCCATTATCATGTCTTGATGACATTTCTGAGCTTTTGACGTCACCAGTACTATCTATTCTTCGCAACAAAAAACGCAAGTGGATTGTCAAACGACTTAATGTTGTTGCATGCGCTGGAAATCCAATATTATCTGTTATAACCTTAAGTAAATCATTGATACATTTATTTTCTATCATTGGATTTCTAATTGTGACTTTTTCACTAGTTGGCGCAAGTTCATTTTCAACAAAATGAATTGCTAAAAAGTTAGCTTCATTTTCATCTAAACTTACCTGTATTTCTTTATTTATAAGTTGCAGACTATTTCTCGCTTCCTTATATTCTGATGGATAAACATTCCTAACGTCATCCATAATTGCAATAGCATTATGTTTTTTAGCTCGAATTGTTGCAAAATAGATATGATCTGATAGTGAAATCAGTAAAAAAGGATTGAATTTCACTTGCAAATTTTTTTCTGCATTCTCAATAATTTTACGTGTTGTTAAAATATACCTAAATGGAATTTCATTTATTAAATTAAGAAATGAATTCATCCACTCAGGATTCTTACTCTCTCTAACAAATAATTCAATTTCATCATTAATATTTATATAATCATTTTTATGTTTTTGAAAACCAATACCTCGCCCAGATAAAATCTTTTTATTGTGCTTCTCATCTTCAGCCAAAATAACATTATTATTGAATACTTTAATTATTCTCATAGTAAAACCCTTCATTACACTAGTAACTACTAAAAACTAGAATTATTCATCATTTTCTACATTATTAACTAAATAAGTGTTCATTAATACCATTTGCTCTTTTGCTTGATTAATTATTTCTTGAATTCTTTCTAATGATATATAACCTTTTGGCTCAAGCACTAAAGCAAGTGCTAACGACAGGTTTACTCCTGTAATAACAACAATATTGTTATTATCAACATACCGACTACATTTTTGATTAACACTTCCTCCCAACAAATCAGTTAGTATAAATAGTTGTGTATCACTTGTTGTTGCTGCTATTACTTTTTCAACTTCATCATCAGGAAATTTATTTTTCCCATTTTCATATGAAGAAATGGCGATTATATTTTTCCCATTACTAGTAAAAAAATCAATACTATCTTTAAAACCAGCCGCTAGAGTTTTATGGGTAATAATCAAAAATTTACGCATCATTATTAACCTCGCTTAATTATACTTTAAATATTCCAAAAGCAGCACCTAACATTGCAATTACAATTACTGCTAAAATTAAGGTTGTCATCTTAAAACCTTTTTTCATCATCCAATATAGCAATCCAACTAGAGCCACTGGTAATAATGATGGCATTAACTCATTTAGCACACTTTGACCACTTAGTTTAACTCCACCTTGATTAAAAGATAATGCTAATTTGAAATTAACCGTAGATGAAATAATTCCACCTATAACTGTTAATCCTAATACTGATATAGCATCTGTGAATGCATTTAATTTATCTCCCAAATTTGTTATTAAATTAACCCCTTGATTATAGCCAAAAATATAAAGATATGAGCGCAAAACAAACAAAGTTGCAAAAACTAATACAAAAAGCCACATACCAAAGGCATTTCCTTGTTTCCCCATCGATCCTGCAATGGCACCTAAAATAGTTGGTAACATAACCCATGTTATTGTATCGCCAATACCTGAGAAAGGACCCATTAAACCAGCCTTTAAGTTTTGAACAGCATCTTTAGACTCAATACCATCTTTTTCTTCCATGGCTAATGTAGCTCCAGTGATAATAGCTGATAACCATGGATGGCAGTTATAAAACTTAAAGTGATTATCTAATGCAGCAACAAGTTCATCATCATCCTTATATATTTTTCTTAGAGCTGGAAACTGTTCCCAAACGACCGTACTTGCCATTCCAGAATCATAATTATAAGTACTTATCCCAATATAATGTCTGATTGATGTTTTAATCAAATCCTTTTTTGTAAGTACACCATTTTTTTGTTTCTCATTCATCTTGCATGTCCTCCTCGTTTAGACCACTGCCTACATTATTCGTTGCTTTTTTGCTCTCGTTTTGAGCAACCAATTGCCGGTACGTTGGAATGGCTGCAGCAATTCCTAATAAACCTAATCCTAAAGTTGCTAACTTTAAATATGCCGCCAACACAAAACCTATTAACAACCAATAGCCATATTTCTTCAATGGCATGTAGGTCAATAACATTGCAATACCAACTGCAGGCAACATACCACCTGCAACATTTAATCCAACGGTAAACCAATCAGGCATAAAGTTAAGTATTGCTTCAACAACAGGTTTGCCAAAAACAATTGCCAAGAAAACAGGTACTGCCGATTGCAATGGATACAATAACGTCATTATTGGAATTATTCGTGTCATCTTCTTAAATTCTTTCTTTTTTGCATATGACTGTGCTTTACGAGCAAATGCAGAATTAATTAACTTCAAAAGAACATCAAAGTTAATACACAACATGCCAACTGGAACACCTAACGCTAGTCCAGCAGCCATACCCTTTCCTGTCGTAATGGCTATTGTTGTTGCGATAATAGCTGCTACTGGATAATCTGGCATCGAAGCGCCACCTAATGCTGCCACTCCTAAAGACATTAATTGTAATGTTGCCCCAGTAACTAGACCTGTCTTAAAGTCACCTAAAATTAAACCCGTTATAGCTCCGAAAATAATAGTATCAAATGCAAATATTTGAGTTGTAGAAATATCTAATGTTTTAAAATATGCTAATCCTGTAATTAAAATTACTTGTAATGCAGTAAGTCCCATTATTTTTCACCTCTATCAATAAATTTTCTGACATTTACTTCTTTATCATTAGGTACATATTGCGAAACTATTGTGCAACCTTTAGCTAGAATGCTTTGATAGATTGGTATTTGAACTTGGCTTATATAAGCTCTATTAGTTACTTTTATTGCTGTATCATCTGTTAATGTACCTCCCAAAACTAGTTTTGAAATTTCAACATCAATATTTAACAACTCTAAAAATATATCAGGTGTTTTGGATACAATGAAAACTCTTTGCTTGTCATACTTATGTTTTTTAAAATTATTTAATGCCACTTCTTTCGTTATTATCGACGTAGCCATACCTGCTGGCCGACCAAGTCGCATCGCTTGTTTTTCCGCTGAATTCATTGCTACATCATCGTCAATAACCATAACTCGTGTGGCGTTTGACCTTGGCGCCCAACTTGTAGCAACTATTCCATGAAGCAAACGATTATCAATTCTTGCACCTACAACTGTCATAAAAAAACCTCCCTAAATAAAAAGCCAATGCTTACTTGCAGTCCCTGAGTAGGCACTACTTAAGCATTGGTTTCGCTCACTTTATCGTGTGATTACGATCCAAAATAATTATTCTTACAATGATTAAATTTAGTACAATGGCAATATCTCAATAAATAATCTTCATAAAACATCCCCTTTCTTTATTTGCAAGTAACAAAAAAACCTGAATAATAAACATATTTCTGCTAAGAAGTTTAAACAACTAGTAAAAATAATCTATTATCAGGTTTTGCCCGCTTTAGAAAGCGGTAACAATCCTTTGATAACTTTATTCTACGATAAATACTTTTTTATTTCAAGTGTTTTTGTTAATTTGCGTCTCTTTTTTTAAAACTGAACATACTAAATCTTTACTTTAATTTTAAACTATATTTAATCATTTTAAAAACACACTATAATTCTTATATTCTATATTTTAAAATTCTGAAATGCTTAACAAAATTCATTATAGTTATTCTAACCCAATTTTCCAAAGCTTTAATCACCCATTAACAATATATGACAAATTCGATTACGATTACGATTTTGATCCCAATCAACAAAGTAGATGTAACCAACTGATCCAGTCAATAGTATCCCCTTTTTTATTGCAAATGTTTGGTTACCACCAAATAAAGATCCACGAATATGAGCATCACCATTCAAAATCGTTCCAGGATCATTGGGATAGTTGGCATTTTCCTTTGCTAACTCACTCAAAAATTCAACATGCTTTGGACCTGGATACTTATAATTTCTATTTTCAGTCAATTCTCTAGGAACTAGTCTGTCAAGAATATCGTTTAAATCCGCTTGTAAATACTCATCTCCATTAAAGTCGTGATCATGAACATATTCTTCAAATAATATTGAACACGTAGTATGAGAAGTTTGAATTAAACAAATTCCATTTTCTATTTTACTATTTTTAATTTCTTTTTTTACTTTTTCTGTTATATCAATATATGTTACTCTCGAAAGCGTTTCTAATTTAATGTCATTTTGATAGATTTTCATCGAATCACATCCTTTTGAACTTAGCCAATGCCGACATCAATTCATTAAGTTTATCTTCCCAACTTTCGGCTTTGATAATGCCGCTTGTTCCACCGGTACCATCTGCACCTAATAGGAGTACCTTATTAATATCATCAGCGGTACTAACGCCTGCTGCTTGCATAATCAAAATACTTTTATCTACTGAATGAACTGCATCTATGGTACTCTTTACATAATTCTCATTGCTTATACTTCCAGTACCAATCAAATTAGTTGGTTCACAAATCATGATATCTGGATGTAATTCAGCAACTGCTCTACATTGTTCTGGTGTATCAGCACAAACAATTGTAATCAAATTGTTTTCATGAGCTCTTTTAATTGTGGCATCAAGTTTTGAAAGTGTTAAAGGTTTCTCTGCATGATTCAATACAACACCCTCAACCCCTTTTTCAACTAAAGCCTCAGCTAAAACATGTCCCATACCTCTTCCCGGTTTCAATTCATCCATTGTTTGTGCCATAACAATTAAATTTTGAGTTTGACTTTTAATACTTGGAAGGTCAATTAATTGCCCTGTAAAAATACAATCTACCTGATACTTTTTAGCAAGTTTATCTGCTATTACTGCAAGTTTTATTATATCCTTCCCATAAATATATGATTTTGGATTTACGATAAAAAATGGTTTTTGAATTTTTCTCATAGTTATACCAATCCTTATACTTGATATTTATATTTAGTAGTTTCAAAAACTTTAAAATAATGTTTAGCACACTCTGATATACTTTTTCTCTGTATACTTGCCATCTCTGGTTCATTATTAAAGTTGCTGTTTTTTAAGCTTTGCATAGATGCATTTGCCAAATCAGTATAAATATTCACTTTTGTAATTCCATTTCGAATAGCTTTATTCAAATTTTCATCACCTGAAGAAGATCCACCATGAAGGACTAACGGAATAGGTAAAGTCTCCCTAATATCAGCAAGCCTTTCAAAGTTTAGTTTTGGTGTCCCTTGCTTATAAACTCCATGTGAGGTACCAATTGATATTGCAAGCGAATCAGTTTCTGTTAATTCAGCAAACTTAAGCGCTGCATCCTTTTCTGTATACATACTACTATCATTTGTTGAATTAGTTCCAACATGTCCAATTTCTGATTCCACAACTACTCCTCGTTTATGCGCAAAGTTTGCTATTTCTTTTGTAATTTTGACATTTTCATCAAAACTTTTTGCAGAAGCATCAATCATAACTGAAGTAAATCCGTTTTCGATACCCCATTCAACTAAATCAGGATTAGTTCCATGATCTAAGTGCAAAACTACTGGAACTTTTGCTTTAGAGCCAAAATATTTTCCTAATGTCAGTGCATCATAAATGCTTATCTCAGATGAATGCTTTTCAGCCCATGCTAGAATGACTGGTAAGTTAAGTTCTTCAGCCGCTGAAATCTCGGCACGAATAGAATTACTATCCCAATAATTGAAATGCGGAAACGCATAATGATTTTCTCGTGCATTTTTCAATAAATCCTTTGATGTTATTAACATGTTATTACCTCTTATTTAGTTAATTCTGCTTTAATTTTTCCAAATACTACATCTGTACCAACTCCTGTAAGTAAAGGTACACCGTTGATGACTTTTGATTTGATGCTTTCAGGAACAAGTGTCGTTGAAACAACAACATCATAATCATCTACATGATTCACTTCTTCCGCAACCTTACTTTGATAAAGTTTAACTTCAGATTCTAATCCTTCATTAGCTAGCCAATTTTTAATTTTTCCCATGACAACAGTTGATGTCGCTACTCCACTGCCACACATTACCATTAATTTTTTCATAAGAATCTTCCTTTCTGATATTAAAATCATCCTCAAGCTTCATCTGTCTTTCTTAATTTATTCAGCCAAACTAAAAGTCCAAAAGCTATCAAGAATAAAACGATCATTCCTATCCATTCAAACTTCTCCCCAATCATCAAATAAATATAGTTCGTCCAAAGACCTCCATCACTCAAAGCTGAAATTGAAGAATTTCCACTCATATTAAAACTTGCTGCTTTAGCCAATTCAGTAATAACCGGAGCAGCCCATGTAGCTACATATAGACTGATACAAATATCTACAATACCTGCTAAAACTGTTCTTAAAATATCACCTTTAAAAACTGCCGCAAATAAAGCAAAGAAATATGGCAAAGTAGCTAAATCACCAAACGGTAATACGCGATTCCCTGGTAGTATAACTGCCAAAAATAAAGTAATCGGAATTAATATCAGTGATGCGGATAATACACTTTCTTGTCCAATTGCAAGTGCAGAATCCATTCCAATATATAGTTTTTTGCCTGGAAAATGCTTTTTAACCATTATATTAGCTGCTTCAGAAATTGGCGTTAATCCTTCCATCAATAATGACACCATTCTTGGCATTAACATCATAACTGCAGCCATGTTCACAGCTAGTCCTAAGATTTTAGCTACAGTCATCTTTGCTAAAATACCAATTACTAATCCGATAATTGCTCCTAAAACAGTTGTATCACCAAAAATACCTAACTTTTTTTGTACTGTTTCAGCATTCACGTGAATTTTGTTTAATCCTGGAATACGATCAAATAACCAATTAAAAGGTAATGCAAAAACATAGCCTGGTGCTGAAAGACCATGCGGAAATGAAATTCCTTCTAGTCCATAATATTTTTCCACAGTTGGAGCACTTAAATCTGCAAAAAAATATGTGAACATTGTTACTACAACCATAGCAAATATTCCAAGCCACATATTGTGTGTCAACATATATAGAATTGACCCAGCAAAAGCAACATGCCAATAATTCCAAATATCTACATCAAGCGTTTTAGTTAAACCAAAAATTAACAATATGACATTCACAATAACCCCTACTGGAATAGCCATGGCACCAAGTGCTGTACCATAGGCAATTGCTGAAGCTGCAGGCCACCCAACATCAATTGTTTGCAAATGAAGTCCATAATTTTTTATCATTAATTTTGTTGCAGGACCTAAATTTGTTGTTAAAATATTAATTACTAAGTTTAAACCAATAAATCCAATTCCTACTGTCAAACCAGCTTTAAAAGCTTTTCCTGGTTTAATACCCAAAACCATTCCAAAAATAAATAATAGAATTGGTAAAAATACACTTGCACCTAGATTAACAATCCATTGCACAATTTGCATAATAGCTCACTCCTCGTAAAATAATTTTATTAACTTGTTATAGCGATATCCATTTTGCTGTAATCAATCTACTGTTTTTTCATTACTTCGATTTAAAAGCATCTAAGAATTCGCTTTCATTTTTGCATTTTAATAAACTTTCTATATATTCTTCATTATTAAATAAACTCATTAGTTGTTGTAACATCTCAAGTTGTTCATGAGATTCTTTCAAACATAACACAAAAATCAAATTAACTTTTACTGTTTCTGTTTCACTACCCATCTGTCTAAATGTAACTGGATTTTTTAACGAAATGAAACCAATTTGATTTTTTATAACTTTATCAGCATCTGTGTGTGGAATAGCTACACCAACTCCACGGGACAATTTTAAACCTGTGGGATAGTTTTCTTCTCTTAATAAAATTGCTGGTATAAAATCTTCAATCACAGCTTTTTTATTTAATAAAAGAATCGCAATTTTTTTAATTGCTTCTTCTTTGTTATTTGCTTCTTGATCAAACAACAGTGCTTTTTCAGAAAAGAACTCTTGATTAATAGTCATTCTACCGCCTTCTTTATTTCAAAACTTTAATTTCAAATATTTTCAATTTTTTTGTTAAATCATCTAAAATTTCTGGGTACTCATAAATTTCTGATAAGTGTTTAGGTTTCGCATATTCTGATTTATTGTCACTATAACCCAAAAAAATTATCTTGTTGATATCATATTTTTTATTGCTGCTAAGCGATTGCCAATGAATACTTCTTTTTAACTTACTATAAACAATAAAATTATTTGTTATTCCATTTTCAACAATATGCAAAATCAATTGATTATTTCCTATATAGGTATCTCCCAGCTTTTCACGTTCAATTATTGCATTTCTAACTTTGTTTATTTTAATATTATTTTTAAAAAACTTGCAAAGCGTTGTTGCATATTCAAATAAAGCATCTTGATCCTTTAAATTTATAATTACAACTGCTTCTTTAATATTTGAGCTCATTATCAATTTTTTCCTTATCTAATTTATTTAATAATGCACTAACAATAACGATTTTCTTACTAATATTTTTATTTAAATTAACAGTGCTAATAATCAAATCGACATCCTCTGGAATGTTATTTAATTTATCATCCACAGACGACAAAACTGCATCAACAACTATATTTTTAAAACTATTATTTATTTTAACCTTCAACAATTCAGAAGTACCCACTCCACTAGCACAAACAATCCAAACATGATATTTATGTGCTACTGTTTCTAAATATTTGGCAAAATAGAGAGTTATAAAACCAACTTCATTATCAGAAGTAATCGGTAAATTATATTTTTCACAAATTTTTTTTAGACTTCTTTTCAAGACATCGAACAGATTTTGATACTCAGACTGAATATCCTCTAAAATACCATTTTCTATAGAAATATCATTTTTTAAACGATTAATCATTGGACCAACATGTTTAACAAGATCGTGCTGTAAGTTTTTTAAATCTTCTTTTATTTCTAAATAAATATTCGCTTGTATAATTAAATCTTTAGTAAATGCTTCAACTTCTGAAGAATAAACAATACTAACTTCATTTTCTTTTTTACCAGTAGCAGTTAATCTAGATGCTATTAGATAGTTATACAGATATTTAATCTCATATTTAGGTAACTTATGGACAATATAATTCTCTACATTTTCGATAATCATGCTAGAAATTCTATATAGCACCGGATTATTGGAACTTTCTGTAAAACTTGCCTCCTCACTTTTAAATGAACTTTTTCTCCTAGATCTTTTTATCAGAATATAAATATGAGAAAAAATGTTGATATTATATGGATAAGGGAGTTGGTACCCTGTGCTTGTCTCAATAAATTTTATTTGTTCACGAATAAACTGATCATCAAATTTATTAATTCCCTTTATGAAGGCATTATTTTTATCATAATCAAACTGTAAAATTGAATTAATCGCATTTCGTATATTTTTTTCATTTCCAATAACGGCTATTTTATTAGTAGTAACTTTAAATTTAAGAAAAAATCTATCTGCATCTTTTCTTAAAAATTTTATATCGGTCTTGACTGTAGATTGACTAACATATGCATTTTTATAAAGCGAACTGTAACTGACAAAACTGGGAGAATTAAATAGTAAAGTTAAAAAAACACGATTCCTTCTTTTAATTGGCTCATCCAATTGATTATTAACTATCTTCTCTGTTTTAAAAGAGAAATTTGTATTAAGTTTAAAACCTTGTCCTTTCTTTGAAATAATTGCCCCCTCTTCTACATTGTTTATAGCATCAATTTTTCGATAAATAGTCTTTTTTGAAACTCCAAAATGATCTGCAATTTCTTGAGCATCAATGTATCCAATTTGGTTACTGAGATAATTTATAATTTTTCCTCTACTTACTGAAGTTGTCAATTTTTCACCCCCCTTTGTCAATTTAAATTATAGTTTATTCTAACTAACTTAAAAATAATTGTTTGTCCACTTCAATAGTCACTTTTTTGAAAACGCTTTATAAAATGCATAGTTATAAAAGTACGCAGTAAACACCTAATAAAAACAACGATTTCCAAAGTAGATTTTTATCTAACTTGGAAATCGGTTTGCTTTTTATTCTAAATAATTTCTTGCCTCTTGTTTTTTTGCCAATTCCATGGCAAATAAGCTTCCAAATCTTCATTTTTTACGAACTCTGGCAGTTGTGATATCTTTTCTAGTATATCCTGTAAATATTCAAACTGGCCGCCAATTCTAGTGACATTTTCATAAAATTTTCGGTACACATGTACCCACCAACTCTAGTATTTGAATTTTCTAAGCTGTTATATCCACTATATCCATCACACTGGAGAACACCTATGAAAATTTTGATTGATAATTTGGGCAAATTTTTCTGAACGAGTACTTTTATAATCATAATATACAATTGCGGTTTTTGATTGCGTAATACTCCGTACGACCCCAATATACGATTAAATATGTAGTGATTCATAACTACAGTTGCCAAACCATCTATGTCACGATAGGAATTAATTTTAATACAAACGAGATAAATACCACATTTTTGAAAAACAAGCAACATCATTTAAATACAGTCTAAATCAACTATAGTCAGTCGGTTATTAAGTGTCTACTCTTTATATACTCAAAGCTGAAAATAAAAAATCAAGGTGCAAAAATATTACTTTTTTACTGTTGTTTTTATAGAAACCCATATAGAAAACAGTGCTTCTATTTATCTGCATTTCTTATCGTCACGCTATTTTGTTTAAATCTGTTTTTATCTAAAGCATTTCCAATTAGCTAATCATTTTTTTTTCAAAGTACTGACTGCTATAAACGTTAATGCACCCAAGACATATTTGCCTCCCACTTTTTTAATTTCTTGAAATGCCCGCTCATGCTCACCACAAAATTTCATTTTCGAAGCATACACTTGTTTATTACAACCTACAAATTTACATATCTGTTGTTTCGATTTTTTCATTTTCCACATCTCCAATTTTTCCAGTTTCTATACCTTCCAGCAATGTAGTTATCTTACTTGAAATATCCGTTGATAATTCACTGAACTTACCATCTGTACCAACATGTATATTGTCTATCCCCCAAGCAACTGTCCTGTCTGAATCGTCAATCTTTTTCAATAAAATCTGTTCAATAAAAGATTGATAATTGACTAATGATGCTAACAAGGGTTTCTGCTCACCTAATGCTGTATACGCTACCAAGTTTAACTGTACGGATGAATTTAAATATCCAATTGAATTTTGTAAGAAACCATCTATTCTCTTAGCATCCTTTTTCTTTGTTTTTAAATTCAAAAAATCATTTATATCTTGGTTAAGTACAAGCATTAATTTTCCAATAGTATCATTATTTGTTCTAATTGCTGAAACAAGCAATTCTTGCCGTAAATTTGTATTAATTGTTGCAAGGCCTTCAATAACTAACTGTCTTGCGCTAAAAAAACCTGCATATCGATCATTATACTGTCCTTGCTCCACACGACCAATTACTTTATTCAAATGTTCTATTTGCTCAGAGATATTTGCCAATTGTCCTTGTATAGCCGATAGCTCAGGCAAATTACCTAAATCCCTAATAACTTTACTCTCTAATATTACATTACTCTTGAACTTCTTAGTAGCAGCGTCTCTGAGTACTGCATAGTTTTCTCCTGTATCTCTTTTGATACCTAGCTGCCATTCACCAGACTCCAGTTTTTCTTTCGCATACTCTGTAAACTTAGCAACATACTCCTTTTCACCCTTATTAGCTAGTTGTCTAATTAGTTTTGCTTCTGAAATATGAGAAAACAACTTTTGCTTAATATTGTCTGATACTAATACACTTGCAGATTGTTGCAATGGAACAAGCGAAAATGATTGAAAATCATAATTATAATATTCCTTATTGGTAACATCAATAGAGAGTAACTGTTCATTAGGTAATATTATTTCAAATCCACTCATTTCTAACCCCCCTTTACATACGCATATTTTATCATATCTTTTATCTAAAAAATATTAAAAGACCTCCACTTTATAAAGCGCTGTAGTGGTGACTATTAGGTGCTTACGATTATATATCAATAGTTTCATTTTATTTAATTATGCTGTATAACTTAAATATAATAATTCATTATTACCGGAGAATTACGATACTCATTGAAAAATTTTGGAATCATATTCGTATTTTTGTCAAAAAAAATCTTCAATTTCTCTCTTGAATTGTCAAATTAAGTGCAACACTTTGCCGAAACAAAAAATGGTACCGATAGAATATTTTCTCTATCAGTACCATATATTATAGAACCAGATATAATGACCGCCCCTCCCCCTTGTTATTTTTTACATGATTGTTTTATCTTTTGTGTTTCGTCTGGTCATATGA
>NZ_JAIULA010000034.1 GCF_024160875.1 Ligilactobacillus ubinensis | reverse complement strand
GGCATTAAACATCCTGAAACTAGTCACGCTAGGGGTCAAGTTAAAAGAGCAAAATCTTAAGCAAATAGGGCGAGAAAACCAAATTCGGTTTCTCGCCCTATTTATTGTGTAGAGACTAGTTATGTCACAGCCTCCTTCAAAAAGTTATATATATTTTGAATGTCGCTCAATGAACTACCGTTATTATAAAATGTTTCGGTTACACTAATTCCAGTAGAAATAGGATTACTATATATATACGTTGCAACTATAGCCGTTATAAAATACATACCCGTAGCTATAACCTTCAATGTTATCCCCTTATTGCCTTTAGAATGTAATATTACTTTAAATAAACCACCAATAATTGCTAGTACCCCTATTTCAAATAGGAAAGCTCCCCAAATATATGCATAACCAGCTACATCTAAACTTCCAGATTGTAACATTGACCATGCTTGATTACTATAACTGGTTGTCTGACTTTTACTACTCAAAAACAGCACTGCGCCTACTATCGCTATAATGATACCAACTATAAATTCCTTATTTAGAGTAGCTGAGCTTTTTTTGTTATCACTATTTTCTCCAGTTGTAGTACTTTGTACATTACTATTCTGTCCTAGAGTTGACGTTGTTGCAGCATTTTCTTCGTTATTAACTACATTCCCATTTTGTAAAACACTATTATCTGTTACAGGTGCATTTCTTGGATCTTTATTCTTATTAACATTAGTTCGAGCTAGCGTATCTTTGATTTTCTTTATATTTTTTTCATCACGAATCCATGTATCAAATCTATTTTCCCAAATAAACGTTCTTTTATTGCTTAAAAGCGGATATATATAGATTGTTATTACATAGAGTAAGAATATCCACCAACGTAAAGATACAAATACAATAGATAGAAAGTATACAAACAATAAAGTTAGCGCATTTTCCTTCAAAAAGCGTAAAACTCTAAAAAAATTCTCTCGATTAAATTTAAAAGATTCCAAATCTATTTTTTCATCTGGTTGTACTAAATTTTTCCACAATTAGAGCAAAATCTAGCCTCTTTATCTAATTTTGCCCGCAATACTTACATGTCATCTAACTCTTCTCCTCTTATATAATAATTATAAACATTTTTTGTATTTCGCCTTATTACTACACTAAAAAGAGCTAGAAAGCCATTAGGTCAGTTTCTAACTCTTTTTAGTGTAGTTTTGGAACTACTTTTTTCTCTTATAACAATTAGTTATAAAAATACTAACTACATTAACCTATTTCCGCACTTAGCATAATAACCTTTATTTAGGAAAATCAGTGTGTATCTGTATCAAGCTTTATTAAGCCCTTAATAGCTGCATTGAGAGCATCAGTTGCAGTATTAACATCATTTTGTGTTGCAGTTGGTTGACTGTTTACAGATTGGCCATTATCTAAAGCTGTTTGCAAGTTAGCAAGCGAATCAGCCGTGTATTCAGTAGTTTTTGACACAAGTGCCTGTGCTATCGCAATTGCTGCTTGTAAAGATTTCTTATTAACATCAGTTTGTTTTGTTAAATTATTAATAGCTGTGTTGATTGCAGCTGTTGCATTGTCAACTTCTGTTTGTGTAGCTGAGTTCTTATTCTCAACAGATAAGCCAGTAGTTAGTGCAACTTGTAATTTAGAAATTGTATCAATTGTATATACATCAGTTTGTGAAACTAAACCTTGTGCTTGTATAATTGCTGCTTATAAACTAGCTCTATTAATAGTAGCCGGTTTGGCTGGTATATTATTGTTGCTATTGTTTCCATTATTATTGCTATTTTGATTGTTATTTGTATTACCATTTGTGCTAGTATTGCCTTTAGTTGCAGCAGCTGTAGTTGTATTATTGCGGCTAGTGTTAGCTGCATTAGAGCCTATATTATATGTACCTTTGACGCTACCGTTTGCCCCTTGAACTTGTACAACGGTATTTTGACCAGAGCCCATAAACTTCATTGTATTTCCAGCGATAATCAGATCAGCATTTGCAATTCCGTTAATTTTAGCTAATTGCGCTACACTAGTTTGATATCCTTTAGTTGCTAAAGCTTGTGTTATCCCCCAAAGTGTATCCCCTTTTCTTATCGTATAAACAGCTTTAACATCCCCGATGTTCTGTGAAATTTCAGTTGTAGTGTTTGCCACCCAGTCATTGTTTACTGATGATGCATTTGCCGTGTAGTTTGTTGTTAAAGAAAGCCCCGCTAAAACAGCAGTAGCAACTAAAACACTCCTAAACTTACGAACAATCCCCCCATTTTTCTTGTTATCTTGCAATGCAGTATGTTTAATCATAAAGTGAATCTCCTTTTTGAATTAATATAGCCCATCCCCTGATAGACTATATCCCCTGATATCCAGATGATATTTAATAAATCGTAAAATAAAATTCAATCAAAACACCCCTACATGCTTTAATCATTTTAATTTTAATGTTCTCACTACTAGATTAATCTAAAGTTCAAAACGCCATTATCATTTTCATCCAAGCTAATTATAGAGTATCTATCTCATATGCGGTTTTAAATATTTTACATTTAGAAAAAATAAAAAACATCCACCTAATTGATTGATGATATTGAAGTCCATCCTGTAATATATCAAGTTTAATGTTAAAACTTATAATATTTTTTCTAATTCAAATGGATAATCCAACTTTTTTCAACATTTCTTCTATAGTTAAACTAGCTTCTTTGCTTAATTCACTTAGTTCAGAATCTAACCTTAACTTTTATTTACTATCAAGATAAACAAATTAGAATACGAAAGCAAAAACAAGGTTAGGTGTGGAGATTTTTTGCATTTCAAAAAAATCTTATCCGATCCTACTGAAATGAAGCACATAAACTATCGGCTTGCCAAAACAAGCAGCCCCATCACTCGCCTACTTAACGGCGAGTGATGGGAGATTACGATTAAGGCTTAGAAGATTGACAATTTTCGTTTTTGTTGTCAACTACTTCTTGGTGGAGGTGGTTGATACGAGTTAATTAATTAAATATCCTAGTTGCTCTTTTTCTTGTATAATGGATTAAGTAGAGAAGTTAAGGTGGTGGCTATTTCCAATCGGGGATGGTGCTTATGGTGTTAAACCTTTAAAGCCCATAAATCCTAATGAAAGGAGTAGCCTAGGTGTCCGTATCGGACGCTTTACAATTAATGCTTGGTTTCGGTACTTTTACTGTGGCCTTAATTGCATTAATTGTTGAGCTGATTAAAAGTCAGCAAAAAAAAATAATCCATCTTAGCTTTTGGCAGGGCTAACAGATTATTTAATCTATTATTAAACTTTATCACCGTCTTAAACGGCTCTACATGGGAAGTCTTGTTAGCGCAAGGCTTCTTTTTCTATCTGTAGTATAGCATAATTTTGTGCAAATAGAAATCTAAAACTCACACAAAGTTGACACTATTAAAAAACAACATACATGGAAAAAGCATAATTTTAAACTTATACACACCCCAATGGTCATGATGAATTCGACGAGTGGTTACGTAAACTGCCAATTAAAAATCGCGCTAAATTTCTACAAGTGATTACAGATACGCAGGAACAAGACTTACTAGTCGCTCAACGCATGACTTGGGTTAAATCTACCCAAAATTTATATGAGTTAAGAAGCAAGGTATCTAGCAATATTCAACGAGCAATGTATTTTCATGTTAAGGGACCAAAATATGTTACTACTCATGGTTTTACAAAAGAAACCACAAAAACCCCCACCTGCTGAAATTAAGCATGCTCTAGAATTACGAACAGAATGGGAGAATATCCAAAATGAAAATTAATGCAATTTTAACACGGGAATTAAAGAATCCTAAATTTGCTGAAGCTTATTATGCTGACAAAGAAAAATCTGCCAGTGTCTTAGCGTTGTATCATGCTCGTGAAGAAGTTGGCTTAACTCAAGCAGACAGCAAACGTCCCTCAATCAACCATTGCTAGGATCGAACGCGGCGATAATGTGACGTTTGATAAACTAGCTGAAATTGCCCATGCTATGGGTAAAAAAGTAAAATTGAATTTATCTCGTAATCCATCCTGTTAGTTTACAATTTGGCAATAGTTGATCAAATTCAACTGCTGTTTTCTATCAAGTTAATTAGCCTTCGCCGGTTGCATAAGTCTCGGTCTAAAAAGCTCTTGCTGTCCGAGAGTATATTCCTAAAGGTCTATCATTACATAAATTTTCTGATGATGAAATAACAGAAATTCAGATACAATAAATTATAAACATCGCATAATCCTTAACTATGCTACTGCTGCTGAGCTCATTTGGACTACACTAAAGTATTACCAATATCACAATAAACTACTTAACTAAGCCTTCGCTTCAGCGTGCAATATATACTTGTTAATTGCTTCAGCGACGCCATCATGATCATTATCCTGTGTTTCTACATTGGCAGCTGCTTTTACTGCAGGAATGGCATTACCCATTGCTACACCTAAGCCAGCATATTCAATCATACTTAAATCGTTGCCTTCGTCACCAATAGCCATTATCTCTGATACTTTCAGTTGGAGATGTTCAGCCAGAATTTTTAGCGCAGCTGCTTTATTCACACCTTTCGCATTTGCTTCTAGATAAAACGGTGCGCTTTTAGTAAAGGTTACCTCGTCTTCAAATTCAGCAAAGTCTGCCCAATCTTTCATCGCTTCATCCAATTTCTTTGAATCGTCGATAAACATTGCTTTAACTAATTTTTCTTCACTTAATTCTTCTGGTGTACGATAGAATATCTCTAAATTCACTAACCGACTCTCATAAACTGTGTAATGGCCAATATCACGGTTCGAGGTGAAAATCTTATCTTGGCTAATCGCATGAAAATGCAAATTTTTTTTTCGCGCTAACAATTCCAAATCTTGATAATTCTTATATGAGATAGCTTTTAAATCAATTACCTTACCATCGGTCGACTGCACCATCGCCCCACCAAAACACACCGCATATTGGTCAGACTGATTCATCAAATTCAGTTCTTCTAAAAGCGGCTTAACGCCTGAAAAAGGTCTGCCAGAACAAATCACGACTTTAACCCCTGCTTTTTTTGCTGCCACGATAGCATTTTTTACGGCAGGTGTTAATTGCTTGTCTGAATTCACTAAAGTTCCATCTATATCTATTGCTACTAATTTAATTGAAATTGCCATCATCTTCTTTCAAATGAATTTCCTTGATACTAAATGACTCAATGTGTTCATTGTTAAGCGGGAAACGTAATTATGTCAAACTATATTTTACTTTTAAGGTTAACTTTTTCTCACATATAAGTAGCTTTTCTATCTAACAAAATCAAAATATTCCTTTAACAAATAAAAAGCCTTAGTACTCATTCAAAATAATTATTGAATACTACTAAGACTTATCTAATTATCCCTTTAAAGAATACTCAAACCTGATGCTTTAATATCTTTTTCGAAGCCTAAAACGGTATCTAAGGATACCTGTTGCGCTGACTTACCTCTATTTGCAACAAGTTTATTAATAATTGTCGGTGGGACTGTAATAATATCAACGCCCATTTGTTGTGCCTGTAAAATATTTTGCACTTCACGCGTGCTAGCCCACAATAATTGTGCTTCTGGATGTTCTTTTGTTATAGCGACACTTTGATTAACAAAATCAGTTGTATCAGCACCTGTATCTGCTATACGACCAACAAAAATTGAAACAATGTTCTTAGTCCCTTTTGCAAACGCAGCGACAGCATCTTTGACTTGTTCAAGCGTTGCAATAGCGGTTACATTTATTGAAATACCATTATCTGAAAGTTGTTTAATCAATCCAGCTGTGTTTTTACCATCAGTTGTAATAATGGGAATTTTAACATAAACATTTTTTCCTAGAGAATGTAATAATTTTGCCTCTTTAAGCATTATTTCTGGTTTATTGCTAAAAACCTCAAATGAAATTGCATGCTTAGGAAACTCTGCAACAACTTTTTTAGCAAAAGTCATATAATCAGCAATTCCTGCTTTTTTCATTAATGAGGGATTCGTTGTAAAACCAGAAACAAAGTCGTTTTTAGCTACATCCCGCATATCTTCTATATTTGCACCGTCTGAATATATTTCAATATTTAATTTTGAATTCTCAGTCAATTTTCAAATTCTCCTTCACTAATTATTTTTCATAAGCCGTTTCATATTTTGAAACAACATTCTCTACATTAAATCCATAATGGTTAACCAGTGTTGGACCATTTCCACTGGCACCAAACTTATCAATTCCAAGTATCACACCTCTTCTACCTACATAGCGTTCCCAGCCAAGAGATGATCCCATTTCAATTGACATTCGATTTGTAACTTCATCCGGTAAAACTTGTTGTTGGTAATCTTTAGATTGTTTTTCAAACAGTTCAAAAGATGGCATAGAAACGACGGAAACGTCAATTCCATCTATTTTTAATTGTTTTTGAGCTTCAATTGCTAAACTCACTTCTGAACCAGTAGCAATTAAAATTCCATCTGGGATATTTTTTTTACTTCTTGATAAGATGTATGCACCACGCTTTACACCTTCAAAAGAAATTTTATCTGTTTTAGGTAAGACTGGTAAACCTTGGCGGGTTAAAACTAAAACTGTTGGTGTATCAGTAGCAGTTAATGCAATATTCCAAGCAGCAATTACTTCGTTTGGATCTGCCGGTCGAATAACATTAATATTTGGCATAGCACGTAAACTCATTAAATGCTCAATTGGTTCATGCGTTGGACCGTCTTCACCGACAGCAATTGAGTCGTGCGTGAAAATATATGTTACTGGTAGATGCTGTAAAGCAGATAATCTTAATGCTCCTCGTAAGTAATCAGAAAACACAAAGAAGGTGCTTCCGTAAGTTCTTGTCCCACCATGTAAGGCAATACCATTAATTGCTGCTGCTTGACCAAATTCTCTAACTCCAAACCAAATGTTTCTTTCTTGCGGACTATCTGCTTCAAATGCTTTGCTATTTGATGAATTAGTTTTATTAGATGAAAACAAATCAGCCGAACCACCCCAAAAATTAATATTTTTTTCGGCAACTGCAGAAATAATTTTATGTCCAGTAATTCGACTAGCTTCGGTAACTGTACCTTCATGGTATGTTGTTATTTCTTTAATCCAGTTACTATTAATTTTTCCAGCAAAACCTGCTTCAAAACTAGCTGCTAATTTGGGATGTTCTTGCTTGTAATTCTTAAAAAGTTTATTCCAATTGTTGAAATCCTTTTGGTGTCGTTCAAAAGTATATTCGTGAAACCGATCATAAACAACTTCTGGAATTTTAAAAGGTTCATATTTCCAATTGTAAACCTTACGTGTTTCTTCTATATTTTTGTTGCCTAATGGCGCACCATGAACTTTATTTGTTCCTTGGTCTGGTGATCCATAACCAATAATTGTTTTAATTTCAATAATAGTAGGCTGTTCTTCATTTTCTTTCGCCGTAGTCAAAGCATCATCAATCTTTGTTAAACTATTTCCATCTTCAACTTTTAAATATTGCCAACCATAACCTTCAAACCTTTTTTTGGTATTGTCTTCAAAGGCCATTTTAGTGGGACCATCCAATGATATATCATTGGAATCATACAATACTATCAATTTTCCTAACTTTAGATGACCTGCTAAACTGGCTGCTTCATGAGAAATGCCTTCCATTAGATCACCATCACCAACAATTGTATACGTATGATGATCTACAATGTTTTGTTCAGGCTGATTATAAACCGCGGCTAAATGTTTTTCTGCCATAGCCATTCCTACAGCCATTCCTAACCCCTGACCCAGTGGTCCCGTTGTAGCTTCTACTCCATCAGTATGTCCATATTCAGGATGTCCTGGAGTTAAACTATTTTCTTGTCTAAATTGTTGTAAATCTTCAGCCGACACTTTATATCCTGACAAATGAAGCAAGCTATAAAGCAAAGCCGAGCCATGTCCTGCTGACAAAATAAAGCGGTCTCGATCAACCCAGTTGGGATTTTTAGGATACGTTTTCAAATATCTTGTCCACAAAACATATGCCATAGGTGCCGCATCCATTGGCAATCCTGGGTGTCCAGAATTTGCTTTTTCAATTGCATCAATACTAAGCATTCTAATAGCATTGACACATAATTCATCTTGCTTATCAAACATTTCGTTTTTTTCCTTTCTATTTCACTAGTATGAGTTAAATGTTTTTATCAGATAATAATTTTTTGCCTAGTGATCCTCCAGGATGAAAAACAGCAAAATCCTTTTTTGTAAATCCTTTCAGTGAGGAAAGTGTACAAGCAAGAGCATCACCTACGACTAAACAAGCAGTAGAACTACTTGTTGGCGCAAGATTTAAAGAATCTGCTTCATACTCGACGTGCACAGGAATAAGGAAATCACACTTTTTTGCTAACGTCGAATTGCTATTGCCAGTCATAGCAATAGTAGTTGTACCAATTAGTTTTATTGAATCTAATGGAGCTAATATTTCGCTAGTTTCTCCACTATTTGAGATAAGAATAACAACATCGTTTTTTTCAATCATTCCTAAATCACCATGCATACTCTCAGAAGCATGAATAAAGAAAGCGGGTGTACCGGTACTTGAAAAAGTAGATGCAAGTTTCTTACCAATATGACCAGATTTTCCGATACCCATAAAAATGACTTTTCCATTAATCTTTTTTAGTGTGGAAACAACTGTCTCGTATTCTGGAGGAATAGAGCAGTTTATTTTTGTAAGGGATTTAATCTCTTTTTGAATAGTAGTATGAATTAAATCTAAAGTTTCTGACATTAAAATACATCTCCTAATCTTTATTATTGTAAAGCAATACTCATAAGAACTATTGCATTTTCAGAATGCGGTTACAATGTTTGAATATTATTTTTTTTGTTAAAAACTTTACAAAATTAACGTAATATAATCTCATATTTTTATAAATGATGATAATAGCAGTAAAAAGCAAAAAGTAAAATTCTAAAATGGCAAATATAAAACAAAATGTACAATCAAAAGAAATTGAATAGTCATTTGGGAAGCGCATACAATTAAGTAGAGCAAGAAAGGAAGGGTTTACTTGATAGAGAAGATATTAAAAAGGGAGTTAATACAATTAAACGTGGAGGCTATGGATTGGAGTGAGGGAATTAAAAAAGCAGCTTATCCACTAGAAAAGAATGGCTATATTACTAAGAATTACATAAATGCGATACTTGATTCTGTAAATAAATATGGCCCATATTTTGTAATTACTCCTCATGTTGCTTTGTCACATGCACCAAGTTCTACAGGTGCAATAAAATTAGCTATGGGGCTTTGTATTTTAAAAAATCCACTAAAATTTAATAGTAAGGACAATGATCCTGTAAAGTATATTTTTACTTTGAGTAGTCCAGACTCTAGCTCACATTTAGATGCTATGAAGGATCTTGTTGTTTTGTTAAGTGATAGTAAGTTTTATAAAGAATTAGATAATGCAAAAACAGTGGACGAGGTATTAAGAATAATTGGAGGTAGAAAATATGATAAAAGTATTAGTAGCATGTAGAGCAGGCGTTGGTTCAAGTTTAATGTTAAAAATAAAACTTAATGAGGTAATTGCAGAAAATGATTATCCAATTACGGTTGAACATTCTTCATTAGATGAATTAGAAGGATTTGATGGGCCGATTGTTGTAACTTTAAGTGATGTTGCTGCGGAGCTAAAAGATAGAGGTATAAGGAAGGAAATAGTAGGTATTAATAATATACTTGACAAAAATGAGATTAAAAACAAAATTCAAATTGCTTTGAAGAATATTGAATAATTGTAAGAATACAAATACGAATCGGAGGAAAAATAGATGATTAATTTTTTAGTTAGTCTTTTGTCTAACCCTGCTATATTATTAGGGATTGTTTCTTTTGTTGGATTAGTGGCACAAAGAAAAAAATCAACAGAGGTATTAACAGGTACTTTAAAAACAGCTATTGGTTTTTTAATATTTGGCGTGGGAGCTTCCACCATGACAACAACTTTACAGAATTTTAATACTATGTTTCAGAAAGGATTTCATCTTACTGGTGTAATTGCTTCTCCAGAAGCAGCGACAGCATTAGCCCAAGGAAAGTATGGTTTTGTTGTTTCTATAACCTTGATTATGGGATTTATTATGAACCTAGTTTTTGCACGTATTACACCATTTAAGAATGTCTTTTTTACAGGAGGACATAGTTTGTTCTTTGCATGCGTTTTAGCCCTTGTTTTAAAAGCTCATGGTATGACGAATACTTGGGCAATTGTTATTGGTGGTAGCATATTAGGATTTGTTTCAGCAGCGTTACCCGAGTTGTGCCAACCTTTCATGAGAAAAATTACAGGAAATAACACCCAAGCAATTGGACATTTTAATATGATTGGATACGCACTATCTGGTTTCGTTGGTAATGTTTTTAAAAAATACAAAGATCAAACTACAGAAAATATAAAATTTCCAGGTTGGCTATCATTTTTTAAGGATTTTCTAATGGGAGTCGCTACTGTTATGACGCTACTGTTTTATATAGCAGCTTTAGCTGCAGGTAAAGTAACTGTAACTAAACTATCGGGAACAACAAATTGGTTAGTATTCCCGCTTATTCAAGCTTTAACATTTACTGCAGGCATTTCAATTTTGATGACGGGAGTTCGGATGTTCTTAGCGGAAATAACGGCAGCCTTTGTAGCAATATCAGAAAAATTCATTCCAGGATCACGTCCAGCTTTAGATGTACCCACAATTTTCCCATATGCTCCTACAGCTGTTCTAGTTGGCTTTTTAAGTTCATATGTTGCGGGATTGTTAGCAATTGTTGTTATGGTAATTCTTAAATTCTCTATTGTTATTATTCCGGCAGCTCATATATGCTTTTTCTCTGGTGGAACAGCAGGAATATTTGGAAATTCTACAGGTGGATGGCGTGGGGCTATTCTAGGCTCATTTATAGTAGGACTTCTTTTAGCGTTTTTACCAGTTATATTATATCCTACATTTGTACATTTAGGTATTTCAGGATCTATGTTTCCAAACGTTGATTACAACGTAGTTGGTTCTTTATTAAATTGGTTCTTAGGTTTGTTTCATTAATATTAAGGGAGATATTTTATGAAGAAAATAGGTGGAATTATTGTAGCAATGGTCACTCCAATGGATGATTTTCAAAATATAAGCTATATCAAAACTAAAAAATTATTAGATTATTTATTGAGTTTTGATATTCAAGGTATTTTTATTTTAGGTACAAATGGAGAGTCGTATGTATTAACGGAGGAAGAGAAGTATTATTTTTCTGAATTTGTTATCAAGTATGTAAACAAACAAGTGCAAGTATTTGTTGGTGCAGGATTGGATAGTACACGAGATACTATAAAGTTCAGTAAGGAAATTTCACTTATTGGAGCGGATGCATTATCTATTGTAGCCCCCTCTTTTGTGGCACCATCACAGTCTGAAGTGATAAGCCATTATGAAAAAATTGCAGATAGTGTAAATGTGCCAATATTAATTTATAATATGCCTTCGAAAACAGGAATCAATATGAATCCTGAAACTGTAGAGAAGCTTTCAAAACATCCTAATATTATTGGTATTAAAGATAGTTCAGGTAATTTAGAAAATACAAAGGGCTATATAAGGTTATGTAACTCAGATACATTTTCTGTACTTTCTGGATCTGATTCTAAAATTTTGGATGTGTTGCAGATAGGTGGAGATGGTGCAATTGCAGCAACTGCAAATCTACTAACAAATAACGATGTGAATATATATAAAAGCTTTAAAAATGGGAACATTGAAAAAGCAAAAAAATATCAAGATAATATTGAACCGTTAAGAAAGTTATTGCATAAAGGGACAACACCAACGATGTTGAAACTGATACTAAACTCGTTTGGATTAGATGTGGGGTCTGCAAGATTTCCAGCGATTATGGACGAAAGTGAGAGCATGCTTATACAGGTAAAGGAAATGATAGAATACTATAAACATATTGGGGTAATTTAAAATGCGAAAACTTAACTACACAAAAAAAATTTATGATTCAGGGGCATTAGCCATTGTAAGAGATAAAACAGATAGAATACTGGAAATTGCAGAAGGAATAACCAAAGGAGGAATTAATGTTATAGAAGTAAGCTATACTAATGAAAATGCTCCTGAAGCAATTGAAAAATTGCGAACTAAGTTTAATGAAAAGCTATTGGTAGGTGCTGGAACAATATTAGATGGAGAAACAGCTAAGGATGCTATTGCGCATGGTGCGCAGTTTATATATTCACCTATGTTCGATATTCAAGTTTCTAAACTTGCTAATCAATATCAAATTCCTTATGCACCAGGGTGTACAAGCGTAACTGAAGCAGTTGAGGCATTGAGAGCTGGTGCAACGTTTATAAAGATTTTTCCGTATGGTGGAATAGTAGGGACAGATTTAATAAAGACACTTAAGACACCGATACCATATTTGCCGCTTATAGAATCGGGAGGAATAAATATAGATAATGCTAATAAATGGTTAATGGCTGGTGCAGACATTCTTGGTATAGGTAGTACCTTCTCTAAAGGTTCAGTTTCTGAAATAACTGAAAAAGCAAGAAAAATAAGAGATATTATAGATAATTTTAGAAATTAAGAAAAAAGAGAAAGTGATATTTTAAAGTTAAATCTTGAAAATAAACTTTCTCTTTTTATATAGATATACATTTATGATATTAATTGAATTATTTTGGGCTTATGTGGCAACAGTTCTTCTAATTGATAATTAGAATTTGTTTAATATAATCAAACATTGATATTGTTAAAATATTTATAACACAATTAAATTAATAAAAAACATAGATCACAAAAAAGTATAACTATATATTTTAATCATAATATTTGCTGTTTATATAAATTTAGTCAAGAGCAGAGCAATGAAAGATAACGTAATAAACAATAGTAGGCAGCGACTTTTATATTATATTCCAATAATTTACAATAAATGATCTCTTGACTAATTTAAATTGTAGTGAAGGTGAAAGAATGTTAGATACAAAGCAAATAACTATAATTGAAAAAATAATACAAAGTCCTATTTGGCAGAAAAAAGGTTTAGCAATAGAATTAGGAATGACGGATAGACAACTTGAATATACTATTGAGAAAATTAATGCATTACTAAAAGAATCAAAAATAGAGGGAATAAGATATGATGAAAACTCAGTTTCTACCTCTGTCGAGACATATAAATATTTGGTAAATATTAGAGGAAACATTGAGATATCAACAGATAAATACATTTTTAGTAAAAAAGAGAGAGTGCTTCTTATATCATTAATACTGATTAATGGTAATAGATATATATCGTTGCTACATTTGCAAGACTATTTAGGTGTTAGTCAATCTACTATTTCAAAAGATTTAAAAGTGTTAGAAAACAACATACTACGCTATAACTTACACCTAAATTATGATAGAAGAGAAGGATACAAAATTTTAGGTAGGGAGAATGATGTGCGTACATATTTAAATCGTGTTGTAGCATCAAAAGTTGGAAGTATTGATATAGAGATATTAGATTATTATATAAAGAGATATATGGATGTAGATGAATATGAGGTAGAGGTATTAGTAAGAAAAAGTGCTGAAAAATATGGGATTAATTTTGTAGAGAATCGAATAACAGAGTTTTCTTATATCATATGCATTAATTTAAAAAGATTAAAAGATAAACCCAATTATATACAAAATAGCGCAAAGAAGTATGCAATTGAAAACAAGAATGAATATCAGATGGTAAAATATATTCTGTTAAATTTAGATATAAGTAATAAGAACAGCGTTTTATATATCACAATGCTGTGCTTATGTTCTACTATTGGAGAAATAACTATTTCTGAAAAAAGTGAAAAAGTTTTTGAATATAATAGAAAATTTATTAATAATTTTCAAAATATTTCTGGAATATCCTTTGAAAAAAATAATAAGATTGTTATGCAAATGTATACACACTTCAGATCTATGTTTTACAGAGTGGCATTTGAATATCCGATATATAATCCCTTAACTGCTCAGATTAAAAAAAAGTATAATGATGTATTTAAACTAGTAGAAAAATCTATAGACTTTTTGGGTAAAGAATTTCATGGGTTTCCAGAAGAAGAAATCGCATATTTAACTATACATTTAGTGGGCTTTATATATAAAGAAAATAATAAAAGAGATAGAAATATAAAGGCAGTAATCATATGTTCTAATGGAGTAGGAACATCAGCACTAGCGTATTTACAATTAACTAGTATTTTTCCTAATATTAAATTTTTAGAACCTGTTAATTTCGAAGACCTTAAGTTTAGTTTAAATAGTATAGATTTGATATTTTCAACACAATATAAAAATGAATTGTTTACTATGGGAAAGCCTGTTTTTATTATTAAATCTGTTATGTCGGCTGAAGATAAATATAATTTAGTACAACGAGTGTACAGTGAATTGACAGATATAAATAGTCCAGTTTTAACACTTGATTCTGTAATGGAGATTGTAAATAAGAAGATACAAAATAGAAAAGTTACCAGTGATATTAGAAGAGAACTACAGTCTGAAGTATTTAATTTGAATAATAAAAATAGGGCATTAACTGACAATAGTCAATCTTTACTAGATGTATTAACAAAGGATTTTATCCAACCTAATATTGATGCAATAGATGCAATAGATGCAATAGGTAAAGCAGCAAATCCCTTACTTGAAAAAAAATATATTACAAATAACTATTTGAATGAATTAGTCAAAGAAGAAAATATGAATCGATTTATAATTTCTCCCCTAGTTGCTCTACCACATACGAAACCTATAAATGGTGCCAAAAAGATTGGACTTAGTATAGCTAGTTTGCAAAACATCGTATATTTTAATTCTATAAAACCAGTAAGATATATATTTATTATTAGCACTATAAATAATTACAGTCATCTACCATTATTAAATGATTTAATTACATTGATAAGTGATAAAAATTTTTTAGAATTATTAAGTTCAGGTGCAAACTCAAAAGAAATATATTGGTGGATACAAAAAAAATTAATAGAAAAAATGAGTAATTTAAAATAGTATTATATGACGTTTAAACTTTGATCGTTAATTGAAAATTTAATCCAAATACTCAATAAAATTCCTAAATATTTTATACAGTTTACCAATTGTATATTTTTATATATTAGATTCTATAATCAATGTGAGCTTTATTAAAATCAATTTCGGAGCGAAAAACTCAACTGTAGTGGGCGGTTATAAAATGTAGGAAATCGGCGGAATAAAATTGCCAGATTTTCTACATTTATAACCGCCCACTACACGTCAATTGCTACCTCGTTTGTTATTTCTGCTTTTATCCTTTAAATAAATCAATATACTCTAGTTAACTTAATCTTCGTCTTCTGCTTCTTACTCTCAGATATACTTTCGAATTGTTGTTGGCTTTTAATCCATCATGTTAAGTATCGAAATAGTAAGCTAAATACCCAAAAATTTCGATTATTATCATTATACTTCAAATTCGCTCTTACATGGGTAATAACAACCTTTCGAATTGTTATACGAAATTCATACTAGCATCAAATCCCATTATTCATAAAACAAAACGTTCCTCAAATTAAGTTTGAGTGCGATAATCCCTTTATGGTTGTCAGATGAAATACAATAATTCATTTGATAATTATGGAGGGATTTTTATATGTCCA
>NZ_JAIULA010000033.1 GCF_024160875.1 Ligilactobacillus ubinensis | reverse complement strand
ATACTGTAATGAAGCCGCTTAGAGATAGATTCAATTTTATATTATTTCATTTGTCAACTTGACAGGGCGTAGTGCACAGGATAAAAATTGATATGCTCTCTATATAAGTCACTTTATATTTCTGTGTCCTATATAAAGAGAGCATATCAGATAAATCCTGGACTCGCTTATATGTCCAAATGTTTAATTTTTCTATAGTAAAATTATTTTTTTACTTTTAAAACCATACATGGATATACCCTATTAAACTAAATAATCCTATCCATATAGAAACTGAAAACAAACTTCCAAACAAAACACCCTTAATAAAGTTCATTAGTTTCACCTCACAAATCCTAAGCTAATAACATTTTATATAGCTATTATAATTTATATTTTCTGCAATTAGAAACTTTTTTCATCAAGTTTTAAAAAAAACAACAACCTTAATATTGTCTTTATGTTTATTTCAAAGTCTTAAGATATTAGCCAATAATTTCTTTAACAATATACGCCGTATAGTACATTTCACCTATATTATTAGGATGTGTCTGATCACTATAGAACCATTGATTGTGATTATTAGAATAAGCATACCAGTCAATTATCTTTAGATTAGTGTATTGTTTTGTTTCATTATCTAAAAATGCATTAACTTGATTTTGCCATGATCTATTTGGAACATGTGTATTAATCCAATAAACATTTCGTTTAGGACCTATCGTCGTCATTATTGCTTGGAAAGTTTCTTGATCAATTGGACCATTTGTTCCAAGACCAATTAACACATTTGGCGCAAGCAAATGCTGCTTAGCTAAGTCTTCTAGTAATGGAACTGCAGCAGATGCTTGTCTGGAAACGGCAGCATCAATATACATTTTAGGAAACACTTTAACCATAGCTGGTTGACTCGCTAACATCACCGAATCACCAATTGCTGTCAATGGTAATGTTTGCGCTTTTTGTAATTGTGTCTGTGTCAAATTATATGCTTCAAAACTAGTATCTATATCTGACTTAGCCGATGTATTTGATTTAGCTTCACTTTCTGTTTTCGAACTATCTGCAATTGCTTTTCTGGCTATCTTTTTTTGTTGTTGTTCTTCTTTTTTTTGCAGTTCTCCATTAGACATCAATTTTTTTGCTAGTGCTGTTTTATTTACGGCATCACTCTTTATAAAAGCGGAATTTATTATTCCTAAGACACCTAGAAATGTAAAAAAGCCTATCGTTAATACAGCTACATTTTGTTTTCTAAACTTTTTTTGATGTTTTGTAAATTTAAACACTGTTGCATTAATATCAATATAATTACTGTATCTTATCAAATTTAAATAATAGATTTTACTTGCTGAATCTTCCAAAAAACGATAGGAAAGCTCGCTGATAAGTAAAATAATAATAACTTCTACTGTTGGATACAACACAGGATGATTTGCAATATCCTGAAAACGCGCTTCAAAAAAAATCATAACTGGAAACTGATAAATATATATTGCATAACTACGTGAACCAATCCAAGCAAATAGTGGATTGCTTAATATTTTATTCCATCCAGAAACAGGTTGTGTAATAACCGCAATCATAATCGTTGTTATCACACTAAATAGCAGCATGCCACCTTGATATACAAAACCACTTTGACCATTTACATTAATTAGCAATAGTAATATTCCTAAAAACACAGCCACCCCAATTGAATCAAGAATTAGCATTGATTTAGTTGCTACATGCTTGCTTAACTTTCCACTAGGCCATACAATAGCGAGAACTGCCCCAAGCAGAATTGAGAACATTCGAGTATCTGTTCCATAATAAATTCTGCTTGGATCAGTATTTGGTACATACATAATAGCCATTAACAAACTTGAAATAACAATTAATAATACTGCAATATACAAAATATACTTTTTTCTGCCAAATAGTTTCAAAATAAGCATAACTAATAGTGGCCAGACTAAATAAAACTGCATTTCAATCGAAAGTGTCCACAAATGCGTATACGGAGACTCATTTGTCGCAAATTGTTGAAAATATGATTCTTTATGCGCAATTTGCCACCAGTTATACACGTACAGCAAATTAGTTAGAACTATTTGCCATAAATTAAACAATAAATTTCTAGCAAACAAAAATATATAAGCAGCTGTTGTTAGCAGCATTACTAGTAATGTTGGATATAATCGTTTAATTCGTTTTTTTAAAAAAGTAAAATACGCAATTCTACCCATCAATTCATATTCATCAATTAGATGATCTGTGATTAAATATCCTGAAATAACCATAAAGATAGGTACTCCTAAAAAACCACCTTTAAAAATAGTTGCATTCAAATGATATAAAATCACCGCTATAACTGCAATTGAACGTAGTCCATCTAAACTTTTAATATATCTTCTTTTATTTTTCAAAATTATTTATCCACCTAATATAAAAACAAAAACATTTTTTAAATCTTCAAAAAAATTAAAACACTTCTAAAAATATCTTTCAATTAAAAAGCGAATATTGTTATACATTTTTAATAGTATTTTAGTTCACTATAATTCAAAACTAAATTACAGCTCTTCCTTTTATACTAAGTATCACCCTTTTTAATTTCTAAATCAAATTTCCCATGCTATAATAATATTCAAATCAATTGTTTTGGGAGCTGTTTTTATGAATAAATATATGTTTATTGTTCACCTGCTAACTTCTCTAATTCTTGTTTTTTCTCTTTTCTCAACAGGTAGTATTTCTTTGCTTGTGTTCATTATTGCATTGGCTATCGAAGCAACCGGTCGCTTTTTATTTAATTACCTACATTTAAACATAAAAAAATAGTTAGAATGTATTTTGAAATAACAAGATACATTCTAACTGTTTTTATATCTATCTTATATTTGTTCCAATTCACTAACTATAATTCTGATTTCATTAATTTAAACGGCATAGTGACACCTTTTTTTAAGTCCATCTGAAAAACCTGTTGTTCTTTAAAACTTTGCTTTTGCCAAAAACTTTGAGCCCTCTCATCACTGGCTGGGATAGCCAACAGTGCCTTTGTGTATCCCTCGCGCTTTAATGCTTGTTTAGCAATTTCCCAAACGTTAGTTCCAATTCCTGTGCATAACTTAGCTGTATCAACTATCAACAGACCAATCCAAACACAATTAGCTTTAGGATAATCCAATACTAAGTCTAAAACTGCAATTAATATTCCCGACTGATAAAAACCTAAATAAAATTTATCCTCTAATGTTTTGTTCTTAGGAAAATTGACCATTTCAGCTTCAACTTGGCCTTTTGTCAATACTCCTAAGTTAAATTGTTGATGATAATTAGTATGCTTTTTCTGCAATTCAAATACTTCATTAACATCCTGTTTAACATCTAGTTGTTTTACATCTAATCCATCACTAAAAAATTCCATTCTTGCTATTAGCATTATTAACCTCGCATATTACCGTCTAATTCGATGTATTACCACCGTCGCAACAAGTGACAGCAAGACTAACGCACCAAAAATAGCAGCTGGTATTTCGATATCTATGGCTGGAATAGTTAGAAATAGTTTAATTGCAATTAAAGCAATTAAAAAATAAGCTGTCACTTCTAATTCAGGAACAATCTCCATTAGTTTCATAATAACTTCTGCAATTCCGCGCATTGCTAAGATGCCTATAAGGCCGCCAATTAAAACAATAACCGGATTAGTTGAAATTGCTAAGGAAGCTAAAATCGAATCGATTGAAAAAACAATATCCATCGCTTCAATTGAAACAACAACTGACCAGAATAGTGGTAAAATCCGTTTCTTTGTTTTTCTCTTTTTTTCTTTTAATTGCGGATGTGCCATATGATAAAAATGACTTAGTGATAAGTACATTAAATACCCTGCTCCAATAACTTTAATCTCCCAAAAATTAATGAGATATGTTCCTAAGCCAATCAAGAGGAAACGAAAAATGTATGCTCCCCATAAACCATAAAACAACGATTTTTCTTGTTGTTTTTTATCTGGTAACTTCTGTGTCTGTGCAGCCAGAACAATCGCATTATCAACTGAAAGCAAACATTCAATTAAGACTAACGACAATATTATCATCCAATCCTCACCTGAGGATATAACTGTTTGCCAGTTACGTACATCAAAAAACGGACCGTATAAGTTTTGTAAAAGTGACAATTTTAAATTATCTACTCCTTCATGTTTTTATATTTTAATATTAATTCTATCATATTTTCATTAATTGATAAACAAATCTAAACTTCTATTAAAAACAACCGATATAACTAAATTGTAACTATGTTATTCTAATTACTTATAATTATGTTATACTTTAATAGAATTATTTTTTTACTTATTTAATGGGATTATTAATTTTTACATACTAGGAGTTGTAGGGAATGAAAAAAGATTCTAATGATTTGCCACAAATAAATCAACCTAAGCATCATCACCACCATCATCATTCTAAGAAACGCAAAATTTGGACTTGGGTTTTAGGTGTTTTGGCATTTTTCATAGCAGTTGGGGCTATTGGAGCTATTAAGATTTATACTGATACAAAGTCAGCCGTACAAAGTACATACAAAGCAGCTAGTCATAAGAATCTACGTAAGGGCTCATCTGTCAGCGTTACAAATGGCGATCCATTTTCTGTAATGATTTTGGGTATTGATACCGGGGAATATGGGCGTACATATCAGGGACGTTCAGATACCATTATGGTCGCAGCTGTTTCAAAATCAAAAACTACGCTAGTTAGTGTTCCACGAGATACTAAAGTTGCTATTTCTGGTCACGGCAGTAACAATAAGATTAACGCTGCTTATGCATATGGTGGAATCTCAGGTGCAATTAACACTCTTCAAAGTTACCTAGATATTCCAATAGATCACTATGTGAAACTAAATATGCGCGGATTACAACAGCTATCTGCTGCTGTTGGTCCAATTAAAGTAGACAATGACCTCAAATTCACTAATTTAGGCTATCACTTCAAAAAAGGTACTGTTACAATCAATCAATCAAACATCTTAGCTTATACTCGTATGCGTTATCAAGATCCACGCGGTGACTATGGTCGGCAATTACGCCAACGCATTGTTTTAATTGCTCTAGCACGTAAATTGGTTTCAATTGGAAATATTACTAAATATAAGCAAATACTTACCACTATTTCTTCCAATATGACAACCGATTTAACTTTCAATGAACTTAAGGCTTTGGTTACTGAATACAGCGGTGCTGCTAAATCTATCAAACAAGTTCAGTTGCAAGGTACTGGTAAAGAAATCGATGGTGTTGACTACGAAGTTGTTTCATCTGAAAACCTAACTAAAGTACAAAACATCTTAAAGAACGCCTTAAATGAATAAATAACACTTGATAAAAAATATCCTCTAAATTAGCTGTCTCAGTCCTAAAGACACACTATGTTTAGAGGATATTTTTATAGTTGTTTCATAATTACTATTAAAAAGAAATAATACTTTGTCTAAAAGCCATGTTAATGTTTTACTCGTAGCTAAATAGTAATTTTCAATTGTAATAACTATACCTAAACTTAAAATACAAAGCGTACATAGAACTTAAATATTCTAATAGCCCATGAAGATATCAATCGGATGATTAAATAAATTCAATAAAGAGTCACTATAAATTAACTAAGCTGTAATAACAGTTCTCTGCCATTTAGTCAACTTTATTTAGATTGTGTTTTGTCTTCTTAATTCAATTCTATCTTTTCAATCATAAATTCTTTTAAGTTTTCAGAGTCAATGTCATATCCCAATCCCGTTTGATTGGATACATTAACAAAAGTTCCATCAAGTTCAACTGTTGGCTTAATAATATCTGCATCATAATATCGATGCGATGCTGCAATATCATTTGGTAGTGTGTACCCTGGCAATGTTGCAATTGCCACATTCGCAGCACGTGCTATTCCAGAATCAAGCATCCCTCCACACCAACATTCAATTCCATTTTTCATAGCTAAGTTTTGAATCTTTTTTGCCATTCCTAATCCACCAACACGTGCTACTTTAATATTGATAATCTTACCACTTTTTAGTTGCACCATTTTCTCAACATCATCTAAACTGACAATGCTTTCATCTAGACAAATACTTGTTTTTAATTGAGCTTGTAATGCTGCATGGTCAATCAGATCACCTGGTTCTAAAGGTTGTTCAATCATTATCAAATTTAAATTATCTAATTTTTTTAGCATCTCTATGTCTTTTAAACGATATGCCGAGTTGGCATCTGCCATCAACATTGCCTCAGGAAATTTTTTCCTTACAGCCGCAATATAATCATAATCCTTCCCAGGTTTGATTTTCATCTTAATTCGACGATAACCATCCTTTATATAACCCGCTACTGCAACAACTAAGTCTTCTGGTGAATTTTGAATTCCAATACTTACTCCCGTTTCAACCTTAGTTTTATTTCCACCAAGCGCTTGCGCAAGAGTTTGATTCTTCTGTTGCGCATAAATATCCCATAATGCGCAATTAATTGCCGATTTTGACATATTATTCATTCGAATATATGAAAAGATATCATAGATCTCATCAGGATGATCAATAGTAACATTCATAATCTGTGGAAGCATTTGTGTCCTTAGCAATTCAAAACTTCCATCTCTAAATTCTTCATTATAAAAAGGAACTTCTAATGCCGAAGATTCACCATAACCAACGGTACCATCCTTATCTTTTAGTTCTAAGATCACACATTTTTTATACTTCATAGCTGCGAAGCTCGTTTCAAAAGGCTTGTTTAATGGTAAATCAACTTTATACATTTTTGCACTATTAATAAACATTACTTTATTCCTCCTATTTTATAGATCAATTTCTGCGTTTTCTTTTGAAGCAGCCATTTTTTGGGTATCAAATGTTAGTGACACAATAAATGATAATGCTGCTGAAGCTACTAAGAATAAAAATGCTACGCTATATGAGCCACCAAATTGTTCTACTAAAATACCAATCAAGATTGGTGCTAAAAACCCTGCTAATTGTCCTCCAAAGTTAACAATTCCAACAGATGAACCATAGGACTTCCTTGAAACTAATTGTGCGAATAACGCAAAACAACCACTAAATGCCATTGATTTAAAAAAGTACGTTAATATTTCAAATGAAATTACACCAACTAACCCAGTTGAACGATACATTCCAAACATAAATAAAGTAGTTAAAAGACTAGTTAGAGCAATAAACCATTTTTCTTTTCCATTACAGAAATGAACCATTAGGTAGCCACTCAAAAGTGCTCCAACCCCTGCTGCAACTGACGGAAGTGGTACCATCCAAGCTATTCCAGCTAAATTAATATGTCTAACTTGTAACAAATACGTTGGCATCCAAGAGTCCAGTCCTTTAGTAATTACACTCAGACCAAAAACTACAATGACAAATTTCCAGATTATCTTATTACAGATAACTTCTTTTAACGGTACTTTTTGAACAATAGGCGCTCCAGTTGCATCTTGTTTTTTAATAGGCCTTAATAAGAAAAAATAAACAATTATAAAAAAGAGTCCTAGAACTCCCATCAAGTGAAAAGCATTCCTCCATCCAACCGTTGCAATAATTGGTGCAATCAAAAGCGGTGCAATTGCCGCTCCAGCATAATTTGATGAAACAATAGCTGAAGTTGCTTGAGCACGTGATTCATAGGTAAACTCTTCAGCAATTTGCTTTAGACTTGCTGATGGAAATGCTCCTTCGCCTATTCCAAACAAGACACGAATAATTAATAAAGATGCCAATGACCATGCAAAACCAGTCATTATCGTAAAAATTGACCACATTGCAATTGCTACAACTACAGTTAGTTTAGAACCAAATTTATCAGTAAGCCATCCTCCAGGGATTTGCATAAATGCATAACTGAAGAAAAAAGCACTAGAAACAACACCAAGTTGTGTTGTTGACAAATGGAATTCTGTCCCTATATAGGACAAGGCAATATTTATTGCCGAACGATCAATAAAACAAATTATAAATGCGATATAGATTAAAATAAAAGTTACTTTTGGCTTTCTTTTTTGTACTATTAATTGATTCATATCCAGTTCTCCTTCATATCTAACTAAGCTGCTAGATTCTCAATTATTTTATTAACTAACATAATTCCTGTTTTAAAAGCAATCAATGTAATATTTTCATTTGGAGCATGATTTGCTTGATCAAAATTAGCAAGTGGGATGGTATAGGTTGGAACTTGTAAGATATCAGTCCAAATATAATTCGGTACTGTACCCGGCATAACAGGTTCAACCAGTGCAGTCCCATCAATTTCCTCTAAAGCTTTGCAAATCCTACTAATATCAGGGACTTCACTTGATGTAAAACTCGCAGGAATCTCAACTAGATACTTAATTTCAAGTTCTTTGTTTTTAATTTCCTGAGCAAACATCTTTTCTATTTCAGCTTTTATCTTTTGAATATTTTGATTTTTAACTATCCTACAATCAACTTTTAAAGATGCTTGATGCGGGATAATTGTCTTCATACCTTTTTCTGTATAACCAGCTTCAATTCCTGAAATATTAAAAGTTGGTTCATACATTAATTTATGGTAATAATCCTGTGAGTTAATTGGTAAATTTTTCACCCCAGTTTGTTCTTCAATTAGCTTGTACTCATATGGCAGTTTTGATAACCAATCAAGTTCTTGATTATTAGGTTCTCTTACTCCATCATAAAATCCCGGTATTAACACCTTAGATTGTACGGAATCGTACATTTTATTTACCGCACTAAGTAAACTCATTGCAGCATTTTCCATAACATTTCCCATATTTCCTGAATGATTATCTCGTAAAGCTGTATGGGTAACCACCTCAAATCCCAATGCTCCCCTATTGCCTAATCGCAAAATATGTTGCGCATACTGATTAATTGAACCATCAAATACAAAAGCTGAGTCAACATCTACTAATAAATCATTCAGAAGTTGAGAAATTGTTCCAGACAAATGTGTGCTTCCCTGCTCTTCTTCTCCTTCAATCACTAATTGAATATTAAATGGAAAAGTTGTGTGCGTCTTCTTATACATGTATAGCCCAAATATCACTGCCATGAGCTGTCCTTTATTGTCTCCTGTTCCTCGTCCCCAGAATCTGCCTTCATTTTTTTCTAAAGTAAATGGACTGCTTTGCCAATCATCAATATTTCCAGCTGGCATTACATCATAGTGACCATAAAAAAGTTTTGTGACTACATTTTCACCCTTGATTTTTGCAATAATAATTGGTGCTCCTTTAGTATTGATAACTTTTACATCAGCATCTAACATTTCTGTCAGTAGATTCTCCAGAAAAGAAATAACCGAATGTTGTTCCTTTCGTAGCCCTTTTTCACTTTTGAAACTGATGATTTTTGCTAAGAGTTTTTCAAACTCATCCATATGTTCTTCAATAAAATCAGTCATACGCAAACTCACCCTTTTAATACAATTTTAATTTTAATGAAAATTATATTGCAATATCCTAATGATGTAAAATACAATAAGTGTAATACACTATAACCATAAGGTTATAAGGAGGGCTTATCCTATGCGTCTTTTACAATTACGATACTTTATTGCTGTTGCTGAAAGTCAGAACATTTCACAAACTGCAAAAAAACTACATATTTCCCAACCTGCTCTCAGTCGCAGCATCAAAGAACTTGAACAAGAATTAGATGTCGAATTTTTTTCACGTAATAAACATTCATTGGAATTAACCCCCCAAGGAAAATCATTCCAGCATAATGTTAAACAAACTCTCGATCTATTAGAAAATGCTATCACTAGTGCGAAACGTCTGAATGATTTAACAGCACAGAGCATCACCCTACGTGTCCAACGAACATCTCCGCTCATCCCTGAAATCATACATCACATCCAAGAAGCAGTTCCTGAAATTGATGTTCAACTAGCACAACATGGTCTTGAAAGTGATTGGTTAGATCGTTATGATTTTGAGTTTTCTACCTATCCAATAAAGGGCAATAAAAACATTTTACTAGTTGATGAAGAAATATTAGTAGCTACAAGTATTAAGTCATCTCTGTCAAATCTTTTTACTATCGATCTTGAACAATTAAAAAAATGTAAGATTATTATGACAAATCCTACTCCACTAAGAGATATCATTGAAGATTATTTCAAAAAATATAAATACAGGATCAATCCTGAATTTGTAACTAGCGACTTAAATACTCTGTTCGGATTAATCTCAGAAAACATTGGTGTCGGACTTGTTCCCGAAAAATCATGGAATACTATAATTAATCACCCAATTCACTTAGCACACTTGGGTCCTGATATTCTAAAACGACAAATCTATCTAAGTTATCTCCCATCTTTAGAAGGTCGAAAATATCACAAAAACGTAAAAGAAGCCATTTTAAACTACTTTGAAAATCTTGAAAAAAAGATAAACATTGACCTTTAAGCTTATTAAAAATCAACATTTAAATTCAAATGTAATCTCTGTTTTAATTAAGTATTAAAGATCCAAATGTAATTTTTTCCAATTATTGTCATCAAATAATTAAGCACAGGAACTCTAAAATCCCTATTGGGTCTAAATCAAGTCTTTGGACACTTTTTGATAGAACTATTGAAACAATTAATTGAGGCAATGAATTCAAAATGTTCGAAAATAAAAGCTCGAAATAAAACTATTAATTCTAACTATAAAAACAAGAACTGCATCATATTGAGATGAAAAAAATCTCAATATACTACAGTTCTTGTTTTTACTCCAGATTTGTTTTTTAATTTAAAGTTGGTTTCCTAACCATTTTAATATATTTATTTCTATAAAAATAATCAATAAGTTTTTAAATATCTAATTAGCCGTCTTTATCAACCAACAGCATGTACTCATACAAAAATTTGCTGAAATAACCTCTTCTGCACGTGAGACTTAACTAAATTTATACAACTAAGAGCTCATCTCATGTTGCCTTAAGTATTTTTTAGTTATCCGTGCAATTGAGACAACATTTTATGTACACTAACCTCAATTGCACTACTGTGTATAACTTAAAACCCTGATTCGCTTCATCATTATCTTGACTGAACCTTTATACGAATTCCAAGAAGCGCTGATTCCAAATGTTTTCATAAAAAGCAATTGTCTTTTCAGCATTCATATATTCATTATCCAGTGTCGTACTTAATCCATGTAACATCTGTATTTTATAACCTAACCCATGTGCCATTTTAACCGTTGCATCTACACAATACTCTGTTTGTGCACCACATATTTCAATACTTTTAATATTCAATTTGTCTAAAAGTTCTTTTAAGTTCGTTTTATAAAAAGAATTTGCATGTGTTTTTTGAATATAGTAATCATTTTGTTCATGGTTTATTTCATCTATAATTTGCCAAGACCATTTTTCTTTTACTAACTCTTCATCATTATGTTGTATGAAAATCACTGGCTTTTTCATGTTGTGGTACATCATTATTCGCTGATTGATTTTAACTATACAATCATCCAAATTAGCGACCGTCTTTTTTCCTTTACAAACGCCATTTTGAAAATCAATAATCACTATAGAATCTGCGATTTGCATTTTTTTGACACCTCCAACTACTTCGAGTATTCCATACAATAATTATTTTAAGTCTAAATGTATCTCCTCTAAGTTTTCGTATTCTTTATTAGATTCTAAAGGATACTTTCCGCGTAAATACCCCTTTATCAAAGCGTATATTTCATAACGCTCACTTGCATTCAACGTTTTACCTGCAAATTCTAGTCGTGCTGAACTAGCGAAAATATCATCTAAATCTATTTCTTGGTATTTTTGTCCGACTAAATAATCTAGAGAAACATTAAAAAAATTTGCTAGCTTACGAACTTCGATATATGAAGGTGTGTTAGTTCCTCTTTCCCAACTTCCAATTTGGGGACCAGTATTTTTATGTGTTTGTTCAACATCATTAACTTTATTCAATTGCTTGGCTAACTCAGGTAAAGATAAATTTTTCCCCATTCGCAATGCACGTAGTCGTTCTGGAAACATCTACAACACCTCTTTAATTTTTAATTTAATCATAACACTAAAAGATAACTGTTTGTTGCATTTTACTGTTATAATATGTAAACAAACAATACTATTTTTAAGTTAATTATCAGTTCAATTAAAATTTAATTTTGTTTTTCCTTGCTTAATTGAAATATATAATTTATACTTATATTTGATGTGAGTTACTATATATGGACGAAAGAGGGTGGATTTTATGACAAATCATCAGATAACAGCAACAACTGACGATGGTCCCGCGAGTAATCAGAGTAAGGGCAAAAGCATAAAATCCGCCCTTACTCTTGGTTAGGCGCGCGAATTAGACTTTTCAAAAGAGGTGTTCATCTCAATGAAAGAATTCAAACGTACAACAAACTGTCTTGTTGATCAGCATAACCATGCTTTGATTGACGGCTTGTATTTAGAAGATTTGGACGGTTCCTTACAAGCGTTGATTCGCCGGGACTATCCAAAGGCGACCAAGAATGACTTTATTTGCAGTGAGCATCTGCTCCATTATCGTTTAAGTTCAATGGATCAGATGATTACGAAGGACTACAAACAAAACCAACGTCTAAACCATAAGCTCACACGTGCTATGAAAAAAGACGAGTATCAGGTAGTTGATGTCCAGGAGCAATTGGAAAACTCACTAACAATAGGCCAAAAATTTGCGGATGCAGTCGCTCACTTTGGCGGAAGTTGGCATTTTCTGCTATCTTTCATCGCATTTATCATTTTTTGGATATTACTTAATCAGTTCCATTGGTTTGGAGCAAATTTTGATAATTATCCATTTATACTATTAAACTTGTTTTTAAGTATCGTTGCAGCGCTTCAGGCTCCTTTAATTATGATGAGCCAAAACAGGTCAAGTGAATATGACCGGCTCGAATCGCGTAATGATTATCAAGTTAATCAAAAATCTGAGGAAGAAATTCGGATTTTACATTCAAAAATTGATCATATTATTCATCAAGATCAACCTAATATGTTAAAAATACAAAAAATGCAAACTGAAATGTTGGGCTCTCTCGAAGCACAAATTGCTGAACTTAAACGTTTAGAGGAAGCTCATTTAAAAAATACTGACGGGAATAAAGATTAGCCAAATTGCTATTCCCCACTACTAAAAAGAGTTAAGTACGCCTATTGGCTTAGGTGCACTTAGCTCTTTTTTGTTGCAACTAAATTTTACTTAGTTCTTCCATCATAGCTCTTCTGCGTGCATACTTGATTTGCCATTGCTTAATTAAAGTTGCAACAGCTTGATTACCACCCTTAAAAAGTTTCATATGCTGTAATTGAAGAGCTATCTGCTGATATTTCTTGCGGTTTGAGGCAATTTGAGCATCTTCAATTAATTTTTTTGTATACATTGCGAGTATTTCTTTAGCACATGTGGTTTTTAAAAAGTCTTCATATTTTTCCAAAAGATAAAAACTATTTTTTGCTTCGATTAAACTCATTAACTCACTTTTCATTCCTTCTTCTTTAAATATTTTCTCTACTCCCGCCTTATTATGGATATTTTTGATAAGTCGTGGCAAATACTGTTCTTTCCACTCCTCGTGCGAATATTGAGTTCGAAGCTCTTTATATAAATCAAGTTGACTAGGCACCTGAATTATTAGCTCTGTTAATTTTAATATATATTTTTGATGATTAATCCTTTTATAAATATCCTTCAGCATGACGTTGCACTGCCAAACCTCTATTGGATAGTCGCTATCTTTTATTTTGCTTTCTTCTAAAACTTCTATTGCTTTTACATAATCGCCCTGATTAATTGAAATTTTTGCAAAACATTTTCTTGCTTCGGATAATTTCCAATATTTTTCACAAAAATCTTTAAGCTCATTATCTTTGGTCTCATTAGCTTGTAACAATGTAACTATTTGACCAAATAACTGCTCTCTTTTCTCTCTATAAAATCCCCATTCATCATCATCTAAGTGCCTTCTCAATATTTTTTCACAATACTCTATCAACTTGTCTAAGTAATCGCGCTGATTATAATTTTCAATTAAAAAATTAATTGTACAATTTAATAAATATCTATTATCTTGCATTTCATTTTTACAGATTAAAAAATTGAATATTTCTTTTCTAAATATCTTTGAACTTTGTTGAAAAATATCTGTCCATAATCTAGAACTAGCATCAACCACTATATCTAATATGCTATCCAAAACATCTGAATCACATTTTTTAGCCTCTATCAGAGTAAATATGGTCAAGTCAAAGGCAGCTTTTTCACGCTTTAACTTTAATAAACAAGTTACACTTTCAGTTAAAAGATCCTCAAGTCCCAATAATATGTCATATCCATCTTCATCATCATAGTCATAAAATTCATCATCTGAACACTCTGCTAGTCTTTCAACTATATTATTCTTTATGGCATTGATATCAACTTCTTTTTGATTTGTAAATTCCAAAAAAGAATTATATAGTTCGGCATCACTTTCAAAAGAAGTAATTAAAAAATCATGCAACTCGTCCATAGACACATTATTAACTGCACTAGCAATTGATTGCGTCTCTGTCTTCAAGAGAGGTTCTTCATCTCGCTTTATCTTTGCCTGCATCCGTTTAACTGCATCTTTATCAACTTTATATAAAGTTGCTGCTAAATGCTTACAGTTATGGCCACTTGCAAAATATGGACATGAGCAAAACAGATCCTTTACCCTTTCGTTAAGACAATCAATTTCAACTTCATATAAATGTGTTCCCATAACCTGCGCACTTATTTTAAATGTTGTTTGTCTTATGTTCTTAACCTTTTTGCTTAGATAGTATTCAAAGCCACGTTCCAATATATATTGTTCAAATAAACTTTCCCACATTTTTTTGCCTCTTTTACAGTTTTGTTTGCAACTATGTATTTCTTTTATCTCATATAAATAGTAACACATAGACCAAGTTATGCTTAATACAAAAAAGCAATGTATCTCACTCAATAGTAAAATACATCACTTTTTATTGTTGTTTCACTTTTATAATCTTTTGCTAGAAAATCTAATTTTTTTCAATCTTAAAGCTTTTAACAACCTGTTCTAATGAAACTGCTGTTTTTTGTAGTTCTGCCACATGGCCTGTAAATTCTTCCATTGTTGCTTGGACTTCTTCAGAATTAGCAGATACTTCTTGTGTCCCTGCTGAATTTTCTTCCGTTGAAGCAGAGATATTTTCTAAGCTTTCAAGCACTTTATTTTGAACATCTTCAATTTTTTGGCTCTCATGTTCAATTTTTTCAATATCTTGAATTAATTTCTGATTTACCGCAAATACATCTTTAGATGAACTAATAGCTTGTCCAATTAATTCACTTTGTTTTTTACCTCCTGATACTGAGTCTGAAGTCATTGTCACCATTTCTTTTGAATCAACCTGGATTTTATCGATAATTTCACTGATTCTCTTAGTTGAATCCCTACTTTGATCCGAAAGTTTGCGAATTTCAGTTGCCACAACAGAGAATCCTTTCCCTGCCTCACCTGCACTAGCAGCCTCAATTGAAGCGTTCAATGCTAACAAATTAGTTTGTTGTGAGATGCCGTTAATAATATTTACTATCTTACTGATATCTTGTACTTGCTCATTAAGATTACTCATATTATTCATCAACTGTTCCATTTTATCTAGTTCTTGCGACCAGTTGGCAGACACTTCATCTGAAATACTCAAGTTTTGCTGGTTTAGTTTGCCTGAGTTTTCTGATTGTTCAGTCATTTGTTCAACATTTTGTCGCATTTCTTTGATAATATCCGATAAATCTTTTAATTGTGTAACACTATCGGCTGTTTCTTGTGCCTGCGAGGTAGTTACTTCCGCAATACCTGTAATTGCTTGTGCTACTTCTTCAGTTGCTTTGTTCGTTTGCTCCGATAGATTTAATAATGAGTCTGAACGTGTAGCAACACCTTGACTTGCATCTTGCACCTTAGAAATTGTACCCTGAATTGAATCTACCATTGTATTGTAATGGTACGCAATCTTGTTGAACTCGTGCCCATCTTTTTTCGGTGAACTTAGTATTTCTCCAACTTGTTGTGTATTATGCATTGCCTTTAGTACACTCTTATTCTTAGCTGGTTTGATCTTAGCAAATTTACCTTTCCCAGCATTCTCAAAATACTTAATATAAACTGCAACGGTTTTACTAATAACTTTAGATATATAAGCTGCATATAGTAATACTACTAGAATCATTACCAAAGTTACGATTATCGAAATTTTAATTAACGAATGCAATTCACTACTTAAATCATTACTATCAACAACTGCAAATGACCAGTCAGCGCTATCATTCGAATCTTTATTATAGTATACCTTGCCAACACCATCTATTGTTAATGTACCTTTTGTCTTTTTAGCTGCTGTAATTTTCTTAAAAATTACATTGTTCTTGATACTTTTTCCTTGCTTGAATGTATAGTCTTTTGATTTTCCGTTTGAAACAACGACTGTCCCATCCTTATGAACTAAAGTAACACTACCTGTTCGTCCAATCTTCATTGCTGAAAAGACATCTGTCATACTTTTATAGGATAAATCCATCTCTACAACACCCACTTGTCCTGTATAGTTTTCAACTTTTATGGAAGCTGTAGTTACAACACTACCTGTACCTGCGTCTTTATACGGTGCCGTCCAAGATACAGAACCATCTTTAGTTAGAGCTCCTGTATACCAAGGACGCTTAACTGCATTATACCCACTTGGCATTTTAGTGAAGGTTATCAACATACCGTCGTTTGATGCAAATTCTATATATTTAATATCTGCATTACCGTTCTGCGTATTTTTCAGTATTTGTCGAATTTTACTGTAATCAAAACTACCTTGCGTAAAAGCCTTGTTCTTTGCTATTTTTTGTAGTTCTGTTTCTGTTGAACTCTTCAAATTATTACTACTCTTCACCAATGCATTCGCCGCGCTTTGCTGACTAAGTTGATTACGTTCTGTTAATAGATTCTTAGTGGAAATATAGGAACTTACCATTAGAACGAGTATTGTAATAAACGTAATTAAAAAGAGCATCTTTCCGATGTATTTACCCAAACTATGCTTTTTTTTCATAATTAACCTCACTCCGTTTTATTTTTAAAAAAAATTATTCCTATATTTATTATCGGATATCTTTTGGGGTATTTAAGTAGCACAACCTGTCTCACATACTGTAGAGTCTCTTTTAGCCCCTTTAAATCAACTATTTTCCTATAACTATATTTAGAATATAATTCTATTTTCATTTATAATAACAAATGATTGTATAAATAGAAGTATTTAAATATACATAGCGACAGCTTATATTTAAATACTTCCATTTATATTATTTATCCTATTACTTTAACTTGCATTATGCACCAATTTTTAACTAATTAAGTCTATCTAGACTTCTCTGATTATAATAATTTCCCCATTTTTCCATCGCATTAATTACTGGTATTAGTGTTTCTCCAAATGCAGTTAACTGATACTCTGTCTTAGGTGGCATCGCAGGGTAGATAGTTTTTTGAATGATCCCATCACTTTCCAATTCTTTTAGCTGTAATGCTAGCATCCTACGCGAACAATCGAGCATATTACGCTGTAATTCACCAAAATGATGTACATTATTTTTAGTAAAATGATATAAGATTACAGCTTTCCATTTGCCTGAGATTATCTGTAAAGTACTTTCAATCGGACAACCTTCTTGGCAGTTATAAATTTGACGATTTTTCATAATATAAACTCCTCTTTTTGAATACCTTAATGATATAGCATTCGCTTATTATCTTCACTAGTGAATATTATGTTACTAGTTATTTTAATTTCATTATTGCAAGATATTTCAAGTCAATTATTATAGAAAATGAAAGTGAGGAAACATACATGACACAGACTATGAAAGCAATTGGATTTAAAAAACACTTGGAAATTGATGAAAACGATAGCTTATTTGAGTTTGAAACAATTAAACCTACAGCGACAGGACACGACATCTTAGTGAAAGTAGTAGCGACATCTGTTAATCCTGTAGATGTAGGCGTTAGACAAAGTGGGCATACCACATTAAGGCAACCCAAAATCATCGGTTGGGATGCCGTCGGGATAATTGAAGAAATAGGCGACAAAGTTACTTTGTTTAAAAAGGGAGAGCGTGTTTTTTATGCGGGCTCTTTTATCCGTTCTGGTAGTAATAGCGAATATCAACTAGTCGATGAAAGAATCGTTGGACATGCACCCACAACCTTAAATGATGCGCAAGCTGCTGCAATGCCCTTAACTTCTTTAACAGCTTGGGAAGCTCTCTTCGAACAACTTGAAATCTCTCCTAAAAACAAGATGGCCAACCAAAATAAGACTATCTTGATTATTAATGGCTCTGGGGGTGTCGGTTCTGTTGCAACTCAATTAGCTAGTTGGGCCGGTTTAACTGTCATTGCTAGTGCATCCAGGACTGAAACAATCAGTTGGGTACTTAGCCATGGTGCCACCAAAACCGTAAATCACAGAAAAAATTTAGTTCAAGAAGTTAGAAATCTCGGCTATCAGTATGTTGATTATATTTTAGAATTAAACGATTTAGACGGTCATTGGGATGAAATGGCTGAACTTATTAAGCCAAGTGGACGAATAACATCTATTACCGAAAATAAACATCCGATTAATTTGCGTAAATTGACACAAAAGAGAGCAAAATTCGCTTGGGAATGGATGTACACAAAATCATTCTATCAAACTGAAGATATGATTACTCAACACCAAATTTTAGATAAAGTTGCTTGCTTATTAGATAATGGAACACTAGTCTCAACTTTAAACAAAGTATTGTCTCCAATAAATGTCCGTAATCTAAAAGAAGCACACCGATTGATTGAAACAAATCATATGATTGGAAAAGTTGTGGTTAGTCAATCCTCACACTTAAACTAACAAGCTTAACTCTACTTCATATCTTAAAATTGACGAAGGCACCGTATTTTAATACGGTGCCTTCTAATTAAGATTGTTATTTTTAAATCGTTCCAAATTCTATTACATAGTTTTACTTAATTCTAGCTTCCAAGATACCGCCCCAACCTCTACGGCACCGTTACAGCTCCAAAACTGCGCCCATATTATGAAAGATGACAAAATTCAGGTGAATTATGCAAATTAAATAAGTCTCAACTATCTACAAGTGTAACATGTTTTTAGTATTTCACCTAAAATACTGCTTCGTAAAAAAAATCTATCTAGCTTTATAGAATCGCGAATTGCACGACCTGTCTTAATATAGACTATTCTCAAAGTCAATCCAAAAATATCACTGAGTGGAAGTATACAATTTCTTCCATTTTCTTATCTTAGGACGAAAGTTAGTAAATGGCGCGACTGTATTAATATGAATCCATTTCCATAACGGCCATTGTGCTTTATTATTTGCCCAGTTTCTTTGGCTGTTTTCAAATAACTCAACTGATGACAAAGTTTCTATCCAATCACAGACTTGGTGAACTAATAAATCCAACTGTTCTTTTTGTACCCTTAACGACTGATTACCAAACTCACAATAGAATTGCTGATAAAGCTCTCCTAGTTGATTCCACTTAAACTCTGATGTTGGCGTGACTACTATTTTTCCTTGCTTTTCTTGTTGTTCCCAAGATAATAGTAAAGTTAACCAACCTATTTGATAAGCTAACATTTGTGTCGGTGTCTTATCAACCGAAATAATCCTTTGATTACGCTGTTCTTCTGGAATATCATTGAATTCAAAAATAAATTTGGTGTATGTCGTCTTAATCTGATTAATTAATTCTGTCTTATCCGCATATGTTCGCATCATTACTTCTCCCATCTATTTGAAATGTCTTGCCATATTGAATTAATTGGCAGTAAGTACTTAATTCATAGCGTCTGCAACTTGAAGTAATATTTCATTAATTTTAGTTGCAAGGTCACGATCCAACTCTTTAGTAACTATACTATATAGATTTCTTTGAAAATGTGGATTTAATTTTTCATAGGTTAGATTTGGAGGAACCACTTTTTGAGATATTATTGTTTCTCCTAATCCCTTATTAACCATCTCCAAGATTAATTCATTACGATTGATCTTTATTATCTTTTCTGGAATAATATCATATTCTTCAAAAAATTGTTCTGTATAATGAGCAATACCAGAACCCGCTTCTCTTTGCAACCACACACCTGTTGGTCTACCAATCCGTACAAGATAATCTGAAGCTATTTTTTTGCGTCTCATTGTACTTGGACTTGCTGGAATCGGTTTTTCAACTAAACCGATATCTAAATGTTTTTGTGTTAGCTGTTTTGCCATATAATCGGAATTGTCTACTGTTACTTGCCAATCAATGTCTGGTAAAACAACCTGGGCTTTTTCCAGAAAATCGGCAGCAAGCATCTGCGAAATGGTCTGTGAAAAACCAATATGGATTAACTGTCGCTTAGAATTAGTTATATGAGCTAGACTATCTTGTGTCTCAGTCCAGATTTTTCTCATTTTTAATGCTTGTTCATACAATAATTTACCAGCTACTGTCGGCATAATTGCTTGGTGCCGTTTACGTAAAAAAAGCTGCTGTCCAACCATTTTTTCCAATTGTTGAATCTGAATAGATATCGTTGGTTGCGTCACAAATAATTCTTTTGCAGCTAACGAAAAGCTTTGAGTTTCATATACATAAATAAATGCAATTAAATATGAATTCAATCTCTTTCCTCCTGATTTAGCATAGTATATTTTTATTATACCAATTAAAATAATTAATTTTATTTATTTCAAAAATAAATTTATACTAATTCTATAAACTTTTCAAGGAGGATTAATCTATGCTTAAAAAAGTTCCCATGGCCATGTGTGGCTTAATTCTTGGTATGGAAGCACTTGGTAATCTATTAATTATGTCAAACTTTGTATTTCTTGGAAATTTGTTTGGCATTATCGGAATGCTATTAATGCTGATTATATTAGCAAAAATCACCATTTCTTTTGCTAGTGCATATCAAGAACTGTTAAATCCCTTAGCTGCAGGAACCCTACCTACATTTACCATGGCTTTAATGTTAATCTCCATGTACTGGAGTCGCTGGGGCTTTTCGCGCTTTGCATTTATTTTATGGAGCATCGCAATTATCTGTCATATTGCTATTATGCTTGCTTTTTGTCAAATCAACTTTATTACTAAAAAACCACAACTAGAAGATGTATATCCTAGTTGGTTCGTTATGTTTGTCGGAATTGGCGTAATTCCTGTTAGCGCTAAGCTTTTTAGTATTTCAGTTGGCCAAATTTTCTTCTATATCGCACTAGGCTTATATATCATTGTTTTTCCAATTGTCTTTTTCAGATTATACAAAAATCGTGAACTAGCTGAAGGTGCTCTCCCTTTATTAACTATAATAGCTGCTCCTGCTTCTTTGTGCTTAACTGGATATCTAAATAGTTTTACAAATATCAATTACATATTTGCAATTATTCTTGGTTTCTTTGCACAATTTCTATATTTTTCAACAATCATCTTGATGGTTAAAATCTACGTTTCTGCTAAACACTCGATTTTAAGCTTCAAGCCTAGTTTTGCAGCCTTCACCTTTCCACTTGTCATTTCAGCAACTGGTTTAACTGTTTTGCTAGATAGATTGCAAAACCACTCAACTCTAATTATCATTACTAAAATTGAATTAATCATCGCTTTTATTATGGTTACATATGTATTAGTCCACTATCTTCGTTTCTTAATCCTACTTGTTAAAACTAACTTTAGCCTATTTACACAAGGTGAGGAAAATAAAGAGGAACGGGATTAGAAAGCAAATCCAGTTGTTGTACCTAAACCTGCACCAATAACAAAAATAACTACCCCTACCACAAATGGTTTTAGTCCTTTACTAAAATCATCCAAATTTAGCACTATTAATATGATGAATTTACACTTTAAGTGCAACACCAAAGCAAAATAAAGGACTCACAATGGAAATCCAAATATAATAAGTT
>NZ_JAIULA010000032.1 GCF_024160875.1 Ligilactobacillus ubinensis | reverse complement strand
TAAAAATAAAGATCGCAATTACAAAAAGCAGCGAAACAGGCTCTCTAAAAATTTACCCACACAAAGTTGACACTATCAAAAGTATCTACTTTATTCTTTTTATGTTATCTTAAGATTATGATGAATAAAACAATGAAATACTTTCCGCTTATTTTCAGCCCATTTGCTTCACAATTAGGTTCAGCCATCTATATTTTAGGTCTCAATTGGTTACTTGTGCAAGCAACTGGAAATACAAAATTATTAGGTCTAATTGAAGGCTTAGGCGGGTTTGCTTTTCTTTTAGGCGATTTTTTGGTCGGAATATTAGTGGATCAATGTAACCGTAAAAAAGTATTAGTCTGGACAGATGTTTTTGCAACAGTTGTCTGTTTACTGGGTAGCATATTTATCAACAATGGGAAACCACAGATTTGGTTATTAATTGTTATTACATCTGTTTTAAATCTGATGCTTGCAATTAACTACCCAGCAGCTAAAGCAATAATTCCAGAAGTAATCGAAAAAGATTATTTACAAAGGTTTAATGCCATCTCAAATACTTTTTTTAATATGGCTAATATTATAGCGCCTATAATTGGTGGAGCACTGTTAGCTATAAAAAGTATTACTTTTAGTGAGTTTTTAATAGCCAATGCACTTTCGTATCTAGTCGCTTTTTTTATGAATTTGCTAATTCCATATAAATATAGTGCGCCCCTTAGAAAAAAAGAATCAATTATTTCTAGTACTATAATTGGTTTTAACTATGTTAGACATCATCCAAATTTATTGACATATATGTTAGCAATGGGTATTTTTAACTTTAATTATGCTGGCTTTTCATTAACTACTCCTTATATAGCCAATCATTTCTTTGCTGGAAACTCAGCAAGTTATAGCATGTTTTTAGTTATTTCAGCTATTGGTGGCTTATTGGGTGGTGTCTGGTTGATGCTACAAAAAAGTAAAATAAAGCCTGAAGTTATCTATATAGAACAGATTTTATACGGTTGTGTCCTTATTCTATGTGGTTGCTTTTTTTCGATAATTACTTGGATGATTATCGCTTTTATTTATGGTATATTCCAAGCCCGCTTTTTTGGAAGCATTATCACATTTATTCAGGATGAGACAAACGGAGCTTTTTTAGGCAGAGTTTTTGGATTAACTTTCTTATTCTTTGATGGTATTCAACCTATTGGTAGCTTTATATATGGCTTTTTTATTAGTACATGGCAACAAGAAACATATATAATATTAGGATTATGTTTGCTCATATTTTTTGTAGCCTTATTATACAAAAAAGCAAAGTTTAAGATTTAAATATTTTCTTGGATACAAAAAATTAATAGGTGAGGTACTTATGATGAAATTACAAGAAATGGATCTAACCGATTTTAAAAAATATTTATCAACAGCTGCACAAAACTATGCAAAAGAAAAAGTTTCTGTAGGTACATGGTTGCCAAAAGATGCATTAGAAAAAGCTCAAACAGAATTCAAAAGCTTATTACCTAATGGACTGAAGACACCTGAAAACTATTTTTTTAATATTATTAATGAACAAAAAAAGATTGGTTTTGTTTGGATAGCACGCTATCAAGATGCTGATAGTGCCTTTATCTACGACTTTGAAATTTATACTGCATTTCAAAATCAGGGATTAGGTACACAAGCAATGCAACTTATTTTCGTTAAAGTAAAAGAATTAGGTTTCAAGACTTTAAATCTGCATGTCTTTGGCAATAATGAACGTGCAGCCCATGTGTATAAAAAATGTGGTTTTTATATTACAGATATTTCAATGCAACGTGATTTATAGATATAAGTATATAACGTAAAATAGATTTTTAATCTGAGTTGATATTATCTATAAATCAACTTAATTAGATTATTATTAAATAAAAAGTTGACTTTTAATGATTAAAGCTATATTATAAACTCAATAATTAATGCAGTGAAGAAATGAGTAGATCATAATTGTTAGCACAGAGAACCGTTATTAGCTGAGAAAACGGGTAACATTGTAATTGAAGATGGTTTCTGAGCAATATATTTCGAGCAAATGTTAGAAATTTATGGGTGCGCCCATTAAAGCGCTAAGTATCAATAGGTACTTATTGAGTAAATCGATGTGAGTCGATTTAAAACTAAGGTGGTAACACGAAATTAGTCGTCCTTATTCTTGTAGCAGCAAGAATGAGGACTTTTTATATTGGAAAGGGGATTATTATAATGACAGAACAGAATCAAATAAAAGTAGGACCATTTCGTTATGATATTGTTGGTAGTTTTTTACGGACGCCAGAATTAAAAGATGCTTTAGCAAAAAAACGAACACATACAGTATCCGATGATGAGTTTTCTAAAATTCAAAAAACAGAAATCAAAAAACTAATTGACCAAGAAGTAGCACATGGGCTTCGCGATGTAACAGATGGCGAATTTAGTAGAAGCTGGTGGCATTTAGATTTCCTTTGGGGTTTAAAGGGTGTCAAACGTTATGATTATCAACATAGTTATAAGTTTCAAGGCGCCAAGACAAGAACAGATAATGCTGAATTAGATGGACATATCGCTTATAATCCGGAACATCCATTTTTTGATGCTTTTAAAACACTGAAAGAATCAACACCGGCCCAAATTACACCAAAACAAACTATTCCATCTCCTACAATGCTTTTTAGAGATAATCGCTCAGATAAATGGCCTGAATTTTATGAACAAAGAATTGATTATTTGCATGATTTAGCCAAAGCATATAATCAAACAATTCAACATTTTTATGATTTGGGTGCACGTTATGTCCAAATTGATGATACAACATGGGCTTTTCTGATTAACAAACTCAATGCTACAAAAAATGACCCTGAAGAGTATGCTAGATATGAAAAATTAGCTCAAGAAGCAGTTATTGTTATTAACGAAATGCTTACAGGATTACCAACAGATTTAACTGTTACAACCCATATTTGTCGTGGTAACTTCCGTTCAACTTTTCTTTTTGCTGGTGGCTATCAAGCTGTTGCAAAATATTTAGCACAATTAAATTATGATGGTTTCTTTTTAGAATATGATAATGAACGTTCAGGTGACTTTGCACCATTGAAAACTATTTTCAACAATCGCTTGGAAAAAAGAATTGTTTTAGGATTAATTACTTCGAAAGATGGTAAATTAGAGGATCGTGCCGACATAATAAACCGAATTCATGAAGCTAGTAAATATGTTCCGTTATCTAATTTAGCTATTTCCACTCAATGTGGCTTTGCTTCTACAGAAGAAGGCAACACTTTGACTGAAGAACAGCAATGGTCAAAAATCGATTTAGTTAAAAGCATTGCACAAGAAATTTGGTTAGAAGACTAATAACTATCTTGAAGGATCCAGTATAGCTCTTTTGATTAATGCAATACAAAAGAAGTGGGGTATTGTTACGTTTAACTTTCGGAGATTTAATAATGCAGATGCAAAAGAAGTTTCTGCATTAGTTGCCAAAACAATGAGAACTACTAATATTAAAGATTACTCAAAAACATATTTGGAAAATAGTCTAAAAAATTTAACAGCGGCTGCTTTTATTAAAAGAGCTAAATACTTTCATTGCTATGTTTTTTATGATACAAGTACAAAGAAACTAATTGCTGTTGGTTCAATTGGACCATATTTTGAGCAAAAAGATGAAAGTTGTTTATTTAATATTTTTGTTTTACCAAAATATCAAGGAAAAGGTATAGGTAAAAAACTTATTCATGTGTTAGAACAAGATGTATATTTCAAACGCGCAAAACGGATTGAGGTACCAGCTTCAATTACTGGTGTAAAATTTTATCAAAAAATGGGTTATTCTTTCAAAAATGGTGTAAGTACTCTTGATGATGAACAGCTTTATCGTCTTGAAAAATATAATATACAGTAAAAAACGCAGTCAAGTGAGTTCGATGCTTTTGTCCCGAACTCAACTGACTGTGTTTTATTAATTATATTTTTGAATCACTACTTCTATCTTTGAAAATCAGTATTTAGCAATTTTCTTTTTCTGATATCGTAGAAGATTAAAGAAATTATAATCCAGCCAACAAAAATAAATGGGAAGAATTTAGCGGGGCCTGAAGGTTCAGGATATATACTACCTATAATAGGTATCAATAATAATAGACCAGTAATTAAAGCCGATATAATATTCCCTATTTTTAATGATTTGTTTTTGAATAAGAAAACAGGAGCACTAATAGTTACTAATAAATAAGCAATTAAAAAGCCCCAAACCGCAATTGTTCCATACCAATCATATACGTTTTCAATAGATGCCAATAACGAAAATGAAACACCTAATACCGTAATCAAAGATCCTGCAAAGCCAATTGCATATGTGGGGGTCTTTTTCTTTTTGTTTATAAAAGCAAATTTATCAGATAAAAATCCTTCATCGCTCATCTTCATCATGATACGTGAACCAGCTGTTATCACACCCACACTACTAGACCAAAAACTTATAACTGCACCTAAAGTAATACAATATCCTAAAAAGGATACATGATTTTGACTAGCTAAAAAAGCTAAAGGTGCTGTTGATGTCCCTAATGAATTGCCAGTACCTGAAAATCCCATAATCATAATCAATGACATTATCACAAAGAATATCCCAACAACTAATGGACTTAGCATAATAACTCGAGGAATATTCTTCAGTGGCTTTTTAGCTTCCTTTCCCATAGAAGCAGCACCTTCAAAACCAACAAAACTAAAGAAGGCTAGACCAAGACCAGAAGCAATTCCACTGAATGAAACATTTGTAAAATCAACGTTATTTGGATTAATCGCAAAATGATGAGTAAATAAAAGAACAATCCCTAAGATAGAAATTATTGAAACAGATAAAAACTCCATAATCATCATGGTTTTGGTGGATACTTCAACCCCTTTTTGCGCCATAAACCATGCACTAAATGTACCGAGAGCCATTAAGAAGGGATATGATACAGAAATATGAAAATACGCCAATAAACTATGGGCATAAATCGCGAAGCCAGCCAAAACAGCAACTGCAGTAGTAATATATGCAAATAAAATACTTGCACCAGAGACAAAACCAACATGACCACCTAAACCATCAGTAACATATGTATAAATGCTGCCAGAAGTAGCGTAGCGACGTGAAAAAACATTAACTTGTTTAGCTAATAAGACACAAGCGACAGTTGCAATAATGTAAGATATCCATGTTCCATTTCCTGCAAGTGCAAAAACAACAGGAATAGTAATAGCTGGCGTTGCTGTTGGAGCGATACTAGCAACAGATTCACCTAATACTTCAAAAAAGGATAACGAATTTGCTTTTAATTCAGCGGAATTTTCTGTTGCTGAAATAGGGTGCTGGATAATTATTTTCTGAGCTGGTTCAATACTACTTGTAGTTGATATTTTTTCATGCATATGCAAAACTCCTTCTTCAATTGGCTTTATGTAACATTTTATAACAATAATTAAACGTATTATAGGTTCTTTCCAACCTTAATGCAACTTAATTTTTAATTAAATATAATTTAAAATGGTTATTTTTTAATAAACCGCTTGAATAAATATAAATTAGTGGTAGTATTTTAAACAATAATTAATCAACTCAACATTTTCATCGTTTGATTTGTTATAAAACGTAACATAATACATAAAGTAAAAGAAAGGTGTGCAATCTATGTTAAAAACTGATACTTTAAAAAATGCTCTCCCTAATGTAACTATGTCTCTTCCAGGACCTAAGGCCAAAAAAATTTTAGAAAAAAGAACGAAAAACGTTCCAGCTGCTGTCTTATGTAATTATCCCGTTGTTATTAAAAAGGGTAGTGGCGCTATGATAGAAGACGTAGATGGAAATAAATTTCTTGACTGGGTAGCTGGAGTTGGTGTTATGAATATCGGCTATGGCCAAGAAAGTATTATTAATGCTGTGAAGAAACAAGCCGATTCTTTTTTTCATGGGATGATTAATATCACAACTCATGAAAATTATGTTGATCTTGCAGAGAAGATTAACGCATTAGCTCCAGTAAAAGCGGATACTAAGAAAACAATGTTCGTTAATTCAGGTGCTGAAGCTGTTGAAAATGCAGTTAAGATTGCAAAATCTTTTACAGGACGAGGAGAAATAATTGTCTTTTCTGGAGCATTTCATGGCCGGACTGCCTTAACCTCAACCATGACAGCTAAGAAAACATATTCTTTCGGCATTGAACCCGCAATGGGAGGAATTCATCGTGCAGAATTTCCATATTTATATCGTGCTCCACGTGGTTACTCAAAAGAAGAAAGTATTCAATATTATCTTGAGAGGTTGCAATATGTTTTCGATCAAGGTGTCCCTGTTCAACAGGTTGCTGCAATAGTAATTGAACCTATTCAAGGTGAAGGTGGTTTTATTCCTGTTCCTTTTGAATATGTAGCCGCCTTGCGTAAACTTTGTGATGAAAATGGCATTCTATTAGTTGCAGATGAAGTTCAAACAGGATTTGCCCGTTCTGGAAAACTTTTTGTTTCAAATTACTGGAAGGAAGAAGGTTTTGCGCCAGACATTATTGCAATGGCTAAATCGATTGGTGCAGGACTACCTTTAGCTGCTGTAACGGCAGGCTCACATATTATGGATGGTGTACATCCTGGTATCATTGGTAGCACTTTTGGTGGAAATGCAATGGCATGTGCTGCCGGACTCCAAGTCCTTGATATTATTGAAAAACAAAATCTAACTGAACGCGCTAAAGTAATAGGAAAAATTGCTTTTGACGGTTTTACTGATATGCAATCTCGTTATGTAGAAATCGGTGATGTTCGTGGTATTGGAAGTATGCTTGGGGTTGAGTTTGTTAAAGATAAAGAAACTAAAGAGCCTTATCCAGAATTAGTTTCAAAAATAATCAAACATGCTGTTTCTCACGGTTTAATTATTGAGAACTCGGGTGTTCCAGACAATGTTATTCGCTTCTTAAGTCCATTAGTTGCGACAGAAGACCAAATTCATGCAGGACTTGATATTTTTGAAACTTCAATTAAAGAATCATTAGCAGAATTATAATTTTAATAAATAGTAGTGAGACAAAAGCAAAAATTAATTTGTTGAATTTTTGCTTTTTTTATATGAAAAATTAAAAAAATGGGAGATAGAATATTAGTATTTAAAGAGTTATACTTTATAAAAAAGAGAAGGTGTCTTCTATTTCAAAAATTTCAATTGAACCGCTTAATGACGTACCTGAAAATTTAGCATCCTTATTGTTAGAAGCTGATCCATCAAAAAAAATAGTTAATGGCTATTTAGCCAGAGCAGATAAATTTGTTGTAAATCTAAACGAACAACAAATAGGTATTATTTGTTTGATTGAAACGCGGCCTGAAACAATTGAAATTGTTAATATAGCTATTCTAAAAAAGCAACGCAATCAAGGAATTGGTGGACAATTACTTCAATTTGCAATAGATTGGGCTAAAAAACAAAAATATCATATTATTGAGATAGGTACTGGAAGCACAAGCTTTGCGCAATTATATTTATACCAAAAATATGGTTTTAGGCCTATCTATATAGATCGTGATTTTTTTATTAAGAATTACTCTCAAGAAATAATTGAAAATGGTCTTGTATTAAAAGATATGATTAGATTACGACAATATTTGGTCTAAACTTAACTGCTATCAAAGAGGAGACTTACATGATAAGAAATTTAGTGTTAACTGATAGTGTAGTGATTCAAAAACTTAATCATGAAGAACTAGGTTATGACTATCCAATTAATAAAACAAATACTAATATCAAAAAATTACTATCTGATCCAAAACATCATTTTATCTTAGTCTTTGAAGATGAAAATACACACCAAGTTGTTGGCTATGTACACGCACAACTATATGAAGAAACCTATTCAGATACTTTGTTTAATATTTTAGCACTCGCAGTCAATAATTCATTTCAGCATAAGGGAATTGGAAAAAAATTAATGTTAGCCATCGAAGAAAAGGCTAAAGAATTAAATATAACGGCAATAAGACTAAACTCCGGTGAAGAACGGACTGCAGCGTACAGATTCTATGAAAAAATCGGCTACACATGTAATAAAAAACAAAAGCGTTTTTCTAAGCAGCTTATAATTCCGTGATTATGCTACTGTGAATATTTAAAAAAGGAGCAAATATGGCGGATACACCGAAATTATTAAATCGCCTTAAAACAAAATATGCAAGAATTTTACAAGATAACTTAGTTGGCATATATTTACATGGGTCGCTTGTTTTAAATTCATACAATGAAAATGTTAGTGACTTAGATTATCTTGTTATTGTAAAAAAGCCCCTAACTTTTAGCGTAAAAAAGGAAATTATGCAGGTAACTGTTCAGAATCTATGGCCACTTGCTCCAGCTAAGGGATTAGAATTTCATATTTTGTTATTAGACAGTGTTACAACTTATCAGAATCCTATTTCTTTTGAACTTCACTTTTCTAAAATGCACCTTTCAAGTTATCTTAATAATCCAGATAAATATATTAAAAAGATGCACGGACCAGATCCTGATATAATAGCCCATCTTATGATTGTTTGGAAAGCGGGAAAGACATTAGTTGGTCCTCCAATCAGTGACGTTTTTGTTCCAATTTCTGAAACTGCATATTGGAATAGTATTTTATTTGATATCTCAGATGCAAAAGAAACTATTCAAACTAATCCTATGTATATGATTCTGAACCTATGTCGAGCACTTGCATATAAAAAAGAAAAAATTATTATTTCAAAACTAGCAGGTGGAAAGTGGATGCTTAAAAATCATCCAGAAAAATACGGTGCATTAATAAAAACAGCGTTAAAAGAATATACCTCAAAACAAGTTTCCGATTACACATTAGCTTATCAAAATTTTCCTTTAATTGAATTTGCAGAATCTATATTAATCCAATTATATCAATAGATATTAATAATATGGTATATTAACTATAATAAATATATCATAACCAGAAAACCATGAATTGAGGAGATATAATGTACCAAATAATTGATAATGTTTCAATTCATTATGAGATAAAAGGAACGGGCGAACCTATCGTTTTTTTGCATGGTCTGTGCCTAGATTTAAACTTTATGAAAATAAACTATGATTCTAACTTTAAATACGATAGATATCAAAGAATTTATATTGATATTCCCGGGATGGGAGAAAGCCAATCATTTTTTGAGCCACAACCATCTAGTGATTTTCTAATAAAGCTACTATTAAGGCTACTTGACACTTTAGAAATAGACACTTTCTATCTTTGTGGTCATTCTTATGGAGGATATTTGAGCCTTGGAATTGCGCATTTATGTCCAGACAGAATAAAAGGGCTGTTTTTAACTTGTCCGGTTATAACTGCAAATTCAAACAATAGGATTGTTGAACAGCATCTAAATATATTAAAGGACAACTTTAAGTTACCACAGACTAAAGAGGCTGTTGATTTTTCAAAAATGAACGTTATTATTAGTGAAAAAGCATGGCAAAAATATTTAACTGAGATATTGATTGGAATTAAAAAATGTAATTTTAGTTTTATAAAAAAACTACAATGCAGTAATTACAAATATTATCAATTTCAAGAAGAAACAGGATTAAAAACTTGGCAATCAGAAATACCTCTTTTTTTACTTTTAAGTAGGCATGACCATATTGTTGGTTATAAAGAACAAGTTAAAATGGCAAGAAACTTCAAAAAATGCAATCTATTAATATTAGAAAATGCTGGGCATAACTTACCACTTGATCAACCTGAAATGTTTAGTAGTTGTGTAAAATATTTTTTCAACAATAAGAGTAATTAAAATATTTTATTGAAAATCCGACGTTAGTTTTGATAAACTACAGTTATTAATGTTTTTACCTAAACATCTATCTAATTATGATACATTTTATAAATTACTGTCCATTACTGGACAATGATGTTAAATTTGGAGATACTTCTTTCTATAAAAGTTAGTTATACTAAATTTATGGAAAGGATGAGAGAAGTAGATGATCTTATATCGTAAAGCAGAAATTTCAGAATTAGATAAAGTAGCTACTATTTGTTCGCAAGCTTATTTGAATTATCCTTTATTCAATATCTTGAGTGACGAATTTAAATCTAGACAACAGTTTAAAAACTTTTTGTACACCTTACAAAGAATCTATGCTAAAGGCTTCATTAAAAGACAGCTATGCCTTGTTGGAACAATTGATAACGAAATTGTTTCTATTGGAATGTTGCAAAAGCCGAAACAAAAAGATATATCTATTGTAGAGTACATTCTAAATGGTGGTCTCAAGCTTCTTCAACATATCAAGCTAACTACAATGGTCTCATTTTTAAATGTGGTAGATAAGACTGAAATGGCTTGTAACAATGTTAGTCAAGAAAATTGGTATCTAGCTAATTTAGTTGTAAACGAAAAATTTCAAGGTCAACATTTAGGAAGTGAAATGTTGCATCAATGTGTAATTCCATTTGTTAGAGAAAGTGGAGGAAAGTATATAACTTTCAACACGAATACCGAAGAGAATAGTCGATTTTACAAAAAAAATCAATTTGTTGAGTTTGATAAACGAACAATTAATTGGCATAATCTCAAGCTTGAAAATTGGAGTTTTATGATGGATTTACAGTGATTAAAAACATTTTACGTAATGTGAGCTTGACGGCATTAAACAAGAAATAGACAATAATTATTTTATATCCAAAAACTCTAGTAATACTAATCAAGCAAAAAAGTAGGATAAAAAGGAGTTAATTAGAGTTAACTAGAGCACCTTAACGTCCGTCATAAATTATCTGGCAAACAAGTTGCTCTTTGACACACATTTGGCACTAACAGAGATAAAAGAGTCCGAGAACTGAAACATCCTAAAGTTAAGTGATTTCCACTTTAATTCTAGGATACTTCAAATTCTCGGGCTTTTTTCTAGCTACACTTTTATTTAAAAAATATTTCTAAATTAAGGCTATTAAATGTTTAATTAAACCACTATCCCAAAAAACATAAAAGCCGATTACAATATAACAAAACTTCATCAATTTCTCGCCATATTTTTCCATAACGTTTGAAACAATACTCAACTCAGATATTAATTTAATTAACATAACAACCAAAACTGTAAGCAGACCTATAAAGACAACGGTCAGCAAGAAATTTTCGAGATTTTCGCCAACTAGAACTGGTAAAAAAATTGATAAATTACAGCCAGCACAAACAGATAAATATGTTACCAAAACACTGACGACTTGCGACTTATTATTTTTTACGCCACTTTCTTCATCATTATCATTAAAGGCTAAATAAATCGGAAGAACACCTAATGTCCCTAAGATCCATTCTGGTAAAAAAATTGTTAGAACTTGACCTACAAAATAACTTAATGTCAGTAGAATTATTGTGCCAATTAAATAGCCCAATATAACTTTGACGGTAGTATATTTTTTTAGTAGAAAAAGAAGCATAAAGAAGAAATCCAAATTTACACTGATAAAAGTTAATGTTAAAATCCAATAATTCATTAATAAAACCTTCCCCATAATTAATTAAAATTTTTATAATATTTCACACTATTTACCATGCGGTTTACCGCGAAGGACATGGTCAGCATGTTCAATTGTTTCAGTTACGATATCAAGGATATGTGGATCATCTAAGCGATAAAACATAGCTTTACCAACTCTTTTATTGTTAACTAATTGAAACTTACGTAAAATCGCTAAATGATGTGAAACTACAGATTGTTCTAAATTCAATAATTCTCCAATAGCACTGACGCTTAATTCCTGTTGTTCTAAAATATAGAGCATCTGCAAACGAGCTGGATTACTTAATAATTTTAGTATTTGCTCGGCTTCTTTTAAATGTCTTTTTTCAATTAAAGAAATATTATCCCCCAAGTTATTCATATATAACCCCCCTTACATATGTTAATCAATTCATATGTACATACTAACATATGTTTTTAAAAAAAGCGACGCTATTTCATCATAAACGGTTATTTAATGGGCTATATGATAAATAAAAAGAGATATATAATATAGAATAATCTTCTATTGACATTTGGTTATACACATGGCATACTTTAATCGTAATAAACGTGATGGTGTTCGCGTATAACTATCGAAAGATTGATGACACCTACCTTCATTTTAAGGGGGGTAGGTGTCTTTTTAATTCCTCCAAATGAAGAATAAATTCAAGGAGGAAATGTATATGTCAATTTATATTGATAAAGTAAAAGCACGTGAAATTTTTGATTCTAGAGGTAATCCAACTGTTGAAGTAGACGTTATTCTAAATAATGGTATTTTAGGTCGTGCAGAAGTACCTTCAGGAGCATCTACTGGCGAAAAGGAAGCCGTTGAACTACGAGATAATGAAACGAGGTTAAACGGTAAGGGGGTTCATCAAGCTGTTTTAAATGTCAATGATAAAATCAATCCTGCGTTACATGGCATGACACCGTTTAACCAAGCACATATTGATAAAACGATGATTAAATTGGATGGAACACCTAACAAGGAAAAACTTGGGGCTAATGCAATTTTAGGCGTTTCTATGGCGGTTGCACGAGCAGCAGCTATAGCCACTAATCAACCTCTTTATCGTTATTTAGGTGGAACAGATCTTGAACTTCCACAAACATTTCATAATGTTATCAATGGTGGAGAGCATGCTGATAATGGAATAGATATTCAAGAGTTTATGATTACTCCTGTTGAACGGATTAATTTTAGAGACGGCTTCGAAAAAATAGTCAATACTTATCATACTTTGAAAAAAGTTATCGAAAAAAGAGGCTATACAACCGGGCTAGGTGATGAAGGTGGCTTTGCACCGGACTTAAAGTCATCAGAAGATGCATTATCAATGTTACATGATGCAATAGTTACTGCTGGCTATACTCCAGGCAAAGAAATTGCAATTGCCTTTGATGCTGCAGCATCATATTTCTATAATAAAGATACTAAGAAATATAATTTCGAGGGGAAAACATATACGCCAGATGAATTGGGTCAATATTATGCCCATTTATTACAAGAATTTCCTGAAATCATTTCCATCGAGGATCCATACAGTGAGGACGATTGGGATAACTTTATTACATTCACTAAAAAATACGGTAAACAAATTCAAATTGTTGCAGATGATCCTGTTTGCACAAATCCAAGATTGATAAAGAAAGCTATCAAAGAAGGAATGGCAAATTCAATTTTAATCAAATTAAATCAAATTGGAACAGTAACAGAAACTCTAGAAGCAATTAGGCTGGCTAGAAAAAATGGTTATACAACAATGATTTCTCATCGTTCAGGTGAAACTGGAGATACTTTTGTTGCTGATTTTACAGTTGCAACTAATTCAGCAGAATTAAAGTCAGGTGCACCTGCACGTTCTGAACGTGTGGAAAAATACAACCAATTGTTGCGTATTGAGGAAGAATTGGGGGAAGATGGAACACGAATTGCTCATTTTCCAAATGATGTAGATTTTGATTAATACAATTAACGATCCGTTAATATAGTTGTTTGCTAAGACTTAGGACAATTTTTTATCCTAAGTTTTTTATATTTAAAATATTATTAGAAACACGCTTTAAACTGAAAATTTTTATAGAAAAGGAAAAACAAAGATGAGAGAAAGATGGATAAATGCTTTAAGTGTATTATTTTTTGGCTTTTTAGGAGGGATGTTACGCTATTTATTTACAATTACATTTGATTTTAATGGAACAATCATGGTTAATCTAATAGGGTGTTTTTTATTGGCATTTTTAACATATTTTTTCATATCTTTTAAAAGCTTTGCACAATGGTTAACCATTGGCTTAGGTACCGGTTTTGTTGGTTCATTTACAACATTTTCGAGCTTTAATCTTGATATGTTTAAATTAGTTCTACTTAATGAATCTGGATACTTACTCTTTTATCTTCTAATAAGCATTTTGGGAGGATTACTTCTTGCAGCCATAGGCTCAATCGTCGGATTTCATTTAGGAAACAAACTACAAGGAGAAGAATAATATTGATATATTTAGTTGGGATAGGTGCAGCACTTGGTTCATTATTTAGGTATGAATTTACTGTTGCAATCAAAAAAAGATTTATTTATAATTGGCCACTAGCAACTTTCATAATTAATTTAGTTGGTTCTTTTTTGTTAGGTCTGTTATTTGGAGTTGATTTACCAGCAAATTATTATCTTTTTTTAGGAACTGGTATTCTAGGTGGGTTTACAACTTTTTCAACTCTGAATACTGAAATAATAGGACTATTTAATAATAAAAAAATTCGGATAGGGATCATATATATGTTCTTAAGTTATTTAAGCGGCTTTTTTTTACTTGCTATTGGTTATTTTCTAGGTCATATGATGTAAAATCAAAAATGAGCTATTTAGTATGTTTTGGTAGTTTATTATAAGATGATTTATGTATAATATAATTCTCCAATAACTGGCAATAGTAGTGTCAGTTTAACAGCATCAGCATCATAAAAAGTAGGGCAACAGATATTTAACTAGAAAACAAATGGATATTTCTAGATTACGATATTAAGCACAATTAATTGCATTTGGGTACACATTTTGGCACTAAGTAATAAAAAAACTGTGACTTTTTAAAGCACTTCATACTCATTAGACAAAAAATCTAATGAGTATGAAGTACTTTTTTATGACTAAATAATAATAGCTTTAAAAAGAGTTGTATCAGCATATTTGAATAGTAGCCTCAGTGCTTCGAAAATAGCTGCTAAATATAATTTACCTGAGAGGTCAAGTGGAAAATTTAAACAGCTTATATAAAATACTTTTTATTTTTTGCCATATATAATTGACAAAAAAGTATCTTTTAACTATACTAGCTATGTAATATATATATTGCGCGATAAGTTTGAAGTGAGGTGATTTGTCTTGAATAAAGTAAAATCTTATAGATTGAACCAAGGTCTTACACAAACACAACTTGCATATAAAGTTAATGTAGCCAGGCAAACAATCAGTCTCATTGAGAATGACAAGTATAATCCTTCTTTGAATTTATGTAAACAAATTGCTAAGGTGCTACATACAGATTTGAATAGTTTATTTGGAGGTAATTAATATGTATAGGCCTAATAAATTAATGTTAAAAATAATAAAACTCTTTTATGGTGTAGAGGGTGTTTTGGACGAATATAAGTTACAACAAATTGATCGTATAGGGAATAATGCTTTCTTAATTTTGTTTTCATATACCATTGTATCTAACTTGTTTGTTTCTTTTGTTAGTTTAAATGATTCTCAAATGACATTATCAATTTTCATTTTAGTTAATATTTTATTTTCTCTTGTTGTTGTAGTTGGCTATATTGCAATAGCAATGAAGCGATTAAATTTGAATAATCAAGAAGTTATTGCGGAAAATTATTCTCAAAAATTAAATAGGATCAAAAGAAGAGCTCTTAGACGAGGGGCTATGATGACTATTTATTTTTGGTGTGTAGAGAGGTTCTTAGATTGGTATTTTTACCATATTCCTTATATCATCGGAATTTTATCTTTTCGAGGGTATTTAAAAGCTTTAATTGCTGGTAGTATACTAGGAGTATTCATGTATATCTATTGGCGATCACAATTAAAAAAGATTTCTGATTAAAGGAATCAATATTTTGGGGCATAAAAAATAAACAGCAGAAAAAATAGTTAATAATTTTTTCTTGCTGTTTTTGATTATCCATGAGAATAAATCACAAGGTCTAGTTGTATAGATGAAAAAGGTTTTAGCGTATAACTCAATAAGAAATCCGGATTTAAATTTTTTGAGCAACAACCCTAATTCGCTGATAGTCCGCTTGCCAATAATCTTTTTTCCAAAGTTTGTCTTTTAAAGTGCTCTCTAAATGATTCAGTATCTGTTCGGGATTATCTATTTCTTCCAAATCAGCCGCAAAGAATTGTTTAACCCAATTTCGTAGACCAGAATGACCGTTTTTTAAGGGAGTAGGACGAGAATAATCATATGCTTCAATAATCTTAAACTGATGTTTCTTCAAAAGCGTCACATATTCCGAAACACTTGGAAAGTAAAATGGTGACTGATATTGCTTATCTAATTGCTGTAACTCTGCATCAAAAGCCGTACTTATAGTAGCAATGTTTCCCTTAGCTCCAAATTCACAAACTAAAAAACCATCTTTTTTCAATACAGTATGTATTTTTTCAATTAATTCTTCTTGATTAGTAATCCAGTGAAAAACAGCATTTGAAAATACAGTATCAAATGTTTCAGGTTCAAATGCTAATTTTAAAATATCACCCTGAATAAAATTTATGTTTGGGAAATTAGTTTTTGCTTTATCTATCATATTCTTTGACTGATCAACGCCTGTAACATCGTAATTCTTTGCTGAAATCTGTGCCGTTAATTCTCCTGTACCACAGCCAACATCAAGAATCTTATTTGGCTGAGAAGGTAGATAATCTAATAACGCTTCTCCATATTTAAATACAAAGTCATGCTTGCTATCATAGTCCTCTGCATTCCAATCCATCCTATCACCTCAAATTATTAGTGTAGTCTAATATTAAACTCACATTAAATTAATTTCAATACAAAAATATTGTCGTTTATAAATATTAGTGTAAGCTTAGAATAGTTGCTTTATCAAATATCTATTTTGGCGATATCACCCACAATCTTTTAATTCTAATAAAAAACGGGATTTCTATAATTGATTGTAAGCGAATCAAACATAGTGAACTGTTAAAATTTGAGGGGGAAATATGAATAATCAAAACATTGAAGAATATCTAAAAAAAGTAATTTTGAAACTAACTAAGAAAGTAAAACTATATAGTATCTGTATACATTCTGCAAACATTATTAAGTTGATACTATCAGCAGCTATTCCTATAATAATTAGCTTATCGGAAAAAAATGTCAATTTACTGTTGCTTGTTTCGATACTTTCGGCATTAATCACTATCATTCAAGGAACAACTTCCGTTTTAGGCTTAGAAGATAAGCGGCATAGGTTACTAACTATTATTATGCAATTAAGCAAAGAAAGCTTTTTATATAACACACAAACAGATCCTTATAATAAGAATGAAAAAGAAAACTACCACCTTTTGATAAAAAATATCGAAAATGGCTTGGAAGAAGTCATAGCTGATCAAAATGGCAACTAAAGAAGTTAATCGACATAATTTCAACGTATAGAAATAATGTTTATAAAGCAGGGAGACCAGGGGACTATGCAAGACTTAATTCAAAATATTCTTAAGCATCTTTGTTATACAGAACTAGTATATCTTAGAATAAATAAAAAATTACAGCGTAACTTATCTGTTAGTGAAATTGAAAATTTAATAAGGAAAGCTATTCTAGCAACTACCAAAATTGAACATATTGGAAAAAACTACTATCTGTATGACTATACTGATAGTATCAGAATCACTATTAATGCAAATACTTTTCGCATTATCACTGTAGATAGCTTGAAGCATTGTTAGTAATGTTAATTAAATATATGAAAGAGGCGAAACTATTTTGACAACAAACGGAATGATTCATCATATTGAACTATATGTCAGTGATTTGACTGCCTCAAAAAAATTTTGGGAATGGCTGTTAGTTAAGCATTTAGGTTATACCGTCTATCAAACTTGGTTACAAGGTATAAGTTATCGAAAAGATGCACAAAGCTACATTGTTCTTGTTCAAGTTAGTCAGGATAAAATAACGCCATCCTATAATAGAACGCACGTTGGTCTAAATCATATAGCTTTTTCTATTTCTGATAAACAAAGCCTTTTACAAATAAAATCTGAGGTACATAATCTAAATTATAAAGAATTATATGAAAATCGTTACCCATATGCTGGTGGTAAAAAACACTATGCACTTTATGTAGAAGACCCAGATAGAATCAAAGTAGAACTAGTATTAGATTAATTAAAATACGATAATTACAAATACTACTATCACCAAGATAACCACAATCTTTAGTAAACTAATAATCTTGATATTGCTGTATCAACAATCAAACCTACATACTAAATGGAGAATTATTTGGATCGTATTCTATTGCCATCATGAGTATGTATGACTGTGTATATTAGGTACAATAAATTTTGTAAATACCCAAATAATAATGGTTAGAGATGAGAAGCAACATCTCAAAGTGATTAAATTGAAAAAGAATGTTCTTATCGCTAAATTGATTAATAATCAAATAATTATTATACTTGAAATGTCAACTAAGTTAAAAAAATAAACTTATTTGCTCATAATTAGATATACTTAAAAAATCGAATAATATAATTTGGAAAAAGGAAGGATTTAAAATGAAAAGAGATGACTATCCACTGCTTGCTAAAAGTTTACCATCTAGAATTAAGGCAATTTGGCTTGTAGATGAAATATTAGGTTTTATTGTTTTAACGACTATCATTTTGGTAGCTTGGATTTTGAGCACGTATTTTTTTCACCTCAGCTGGCTAAATTTAATAGGAATAATTTTATTAGGATTAGTGCTAATCGCTTTAATTCTAGGAGTTTTGCTGATTCCCTATCGTTTTAAATTCAGTCGTTATGAAATTAACGAAACGGAGATTGCCATTCAAAAGGGCTTTATTTTCCGTGAAACAACTTTTGTTCCAATTGTTCGGATTCAGCACGTTGAGATTGAACAAGGACCACTTTTGCGTTGGCAAAAATTAGCTGCTTTGAAAATCCATACAGCTGCTACAACCCATGAATTAGCTGGATTGCGTTTAACTGAGGCAAATGACTTACGCCAGAAAATTATCAATTTGTTGCGGGTGGTGAATGAAGATGTCTAGCTTTTATCGTCTCCATCCTTTGATGATTTTGCAGCAATCTTTTATAACCGCAAAAAAACAGGCTACCATTTATTTTTTAACGGTTACACTATTTTTAGTACATAAATATTTTTACGCGATTTTGCTATTTTGTGGCGTAACGTTCTGGTGTTTGGGCAATGCATTTTATCAGTGGCTATTTTTTAAGTACCGGTTTGAACAAGATCAATTGGTAATTAAAAAGGGCTTGTTCATCAAAAAACAATTAATTGTACCTTATAATCGTATTCAGTCACTTCAACGCCAAGTATGGTTTGTGTTTAAGCCACTTGGTATCATAAGTTTGATTATTGAAACTGCCGGAACAACGGCTGAAAATGTTAAATTATTAGCAGTGAAAGAAATAGTTTATGACCACTTGACAGCATTACGACAAGGTGAAAGAGACCAAACTTTAGCGACTAAGCCGCACCCTTTTGGTCCGCAATTTGAAGTTACAACGCGCGATATATGGCGGTTTTCTCTAACTGATCAAAGTGTTTTTATGATGTTAATCGCTTGGGTATTCTTTTTTGATTCGTTAAAAGGTTGGCTGCCAAAAAAGTTGTTGGAAAGTCGCTTAGAGATATTAATTTTAAGTGGTTTTATCAGCCTGCTGTTTGGTGTGCTACTTTTAGTTGGATTAGTTATTTTAGCAACTTTATTTAAAAACTATGTCTGCTACTACCATTTCAAAGTCTGGCGTCAAAATGATGATTTATTTATAGAACGGGGGCTATTTACTCGTAGTACTTTAACGATTCCACTGCACCGAATCCAAGCAATTCAAATTAAGCAGAACTTTTTTCGAGTTTGGTTAAAATTAGCCAGTGTAGAACTGATTTTAGCAGCTGGTAAAGGTAATGAAAATGACGATACAGTTGATGATGATACTTTTTACCTTTTACCTATCATTGCTCAGCCACAAGTTTTAGCGACTCTGCAGCACTTATTGCCGGAATGGCACCTAACAGAAGCTAAATTGGAGAACTTAAATCAAGGTCCACGGTGGTTATTTTTACGCTTTTCTTTTTTGTTTGCTGCAGTTATGTTCATTACAGGTTTTTGGCTAAATTTATATTTAGGTATAGCAGCTGCAGTTTTGGGTCTGCTGTTAATCTGGCGCACTTGGTGGAGTAGTTATCATCAGGCTGCTGGAATGATTGGAAATCAATTGCTTTATTTAAAAAAAGTTAGTGGTTTTAACTTGAAAACGTTGATTACACCACAAAACAAAGTTCAATGTCAGAAGATTCGGACAACTTGGTGGTTAAAGACTAAACAGCTAGGACATTTTAGTTGGCAAATTAAAAAAGGACTGGGAATGGAGAAAGTTCAGTTGAAATATCTCAGTTTAGAAGATTGCAAAGCTTTACGAAAGCTAGCAACCATAATCGGTTACAGATAGAATATTTGAGGCCGATTGTGGTCGCTTTTTTCTTAATTAGGAGGACAGGCAAAAAAGTTGTTAGTTTTTTTACTAGCTGATTGCCGGAGTTTAAATGTAAGGCTACCAACTTTATAAGTTAACTTAAAACAGGAGATTAATTAAAGTAACGATCTTTTCTCACGACTTAATTAGCAAACTTAAGAGCACACAGAAGGGAGCAATCATTTTTGAAAAATTTAATTTTTATTGGCGGACCAATGGGTATTGGTAAAACTACTATTGGAAAATATTTAGTAGAACATTCTTTAGACAATGCTGCTTTTTTAGATGGAGATTGGTGTTGGTATTTAAATCCATTTGTTGTAAATGATGAAAATAAACAAATGGTTCAAAAAAATATTTGTTTTCTTTTAAATTCTTTTATAAAAAATAGTAAAATAGAGAACATTGTTTTTGTTTGGGTAATGCATCAACAAGAAATAATTGATGAACTATTAGCTAAATTAGATGGTAGTTTTAATTTTTACTCTTTCTCGCTGATATCTTCTAGAAAAGAGTTAGCAAAGCGCTTTTTGAGTGATGTAAATAGCGGAATCCGGGAAAAAGAAAATTTAGAAAATGCTCTTTCACGAATAAAACTCTATAACAATATAAACTCAATTAAGATTGATGTGACGGGGTTAACTGTAGAACAAACAGCAAATAAACTTAAATCTTACTTATCAAATGAATAATTGGCTTGGAAAAATTATTCATTTTTTACTAACCATTGTTTTAGCAAATGCTTGTGTTCTAGAACTATTGGAAGCATTAGTACTCCCGCTAATATTCCACATCCGGGAAATCCCCATAGTCCTGATGTCACATCCATTAAACTTCCAACAAATAGACTTCCAATAGGGGTTGTACCTTGATTCAAAAGAACATAAACACTCATTATTCTTCCACGAAGTTCATTTGGAACAGAGTATTGAAAGGCTGCATTTGATTGATTAAGAAATATCATGTTGCAAAAGCCCACCAAACTCATCATCAATAATGCTAAACCATATGTGTGAACAAACAACATTAACGTTTGACTTAAAATAGATCCTATTATTATGACAAGATACAATCTTTGGTTTTTACCGTTTTTAGCTAAGTAACTCATGATAAAAGCTGCAATAAGTGAGCCTACACCAACAGCTGATAGTAAGTTAGCAAATGTTTGCGCTCCCGCATGCAAAACTGTTTTAGCATAAACTGGAATAATAACATTATTATTAAAATTTAGTGTACATATAACCAACATTATTTCAGCGCTTAGACGGATAGCAGGTTCTTTGGTTATATATTTAACTCCAACTTGAATTTCTCTGAAAATATTTTTATGGTTTGCAGGTGCGACTGCTGGAAGATTATCTATGAAAAATAAACCAAGTAAAACAGCACTATAGCTACAAGCATCAATTAAGAAACAAAAGACGATACTGAAATTTGCCATTAAGACCCCAGCAATTGATGGTCCAATAATTTTAGCTAAATTAAAAACTGAAGAATTTAAAGAAATTCCATTTAATAAATTCTTTGGACCAACTAATTCAAAAACAAATGCCTGCCTAGTTGGTGTATCAAAACTTTGAAGAATCCCATAGCCAATAGCAATTAGCAGAATTTCCCAATATTTAATTAAATTAAAAAAAACTAGTGATGTCATAATTAAACCAAGAATCAAAAAACCGCTTTGAGTAAGTAATAAAATTTTTTTCTTAGGAAATCGGTCAATTATTGTGCCAGCAAATAAAGTTAACAATAAAATAGGAATAAACTGGCATGCACTTAAAATCCCAACTAAAAGTGCAGAATTAGTCATTTTATAGACTAACCAAGTTTGAGCTGTTCTTTGTACCCAAGTGCCAATAACCGAGATACATTGGCCTAGCCAAAAGTTTCTAAAATTTCGTGATTGCAAAGATGAAAAAGTGTTTGATAAAAAATTAGGGAACATCTACTATGCCTCGATTCAATAAGTACTGATAGTATTAATTATAAACCTGTCTTAAATAGCATTGAATTCCAATATTAAATTTAATAAATAATTTAGCATTGCTACTATAATTGATGACCATCTACCAGCTTTTAACAAATACCAGTTAGATAGATGTTAAAAAGTTAAGACAAAAGGCGAGGCTGTGACATAACTAGTCTCTACACAAATAAATAGGGCGAGAAACCGAATTTGGGTTTCTCGCTCTATTTGCT
>NZ_JAIULA010000031.1 GCF_024160875.1 Ligilactobacillus ubinensis | reverse complement strand
AAAAATAAAGATCGCAATTACAAAAAGCAGCGAAACAGGCTCTCTAAAAATTTACCCACACAAAGTTGACACTATCTAGAAACAGTTATAAATAACAATATAAGCGTAAAAATGTTAATATAAATGACAGGTGTAAATAAATATTTTTATTTTAATTAATTATATAAATAACCTACGTAAGAAAAGTATAGTAGACAATATAGTTGCTTTCTAAGCGTAAAGTGAATTTAGTTGAATATATAATAGCATAAAATTAAATAGTACTTCACTATACACAAAACTTATATATGAATCTTATTTCGGAATTGTTTTTAAAAAGCTAAATTACTCTTATTATAGGTTATAATCATTAATTCTGTCGGGTGATATCGCTCGAATTAAATGCTTTTTGTTTTGTTTTTAAATAGAAATTTTTTAATCTTAATTAGCGATATTAAGGTATTATAATATGTACTCATAGGAATAGTAAATGTTTATTCAAAATCAAAAAATCCCAATAATTATATAGGTAATTTTAAAGTTATTCACTGTATAATTGTTACATTAAAGAAAAAAACTCCTCTCAATTCTTTAGTTGAGAGAAGGCTTAGAGCTTTTAAATTATTCAGTTTTAAAAAAAACTAACTATTAAATGGTTTTAGTTGATTGAATAGTTAAATCTAGTTTTTAATCACTTGTTCTTCCTTTTGGAGTTGGTGATCATACATACGTACGAATGGAATTGCTACCACTAAGTCAATGATAAACAGAATTATCCAAAGAACAATATTTTTCCAATCCATAGAAGATATAAATACTTGAATAATGCCAGGGGTTGTCCAAGGAGCATATATATAAAACTTACCAAGTATTCCAAGAGAAGTTAGTAAATAGGCTGCTGTTAGATTAATAATTATGCAAATAGTTCCGGGTATATAGAAATACGGATTTAAAACGGTAGGAATTCCAAAAACCAAAGGTTCATTTATATTAAATATTGTTCCTGGAGGAGCTAGTTTACTCAATGAATGTAATCTTGCAGATTTTGCAAATAAAATCATAGCAAGTAAAAATGCAGGATAAATAATCCAACCGCCCCATACCGTATAAAAACTTCCTGCGAATATATGGGTCATTGCATGCCCGCTTTGATATTGCTTTAAATTTAATGCAATGTTAAGAGTGGTAATTGGTGTAACAATTGAGCCAATCATGTTATCGCCATGAATGCCAAAAAACCATAATGTTTGAGCAATAATAGCTAATAATAGAATTACAGGTAATGTGTCACTTACATTAGTAAATGGCTTGAATAATAAATATATAATACCAACTAAATAGGATTTGGTGTATTTAATAGAAATAGCATTTAATATGACGAATAAAATAGTTGAAGTAATCATTGGTGTTAAGACTTCAAAAGGTGCTGCAACGCCTTCAGGAACTGATGAAGGTAGCTTTATTACTAATTTATTTTTTATAAAAAATCTATTAATTTCAATGACAACAATAGCAATAACCATTGCTCCAAACATTCCTTGAGCACTTAAATCGGTTTGAGGAAGATATTCTACTGATTTAATAGTAGTTGTAGGTGAGGCAACAATAAAAAATATATATAGAACACTAATAAGATTAGTTATCATGTTCATTTTATAGCGTTTAGTCAAATAATATGTGATAGCAACTAATACATATGGAGCTAAAAGACCGATCGTTAAATCATAAGGGATTGTTAAAATATTTGAGTTTGCAGTTGCCCAACTTTGCCAGCTAAGCAAGAAACTGTAAAAAAAATTTGTAGCTTTCAAACCTGTTGGTACAGGTGGTGAAGCCAGCAAAACAGAGAAGCCACCAATAATTGTTAAAGGAATAATTGAAGTCATTCCATCGCGAATAGCAGCTAAATATTTTTGGTTGCCAATTTTAACAGCGATAGGGGTTACTTTTTCTTGAATCAAATTAGTAAGTCTAGTATTGCTCTCTGACATTAGAAATCCTCCTTTAGTAAGTTGATATTAGATTAAGTATTTAAATCAATCATATTGTAAACGTTTTAGAAACAAATTTCAACATTTTTTTTTTTTGAAATTTTTTTCTTAATGTGATAATCTATTATATAGAAAGATTATTATAATTTTTTATGGGAACTATTTTTGAGGAGTAAAAATATGGATATTATTAAAAAAATAGAATTATATCATGCTAATATGACTAAGGCAGAATATGTAGTTGCTGATAAAATTTTAGTTAATTTACATCCCTTAGCTAATGAACCAATAAAAAAAGCAGCCGAATTATATAACACATCACCAGCAACCTTAATTAGACTTTCTAAACGATTAGGGTTTTCTGGGTATAGTGAATTATCATTTCAAATAAAAGGTTATATAACTGAACATAAAAAAGAAGAGAAAAAAATAAGTAAGTCGGTATTTCTTGATGGATTGATATCAACATTTTCTGAATCCTTAAAAGAAATAGTTACTTTTGATGTAGAAAAAGAAATTGATAAGCTAATTGATTCTATGCGTAATGCTGAACGTATAATTGCAGTTGGTTTAGGACATTCAGGACTCGCTGCGGAGCATTTAATGTACTTGATGCTTACCCATGAAATACTTGTAGATTCAATTACTGATAAGATTATCATTAATAAATTGCCACTGCTATTAAAGAAAGGAGATCTTGTGATAATATTTTCTGCATCAGCAGATGCTGATAATTATAAATATATTTTTGAAAGAGCATCTAAAAGTGATGTTACATTTGCTTTAGTTACGATGAACGTAGAAGCTGAAATTTTAAAAAACGCTGATATTACTTTATATCTTCCTTTAGTACACGGATTCAATGAAAATGGAACTGGAATTCAGTATATTGATTCTAGGCCAATGTTCTATATTTTGATAAGTTGTATAGATCGGCGATATAATAATAGATTTCCAATCATAAATTAAAAACAGAACTTATAAATAATATATATAAGGAGGATGAAATATGAAAATAGAATCAATTATTAGTAACATAAAAGCATATCATCAAGGAATACTATGGGGGAAGATTATTGACCCTGAAACTACTCGTGATCAAATTCTTTTTGGAAATACAGAACAAGAGTGTACAGGGATTATTACTACATGTTGGGCTTCTATTGATGTTATAAAAAAAACTATTAAATTGGGAGCTAATCTAATTATTTGTCATGAGGCTTTATTTTGGAATCATGGCGATTATACAGATTGGTTAAATAGGACGCAGAATGAAACTTATTTAGAGAAAAGTAAATTATTAAAAGAATCAAATATTGTGATTTGGAGAAATCATGATTATGTACATTCAGGAATACCGATGCAAAATGGAAATTATATGGATGGTATTTTTTATGGCTTTGCTAAAGAATTGAAATGGGAAAATTATATTATATCAGATAATGATGCGCTAATAGCATTTAATTTGCCTAAAGAAGTTACGACAGCTGAAGTTGCAAATTTATTGATAAGAAAATTTAATTTGAATGGAGCTAAAATTATTGGATCTTTAGATAGTAAGGTGAAAAAAATTGCAGTTCCAAATCATATTTTGTCGGATGCCAAGTTACAAATTACAAAAGCGGAGAAAGACAATTATGACTTATTCTTAACACTTGAACTAATTGACTTTACTTTAAGTGAATATATTTTTGATACAAGCAAACTAGATAGAAATAAATCTATTATAGCAATTGGTCATTTTAACATGGAAGAGGCGGGAATGAGATATATGACTACTTACATTCTTGATGCAGCTAAAACTAAAGTACCAGTAAAATTTATACAGTCTGGAGATATGTATCAATATGTAGCTAAATAGTTTCTTTTAATTAGTGAAGGAATCATCATAATAGGTAATTATTTATATAGGTGTAATGTTTTGTAATATTACGTCATGGATTAAGACTATTATAGCTAGTTAAAATAGAGGTATTAGATAGATGCATTGTCCTGTTATTTTCATTAAAACCCAAAAGGATTACAAAATACTAATTTGAAAAGAGATAATTCTTGTGGGAAAAACAAACTAAAGTAACTTTAAAATTGTGATATACTGAAGTTTTAGCGGAATAGAAGTGTTCATAGGAATATCTTACAATGCTCGTTTTAATACTTGCGTTGTAAGATATTTCTATGTTTTTTATCTAAGTATTCGTGGATCTGAGTCAGGTTTTTGGACACCTTTTGGTAGAATTGTTGAAACAATTAATTACGAATTCAAAGAAACATAATAGTTTCGACTGAAATTTAGGCAGTAAATTGTCGTTGTTCAAACATATTCGGTGCCAAACAATTTAAACTACTATGAATGCGATGATTGTTGTGAAAGGCTTCGATGTACTGAAATAGCGTTATTTTTGCGCTTTCAAAATTTTTATAAGTGTGTAAATAGATCTCCTCTTTTTTCAAGAATGTATGAAATGACTCAATGGTTCCGTTGTCATAAGGACAGCCTTTTCGGCTGTAAGAATGTTTGATTCCAAGCTGTTTAAGGGATTAATTAAACGTATTGCTATCCATAGTTGAATGAAGAATCAAATTTTCCTTAGATATTTTCTGAGTTTCACAAGTTACCTTTAAAATTTATAGGCATAAATCTACAGTCGTGTTTTTTGAAAAACAGTGGACAATGCTTTTTTAAAATATCGTTCTTACCTTCGAGCTGAGCTAATCGCTTTTGTAAGTCTAAGACATCTGCTTTGGTTTGCCCAGCGGCATCATCATTTGTGTAAAGTTTTGTCCGGTTATAAATTGTTGCATTTGACAGACCATATTCGCTTTTTAGTTCGGTAACTAAAGTTCTGTTGTTATATAAGTCGACGATTGTCTTTTTTAAATCAACGGTATATTTCTTTTTTTCATAAGTGGTATATTTTAAAACTCTACCAGATCATGTCTATAAACTCATACTAGCATCATCGATTTAGATACAGAATTCGTTAACTGTATCTTGGCTTTTTTAATGTTGTTTGGTATAATCAAATTCTTTCTTTATTTAGAAAAATCTAATTAATAAAAGTTATAGACATTTTGTAAGCATATATATATTATATATACATGTGATGAAAAAGAAGATTTAAAAGCAAGCTAAATAACGAAATGATAGATTTCAAATTTAACAATTTAATTTTTGTTAAAAATATACTGCCCAACTAAATTATGACGGACTGTACAATGTTTTTATGTTAATAGTAAGACTTGATATCAAGAGAAGTGTTTTAGTGTTGCGTGACATTTCTAATAAAATTAATTATTAATCAAATAAACTGACAGAAGCATAAAGGTGGCTTGGAAAACTGGTATTTTTAAAAGAGGTAATAGTAAGCAGAATGAAAAAAATAAATGAATTTTTTAATGATATAGACTTTGAACCCAATGAGCTGTTAAAAAAATATGTTAACACGACTAAGAATGGTAAAAAAATAGGTGATTATGAAATTTCAGAACACTATTTGACAGATGAAAGCAATGAAGAATGTAGTTTTTTTGAATATATTGAACTATGTATTGAAAAAGGCTGGAGTAACAATCTTAATGAATTTGAAGCGATTAAATTAGCCGTTGATAAAGCTATTGAAAACGGCAATTTGCGAAGGGAAAATGAAAAAAAGATAATGTCTAAAAAGCAAAAGGTTAAAGAGCAAACACAAAAAATTGATACACAATTTGAAATAGCAATTAAGAACCAACCGGAGTATTCGAATATATTTAGCTTTGTTAAAGATGATATGCTTGAATCTTTACACAAACAAGATGGAGATTTTTTAACATCTAACGGAGATTTTTTTGATGTGGGTTACGTTTTTAGTAATCTTATGAATGATGTGTTTGAAAATATATTTGCATATATCATTCTTGAATTAAGAAATCACTACGATTATAGTATTGATGATTTAAAAAAATATGATAACTATATTTCTAGACGTGAGAATTTGTCTGAAGAAGAGGAAGTTGATTTAGAAGAATTCGCTGAAGATTTGTTTTTAGTTGAGGGGGAATACAACATGAGAAAAACAATCAATTGGCAAAATATGAATCTAAATATTCCAAGAAAACAAGAATGGAATAGAGCATTAAAAATAATCGAAAAAAACAATCCTTTAGCAAAATGGAAAGATAACAAGAAATTAACGGATCTAAGTGTAGCAGCTAATTGGGATAGCTATGAAGATGAAACAGTTTTGATAATTGATGATAACATTGTGACATGTAGTTTTATCGAAGATGTTCGATTCAAAACCTATGAGATGTACCAAATTCTTTAAAAACAATAAATAAGATATTTTTCTCTTTAGTTTAATAAAAGCTCTGTATAATCAAGAATCAACATCTGTTGCTTCTTATGCAGTTGTAACCGTTACATTATATGGTATTGATAGAATATTTCTTCTATTGATACCATTTTTTTGACGAATGATTATGAATAACCGCTTTTAAATTATTTTTCAAATACAATTCTTGTGTTATCAGTAGATTAGGGGTATCAGTGTTTTGTTTAAAATTTTTAATAGTTTCTCTTCTTGACAATTAAGTTTATATGAATTATATTTATATAAACTTAATTCATAAAGAATATTTTGGAGGGGAATCTTGGAAAATTTAAAATCAAAAACTTCTTTATTGGCAATGTGTTTGGGGATTTTTGTAGTTATGTTAGATACGACAATTATGAATATTGCACTGCCAGAAATTCAAACTAGTTTAAATACATCGTTAACTGCTGTATCATGGGCTTTAAATGCCTATACAATTATTTTTGCTGCAACCTGTATTCCATTGGGGAAATTAGCTAATATTTATGGAAAGAAAGCTTTTTATATTGGTGCATTACTATTATTTGCACTTGGTTCAGTATGTAGTGGTTTAAGCCAAAATGTGGCTTTACTAATTTGCGGTCGAATTCTTCAAAGCTTTGGTGCAGCTGTACTTTTTCCTTTAAGCATGGATTTAGCTATCTCGACTCAACCTGACCGATTTAAAAGAAAAGCAACTCTTTTTGTAGGAATTACTCAGGGATCTGCGTCTGCTTTTGGGCCCACATTGGGAGGGCTGATCACTCAATATATGGGATGGCGATGGATCTTTTTAATTAATGCACCTGTTGTGATTATTGCTTTGATACTTAGTGTTTATGCACTGCCTAATCATTTACCACTTGAAAAAAGTAAGATTGATTGGCTAGGATCAGGACTAACTGTGGTTACTCTTTTCTCATTGACGATGGCACTTATTCAACTGCGTTATTGGGGATTTAGTTGGCCAATTTATAGTTTGTTAGCAATTTTTATTGTTGCAGTCACTTTGTTTATTATCCGGGAACATCATGTTGAGGTTCCAATGATTGACTTTAAATTATTTAAAAATACTAATTTCGATCTTGCATCAACGGCAACCTTATTTGGACAGTTATTGTTGGTTGGTTTTATGGTGATTATGCCAACTTTCTTAACTAACATGTTTGGAAAAACAGCTTTTGAATCAGCTTTGCTTGTTACTCCGACCACTGCAATGATTTTTGTTTTATCACCAATGGCGGGTTTGCTTGTTAGACGTCTCAATCCTAAGAAACTATTAGCACTTGGCTTTTTTACTAATCAGTCTTGGGTATTTAGGATTATCAACTTTAACTACGTCCATAAATTATCCTCTTTATGTTGGATATAGTTTTTTAGTTGGGGCCGGTTATGGTGTTATTGTTGGGCCTATTAGTGTTCTATCAACTGTTGGTTTCAAAGGAAGTCAACTGACTGCTTCACAGAGTGTTATAGGGGTTTTGAGACAGTTGGGGACCGTTTTGGCTGTTGCATTGTTCGTTAGTGGATTAAACTTTAATATTGCAAATGCTAAAAAAAATTCATTAGCTTATGCTCGTAATCAAATAGAACAGATAAGCATTTCTAAAGCGGAAAAGAAACATATTGTTAAAAAAATAAAAACGAATTTGAACCATCATCAGACCAAAGAAGCTCATCAAAATATTAGTAATAATTTGATGAGCAAAAAGGATTCACTTGTTAATCAGCAATATTTACAGGATAAAGGAATAAGTTCCGCAACATTACCACCTCAAATTAGTGAGAAGATTAGACAAAGTATTACTAAAAAGGTTAATCATTTATTAACACAATTATCTAACACACTAGTGCAGATTCAGCAACGTATTAAGAAAGAGTATGTTCAGGCGTTTACTAAATTATATTTGTATGCAGCACCATTTGCTCTAGTAATTGCGGTAATCTTTTTCTTTATTCCAGTTAAACCAATATCTTTAAGGAGGCCAAATAATGAGAAGTAGTGATATTATTCTAGGCATTTTGCTAGAGAAGCCTGCTACAGGTTATGAAATAAAAGAAAAATTTACAACTAGTCTTTCCAATTTTTATAACGCTTCTTTCGGGAGCATTTATCCAATTTTGCATAAATTAACTAAAGAAGAAAAGGTGGTCTTTGAGACTATAACCCAAAGTGGAAAACCTAACAAGAAAGTATATTCCATTACTCAAAAGGGAAAAATTGCTTTTCAGCAATACTTACGGCAACCAGTTGAAGATAAAAAAACAAAATGGGATTTTATGGCACATCTGTTTTATAGTAAATATCTAACTATAGAAGAACGTTTGGAATTAATTGATTCAGAAATAGCAACACAAAAAAGTGAAGTTCAAATTTTAACAGCTTTACGAGAAAAATTAGCAGTACAAAAAATCGACCGCTATCAGTTTTTTTGTTTGGACTTAGGAATTAAGCAGAAACAGTTAGTTGTTACAGAACTACAAGGATTAAAAGACAATATAATTGCTGAAAAACAATAATGTAAAGTAAATAAAAGTTTTTTAATGGATATTACTTATGATATTGTAACTTCATAATGGTTATGGTGTTAGAATTTATGGCATGAGAAATGTAGTCCAAAAAATTTTTAAAACCGGTTTAGTTGATAAAGCTTACGTATTAGATATGTCAACTGGCTACTTCGGAAATCTTGGCTTTTCAATGCCTGATGAGTGGGCTTTTGATCAATTTGCGGAAATCTAAATTAGCGATTTTGCGATTGATAAAGTTGCGCTAACCATATTGTAAGTTGTATCAGACATTGTAGCGTTTGTTGCATAGAAAACTGGAGAAGTACTTTCAAAAAATTGCTCTAGCTAAATTAACGAAAAGCATTACTATTTTTTCAAAAATGCTTAAAGCAATGATTCCAGTTCAAATGGATAAGTAAAGCTAAAGTGATATTACAAAAGAAACTACTAGGCAAAGACCAACGATATTTAAGACTTCACAAAAAAGAAGAGGACCAAGGTTATTTTTACAAGCTGTGATGTGCTATTGATATTAGAAGCGCTATACGTTGGTGGTTTTGTGATTGATAATGTTGCACACAGCAAGATCTTAGAACTAGAGCTCACAAGAACTTTAGGCAAATAAGATTACAAAGGTCGTTAAAAAAGGACGGCCTTTGTGTTGTGATCAATCAGCAGGTTCATTTGACTACACCGATATATAATAATAAATTCCGTATAATTAGTGCCTTCATTCATGTATAATAAAATATGCAAGAAGTTTTAAGGGCGTTGGCTGTCTTTTTCCTTAATGAGGTGATATCTATGGGGACATGGAGGAATCTTTCGAAAGGTTTCACAGTTAATGAGTGTCTTTCAGACGCTGTCGCTAATGATTGCCTTTGGCATGTTAGTGGCTGTCTTGTCCGACAAAAAGGATAAATAAAAAAGCCGCCCCACATAACTTTGACCGGTTATGGGACGACTATGATGTAGTCTAACGTAACTTGCCACCGCCTTTAAAGCGGCTTGCTTAGGAAGTCTTGTTGCTAGCAAGGCTTCTTTTTCTATCTGTAGTATAGCACAATTTTGTGCAAATAAAAATCTAAAACTCACACAAAAAAGCTTCATCCTTGATTAAGCAGTGTGAAGCGCAATTCTTTGGTAGTCAGAACGTCATTTTACTATGTTTATCTAAATATGCTTACTCTTCAAGTTTACAAATTTCCCTAGACATTGTAGCGCTTGTCGCAGAAAAAACTGGCAATGTACTTTTTAAATAGTTACAATAGGAAACTCGCATACGTAATAATAAATAAATCATATAATTTATGGCTTCATTCATATATAATAAAACATGCAAGAAGTTTTAAGGGCGTTGGCTGTCTTTTTCCTTAATGAGGTGATATCTATGGAAACATGGAAGAATCTTTCGAAAGGGTTCGCAGTTAATGAGTGTTTTTCAGACGATTGCCTTTGGCATGTTAGTGGCTGTCTTGTCCGACAAAAAGGACAAATAAAAAAGCTGTCCTGTATAACTTTGGACAGTTACAGGGCGACTTAGCATCGTTTTATAACTAAGGTCACCGCCTTTAAAGCGGCCTGCTTAGGAAGTCTTGTTGCTAGCAAGGCTTCTTTTTCTACCTGTAGTATAGCACAATTTTGTGCAAATAAAAATCTAAAACTCACACAAAAAAGCTTCATCCTTGATTAAGCAGTGTGAAATGCAATTCTTTGGTAGTCAGAATGTCAGTTTACCATAATTATCTAAATATGCTTACTCTTCAAACCTAAAAATTTCCCAAGTGGGTTACTAAGAGTTGATTTTTGCTAGATGAAATACATTGTAATTAGAAAAATTAAGTTTTATTTCAGCTAAAATAGTAAAACAAAAATTCTATTCATTTAAATAAATAAGAACGTTTATGCTTATTTTACAGTAAAATTTATTTACCGCTATTTGCTTTTTAGTTACATTAAGAAAACTAGAGGGCTTTTTTAGAATTTAGACCGTTTTTTCATTTCTTGAATTGTTCTTTTGAGCCCATTCTGTAGCAAGCAGTGACCAACAATTTTCATCATGGAAACCATCAAGCAACAGTTCTTTTGCCCGAAGTGATCCATCAAAGTGGAAACCAGCATTTTTAGCAACATTATTGCTGCGAGTGTTTTCAATAGCGGCATGGATTTCAACTTTATGTACTTGATAGTCTTCAAAAGCAATAGCGCAGATTCCAGTAACAGCTCGATGCATAATTCCATTGCCAACATATTGTGAACCTAACCAATAACCGATATCTGTGATATGGCCTGATTCAGTGAACTTGTTTAAGCTAATCATACCAACTGGGATACCGTGATATAAGATGACTGTGTTTAAGGAAGTAGAAGTGCCAAAATTTTGTAAAGTACTAGTTAAAAATTGTTCTTCGTCGTCAACTGTTTTAATGCTTGGTGCCCATGGAAGCCAAGCGCCTAAATCTTGGCTGTTTTCTTTAATAATTTCAAAAAGAGTTTGCGAATCAATTTTGGGTCTAGGCAAGGCTAAGCTAACTTCAGTGTCAATTTGATAGGTAAACATAATATGTACACTCCAATCGGGATAAGTTATCGCTATTATACAACATATTGCTGAGTATGGAATTAATTATTTATAGGAGTGACTTTGATTGCTAAAGTGAAAAAGCGCGTAAGTGTTAAATAGTAATCTAAAACATATACAATATATGTACTTTGTGGCACTATGATCATGATGTGAGAATTATGTTATATGCTGAAAAAAGAAAGTTTCTATCTCTGTCAGAATAAATTCAAAAGATAAAAACAAGCTATTGAAATATTCGATGCTTTAGGACTGAATCTTGCAACTGCCATTAATATTTTTATTAAAAAGAGCGTAAAATAACTATTTTTTTATTACAACAGTACTCAAAACCATAATCTGAATTCTTTAGGTGTGTAATTTGTGTATTGTTTAAATAATTTGCAAAAATGACTTTGATTACTGAAATGAAGAAGTTCAGAGCTGATAGAATAAGTAAAATCGGTGTTTGTTAGCAGATATTGAGCTTCCGTTATTTTTTCATTAATAATATAAGTTTGTAAGAAAATGCCTGTCGTTTTTTGTCTTGAATTATCAAATTAAATGCAACACTTTACTAAAAAACCTCATACGGTGTTCGCCAATCCAAACATTTTTTGGAGCGAAAATTTAATTTGTTGACTATTTCCTGAATTTCATCGTTTGTCTTGTTATCTAGGCTTTGTCCTTTAGGCGAGTATTCACGTAAGCGTCCATTGATATTTTTATTTGACCCATGTTGCCATGGTGCATGTGTATCAGGAAAATAAAAAGGAATATAAAACAAATCTGTCACCTGAACATGTTTTGGAAATTCTTTGCCTCAATCTGGTGTAATAGTTTTAAGATTGCTTTTACCAATTTTTTCAAGCGCTGTCATCAACTCGGTTGTTACTGGTTCTGAACTTTTTTGTTGCTTTATTAGCAATTAAAAATCGTGATTTACGATCAACAAAAGGTGACTAAACAAGATTGTCCTATTTTACCTGTCACGGTATCAGCTTCCCAATGACAAAGTTCAGCCTTTTTATTGGCAGCTTCAGGACGCTCATGAATAGTGTTAGTGATTGGAATTTTACCTTGTTTTTCGACATAACTTTTATTATGACGAGTGTTATCTCGATGACGTAATTTACGAATAGCGCCACGATACCCTTGACTTAGGCCTTGTTTATCAAATGGGTCTGCATAAACTCCACGATAAATGTTGATAAACCTTATGATTGTTTCGCCTGTTTCAAGCAATAATCGTTGTGCAATTTCTTCTGGCAACCATTGACAATCTAGGAACAGATGTTTAATTTGTTTAAAACAAGGATGGATCTTCAATAAGCCTTGTTTTATGTCTACACCTACTTTTGGAAAATTTATAATCATTCTGTGTTTTATCAGGTGAATATTTTCCGATATTTTTATTCTTATGCCGTTTAATTTTCGAGCTATTTCACGGATAGTTTTACTTTGAACAAGACTCTCTAATATAATTTCACGGTGATTTATAGTAAGACGTTGATAGTGACTCATAATAGAAGTTCTCCCTTTTTTAAGTTATAGACAAACTTAAAAAGGGAGAATTTTCAGTGTGAGTCCCTTATTTTGCTTTGGAGTTACACTTAAAGTGTAAAATAATTATACAAACATATAAAACTAAAAATTATTAGATCGTAAAGATGATCTTGCTAATAAGACAGTGTCTCCAACGGATACAGGACTATATGAATATTTTGCGAAAATGTCCTCAATTTTTGAGTCGGAATTTATATTTAAAGTTTCCTTTTTTTTATGTAAAGAATTAGGTGATGTAGTTATATATTCTCTGTGCGATGATGCTTTAGTAAGAGTTGTAAGTCGCGATGTTTTTTGAAAAATTTGTTGTATTTTCATTCTATATTTAAATCTTCTTATGCTCATTATTTTTTCATTAGTTTCTGGATTTATTATATAACTGTAATTGGGATCAACTATGTCAAAATAATCATCCTGTTTTATCCCACAGTCATATCCGCCGATAATTAATATATCTGTTTTTGATAGTATATTTGAAATTATAAATTCTTTTTCCATTATTATATCTCCGTTTTATTGAATTGCACAGATTATTAAACGAGGCAAATTAAGTATACAGTTCCGCAAATTAATCTGTATACAATAAAAATGAAAGGTTAATTAATATGACGTATATCCAAAAGCTAAAGTGGAAAAACTTAACTTTAAGAGTATGTGTTTCATATATATTACCTAGTTTTTAAATTTTATTGTGATTTTGTTAGTGTATAGCTATATTGAGAATATCTAAGTAAACCCAATCTTTAAATTATTATAATAGTAAATAATTAGTAATTAGGTGTGGAATTTTTATGTTTTTAAAGAGAGAGATTATCAAGTAGCAGTTGCAAATAATAATTAAATTTATAATAGCATAATTTCACCGCAAATAGAACAACAACCCTGAGTAAGGGATATTTTATATCAAAATCTTAAATATAGAAATATTTATTATATAATATAGTTGAAATAAGTATTATCGAAAAACCTATTTTTTATATGATTTTTGGAGATTGGATAAAAACGGAGTTTAGCAGTTTGCTCAAGAAAATCTGAAGTGGAATTAATAGGATTAAGTGTTTGAAAAATATAAAGATGAGTTTGGAAAGGATAAAAATGTTTGTTGATGTAATCTATAAGGGCAAGAAAATGTTAATAGACAGGGTAGAGTTGTAAAAAATAAATAGAAAGAAATATTAAACAACAGCAAGATTCCCTTACTCAAATTAATGAAAAGATTGAGATTGTAAGGGAGAAAATGAATAAAAGTGGTGTTGAAACAATTACAGATGTTGTAGTAACGGTGTTTTAGTTTAAAATTCAAAAGAATTTGGAATAGACGAGTATAATCAAACAAATATCATGCTTTTTTTCGTATATTGCCAGTGTTTTTTATTGGAGTTGATATGACTACCATTATATATTCGCTACAGATAGCAGAATATATAAAGAAAGTGTTACGATTATCAATCGCAATCGTTTGGAGTGGAAAATTTCTATAGTATGATGATTTGGAGTACCTATTTATATTTATTTAATGGTGTTTAATGTATCGATGGTTATCTGATGCAATTGGAAAGACCGAAGAATACATTGATACAGCAGTTAGCTAAAAAACTAAGCATATTGTCAGTATGAGTCTTTATGATGAAAAAATACAGTAGCCAGCTCTTGAATTAAAGAGTTAGTTACTGTATTTTTATAAGTCAGCAGTTATAAGAGTAAAAATATATTTAAACTAGTGGCCCTTATGTTTCGCTAGTTTTTTAGCTTGGCGTAAAGAAAACTGTTGTGCTTGCTTGGCTTGTTTACTAAGTTGAAGATGCCGCTGATGGGCAACTTTGTTACTTTCGCGCTGCTTTTGCAAAGCTCTTTGGGCTTTGGTACCCAACTGATGGGCAATAGCTTTTCGGGCTAAACGTTGACGTCGCTTGGGATTGATTCTAGTAGGTGCTAATGCCAAAGAACTATCTGCTTGGCGAAAAAAATGAATTTTTGCCCAAGAAGTATTCACTAAATGATAAATATCGCGCGTTTTAGGTTCAGCCGGACCTAGATTAAGTTGTCCAACTTCATAAACGGAATCAAAAGAACGCTCAAAAATAGCTTTGTAAAATGGTGGTTCAAATACAATAGTCAATGAACTTTTAATGGTATCCATTAGACTACCTCCTTAAAGTTAATTAAGAAAGAAGGACAACCAAGGAGGCAGGTTACTGATAGCTATCTGCTATGTCCGGACTACCAACCGAACTGTGTTTTTACTTTCCACTCCTATTCTAACGCAAATACTTAGTGCTGACAATTAGCTATAAAGTATACCAAACTAAGCTTTCATAGGGGCGGAGGTGTAACTCTTGCGGTAATTCATCTAAATTATTAGGGTAATTACTCAACAAAGTTTTGCCTTTTTGTTCTGTACACTTAGTTGGAAGCTTAACAGTTGTGTCAGTACCATAGAAGTTGTTAAAGACAAAGACTTTTTCGCTTGAATCGGTGAGGCAGCGGGCATATGCAAAAACAGTCCGATTGTCTTCCAGCAAGGGGATAAAATGGCCCTGTGAAATGAGTCGGTATTTTTTTCTAAGCGCAATTAGTTTTTGGTAATAGGTAAAGATTTCACCATGTGCTAGTTCGGCATTAACATTAATTTCGGCTTGATTAGTTGGTCGTAACCAAGGGGTACTGTTAGTGAATCCGGCCGTTGTCGAGGCATCCCAGCGCATAGGAACACGCGAGTTATCACGAGATTTACCTTTGATTAAGTTAAAAGCTGCTTGCGGTGTTCTTCCTTGCTGCAATAGTTCTTTATAAGCATTCAAGGATTCGACATCAACATAATCAGAAATTGACTTGTAATCGGGATTAATCATGCCGAGTTCTTCACCTTGATAGATAAAAGGCGTACCGCGTAGACAATGAAGTGCGGTAGCTAGCATCTGCGCTGATTTTATTCGATATTTACCGGTATCGCCAAAGCGACTTAAAGCCCAAGGTTGGTCGTGATTATTCCAAAAAAGGGCATTCCAACCATTACCACGATCCATGTGTAATTGCCAGGATGTCAGTAGTGATTTTAACTTCATGAAATCAAAGGGCATGTTAGACCACTTTTGACCGTTTTTATAGTCCACTTTTAGATGATGAAAGGTAAAAACCATTGATAGTTCATGTTCTTGCGGTCGTGTGTATTCAATAGAGTTTGCAATGCTAGTGGATGACATTTCACCAACTGTAATAATCGCTTTATCTTGACCAAAACTATTTTGGTTTAGTTCTTTAAGATACTGATGAACGACCGGAGTATCAGTGTACAAAGCTTTTTCTTGAGTTGGATTAAGTGAATCAATTAGTTCATGATCTTTGCCAATAACGTTGATAACATCAAATCGAAAGCCTTGAACGCCTTTTTCACGCCAAAAGTTCACAATCTTACTAGCTTCAGCGCGAACATCAGGATTATGCCAATCTAGGTCAGCTTGAGTGGGGTCGTATAAATGCAGATAATATAGCTCACTTTGACCAAAACGACTCCAAGCAGGCCCGCCAAATTTAGATTGCCAGTTGTTCGGTAGACTGCCATCAGCTTTAGTAGGTCGCAGATAAAAATAACGTTGATATTTTTTATCACCAGCAAGTGCTTTTTGAAACCATTCGTGTTGGGTGGAACAGTGGTTAAGCACCATATCTAACATCACACCAACATTGATTTTTTTAAGTTCGGCAACTAATTGTTCAAAATCAGCCATTGTACCAAAACGTTCATCAATCTGATAGTAATCAGCAATATCATAGCCATTATCATTTTGTGGTGAAACAAAGAAAGGGTTAAACCAAATCATATCTACATTTAATTTAGCAATATAAGGTATCTTTGCAATGATGCCTTGTAAATCGCCTAAACCATCGCCATCACTATCATAAAATGATTTTGGATAAATTTGATAGATAACTTTTTCGCCTAAATTAGTCATAATATCCTCCTAATAGCTATATTTTACGTCGGCGGGCAAAGTCGTTAAAACTAAACTCGTCAGGATTATGGTATGAAGCGGTAATTTGAAAAAGGGAGGTATCTTCTAAATATGTTTTACTAAAAACTAAAACAGCGCGTTTGTCATGGTCAAGGTGTAAAGTTTGCGCGATATAATCATCGACCTTACGAACGGTTATTTCTTTAGTGGCATAGGAGATTTTTATTCCTAGCTCATCTTCTAGATAAGCATAAATTGAATTTTCAGCAGCGGCTAGTGGTAACGACTTTACCGGCGGATTTAGGAGATAGTCTCGATCTAAAACAGCAGGTTCACCATCAATCAAACGTAGTCTTTCCAAATAGAAAACTTTTTTTGCAGGAATTTCTTCAATAGAAAGATTAGCAGGCAATTTATCTAATTCTTCTAGATGCAAAACTTTAGTTTCAGCATCCATTCCCAAAGCTTGATTAAGTTCTTTGAAACTAGTAATGCCAGAAACGGGAAAGGAGTATCTTTGGATATCCAAAACAAGCGAGCCTTTGCCTTTAATCTTTTGAATCAAGCCAAGATCCATCAGATCACCTAAGGCTTTGCGAACGGTGTTTCGAGCAGCACCATACAATTCTGAAAGTTGATTTTCACTAGGTAAGTATTCCCCTGGACTATATACTTTATGTTTAATTTTGAGCGCAATATCACGGGTGATGATTTCTTGTTTGCTATTTTCCATATTAAAACACATCCTCCTAATGCCTTTTTATATTATTATATTATTTGATGTGCGCACAAGCAATAGATATTATAATAAAAAACACTAATATTTAAGTAAATAAAATGTTTACAATACTATTGACACTTGTGCGCACAAGTTGTAATATAATTTTGAAAGGAAAACGCTTTAAAAAAATGGAGGTAAAACTAATGGCAAAAAAAGATTATACCCAATTAGCGGACGCCGTTATTAAAGACGTTGGTGGAAAAGACAATATAAGAAATGTCATTCACTGTATTACGCGGCTTCGCTTTTATCTAAAAGATGAGAGTAAAGCAAATGATGATGCTCTGCGAGAAAATAGCGGTGTGTTAGATGTTATCCATGCGTCAGGTCAATATCAGGTCATTATTGGTAATGAAGTAGCCAATGTTTTTGATGCAGTTAGCAAACAACTTGGCGCAGATTTTAGCGATGATCAACAAGATACAACAGACAATAATAATGATCAGCGCAATCCAATAACACGTGGGTTTGAAAATCTAATTGGTTTTATTACGGGGGCAATGAGCCCTGTTATAGGTGTAATTGCAGCATCTGGGATTATTAAAGGTATTTTGGCATTATTAACATTACCACAACTCGGTTCATTATTAAGTTCAACAAGTGTTCTTTATATTACAATAAGTGCAATTGCAGATTCTGCTTTTTATTTTCTACCTATATTAGTTGGTTATGCAGCCGCTAAGAGATTAAACAGTGATCCAATAGTTGCAGCCGTTATTGGCGGGGTGTTAGCTTATCCATCTATAGTTAACTATGGAAAAACTTTTAAATTGATGTTTGAGATTGGTGGCTTTAAATTCCAATTCTTGAACTATACGTACTCGATTTTTCCAATGATTTTAGCTGCTTATATGGCTAAAAAACTAAGTGAATGGTTAAAAGAACATCTACCAAGTTATTTACAGATGATTTTTAATCCTTTAATTACAGTAATGATTGTTTCTGCAATTACACTTGTAATTACAGGCCCTATTATTCAAGGCTTTGCCAATGGAATTGCTGATGTTATCAACTGGTTGGTTAATGCTTCGGGTTGGTTTGGCGGTTTTATTATTGGTGGATTCTACCAAGTTTTGGTTATTTTCGGTTTGCATTGGGGTGTTGTTCCACTGGTTGCCCAACAAATTACGGGTAGTGGACAAAGTGCGTTAAATGCGATTATCTGTTCAACAATGGTTTCACAAGGGGCAGCCGTTTTAGCAGTTGCTATCAAGTCGCATAAAGATAACATCAAAGAAGTAGGTTTTGCAGCCGCAATTTCAGCCTTTTGTGGAGTAACAGAGCCCGCAATTTACGGGGTTAACTTACGCTATCGTAAGGTCTTTATTTCTGGCTTAATGGGTTCAGCTGTCGGTGGTTTAATTACTGGCTTGATGCACGGCACAATGTATGGTTTTACAGGTTCATTAATTGGTTTTTCTTCATTCTTCAATCCAAAACATCCAACTGGCTTAAACAGTTTCTATGCGTTCTTATTCGCTAGTGCAGCAGCGCTTGTAGTCTCATTTGTTGCAACTTGGTTCTGGGGTTATAACGATAACATGGAAATAGGCAAGAAAGTTGAGAAAAAGCAACGCCCAGGTTCAAAGATTACGACCCAAACAGGGACTAAAGAAACTTTGAGCGTTCCAGTTGAAGGCGAAGTTATTCCATTATCAAAAGTAAATGATCAGGTATTTTCTGCAGGCACTATGGGGGAAGGCTTTGCAGTTGAACCAACTAAGGGAATATTGCGGGCACCTGTTGATGCAGAAGTAACGGTTGCATATGAAACAGGTCATGCAATTGGCCTAACGACTATGGCAGGTGCAGAAGTTCTCTTGCATATTGGTTTGGATACAGTAATGATGAAAGGTAAAGGCTTTGATGTCAAAGTCAAACAAGAACAGTTTGTTAAACGAGGGGATGTTCTAGTTGAGTTTGATATTGATGCAATTAAAAAAGCTGGCTACGATCCAACGGTAATTGTAGTAATTACAGATCCACATGGTGTGGATGTAGTGACACCAGCATTAGCGTAAAAAAAGTGATTGAATAGTTAGAAATTAAGTGTCAGAGGATAACTTTGGCACTTTTTTTGGTGTCTTAAAATTTGAATTCAAGATCTTTAGCTGTAATCATTCGAAAATCTGCGTTTTTTTTGCTAATAAATATATAATAGAAAAAATAAAAATAGAGGTTTACAAAAAACAGTTTCATTTCGTTACTATTAATGTAAGGGCGCTGCTTACAACAAAAAATCAAACGAGGTGTTTATGATGGAAAAAGCATGGAAGAAAAAATCACTCAAAGTGGAAATGCAAAACGAAAAGGGCGATGTTGTTAATCGAACTTTCAACAATATTGTTAAGAGTGCCAGTGATGAGAATATTATTGCGTTTAGTGATGTAGTTGGACAACTAACTGGCGAAACGGTTAAACTGACAGCTGTTACTGACGTTAACGAGCTTGCTAAATAATTAATAGGGGGAAAAGTTGATGAAAACATTAGATTTAAAGTTCACTTCACCAGAAAAAGATTTGCGCCACTTGAAGTTAGAAAATATTATTACCGAATTAGATGAAGCAACATTGAAAAGTTTGATGGAACAGATCATTACGTTGAATCTCTTTTATAATGCTAAAACAGGGACAGCATTATATGCAACGGCTGTTTCAGCTTCATATATCACAACGCAAGAACAAGTTGTTTATGCGGCTAAGTAAATTTAACTAAAAAGCGTTCGAATAAAAACGAAGCTCGGTGCATAACAAGTTAATTGCTGTGTATCGAGCTTGTTTTTTTTAAGAAGGTATGTAAGGGGGGTGAACTCAAACTATGCTGAATAAATTTCGAAGAGTAATTCATGGACTGCTAAGTGTCTATTGTGGTTTAGCAAGCTTCAATATGGGAAGCCGTGGTTTATGGTTAGCTATCTTTGTTTGGAGTGTAGCGGCTATGAGCCTGGAATTGTTGATTCATGAAGGGGTGAAATATCATCAAGAAGAAACTAAAACTTGAGCTTGGACTTAATCTGACACAAGTACTACGAGGAATGTGGCCAGCTTGTGTCGTGGTGTTATTTATGCTAGTGATGTTATTTAGTGCTATTATCTGTGCAGGTAGAATGCTCTATCCAGTTCCAATGACATTGTGGCTGTTTAGTCTAAGTTGGATATTAGTTCTAGTCTTAACGCTACTGTTTATTGTTTTATTGGGAATACTGACTTATCTTAGATATAAAGATGAATAGCACAAAAAGGAGTTTGGAAAAAAATTTCCAGACCCCTTTTTTATCTCCGCATATTTGGAAATGAAATATGTGCTAAAAACAGTTAATTGTGGTTAAACAGTTTGTAAGGCAGTTTGTAGTCAAGATTGTAAACCAGTTCATAAATCAGTTTGTAACCTAATTTGTAAACCAGATAATTATATCCAGTCTTCGTCATTAATACTTTCTAACAACTGTGTTTATTGTGCCATAACATAGGCAGTAACGCTTGATTACAATATGTGATTGAAGTTTTAAGTTCAGTTAATCATGTAATTTCTTGGCTTTTGCACTAATACTTTTTTGCCATTTATAGACAGCGGTGCGACTGACTTGTAAGTGCTGGGAAATTTCAGTAATGCTATAGTCTTTGCGATAACGCAAGTCGAGGTAACGTCGTTCGCGCCAAGAACAGAGTTTAAGCAACTGGTTTAACTTATCACTAGTAAAATAATGTTCTTCAAGATTAAGGGGATCAATGATTGTTTCAAGAAGGTTATTAAGCTTACCGGTCCGTTGTTGATGTAGCGATTCACGGCGGAGAATATCAAGTAAACCCCAGCGAATCTTTTGATATGCAAAAAGTAGTAAGGCATGTTCATCTATTCTTTCATGGGTTTGGACATAGTTTTGGTATGCTTGCACGAATAAGAGGCAACCTTCCATATATAGATCTTCATAATTGTTGTGCTGAGGAGAAATATGGAGTCGTTTGAGGACACCATAAATAACTTTCTCGTGTGAATCATTAAGTAAAAATGAGAAAGCGGCAGTTAGAATGTCTTGTTTCATAAGGAACAACCTTTCTTCAAATTATATTTTAGAGAGATTTGTTCAAAGCTTTAAACATTTACATACTAATTGCGTATTTATATAGTGTGTATCTGTAGAAAAAACGGTTTCAAATGTAGCAATTAACGTTTTTTACGGGAAGGGGGATTAAACGTAGCAAAACAGTCGCAAAAAAAGGTGTAGCACTAAGCAATATAAGAAAAAGTTTTTTAACAGTGATGTTAAATAGGAAGGAAATTATGTATGGGGACGATAATTATAGATTTGACAGAAAAAAATTTGTTGGGGTTAATCCAAAATGGCATGGTTGATTTAGCTGCCAGTATAGATGAAAAGAATACAATGTTTTTGATTAACTGTGCGCATATTCATAAGGAGTATAAAACGATGCTGTACGATAGAATTCGCGGAGTTATTCTAAGCAACAAGTCAACTAGAGTTTTAATCGGGGAATTTTTAAGAAGACGTGCTTTCTGGAATATTATAGTAGCGAGAGCTTGTCAGCGTTTTGTGGATAAAGCAGGAAACTGTGCAATGCCATATGTAGAACCGACAATTAGATTGATTCCGCTAAGTGGTCATACACGTAAATCGACGAGTTGGATCTTTTGTAATGAGGACATTTCGCATACGATTCTATCAGAAGATAGTGTAGGCATTCATTACGCAGGGATAACAAATACCTGTTTTCTGGTTAATAGTAAGGCATATTTTTTTAAACGAATGATGGTGCACACAGAGAAGGTAAGACTGATACAAAAAAAGATGCTAAGTGAAGTAAGTTTTGGAAAAAAAGAATCGGATGTAGAGTACTCGAATACAATATTAGAAGTGATACTAGAGTTAATAATCCGGGGCTATTATGGTGAAACCAAAGAAAACTATCAGGATATCAAGAATTTTCTTAAGCGAAGCAAGGGATATTTAAATTAAAATCAACTCAAAGATAATTGCTACAGAACACACGCAAATAGCATTTAAATTTTCAAAAAAAACTGAGAATTTGAATGCTATTTTTTTAGAAATAAATTTGCTTATATAAAAAGTAATAAAAAATATAAATCAAAAGAAAATAACCATACAAACGAGTTAGCGTAAAGTATTTGTGGGTGGAAATTAAAAAAGACAAAAAAGAGAAATAACTCTCTGTTATAATTGTAATTGCAAAAAGAACAATGAAAGAGAGAGTTATTTCCTAATGAATATTTTACAACAAATGAGCGAAGAAATGTGGACGGATTTTACAA
>NZ_JAIULA010000030.1 GCF_024160875.1 Ligilactobacillus ubinensis | reverse complement strand
CGCCTTGAGACGCTGGCAAGTACATAGGGCTTATAGCCCTGGAGCAAACCACCCGTTTGACGGGTGGTCATGATTTTCTCTCAAAAAATATAAATCTAAAGGAGTGGACAGAATGTTAGTTAGTAATGTTTTTTCATTAATTGGAGATACACCGTTGTTAGAAATAGGAATTCCGGTACCAAATGACAGTAAAATTTTTGCCAAATTAGAGTTTTTAAATCCAGGTGGAAGTGTAAAGGATCGCTTGGGAATGTCTTTGATTGAGGCTGCTATAAAAAGAGGAGATATTGATGATAAAACAACGATAATTGAGCCGACTGCTGGAAATACCGGAATCGGTGTTGCATTAGCAGCAGTAAAATATCAATTAACAACTATTTTAGTTGTACCAGAGCAATTTAGTATTGAAAAACAAATGTTAATGAAAGCACTAGGAGCAAAAATTATTCATACACCGCATGAATTAGGTATGAAAGGTGCAATTGTTAAAAGTAAGGAATTAGCAGCTGAAATCAAAAATGCATATGTGCCTAATCAATTTTATAATCTAGATAATCCAGCAGCCTATGAAAAAACTTTGGGCAAAGAAATTTTAAAAGATTTAGCTACACAGAAAATTGACGCATTTGTTGCTGGGGTTGGATCAGGTGGAACATTTGTTGGAACAGTTAAACCGTTATTAAAACAATATCCCAAATTAAAAACGGTTGTTGTTCAACCTGAAGGGTCTATTTTAGATAATAAACCGGCACATGCCCATAAAACAGAAGGTATAGGTGTTGAAATGGTTCCACCATTTTTCAAAGATGTTCGAATAGATGAGATTAAAACGATAAGTGATAAAGATGCTTTTAGTTATGTAGCATTGGCTGCAAAGAAGCTAGGTTTGTTTATTGGTAGCTCTAGTGGTGCTGCATTAGCAGCAAGTTTGAAATTAGCGAAAACATTACCTAGAAAATCCAATATTGTAACTATTTTCCCAGATTCAAGTGAACGATATCTAAGTAAAGGGATTTATAAAAATTAAGGAGGATATGTAAATATGAAATTCAATACAAAACTAATTCATGGTGGTAATAGTGAAGATATAACAACAGGTGCGGTATCAATTCCAATATATCGAGCATCTACATTTCATCAAAAAGAACTAGGTAAAAATCCAAAATGGGAATATTCACGGACAGGAAATCCAACACGAAATGCACTTGAAAAACTAATGGGAGAATTGGAAAACGGGATTGCTGGATTTGCATTTTCATCAGGCTCAGCAGCTATCCATGCTGTATTTTCAATGTATTCAGCAGGAGATCATTTTGTCGTTGGAAGTGACGTTTATGGTGGAACATTTCGATTGATAAATAAGGTTTTAAAAAGATTTGGATTAGAGTTTACAGTCGTAGATATGCAAGATTTAAATGCAATAGAAAATGCGATAAATAATAAGACAGTTGCTATTTATTTTGAAACACCAACTAATCCACTTTTGCAAATAGCTGATATTGAAGAAATAGCGGCTATTGCTAAAAGGCATAAGATAAAAACCATTGTTGACAATACTTTTGCTACACCATATAATCAAAAGCCCTTGAATCTAGGGGCGGATGTTGTAATTCATTCTGCAACTAAATATCTTGGTGGGCATAGTGATGTCGTAGCAGGAATAGCAGTGACGAGCGATGAGCAAATAGCAAAGAAGATTGCTTTCTTACAAAATGCTATTGGAAGTACACTAGGACCAGATGATAGTTGGCTTTTACAAAGAGGAATAAAAACATTAGGTGCTAGGATGAGAGTTCACCATGAAAATGCTGAAGCAGTAGTAAACTTTTTGAGTACAGACAAGCGGATTGCTAGAATTTTTTATCCAGGTTTAGAATCATCGCAAGGACATAAGGTAGCAGCTAAGCAAATGCAACATTTTGGAGCAATGATCTCGTTTGAATTACAAGCAGGTCTTGATACTAAGAAATTTGTAGAAAGTCTTGAAATAATTGATTTAGCTGAAAGCTTAGGGGGGATTGAGAGCTTGATTGAAGTTCCAGCTGTAATGACGCATGGATCGATTCCAAGAGATATTAGGTTAAAAAATGGTATAAGTGATGAACTGATCCGCCTTTCCGTTGGGTTAGAAGATGCAGAAGATATAATAACGGACTTAAAGCAAGGATTAGATCAATTAAATTGAAAAATATTTTAATAACCGGTAGAATATATAAAGAATTTATAAAGTTAGTTAATACAATTTTCATTTAAATTTGGAGGAGAAAAAATTGTTACTAGTTACTAAAATTATTGCAACGCTTGTTGGAATTGAATTTCTTTATATTATGTATCTTGAAACATTTGCAACAACTTCGGCAAAAACAGGGCGTGTTTTTAATATGGATAAGGAACAATTGCAACAACCGGCCGTAAAAACACTTTTTAAAAACCAAGGAGTCTATAACGGTCTACTTGCCGTGTTGATTTTTGTTGCCGTTTTTGCCTTTGCAAGTAAGGCTGCAGTTATTGCGTTAATGCTTTATATTGTTGGTGTTGCTCTTTATGGTTCATTTACAAGTGATGCAACTATCATTTTAAAACAAGGTGGTTTAGCAATTATAACATTGATTACTTGTTTTTTTTAAAATATATGAACACGCTAAGAAAATTGGACAATTGAATTAAGTTTTAATTTTTGCTGGAATAGAGTAAAATGACGTGTACACATAGTAACAAATAAAATGTTTTGAATTAAGTGAGGAACATATTTTGAGTAATTGGGTTAAGAAAGTAAATCAGTGGTTGCAAAAGTTTACAAAGATCTTTATTGAATCATTTATTAATTCTGATATAAACAACGCAGCTATTGTAATGGCCTACTATACGTTATTGGCAATTTTTCCAACTGTGATTTTAATAGGAAATTTACTACCATTGTTAAATATAAAATCAACAACGATTATGTCCTATTTGGAGACGGCAGTACCAGCAACGATTTATAATACGCTACAACCATTAGTGAAAAATTTTTTGGATAATGGTTCAGGTGGCTTAGCATCGGTGAGTGCGTTAGTTGCAATTTGGGCAGTTAGTCGGGGAATAAATGCGTTAAAACTAGCTATAAATAAGGCATATGGAGTGGGAGATACTCAAAGTGCTATTGTGACAAGAGTTGTTTCAATTTTATTGATTTTTGTTTTTGGGATAGCGCTCGTTATTATATTTTTATTTTTTAGTTTTGGTCAAATTGTTCTAGAAAATTTAGGTCCAATTTTTAATTTACCATTGTCATGGTTAACAACTTTTAAAAGTTTAAAGTGGCCTACCACTATTTTTGGTATTTTTGGTATTTTATGTTTAGTCTATCGTTTTTTACCCAATGCTAAAGTGCATGGTTTGTTTATTTTACCGGGAGCTTTAATTGGAACTACTGGTTGGGTATTGATAACGCAGGGTTTTTCAATTTATGTACATTATTTTGCGCGCGGTGTTTTGAGTTATGGAACATTAGGAACATTTATTTTCTTATTATTTTGGCTAAATTATTCGGGTTGGGTTATTTTACTAGGAGCTGTATTTAATGCAACACTTGAGAGACTGAAGTACGGCCAAATTTCTGCTAAAAAACCGACGATAAAAAAAATATGGGATAATGTTTTACCGCAAAATGATAAAAAGAAAGATGGCTAGTTTTTAATTAATTTAACCAGCTTTGTATAGGATAATGAACTTTAAAAATCCTGTACAAAGTTTTTTTGTATAAGATTAGAAAAAAGAGTGTGTGGCATTTAAAGAATAAAAGAACGTTTTATTAGAAATAGTAGAACATAAGTGAGAGTGGTGGCTACCATTTGTGCCCTTCAAATTAAGCAAAATATTTCTGGTAGCTCCAATACTTTAAAAGCAATAAGATTTCTAGTGTGTATTATTTTCCTCAGCAATATTAGTAAGAACCTGTGTGATGTCATCAAATGTAAAACCTTTACGATAAAGAGCAGCAATTGTTTTTTGTTTGCATTCTTTGGCAGAGAAACGACGATATCTATGGAGTAATTTTACTGCTTGTGTAGTCAAAAGAGATAATTCATTACTTTGTTCCTTTTTTAGGTCAAGTTCTGTAAGCGCCAAGGAGGTAATATCAGAATTGAATCCCTTTACTAGTAAGTTTTGATGTATTTTGTTTTTTAGAGTACTAAAGGATTGGTTATGATAATGGGCGGCTAGTTTTTTAGCAATTAAGACTGCTTTTTCTAATTGTAATTCCTGTGTAAATTGAGTCAATGCATCATCAATTAAAGATTCAGTAATTCCTTTAAGTCGTAATTTTTGGCGAATAACACTGGGTCCCTTATCTGATGTGTTCATAACAGTACGAACATAACTTTGCGAATAAAAAAGATCGTTAACTAAATTTAGGCTGCGCAATTTTATGAGGATTTGTTCAATCGTTTCAGGATTTACATCATTTTTTATCAAATAATCGCTTACTTCTTTTTCTGTACGAAGTTGGCGTGAAAGATAATTAATTGCTCGATTATAATCTTTAGAAAACGAATCGGCATCTGTTAAATTACTAATTTGTTCTTTAGTTAATTCTTGACCCTTCGAAAGCTGAAATTTTATTAAAACATCTTCGCTTACAGAAAAAGAGTAAGTGCCGTCTAAATAAATATTATAGCGTCCCACTCTTTTTTGAGCTTGAATCATAGTGATTTTTTGTAGCATAAAAATTCTCCGTTCATGTGTTTGGTTTTATTATAAAAGTACTTTGTTTTTAAAGCAAGTACCATGGTTTCAGTTTGCTTTGGCGACATGATATAATAAATATGAAATTTTTAAGGAGGAACTAATGCAAAAAAACAATATTCAAATAAAGTTGGGGCAACAATTACTTATAACAATTAAGCGATTAGGTATTAATGGAGAAGGAATTGGTTATTATAAAAGGAAAATTGTATTTGTTCCAAGAGCCTTACCAACAGAAATTGTTATAGTGGAAGTTAGCAACGTACATCCTAAATATATTGAAGCAACCCTTATTCGTATAAAAAAAAGCAGCTCATCTCGAGTTGAACCCCGCGACAAATATACTGTTGGTGGAATAGAGTTAGAGCATCTAGCATACTCTAAGCAACTTGAATTTAAGCGAGATGTCATTGCTCAGTCATTAGAGAAGTTTAAGCCACTTGGATATGACAAATATGAGTTACGACCAACTCTTGGAATGAAAGTTCCCTATAATTATCGAAATAAAGCCCAATTTCAAGTGCAAAAAAATAAAGCAGGTAAGATTATTGCAGGTCTTTATCGTGAAAATAGTCATTATCTAGTTGATTTGCCTACATTTAGTACACAGACAGCACTGACAATGAAAATTATTCGGGAAGTTTGTTTATTACTTCAAAAATGGAATATTCCTATTTATGATGAAAAAAGAAATACAGGTATTGTTCGAACAATCGTGGTTCGAGAATCCTTTGCATACCAAAATGCACAGTTGGTATTTGTAACACATACAGAAAAGTTTCCACAATTAAACAATTTAATTGCAGATATTAAAACTAAGCTGCCAGAAGTTGTTTCGATTATGCAGAATATTAATAAAAGTAAAACTTCTTTGGTATGGGGAGAAAGAACACAACTCATATATGGTAAAGAGTATTTAATGGAAAAGTTAGGTGAATTACAGTTTAAGTTGTCAGCGCGAGCCTTTTTCCAATTAAATCCAAAACAAACATTAGTATTATATGATCAAGTAAAAGAAGCTTTAAAATTGCAAGCAACAGAAACTTTAATAGATGCTTATTGTGGAGTTGGGACAATTGGCTTATATGTTTCAGACCAAGCAAAAGAAATTAGAGGAATGGATGTAATTCCAGAGTCTATTAGAGATGCTAAAGAAAATGCCAGATTAGGTAATAGAAAAAATACAAAATATTTTGTAGGTCATGCAGAAAAACTAATTCCTCAGTGGGTAAAAGATGGTTTTGTTGCAGATGCATTAGTTGTTGATCCGCCACGAACGGGATTAGATAAAGAATTAATTACTGCAATTTTAAAATTTAAGCCTAGAAAATTTGTATATGTCTCTTGTAATCCATCAACAATGGCACGTGATTTAGTACTTTTAGCTCAAATCTATAACGTTAATTATGTTCAATCAATCGATATGTTTCCACAAACAGCAAGGGTTGAAGCTGTTGTTTCACTAACATTAAAATAGTAGAAAATTTAAAATAGTAAATTTATAGATTTGTTTAGGTTTTTCAAAAGATCTTTGCTATAATAGAAACTGATATCGGTGTAACTTACACCTGTGTTTATGGAAAGCAGGGGTTATATGCGTCATTCAAATGGACCTAGAGAAGGCGAATTTATTACCATCAAGAGTTATAAACACGACGGTAGCTTACATCGAACGTGGCGAGATACAATGGTTCTCAAAACTAGTGAAAATGCGTTGATTGGTCTAAATGATCATACACTTGTGACAGAAGCAGATGGTAGAAGATGGGTGACACGTGAACCTGCCTTGGTTTATTTCCATAGGCATTATTGGTTTAATATTGTGACGATGATACGTGACAATGGTGTATCTTATTATTGCAATCTAGCTTCTCCAGCATACTTAGATCGAGAAGCGCTAAAGTATATAGATTATGATTTAGATGTCAAGGTCTTTCCGAATGGTGAAAAGAGATTATTAGATGTTGATGAATATGAGGGACATGGTGCGCAATGGCATTACTCTACAGAAACTGATAAGATTTTAAAACACAATGTTCGGACACTGGTAGATTGGATTAACCAAGGAAAAGGACCATTCTCAAAAGAATATGTTGAGATATGGTATAACCGCTATTTAGAATTGTCGCGTCGACAGTAATTGCCAGTTTTATAACTAAGTGCTCGTAATAATAATAATTAGATAAATTATTGTTATTACGAGTTTTATTTTTAAAGAAAAGGTGAAAAAGCACATGTTTGATAAAAAAAGAAAAGCTAAACTGATGTATTGGTCGATTGAGCTGTTGGTAATTGCAACGATAATATTTATGTGTACGCAATTAGATTTTTTATTTAAACCTATTGAAACTTTTATTTCAACATTGTTCGCACCAATTATTATAGCGGGTTTTTTGTTTTATTTACTCAATCCAATAGTAAAATTATTAATGAAGGTTAGAATTAAAAAGTTTAGAATCAAGCGAACACTAGCTGTAGCTCTTGTTTTTATTCTGTTGATAGCTATTTTAGGATGGGTATCTTCATACATGATACCCAAAATAATTAATCAATTCCAGGGTATCATTGAACGTATCCCTAATTACATTAAAGAAACCCAAAATATGTTGACAACTTTAAGTAATAAAAAGAATTTACCGCACTGGCTTAAAGCTATTAATATCGAACAGTACATTGGTCAGTTTGAAGATTCCGCTACTTCTTGGGTTAAAAGGTTTGTGTTGTCGCTGACAACAAGCATTGGATCTATTATTGGCATTATAACAAGTACAGCAATTACTTTAATAACAACTCCATTTATACTGTTTTATATGCTTAAAGATGGTGATAAGTTTATGCCAACAATCAAAAAAGTTTTACCCGCTAAGCATGCAGATACAATTGAAGGATTGTTAGGAGAAATGAGCAGTACAATAGCTAAATATATATCAGGACAAGCAATTGAGTGTTTAGCAGTTGGAACCATGAGCGTAATTGGTTATAGTATTATTGGTTTACCATATGCGTTAATCATTGGTGTTTTTGCGGGAGCTACTAATATTATTCCGTATCTTGGCCCTTATATAGGTCTAATTCCCGCATTATTTATTGCTGTTCCACACTCTTTTAAACTTGTAATTTTAGTTATAGTGGTCTGTGTAGCAGTTCAACAAATTGATGGGAACTTGGTTTACCCAAATGTTATTGGTAAGTCACTTGAAATTCACCCACTGACGATTATTTTATTACTATTAGTTGCAGGAAATCTTGCAGGACTATTAGGTATGATTTTAGGTGTGCCTTTTTATGCAGTTGCAAAAGTAGTTGTAAAATACTTCTATGATATTTGGAAATTACATTTTTCAAAATCAGATAGTAAAAGTTAATGAAATTTGCAATGCTAGCTTGTGGCAAAAAAACTTGGTATAATACAAATGTATGTATTAAATGAACGCTAGATTTAAATATAAAATTAAGTAGGGATGTAATTTATCATGACAAAAAAAATTGCAGTTTTAGGTGCTGGTTCGTGGGGAAGTATTCTTGCGAATGTACTTGTTGAAAATGGACATGAGGTAAATCTATGGTCTAACTCAGAAGAGCAAGTACAGGAATTGAATATTAAGCACACGAATGAAAAATATATGCCAGGCTTTAAATATCCTGAAGAATTAGTTACAACAACTAATTTAAAAGATGCAGTAAAAGGTGCTGTAGCTGTTTTATTTGTTGTACCAACAAAAGTGATTAGGCCTGTTGCGCAACAATTAGTTGAAGTTTTAGACGAATTAGATACAAAGCCATTATTAATTCATGCTAGTAAAGGACTGGAATTAGGGACACATAAACGAATTTCAGAGGTTATTTCAGAAGAAATATCTGCAAAACATCGGAGTGGGATGGTTGTTTTATCTGGACCAAGTCATGCTGAAGAAGTTGCGCGTAAAGATATTACTTTGATTACAGCGGCGAGTGATGACTTATTGGCAGCAAAAAAAGTGCAGAATTTGTTTATGAATAACTATTTGCGAATCTATACCAATACAGATGTTATCGGTGTTGAGACAGGTGCGGCATTTAAAAATGTTATTGCATTAGGGGCAGGAGCTTTACATGGATTAGGTTATGGCGATGATGCAAAGGCAGCATTAATGACACGTGGACTAGCTGAAATAAGTCGCTTAGGTGTGGCCTTTGGTGCTGATCCAATGACATTTATTGGACTTTCTGGTGTAGGTGACTTGATTGTAACGTGTACAAGTGTACATTCACGTAATTGGAGAGCTGGTGATCAGCTTGGACAAGGAAAATCACTAGAAGATGTAATTAAAGATATGGGAATGGTTATTGAAGGAATTAATACTTGCAAGGCTGCTTATGAATTAGCGCAGCAAAAAGATATTGAAATGCCAATAACACAAGCAATTTATAATGTACTGTATAATGGAGCAAGCATTAAGCAAGAAATTTCAGGTTTGATGCAACGTGAAGGTAAAACGGAATAATAAAAGATTATTTAAAACAAGTAGGTGAAATAGTTGAAAAAAGTATTAACATATGGCACTTTTGATTTACTTCATAGAGGCCATATTAGGCTTTTAAAACGAGCAGCACAACTAGGTGATCATCTAACTGTTGGTGTTTCGACTGATGAATTTAATGCAATTAAGGGAAAAAAAGCATATACCAGTTATGAGGATCGAAAATATATTTTAGAGGCTATTCGCTATGTTGATGAAGTGATTCCAGAAAACAATTGGAATCAAAAAATTGATGATGTGAAAAAACATAATATTGATCTTTTTGTAATGGGTGATGATTGGACTGGACAATTTGATTTTTTAAAGGAATATTGTGAGGTTAAGTACTTATCTCGGACAAAGGGAATCTCAACAACAAAAATCAAAGAGGATTTAGAGCAAAAAGGATTAGATAAACTACGCTAATGTATTGTAGAAGAATATTTTATAGTTAATTTAATTAGTTAGAGTAAGTTATACTTAACATATGTTTGAGCAAGCTTACTCTATTTTGCTACTCTTATATCAAATGGTTTTCAAATTGACCGTATTAAAAAACCTTGGTAATATTAGAACGATAACTCAATAATAATCAGGTGGGTATATTAAATGACAAAATTAGAAATAAAATATATAACTAAAAGTGCGCCAATGCTAAACGATAATAAAGAGAACAAGGGTGCACCTGTTGAGTTTTGGGAATTACGCGGAATAACACTTGACTTGTCTGAAGGCGAAGCAATTGGTTTGATTGGGACTAATAGTTCTGGAAAATCACTACTATTAAATATTATTTCTGGCAAAATACGTCAAACAACAGGTTTTATCACAACTAAAAATCATATTGGGTTAGCATGCTTAGATGAATTGGATCCTAATATATCAGGATTAGAAAATATTCGTAAGAAAATTACAAAATTCGATATCGATGAGTTTAAGGGAAATCATCTTACTAATGCAGTTATAAATTTTATAGAATTTGGACAATGGTTATATCAACCAGTTGGAACTTATTCAGCAGGGATGAAAGCTCGATTAGTGTTAGGTATTGCGTTAATAGTTGAACCAGAAATTGTTTTAATTGACGGTGTTTTAGATTTATTAGACCGATCTTTTGAAAAAAAAGTTGCTAAAAAAATTCGTCAATTAAAGGATTCCGGCGTTTCATTTATAATTGCTGAAACACGTAATGTTAATATTGAACGCTTTTGTGAACGGACAATGTGGTTACAATTTGGACAGATACAAGATTTTGGACCTACTAAAGAAGTATTGCAACAATACTCATTTGCAGAAGAGTGGTATGATGCACTAACTTTACCAGAACAAAATGATTATTTGGCAAACAAACAGTGGGAACAAGTTCAATTTAATATTGACAAGATTTATGAGGAATTTAAAGTTGAACAGTTTAAACACGGATATACACGTAAAGATGAACCTCGAATGCGCAAAGCATTCTTTGTAGAACGAGGGATAGATCCAGTTAAGGCTGAAAAAAAGGTAACTGAAAAGCAAAAACCAGAAGTGAAGAAAGATAAAAAAACTACTATAAAGCAACCTAAAGCAGTTATATTAAGTATTGTGATTATTCTTCTGTGTATTATAGGAGGAGCATTTTGGTTAATTTCGGGAAAAGATACAGATACGCAATCTTCTAATAATACGGTAACAACATCGAAGAAGGCTACATCCACTAAGATAAGTGCGTCAAAAAAGGCTGCATTAAAGGCAAAGTCTTCTTCAAAAAAAGCTGCAGAAGCATCATCTAAGGCAGCCAAGGACTCATCTAAAGCAGCAAGTAGTAGTGCAGCAGCAGCAAGTGCTTCAGAGTCATCCAAACTAGCTAATACTCAAACTATTGAGGTCGCAAGTGGTGATTCATTGGAATCTCTAGCTTCAAAGTACGAAACAACAGTTTCTGAGATTCAAAGTTTAAACAATTTAGGATCAAGTGAAAATATCAAAATAGGTGAAACGTTGTATGTGCCTAAATAATCAATACTAATTAACTAGAGGTGGTTATATGCTTGATGAACCTGGTGGTCAGACCATAATACTTGGTTTATTGATAGGAATTATCGTATTACAAACATTTGCTTTCTTTGTAGGAAAAGCACAGAAATTAACAAGTGGATATACAAGTGAAACATTAGCTGGACTAGCGAAGCAGTATCCTAAAAAAACTGAAAAAATTTATGAAATAAGCAAAAAATTAAAAAGGTATGATTTTTGTTTATTATGTGCATATTTTTTTGTTCATGTTTTGAGTCTAGTTTTACTAACTAGTGCATGCTTAACGTATCAAATATTTTCAATACCAATATTAGTGCTTATTGTACTTATATGGACATTCTTATTTGTTTTGCAATTTAACCATAATGGAGAAAATATACATGGTAACCATAGCAACTATATAGATTTTATTAGTATAGTAGCTAATGCTTTTATGCCATTGGCATGGGTGATTCGGTTGTTAATACCTAAAGTCAAGTTGACTACAGATGTTAAGCACAATTCATGGGAAAATATTATGCAACAAATTGAAGTAGGTCACAGTAGTGGTGAACTTGATAGTGATGAATTTGAAATGATTGATGGCGTAATATCAATGCATGCCAAAATGGCACGTGAAGTTATGGTACCAAGAATTGATGCATTTATGATAGATATAACGAATGATAATGAACGAAGCATAGATGATATTATAGAAACTAACTTTTCACGGGTACCGGTTTATCATGAAGATAAAGATAACATTGTTGGCGTTGTTCATATTAAAAAATTATTGCGAAATGCACGACTTTATGGTTTTGATCACACAACGATTAGACAAGTAATGCAACCAGCATTTTTTGTTCCTGAAACAATAATGATTGATGAATTACTATTTAGAATGAAGGAATCACAAAATCAATTAGCAATTCTACTTGATGAGTATGGTGGAGTAGTTGGATTAGTTACACTAGAGGATTTGCTTGAAGAAATTGTGGGCGATATTGAAGATGAAACTGATGAGCATGATGAAGTTTTACGTCAAATAAGCGAGAAAGAATTTATCGTGTTAGGAAAAATGTCTATTGATGATTTCAATACCGAATTTAGTGCACACTTAGAAGCAAATGTAGCAGATACAGTGGCTGGTTATATAATTGAGCAATTGGGCTTTTTTCCTAAAAAAGGTCAAGTTTTAAATGTGCGTACGGCACAAGGAATTATTTTAGAAACACATTCAGTTATTTCAGGCGAGAGAATAGTAGAAGTAAGAGTTATTTTAACGCAAAAACTAGCACAAGAGTATACTAAACGTGCTAAACAACAAGATGAATTACAAAAAAAATTGGGTAAATAAAATATAGCTATAGTAGAAAATTAAGGAAGGTAATAATGACAATGCAAGAACTAAATGAGGCTGTGAATAAGCGACGGACGTTTGCAATCATTTCACACCCTGATGCAGGGAAAACAACAATAACAGAACAACTACTTTTATTTGGTGGAATAGTACGACAAGCAGGAACTGTAAAGGCAAAAAAAACAGGAAATTTTGCTAAGTCTGATTGGATGGAAATCGAAAAAAAGCGTGGTATTTCGGTTACTAGTTCGGTGATGCAGTTTGATTATGCAGGAAAACGAGTTAATATCTTGGATACTCCAGGACATGAAGATTTTTCGGAAGATACATACCGTACCTTAATGGCTGTTGATTCAGCTGTGATGGTTATTGACTCTGCCAAAGGTATTGAACCACAAACAAAAAAATTATTTAAAATTTGTAAAATGCGTGGCATTCCAATTTTTACATTTATCAATAAACTTGATCGTGATGGACGCGAACCGATGGATTTAATTGCTGAATTAGAAGAAGTATTAGGCATTGAAGGTTATGCAATGAACTGGCCGATTGGAATGGGAAAAGGCTTAAAAGGACTTTACGATATTTATAATAATCGGATTGAGCTTTATCGTCGCGAAGATAAGGGAGAGACATTTTTGGAATTAACCGAAAATGGAGAGATTGCGGGAGATAGTGCCTTAAAAGAGGAAAGCATCTACACGCAAGTATTAGATGAAATTGAGTTAATTAAGGGTGCGGGAAGTGAATTTGATTCTCAAAAAATTGCTCAAGGTGAATTGACTCCAGTTTTCTTCGGATCAGCGTTAACAAACTTTGGCGTGAAAACATTTTTAGATGCATATTTGCAATTTGCTCCAGCACCTAGTGCACATAAAACTTCTACAGAAGAAAAGATAGTACCTACTAGTGCTGAGTTTTCAGGATTTGTTTTTAAAATTCAAGCTAATATGAATCCAAATCATCGTGATAGAATTGCATTTGTTAGAATATGTTCAGGTGAATTTGTAAGAGGAATGGATGTTGTATTGCAACGTACAGGTAAAAAATTGCGTCTATCGAATTCTACACAATTTATGGCTGATACGCGGGAAAATGTTGAAACAGCAGTAGCCGGAGATATTATTGGATTATATGATACTGGTAATTTTCAAATTGGGGATACAATTTATACAGGAAAAAAGGATTTTCAATTTGAAAAATTGCCACAGTTTACGCCGGAATTATTTATGCGAGTAACTGCAAAAAATGTAATGAAGCAAAAATCGTTTCATAAGGGAATTCAACAATTAGTACAAGAAGGTGCTGTCCAACTTTATCAAAGTTACAGTACAGGTGACTATATTTTAGGAGCAGTAGGTCAACTACAGTTTGAAGTTTTTCAATTTAGAATGGCAAATGAATATAATTCTGAAGTAGTCATGACTCCAATGGGGCAAAAGACAGCTCGTTGGATTGATCCAGCTCAATTAGATGAAAAAATGTCGAGTTCGCGTAATTTACTAGTTAAGGATCGACAAGGAGCGCCATTGTTCTTATTTGAAAATGCATTTGCAGAAAGATGGTTTAAGGACAAATATCCAAATGTTAAATTAACTTCGAAACTCTAAGATAGAAAAAGCAAACTTTTTTGTAAATAAAAAGTTTGCTTTTTTTATCAAATGTGAATGGAGAAATAATATATAAATTTAATAAATTCAATTAAAAATGCTCCTAAAGCTTGAACATTAGGCTGTTGTTGAATAACAGTAAATATGTTTTAAGTATTTCTTATTGAAAATTATTCAAAAAAGGTTTAATATAATCAGTGTAAGAAAACGCTTTAATTGATTTGGAGGTAATGGAAAATGCTAAAAGTTGATGAGAGATTGGAAAGCAAAGCATGGGACGGTTTCAAGGGTGGCGAATGGCAAACTGAAATTGATATTCGTGACTTTATTCAGAATAATTTTACACAATATAATGGTGATCAATCATTTTTGGAAGATGCTACAGAAGCTACAACAAAATTGAATGATCAATTAGTTGATTTGAAGCTTAAAGAGCGTGCAGCAGGTGGTATTTTAGAAGCTGACACAAAAGTTGTTTCAACAATTACATCACATAAACCAGGTTATTTAAACAAGGACCTTGAGAAAATTGTTGGGTTACAAACTGAAAAACCAATGAAGAAAGCATTAATGCCATTTGGTGGTATTCGAATGGCTAAGGATGCTCTTGAATCATATGGTTTAAAACTAGATCCACAAGTTGAATACTTCTTTAGTAAGTTAGCTAAAACACATAATCAAGGAGTTTTTGATGCTTACGATGCTGATATTCGTCGTGCTCGTCATAATAAGATTATTACAGGTCTACCAGATGCATATGGTCGTGGACGTATTGTTGCAGACTTCCCACGTATTGCACTTTATGGGATTGATCATTTAATTGCTGGTAAGATAGAAGATCTTAATAATTATGGCGATGGTGAAATGACAGAAGATGTAATTCGTGTACGCGAAGAAATCAATGATCAAATCAGAGCTTTAAAAGATATTAAAGAAATGGCAGCTTCATATGGATATGATATTTCTAAGCCAGCAGAAAATGCACAAGAAGCTATTCAATGGATTTATTTTGGTTATTTGGCAGCTATCAAACAACAAAATGGTGCTGCAATGTCAATTGGTCGTATCGATTCATTTATCGATATCTATGTTGAACGTGACTTAGAACGTGGTGTTTTAACAGAAAAAGATGCACAAGAATTAATTGATCAATTTACTATGAAATTAAGAATGGTTACATTTGCTCGTACACCTGAATATAATTCACTATTCTCAGGTAATCCTATTTGGGCAACACTTTCACTTGCTGGAATGGGCTTAGATGGTCGTCATCATGTAACTAAAACAGCATATCGTTTCTTAAATACTTTGCATAATATGGGTGCTGCACCAGAACCAAATATTACATTACTTTGGTCAGAAAATTTACCAGAAAGCTTTAAGAAATATGCTGCTAGTGTATCTATTGATAGTTCAACAATTCAATATGAGAATGATGATTTAATGGTAAAAGCTTGGGGAACTGATTATTATGGTATTGCATGTTGTGTATCAGCTCAACCAATTAAAGATGGAGTTCAGTTCTTCGGAGCGCGTGCTAACTTAGCTAAAACAATTCTTTATGCAATCAATGGTGGTAAAGATGAGATTACTAAGATGCAAGTGGGACCTAAGTATGAACCAATAACCTCCGAGTATATTGATTATGATGAATTTATGGCTAAGTTTAACGATATGTTAAATTGGGTTGCAGATGTTTATGTAAATGCCTTAAATGCAATTCATTATATGCATGATAAGTATTATTATGAATCAGCTCAATTAGCTTTAAAGGATACACGCTTAGATAGAACTTTTGCAACAGGTATTTCAGGTTTATCTGTTGCGGCAGATTCAATTTCAGCAATTAAATATGGTCGTGTTAAGATTATTCGTGATAAGGATGGCATGGCAGTTGATTATGAAGTTGAAGGTGACTTCCCTCGTTATGGTAATAATGATGATAGAGCTGATGATATTGCAAAATGGCTTGTTAAGAACCTATATACAAAGATGAATACACACCATCTATATAGAGGTGCGAAGTTATCAACATCAGTTTTGACAATTACATCTAATGTGGTTTATGGAAAGAATACAGGATCAACACCAAATGGACGTAAAGCGGGTGAACCATTTGCTCCAGGTGCTAATCCAGCATACGGTGCAGATACTTCAGGTGCTTTAGCATCGTTGTTATCAGTAGCTAAAATTCCTTATCGTTATGCAATGGATGGTATATCATATACATTTGCAGTTACACCTTCAACATTAGGTCATGATGAAAGTGCTAAGGAAGCAACTTTAGTGAATATGATTAGTGGATATATGAAGAATGAAGGTCATCACTTAAATATTAATGTGTTCAATCGAGACACATTGTTAGATGCCCAAGCTCATCCAGAAAAATATCCTACATTGACAATTCGTGTTTCTGGTTATTGTGTATACTTTGCTGATTTAACTAAGGAACAACAAGATGATGTCATCGCAAGAACATTCCATACAACGCTTTAATTAGTGATTATTATTATGGGTAGATGTTAATTAATAATTAAGGACAACGAATGGTGAGTTCTTCATCATTCGTTGTTTGTTATTATGAATGATGTAATATCATTTATAGTTGAGTTATAATATTAAGTAGATAGAGTATGGAGATGGTACAAGTGAGAGAAAAGAATCCGTTATTAAATCCAGTACCAATGCGAGATGGGCAAATTGAGGGATATGTTCATTCAATTGAAACATTTGGAGCTGTTGATGGTCCTGGAATCAGATTTGTTGTTTTCATGCAAGGTTGTCATATGAGATGTAAATTTTGTCATAATCCAGATACGTGGAAAACAAATGTAGGCACAAAAATGACATCTGAAGAAGTTTTAAACAAAGCATTACCATATAAGTCATTTTGGGGAGATCAGGGGGGAATCACACTTTCTGGTGGTGAAATTTTACTGCAAATTGATTTTGCATTAGAATTATTTACAAAATGTAAAGAGTTAGGTATTAGCACATGTTTAGATACCTGTGGTCAACCTTTTACTCGTCGAGGTGAATGGTTTGAAAAGTTTGAGAAGTTAATGGATGTAACTGATATATTGTTAGTTGACATTAAGCATATCAATTCGGATGAGCATAAACGTCTTACTGGTTATCCTAATGAGAATATTTTAGATTTAACGCGTTATTTATCAGATATTGGTAAACCTGTTTGGATTAGACATGTGTTAATTCCAGAGATTACAGATAATGACCAGTACTTAATGGAATTAGGGCAGTATATTAAGACATTGCATAATGTCGAAAAGGTCGAAGTGTTACCTTACCACACAATGGGTGTGCATAAATATCGCGAAATGGGTATAAAATATCGTCTAGAAGGTATTGAGCCACCAAGTAGTGAGCGTATTAAAAACGCTGAGGAACTTTTACATTGTACTGATTATAAAGGTTATTTATCTTGGCGCCCAGGTATAAAAACTTTTAACACTTAGTGTGGCTAATGATAAAATCCGTTAACCCTTGTTTGGTTATAAACAACAGGGTTAACGGATTTTTTTAGTTAGTAAAATGAAAAATAACATACACTATATTAATATTTAAGATATTGTGAATTAATCCAACCATTGTTGTCAACTTCAAACCACGTCATATGACTAGTATTAACCTTGGCAGTCAATGTTACGGATTTATCGTGGGAAATTTTTCTTAGTGGTTGGCCAAACGGATTATTATAGATAGTAGTTTCTTTATTTGGAACAAAATCTATTTTTGCTGGTTGATTTAATTTAGTACTGAAAGGTAAATTGATAACTTTTGTTTGAATTTTAGTAGTTGAATACGGCTTAACTATTTTGAATAAGCTACTATCATTTTTAATCCAAATATTACCACCCATACAATACCAACTGGAACCATCTGTAAATAAAATTTTTTGAAATGTTTGCCAAATAGTTCCTTTTGCTAAAGTAACTCGTGTTTTTTTGCCAGCAGGATCATCATAGCAAACAACATAGTTTTTCATTTGTAAAAACAAAACAACATAGTCTACTCTTTTCCAAGTAGCTTTTCTGTAGGCATAAGTAACTACTTGTTGCTTATTGGAGAAAGAACCCGTAACAGGGCCATTTGCGTATAGTAAGTGGTAACCCTTTATAGTGGGAGATGCTAATGAATAAGAATCGTTAAGACAACCATTTAAAAAAGTTGGTTTATGTAAAAAGTTATTGTCATCTGCATCAACGCAAAAAATCCAAACATTAGCAGCAGTTCGCTTTCGATAAGTAAGTGTGACAACACCATATTCATCAACAAAGGTACTTGTAAAACCATGTATTTTAATCAAAATATAGTTAGGAAACTCCTTAAAGCGTAGTCTGAAATCAGAACCTAACTTCCCAGAAATCAGTTCAGAAGCTACTAAGAGATTGTCATCAATATCTTTGTAGATAATTAATAATGTAGCGTTAGAAGAAACTAATTCCGCTTTGTTAGAAGGAATAACATGTGTTTTTTGGATATTGGGTAATTTAACAGTGTTTTCATTCTCGGCTGTATTAGTGAAAACATCTGCAACTTTTGGAGCTGTCTTTTTATGCTGTCTATGCTGACGATAACTGTTAGTATAATGGCGAGCATATTTCTTATTATTAATATTAAAATTATTCGTAAGACTTTTCAAAAAATCTGAAAATGACATAAACAACTCTCCATTCTAAACAAATATCCATACACAATACATTATACCCTATTTTATAAGGCTTTAGGTGAATAAACACAAAATAATTTAAAAGTATGTTAGTAAATTTTGATTCAAAAAAAGTATTCTCAAGGTATAAGGTAATGAGAATACTGTAGTTAAAATATTATAGGCTGTTTTAAATATTATCCCAACTAATCTGAACTACATTATGATTAGCGTTATCTATCTGCGGTGTGATTTGCTTGTTATCTAGCAGTTCGGCAATAACAAACTGAACTTCTTTATCAGTTACAGGACGTATTTTGTTTGAAATGATTATTTCAGAATGCTGCTGCTTTTTTTTGTAGACAACATGTGAATTTCCTAATGAATATACTTTTATAAAGTGTGCGGTTGAATCACGCAATTCTTGATGGATAAAGCGTGAATAACTGTTCGTTACATCTGTTAATATCATAATAGTTCCCTCCTATACCATAATTATTCTAACATGATTATAGCGTAAAAACAGTGGATTTTAAAATTATTTGTCTTTTTCATTTCAAAATAAAACCTAACGCAAATTGATAATTATCTAATTGCATTAGGTTTAAGGTGTTAATTATTATTTTTTTGAGAATTAGAAGCAGTAGTGTCAGAAACAATATCCTGTGCGAAAATTTTAATTTCATTATTTTGCATTTTAGCTATTAATTGCTTTTCATTAGGATGGTCAAGATAGAAATCAGCAATTTTATCTTCTAACTGTTCTTGAATAACACGACGCAAAGGACGAGCTCCCATCTTAGGATCATAGCCTAAATCAACTAATTTAAGTTCAACAGGATTTGTAACATGCAAAGATAATCCTTGAGGTGCTAACATACTATTAACTTCATTTAACATTAAGCGGACAATCTTTGTTAAGTCTTCTTTAGATAGAGCATTGAATTCAATAATACCATCAAATCTATTTAAAAATTCAGGCTTAAAATATTTAGAAAGCTTATCGATGACTGTATGAGTTTTACCAGTGGTTTCTGCACCAAAACCAACATTTATGACAGAATCACCAGAACCGGCATTACTTGTCATGATTATAATGGTGTCTTTAAATGAAACAGTACGACCTTGTGAGTCTGTTAGTCTTCCGTCATCAAGGATTTGGAGAAACATGTGCATTACGTCAGGATGAGCTTTTTCAACTTCATCCAATAAGATAAGGCTATATGGATGACGACGAACCTGTTCAGTTAATTGGCCAGCTTCTTCATAACCAACATAACCTGGAGGAGATCCAATAAGTTTAGAAACTGAGAATTTCTCCATATATTCGCTCATATCAAAACGAATCATAGAATCTTCAGTGCCAAATAATTCCCGGGCCAATTGTTTAGCAGTTTCAGTTTTACCTACTCCAGTAGGACCTACAAAAAGAAAAGAACCGATGGGACGACCTGACTTATTAAAGCCGATCCGATTTCGACGAATTGCACGTGCAACCTTATCAACAGCTTCATTTTGACCAATCACATGAGCTTCTAAAGAACTTGATAAATTTTTAAGTTGCGATTGTTCTTTAGCTTTAAGTTCACCAACTGGAATCTTTGTTTTTTCTTCAACAATACGTTCCATATCTTTTTCAGTAACAATTGGTGCATCTTCATCTGTAACACTTGTTTCCTTTATTTTTTCAAATCGATTTACTTGATCACGATAGTAGGCAGCTTTTTCATAATCTTCGTCTTTTAAAGCATTTTGTTTTTGTGATTCTGCATTTTTAATCTTTTTATCAAGTGCTTCAGGATCAATTGCTTGAATCGTTAAATTTTTTTGTGAACCTGCTTCATCTAATAAATCAATAGCTTTATCAGGTAAAAACCTATCTTGAATATAGCGCGCAGAAAGAATAACCGCTGCTTTTAAAGCATCTGAATTATATTTAACATGATGATAGTTTTCATATTTAGCTTGAATACCCTCAAGTATTTTTATTGTTTCTTGAATAGTTGGTTCATCAACATGAACTGGTTGTAACCTTCGGGCAAGAGCAGCATCTTTTTCAATTGTACGATATTCATTTAATGTAGTAGCACCTACAAGTTGAAGGTCACCTCTAGCAAGAGCTGGCTTTAAAACGTTTCCGGCATCCATCCCGCCTTCAGCATTTCCAGCACCAACTATTTCATGAATTTCGTCAATAAATAAGATAGTTTCTTTTTCTTGCTTTAACTCAGTCATAAGTTGCTGCATTCTTTGTTCAAATTGACCACGAATACCAGTTCCTTGAACAAGAGAAACTACATCCAAACGAATTACCTTTTTATTTAATAATTTTTGTGGGACATCACCATCAATGATTTTTTGAGCTAATCCTTCAACGACAGCTGTTTTACCAACTCCAGCTTCACCAATTAAAACAGGATTATTTTTGGTGCGACGATTAAGTATCTCAATAATACGAGCAATTTCCTTATCACGTCCGATTACAGGATCAATGCGACCATTCTTTGCTTCGTTAGTTAAATCAAGACCAAATTGACTTAGAATACCATTATTGCCACCATTATTACCACGTGAGTTTTGAGGGGTAGGCCGCTGGCTTTCCGCCATTTGAGGTGATTGTTGTTGACCTTCTAATGAGCGGAAAATATCGCCTATGTTTCCGAAACCAAAGGGATCTTGCATTAAATTATTAAAACCACCACTTTGCTGTGATCGTTCTTTTAAAATTTGGTAATCTCTCTGGCATAAATCAAGCGTAGTTTGTTGTCCATTAACTGTTGTAGTTAAGTGAATAGTTGCAGGATTTTTATGACAAATTTGACATAACATTATTTTACACGACCTTTCGGAGAAAAAATGACTAGGTCATTATAGTTTGACCTTATTTGACCTTTGTAACTACTATTATAAAAAATTTTTTTCTAAGTGCAAGTAAAAAGCTCATATTTCTATCAATTAAAAATGAATGCTATAATTATATTAACAAATAATAAAGTAGGGAGAATTTTAAAATGGAAAGAGACTATCAAAAATTGCTAGATCAGTTGCGAGAAGGTACTTTAAATGAATTGGAAATTAGTACAGAAGAGTTTATGGATTTTCAAAAAATATTAATGGATTATCAACAACGAAAGAGCATAGTAGGTACAGCCAAAAGGGGTGGCGGTGTAATATATCATTTTAATTCAGGGAACTCTGGTACACTTTAAAGTAGCAAGATTTTTTTAAGTTACTAGTACAACAAAAACTTGTTTTAAGATACATTTCGTGTTAATATTCTAATAATAGGGACGGGTTATTAATGAAAAACGAATAATGTAACCGTGTACTAATTTTTAAGTCGTTTTCATGAAAAGGCCGTTCTACTTTAATTTATTAACTTACTCAAAGGAGCATGATTTAACATGGCAAAAGAACAACAATTTCACGTAATAGCAGAAACAGGTATTCACGCACGTCCAGCAACATTATTGGTACAAGCAGCAAGTAAATTTAACTCAGACATCACTTTAACATACAATGAAAAAGCAGTTAATTTAAAATCAATTATGGGTGTTATGTCACTTGGTGTAGGTCAAAACGCTGATGTTACAATTAAAGCTGAAGGTGCAGATGAAGAAGATGCTATTGCTGCAATTGCAGATACAATGGCAAAGGAAGGACTTGCTGAATAATGACGAAGATGTTAAAGGGGATTGCAGCTAGTGACGGTATCGCTGCTGCGAAGGCATATATGCTTGTCCAACCCGATTTATCATTTTCTAAAGCAAGCATTGACAATCCTGAAACAGAAATCAAACGTTTAGAAGCTTCCTTAGAAGCTTCTAAAAAAGAGCTTGAGATTATTAAAGCCAAAGCAACTGAGAATCTTGGAGCTGATGAAGCTGGTGTCTTTGAAGCTCATTTGACTATTTTATCTGATCCTGAATTAATTGGACAAATCAAGGAGAAAATTACTTCTGAAAAAATTAATGCAGAAGCAGCCTTAAAGAATGTAACAGATATGTTTATTTCGATGTTTGAGGCTATGACAGATAATGTATATATGCAAGAACGTGCTGGTGATGTCAGAGATGTTACCAAGCGTGTTCTAAGCCATCTTTTAGGGGTTACTTTACCAAACCCTGCTTTAATCAATGAAGAGGTAGTAATTGTTGCTCATGACCTAACACCTTCTGATACAGCTCAGTTAGATAGAAAGTATGTTAAGGGATTTATTACAGATATTGGTGGACGGACTTCGCATTCTGCTATCATGTCACGTACATTAGAAATTGCTGCTATTGTTGGCTCAGGTAATGCAACAAGTGAGATTAAAGATGGCGATCAAGTCATTATTGATGGGATTGAAGGAAATGCACTGGTTAATCCTTCAAAAGCTGAGTTAGCAGATTATGCTCAAAAAGCTGCAGATTTTGCGGCTCAAAAAGCTGAGTGGAAACTGTTGAAAAACGCTAAATCTGTAACTGCGGATGGTAAAATTGTAACATTGGCTGCAAATATTGGAACACCGGATGATGTTTTGGGTGCAGTTGATAATGGAGCAGAAGCAGTTGGCTTGTTTAGATCAGAATTTTTATATATGAATTCTGCTGAATTACCTACTGAAGATGAACAGTTTGAAGCGTACAAGAAAGCGATTGAGGGTATGAATGGCAAGCAAGTTGTTGTCCGTACAATGGATATTGGTGGCGATAAAAAATTGCCTTACTTGCCTTTGCCTGAGGAAGAAAATCCATTTTTAGGTTATCGTGCTATTCGTATTTCTTTGGATAGACAAGATATTTTCAGAACTCAATTACGTGCTTTGTTGCGTGCCTCTTCGTTTGGACGCTTAGCAATTATGTTTCCTATGATTGCGACGGTTAATGAGTTTAAACAAGCTAAGGCTATTTTTGAAGAGGAAAAAGCAAAACTGATTGCAGATGGTACAAAGGTTTCAGATGATATTGAAGTTGGAATGATGATGGAAATTCCTGCAGCCGCTATGATTGCAGATAAATTAGCTAAGTATGCTGATTTCTTCAGTATTGGTACAAACGATTTAATAGGTTATACAATGGCAGCAGATCGCGGAAATGAACGTGTATCATATCTTTATCAACCATATAATCCATCCATTTTACGTTTAGTTAAACAAATTATAGATGCATCACATGCGGAAGGTAAGTGGACTGGTATGTGTGGTGAAATGGCTGGTGACCAGATCGCAGTTCCGTTACTCGCTGGTATGGGCTTAGATGAATTTTCGATGAGTGCAACGTCTATTTTGAAGACTAGAAGTTTGATGAAAAAATTAGACACTTCTAAGATGAAAGATTTAGCAGATGCAGCTCTTGATTGTGAAACTGCTGAAGAAGTTACAGCATTGGTAGAAAAATATACGAAGTAGTTTTTTTGCTTTAATAAAAGCAGTTTGACCAAAGTTAGTAGACCATAAGAATATAGCCAATAAGAAGGGTAGGTTAATTTTTTAGATTAACCTACCCTTCTTTACGCTAAGATGTTGACTATATCCTAAATATTGGTGAAAAATGAAATAATTATAATCTATCTTTGAAGAACAAATGGAGTACAAATTATTACAATAAAACTTAAGAATTTGTTCCGATTCATATACTTAGAATACTTCTCGTTGCATTAAGAAGCAGAAAACCATATAATTAATAATGACTAATTATGATTTATAAAGGGGGATGCTCGTGAATATAGGATTATTTACAGACACATATTATCCACAAGTTAGTGGAGTTGCGACATCCATTAAAACTTTACGTGAACAATTAGAGCGTCAAGGACATAATGTATATATTTTTACTACGACAGATCCTAATGTAAATAAAAGTGTGTATGAGCGGAATATCTTTCGCTTTACAAGCATACCATTTGTTTCATTTACTGACCGGCGAATTGCTGTACGAGGATTATTTCAAGCATATCAAGTAGCCAAAAAACTGGAATTGGATATTGTTCACACACAAACTGAGTTTTCGATGGGATTGATAGGCAAATTTGTTGCTAAAAGTTTAAAAATACCTTGTGTACATACGTATCACACAATGTATGAAGACTATTTGCATTATGTAGCAAAAGGTAAATTACTAAAACCCACACATGTTAAAGTGATGACACGTACTTACTGTGAAAACATGAGTGGGATTATTGCGCCTAGTACGAGAGTATTAGATAAATTAACTGCGTATGAGGTTAAAGAACCAATTAAAATTATTTCAACGGGTGTTGATGTAACGAAATTTCAACAAAAAGAAATAAAAAATTATCGCAAAAAGTATAATCTAGATGAAAACACACCGTTGATTTTAACTTTGAGTCGATTGGCTTTTGAAAAGGATATAGATCGACTAATTAATTCTTTACCAGCTATTAAAGATAAAATACCAAATGTAAAAATGATGATTTGTGGAGATGGACCTGCTCGTGAATCTTTAGAACAACAAGTGCGAGAAATGGGACTAGTTTCGGATGTTATTTTTACTGGTGAAATAAAAAATGATGAAGTGCCACATTATTATCATATGGCAGATGTATTTGTTTCAGCTTCAGTTAGTGAATCACAAGGTTTAACATATATTGAAGCCTTGGCAGCTGGTCTTAAAATTGTAACGACACATAGCCCATACACTGATGAGCTTTTAGATAATCCGAGCTTAGGGATTACTTTTGATACTCCTAAGGAATATGTGGATTCCGTAGTAATGTACTTAATAGACGGCGATTCTTACCAGGACGTAGAATTACGTAAAAAGAAATTATCTGAAAGTTCAGCAGCAATTTTTGGTGAACGAATTGTCGCTTTTTATCATTCTAGTCAAGAATATTATTTAAGAAAGAATGGTGAAACAAGTCATTCAAGCGAAATAGGTTAGGATCTTTTTTAAAGGAGTTTTCAGATGTTAGATATTCATATGTTTTCTTCGGCAACAAAAGTAAAAGGACAGGGAGTTGGAAGTGCTTATACAGAGTTGATTAAACTATTAAAAAAGTATTTTCCAGATGATATGAAGGTTAGTATCAATCAGCTAGGTAAAGCTGATATTAGTCACTATCATACGGTAGATTTGCAATTTTATTTATCAACATTTTTACCTGGCCGAGGCAAAAAGATAGGGTACGTTCATTTTTTGCCTGAAACATTAGATGGAAGCTTAAAATTACCTAGGATAGCACGTAAAATTTTTTATAGCTATGTAATTAAATTTTATAAACGTATGGATTCTTTAGTAGTTGTTAATCCAAGTTTTATTCAAAAACTAGAACAATATAATATTCCTAAAGATAAAATTACGTATATACCTAATTTTGTTTCTAAAAAGGAGTTTTATAAAATAACGGTAAAAAATAAATACCAATTACGCAAGGAGTTACAATTAAAAGAAGAACCATTTACTGTTGTAGGTGTAGGCCAAGTTCAGGCAAGAAAAGGTGTTCCGGATTTTATTAAGTTAGCGAGACGTAATCCAAACATTCAATTTGTTTGGGTTGGTGGTTTTTCATTTGGTAGAATTACAGACGGATATGATGAATTAAAAAAGGTAGTTGATAACCCACCAGAAAATTTATTTTTTCCAGGTATTATGGATCGGGAGAAAATGAATGTATATTATAATATGGCGGATTTATTTTTATTACCATCTTATAATGAACTATTTCCGATGAGCGTTTTAGAAGCGTTTAGTTGTGAAACACCTGTTATGTTAAGAGACTTAGAGTTATATCATGATATTATTGCTGACTACTATGAACCAGCGGTAGATATTAATGAAATGGAAAGTAAAATCAAACAGTTACAAAATAATCCTGAGAAAATGAAGAAACTCCAAGAAAAAGCAAGAGTTGCCTCAGCATATTATTCTGAAAATAGATTAGCTATGATATGGAAAGATTATTATCAAAAGCAAGCGGAGAAGAAAAACTAATGTCGAGAAAAAATAAACTTGTTTTATGCGCAATGCTTTTTTTGGGTGTGATTATATTTTGGTTTTCAGTCAGAGGAGTCTCTTTTCGTTCTTTAATGGGAGATATTAGTAATTTAAAATGGCAATGGATAGTTGTAGCGTTGTTGTGTATGTGTATCTCATTATTTTTTGAAGCTATTATTGTAAAAAAATTGATTAGACAACAAATACCACATTATCACATACTAGATGCACTTCGTGTTCCGTTAGTAGAACAACTTTTTAATGGGATTACACCTTTTTCTACAGGAGGACAGCCGGCTCAGTTAATTGCTTTAATGCAGTCGGGAGTAGATGCTGGGAGAGCGACTTCAAGTATGTTGATGAAGTTTATTATATATCAGGCAATGATTGTAGTGAATTTTATTATATGTCTACTAATAGGCTTTCATTATATTGCTGATAAGATACATTTAATGGCATGGCTATTAGTTTTTGGCTTTTTAATACATTTTATGGTTATCATTAGCTTAATAATGATTATGTTTTGGTACGATTTTACTAAAAAGATTGTTAAAATTGTATTGTTGCCAGTGAAAAAATTTTCTCGAAAAGAAGGAAGATATGAACAGCTTGAAGAAACAGTAAATGAAAAGATTGATTCATTTTATCAAGAAAGCTTAAGCTTAAAGGCGAATAAGCGCATAATATTAGAAATGTGCTTATTAACCTTAGTTCAGTTGTTTTTTTACTATATAATTCCATACTTTATTTTAGTTGCTTTGGGAGAATCTGGTGTAAACATAATTTTAGTAACAACGTTAAATGTTTTGATAGTAATGGTTGTTTCTCTTTTTCCTGTTCCAGGTGGGGCTGGCGGAGCAGAATATAGTTTTTCAGTAGTCTTTTCAACCTTTATTACTCAAAATAGTAAATTAGTTTTAGCCATGATTATCTGGCGAATAATTACGTATTATTTTGGAATGTTTAGTGGTATGGTTGCATTAGTTATTAAGCCAATTGCCACCAAACTAAAGAGCAAGTAAAGATAATCAACTATTAACGTTTAACAGTAAAGGTTAAAATTGGGGAATAAAGATCCTCAATTTTTTTTATAGAGAAAAAATTATTATAATTTTAATTGAATTTAAATTATAAAAAGAGTTTTAGCAGTCGAGTTTTAAATGAAAATTTGCTAGAATAGAAATGGTGCATTAATTACACATTTCAAGGTGTTAGACACTACGTATAAAATAATAATGAGAGAGGCGTTTTAACATGGAAAACTCACAACTTGTAGCAATTATTTCTCGCTTAGATGCGATGATGAAAGTAGACGGAGATGAAATTCAATCTCGTAGATTTGAAAAAGATGGACAGGAAAAGGGGTTTGTAACCTATGATCCTACAACTGAAACATTTGTATTGGAAGAACTAGCGAGTCATCAAAAGTTTGAATTTGATAACATTGACTTAACCGCTATGGAAATTTATGATTTATTAGATGACTAAGGTTATTTTGTTAAATAATTGTGAAGAGTTATTGAAGTTATTTCGTTTTTATGATTTATACTCTATAATTATTTGACAGTAATACATTTATATAGAATAGTTGGAGGCAATCAAATGCGTTCAGTGTTAAAAAGAATACGTAATGGGCTTGATACACGTGCTGGGTTTTTTACCCTGATAGTGTTTTTATTCTGGCTCAAAACGTATATTGTATATCAGACAGAATTTACTTTAGGTATTTCAGATTCAATGCAGAAGTTTCTTTTAGCGGTAAATCCTCTGCCTGCAGGTTTGTTGTTCTTTGGTATAGCACTATACTTTCGAGGTAAAAAATCATATTGGATTATGATGATTGTTGATTTAATACAGTCATTATGGATTTTTTCTAATATATTGTATTATCGCGAGTTTTCAGATTTTATTTCAGTTTCAATCATTAAATCATCAGGGTCAGTTTCAAATAATTTAAGCTTGAGTATATCTCAAATTATCCATCCTACAGATTTTTTGGTTTTTGCAGATATAATAATATTAGCTGTATTATTATTTTTTAAATTTATTAAAGTAGATTACTCACCAGCTAAGAGGAGATATGCAGCACTAGTAACTATTGCTTCAGTAATTTTATTCGCATGTAATCTTTCTCTTGCTGAGAAGGATAGATCTCAATTGTTAACGAGAACTTTTGATAATAATTATATTGTTAAATATTTGGGATTGAATTTTTACGCTGGTTATAGCGGGTATCAAGCATATCATGAAAGTTTAACTAAATCGAAAGCTAGTAGCAAAGATATTACAAAGATTTTGGCATATATTAAAAAGCATAGATCTGTAGCAAATATGAGCTATTATGGAAAGGCCAAAGGAAAAAATGTTATTATTTTCCATTTAGAGAGTTTCCAACAATTTTTAATCAATTATAAGGTTAATGGTAAAGAGGTTACACCGAATATCAATAAGTTTTATTCAAATAAAAATACGATATCATTTGATAACTTCTTTAATCAAGTAGGTCAAGGAAAAACATCAGATGCTGAAACAATGCTTGAAAATTCTTTATTTGGTTTACCATCGGGGTCAGCGATGACAACGTATGGAACAACAAATACTTTTGAGGCTTTACCTGCAATATTGAATCAAAGAGGATACTCTACAGCTGCTTTCCATGGAGATGTAGGTAGCTTTTGGAATCGAGATAACACATATAAATCTTGGGGATATCAATATTTCTTTAGTGAAAACTACTATAAAGTAAAATCAGGATATAGTGTAGGATATGGGTTGAAAGATAAGATTTTCTTGAAACAATCAGTTAAATATTTGCAACAATTGCCACAACCGTTTTACGCTAAACTTATTACTTTAACAAATCATTATCCATATGAATTGGATAAAAAGAATCAAACGATAGCCAAAACAAAAACAGGTGATAGTACTGTTGATGGTTATGTACAGACAGCGCATTATCTAGATCAAGCATTTGGCGAGTTTATTAGTTACCTGAAAAAATCAGGTTTATATAATAAAACGATGATTGTTGTTTATGGGGATCACTACGGTATTTCAAACAATCACAAAAAGGCAATTGCCCAGTTATTAGGTAAAAAATCAGTTTCTAGCTATGATTTAGCTATGTTCCAAAAAGTTCCATTCATGATTCATATGAAAGGTTTACAAGGCGGAATTAACCACACTTACGGTGGTGAAATTGATGTTATGCCTACATTGATGGATTTATTGGGAATTAAAAATACGGATACTGTGCAATTAGGAAATGATTTGTTATCTACTAAACGCAATCAGACTGTTGTCTTTCGTGATGGTGATTTTGTATCTCCAAAATATTCAAAAATTGGAAGTACAATCTATGATAATAATGGGAAAGTCGTAACTAATAAGTTGACTAAAAAGCAAAAGGCTAGTGTTAATAAACAAGAAGCAAGAGCTGATAAAACTCTCTCTATGTCAGATGAGATAATAACAGGCGATTTGCTACGTTTCTATAAGCCTTCTTGGTTTAAGAAAGTAAATAAGAGTGATTACAGTTATAAAGTTAGCGATGCACTAAAAGAATTGAAAGCTGCCCAGAAAAAGTCAGGAACTAGCTTACTTTCTGAAAATGGTGGAGTTTCCACAGAAAGTCTGTTTAAGACAGATGCACCTGAATTAAAATGATATAAGGTATTAAAACACTAAAATTTTGAGGCTAAGTAGTGAATAGCTAAAAAGAAAAAATCGAACTTGGAATTCTTGCGTTGGTAGGAATTTCCAAGTTCGTTTTTTAATAAATTTATATGTTTGGGGTAATTAACAATAAATTACGAAGTGTATTAAAAATAATTAGTTGTATTTCAATAATGAAAAGAAGATAATTATATGTTAATTTTGTATTATTCAAGTAAAAAAATGATCAGATTTATATTGACATGTAATTATATAATTGGTACTATGAATAAGTTGTCATTTACATGAAATGGTAAATGAAATTTCTTATTGACATTTGTAGTGATTTATTGATAAAATTAATGAGTTGCTTGTGAGACTGTCAATAGTGACAACTAAAAGTAGATCTTTGAAAACTGAACAAAGTTTTTAGACAAATCAAATGTGTAGGGCTATCTATTCGAAAGAA
>NZ_JAIULA010000002.1 GCF_024160875.1 Ligilactobacillus ubinensis | reverse complement strand
TTCTTCTAGACATACAAAAATCCCCCTATATAAGTCACTTTATATTTCAGTGTCCTATATAGGGGGAGCATATCAGTCATGAGACCCAAGCTCCTTTTTAGCTCTGAATATTGGTACAGAATATGTGTTAAAAAGACAACTAACTATTAGAAGTTAGCATACTTTCATTTTTGATACTAACTTAGTGTGCTTGATCGGAATTGAACCGATGACCTACCGCTTAGGAGGCGGTTGCTCTATCCTGCTGAGCTACAAGCACAAAACTCACCATACTTAACAAGTATAGAAAGTAATAGGCACTATGTCAATAAAAATTAATTAAAAAGCTAAGCCCAATCGCCATTTCTAAAAATTGCTTTAACAGAACCATCTTTCTTAATTCCATCAATGTTCATAGAAGAAGAGCCAACCATAAAATCAACGTGGGTTTCTGAAACATTCATGCCATGATTAAGTAGTTCATTATCAGTCATAGTAGTTCCATTTTGGATATTAGTTGGGTAGGATGATCCTAAAGCTAAGTGGTCACTTGCATTTTCATCGAATAGCGTATTAAAAAAGGTAATCCCAGATTGTGAAATTGGAGATGGATCAGGCACAAGAGAAACCTCGCCAAGAGATTTAGCACCAGGTAATTTTAGAAGATTATCTAGAACTGCTTGTCCTTTTTTGGCGGTTGCTGTGACCACTTGACCATTTTTAAAAGTAAACTTCATATCTTCTAAAATATTGCCAGCATAGCTTAAAGGCTTGGTTGAAACAATATAGCCATCAATCCGGTGACAATCTGGTGCAGTGAAGACTTCTTCAGTTGGCATATTAGCCATGAATTCAACATTATCGGAATTAAAGCTGCCGGCTGCTTCCCAAATGTGATTTTCAGGAAGTCCAACTTTGAAATCTGTCTGGGGCGAGTAATAATGCAAGGAATCAAATTGCTCATGATTTAACCAATCGGCTTTGGTACGTAAGTTTTTGTCATGTTCATGCCATGCTGCAATAGGATCTTTACTATCAATACGACAAGTCTTGAATATTTCTTCCCATAAACGCGCAACAGCATCTTTTTCATCTAGAAAAGGAAATACTTTTTTGGCCCATTGAATATCTGCAGCGCCTACGACTGTCCAACTAAGTTCATTATTTTGGGTGGCTTTACGCACAGGAAGTAAGGCTTTTCCTGTTGCAGCTTGATTTTTAGCAATTCTTGTTTGATCAATGTTTGCATATGCATTTGGATCCTCAGATAAAACAGAAATACGGGCAGCTTTTTTTGAAACAATGTATTCAGCTTTAGTAGTAATGTAATCTGGAATGCTCTCTAGTCTTTTTTCGGAGGCGTAGGTTAAAAATTGTTGATCATTGAAAGTATCGCGCCATTCAACAATTACCTCACTGGCACCGGCTTTATATGCTTCAGAAATAATTAGATGTGCAAGCTCATGTTGAGTGATTGAAATATAAAGAACTACAGCTTGATCTTTTTGAACATTAACGCCTACTTTGACAATCAATTCAGCATATTTTTGCAATTTCTTTTTGAAATCTTGGATTAACATGACAGGACTCCTTTGGTTATAGATATACATAATATAGCATATTCCGTATAGCAAGACTATTAATTATTGAACTGGTTAAAAAAGTTAAACTCCATGTTATAATAAGAGATAAGAATTTGTTTGGAGGTCTTGGTGTGAGAAAGATAAAAGTAATGCCGGTTTTTGGAACGCGACCAGAAGCAATTAAGATGGCACCATTAGTGCTGGCTTTGCAAAATGATGAGCGCTTTGAAATTATGACGACAGTCACGGCACAACACAGAGAGATGTTAGATCAGGTATTGGAGATATTTAAAATAAAGCCTGATTATGACTTAAATATTATGCATGCTCAACAAACTCTGACAGATATAACAGCTAATGTTTTGAAGAATCTTGATAGTATATTAAAAAATGCTAAACCAGATATCGTATTAGTTCATGGAGATACATCAACAACTTTTGCTGCTAGTGTGGCTGCATTTTATAACCAAATAGCAATAGGCCATGTCGAAGCGGGATTGCGAACTTGGAATAAGTATTCTCCATTTCCAGAAGAAATGAATAGACAAATGACAGATGTATTAAGCGATTTATATTTTGCTCCAACAATTCAAAGTAAAGAAAACTTACTTAAGGAAAATCACGCTGAAAATAACATTTTTGTAACAGGTAATACAGCAATTGATGCTTTAAAACAAACGGTAGCAGCTGATTATCAACATGAAATTTTACAAAAATTAGATGCAACACATAAAATGATTCTAGTAACAATGCATCGACGTGAGAACCAAGGTGAGCCAATGCGTCGTGTCTTTAAAGTGCTTAAGGAAGTCGTTAATAGCCATCCAGATATTGAAGTTGTTTATCCAGTACATTTAAGTCCAGCCGTCCAAGAAGTTGCTCAAGCCGTTTTAGGCCATACATCGCGGATTCATCTTATTAAACCGTTGGATGTATTAGATTTTCATAATTTGGCTGCAAAGAGCTATCTTATCATGACGGATTCAGGTGGTGTCCAAGAAGAAGCACCTTCGCTTGGTAAGCCAGTGTTAGTATTGCGTGATACAACAGAACGTCCAGAAGGTGTAGCTGCTGGGACATTGAAACTAGTTGGAACAGATCCGCAATTAGTAAAAAAGGAGATGCTACGTCTTTTAGATGATGAAGTTGAATATAAAAGGATGGCAGAAGCTAAGAACCCATACGGAGATGGTAATGCTGCCCAAAGAATTTTAGATGCGATTGCATATCATTTTGGGCAAAGAGCCACCCGCCCAACTGAGTTTTTATAATAGATACTATTAAAAATAAAAAAGCCATTGATTAGTTTTAAAGTTATTCCTAAAAATAGAGGAATACACTAATCTGTGGCTTTTGTGGATTTTTGAGTTTGAAAATATATGTTCTTTAAGTTATTTTTAATTAGTATTTATTTTACAGAAGCAACTTTTTCAGCAATAAAATTAGCTGATTTTTCGAGTTTAATTTTTTCAGCATCCGTTAACGAGATATTATTTACTTCTTCGACACCATTAGATCCAATGACAGCAGGATATCCGACATAACAGCCGAATTTTTCGATGTAAACAGAAGCAGGACAGGCAAGATGAGCATCGGATAGCACGGCTAAAGCAAGTTTTATAGCACATGTTGTAATTGCAAAACTGGTATAGTGTTTACCATGAAAGACTAACCACCCACCGCGACGTGCTTGTTCATCTAGGACATCTAAATCAAGATTATGCAGTTTAGCAATTTCTGAAATTGGATGATCTTTCACACGAACAGTTGACCAAGCAGAAAATTGGGATTCACCATGCTCACCCAGGACATAACCAGAAACGTTCTTTGGATCTTCTTTTAAAGCCTGACCAACGGCACGTTGCATCCTGGCTGTATCAAGAAATGTACCCGTACCAAAGACTTGATTTTTAGGTAATCCAGTATAACGTTGTAATAATGTAGCAATGACGTCACAGGGATTAGTGACATTTATGATAACACCATTAAAGCCACTTTCTTTGATTTTCGCTCCAACTGATTTTACCTGTTCGGTGTTATGATCAAATTCGCCAAAACGATTACCGCCTTCAGACAAAACTTTGATATTGCCAAATGTTGTGATGATAATGTCAGCATCTTTAAGTGTTGAATAATCTTGGACCTTCACAGTAGTATAGGTGTCTAAACGTGCTAACATGTCTAAGATGTCATATTGTTCAGCTGTAACTTTGTCTTCATTTGTATCTATTAAAACAAGTTCATCAACCAAGCCTTTAGTAACTAGAGTATAAGCAACGGTAGCACCAACATGACCTAAACCAATAACAGCAAGTTTGCGCATAAAAAAACCTCCATTCAAATTAAGTACTTCTTTATATTATTACACCAAAACTTAAATTTGCAATAAAAAAATTAGTATATATTGAGAATAACATTAAAAAGCATGAATAATATGTTTAACTTTAAAAAAAACATATTTCCTAGTAAGATAATCTACAAGAATGATATTCTTAGTTATGTGATTAGGAATTATAAAGGAAATGATTTAACATGAACGAAAAAATTGAAATTAGTAATTCTGAATGGGAAATAATGCGTATTTTATGGACATTGAATAAAGCGACAAGTAGGCAAATTATTACAATTCTTGAAGCTAAGTTAGGATGGAAAGAAGCAACAACAAAAACTTTTATTACAAGACTAGTTTCAAAAAGGTATATTAGAACAATAAAAGATCAGAAGGCATATATTTATTTGCCAACAGTTCAAGAACAAGAAACAATTGATACTCAGTTGATGACTAATTTTGATAAAATATGTCAAAAACATGCAGGTATGACATTAGCGCACTTGATAAAAAATGTACCGCTAACTATTACTGATATTGAGAGACTAGAAAAGTTATTGCTAGAAAAGAAAAAAAATGCACCAGAAGTACTACCATGTAATTGTCTACCAATTAGTCAAGATAAATGCACGTGTAATAAATGTGATGGCATATGAAAAAGCCAAAATGAATATATTAAAAAGCATCAGTTATAAAACTTAAACTTTTTTAACCGATTTTATGTAATATAGGAAAAATAGCAAAATGTATAGAGGAATTATTAGAAAAATGGTGCTAAAATGCTGTGAAATCGTTATAATGTTTGATTTTATCGGTTTTTTTATGGTATTATGCGCTTATTTTATGATAAAATCTTAAGGGTAAGTATAAAGAGGAGAAGGAGTGCTACACAGTGAGTCAACAGCAAGAAAAGCGAAAAAATTCTTTAGCTAATAGTTTTCAAGAGCTATTACGACATGAACCTTTAGAAAAAATAACTGTAGAACAGATATGCCAGCAAGCTGGTGTACATCGTAGTACCTTTTATCGCTATTTCCAAGATAAGTACGACTTGTTGCGTTATGCATTTGATATTTTCCTAGTTGCGCATGTCGATGAAGAAGATATCATCGGTTCAACGATAGCAATGATTAATAGAGAAAAGCAATTATTTAGAAACGTTTCTATTAATAACGATAGCAATTTTTTATTCTATCAAATGATTGATATCTTGAGCAAACATCTTTTGACAGGTGCAAAAAATGGTAAATTGGAAAGTACCCCTTGGCTTGCACGTGAATTGAAAAATTCACAATACCCACCATTAGTAGCAGAAATGATGGCGGGTGCATTTTTAACCTTATTATTTAAGTGGATCAGTAGTAACTATCAAATGAAACCCGAAGAATTAAGTAATTTTTTAGCTAATTTAGGTGAATAAAATATTTTCTTTTAATAAACTAATATTCTTAAAAATATTAAGTTTTACTAAATCTTAACCTAAAAAGTGCATATCATTTTATGTTATAAATAAAATTATTGTAAAATGTTGTTACTGATGGAAAAGAGGGTTTGTTGTATTTGGGTGCTAGCTGCAGCTTTTATACAAGGATGTCGTTTCTAATTTATTGGTGTAATAATTTTTTAGGAGGCGTAATGGTGAGTTCATTACAAAAATCAATGATTAATTTAACGCAAGTGTTGCGTTTACGAGAACACCAAAAAAGTTTTAAGGAACTTGAAAAGCTTGGTGCTATTGATGTGTATTATTTGGAGGCTATATATCAGCTGAAAGAACCAACAATTGGAACTATTTCAAAATTGTTGGGTCAATCAACTCCGAATACTAATTATCACATTAAAAAGTTGGTCAATTTAAAATTGATCGAAAAGAGAATTGACGATGTAGATCGTCGAGTAACGCATCTAACGGTTACAAGCAGATATTCGGAATTAATCAATTCTGATGAAGACTTTTGGACACGGACACAAGAACGTTTGGAAAGCGAAATTGCGGCGACAGATTTAGCTATTTTTCAACGTGTCTTACGTCAAACTATTGAAATAATTAGTGAAGAAAGTCGAGAAGATACAATTTCTGATTAACAAAAGCATATTTAATCGTGAGTTACTTAAGAGGAGAAGTAACTTACGATTTTTTTAATTAATTGTAATTATAAAATTTTATATGAATATTTTGAAAATATTCATAAATAATATAGTTTGTTTTGCTTTTAATAACTAATGAAGCAAGTTGCTTATGCTTATACATATACGTTTGCTGTTAACTTTTTTAAGCACTAATACGCAATAATATAGTTGAATAAACTTATACATAATACGTTAAAATACATAAAATATAGAAACTGATATCTGAGCATTGCAGAGTCTGAGATAAAAGATATAAACTTTTTCTTCAAATATTTGGTACAAAAATATGCACTAAAGAGTAGCTAGTTATGTCTAGTTTTGTAAAATTAGATAATCTAAACCAATAATTATTCAGTTTGCAACATTAATGCTCGTTAGATAATGTTGGATGCTTTATTTATCAAAAGATATGCGAGTAACTATGAGGGTTAGTTTCTATTCTGAAAATAACTATGTTAAATAACAGAAATTAGATGTATGAAAAAGCGAGAAAATAAAAAAGATATCAAATATAGCACTAAGAATTAGGAAATGGTCTTAGAAAGCTATAAAGTGACATCTTAATTAAAATAATTTTTTTAGATTTTGCTAGTCAAAAGCCTTAAAATTTACTCTTTAAATGGATTATTAAGTAAGTCGTATACTTGCTGTTGCTTTGGGGTTAATAGGTGTGTTGAACGATAAGCAAGTGAAGTGATAAACATTGGTTGATCAGGAGCATCGATATCTAGAGCAACGATATTATCTGAAGGGGATAGTGCAAGGCTAGTTAAAAAACCAATGCCAGCATTTTGAGCAACCATTGCTTTGATGATATGGATATCGTTTGTTTGATAAATTATTTTAGGACGTAAATGTGCCTGGCGAGATAATTGAGAGAAAGCGGCAGTATGAATAAAGCCCTGCGTACATGCAATGAAGCGTTCTTCTTTAAGTTCAGTAAAAGCAACTTTTTTTCGTTGTGCCAAAGGATGCTCTTTACTGACAATTATGTTAAAGGGATCTTGTGCTAGTTTAACGATATTTAGTTTAGGATGATTTATAGGTGCAGTGGAACCAAGTAAAGAAAGATCTATGTTGCCTCGCAACAATAGTGAAAGCATATCTTTAGAGCCAACTTCAATGGTTTCTAATTGTTCAATGAGATTGTTTTTCAATAGTGCGGGTGTGTAACGGGGAAAATAGTAAGCACCGATAATAGGAGGAAGACCAAAAAGAATTTTGTCATCGCTACTATGTTTGATTTCTTCTTTAATGATAGCTAATTCATCTAAAATTTGGACAATATGTTTATCAAACTGATAACCCATAGCGGTTATTAATAGTTCTTTATGTGAGCGATCACGAATAAAAAAGGTAGTATGGTATTCATCTTCTAAACGTTTTATCGCTAATGTGATTGTTGGCTGACTGACGCCAAAATATGTTGCTACTTTTGAAAAGTTCTTCTCTTCAATTAGTTTATGGTAGTATTCCAAACTTTTAATATTCATGGACAATTATTATTCCTTTATATATAATTAGTGAGGCTATTATAACACTTAATTTCTTGTTTTAATATAAAAAATCATAAGAAGGTTTTTGTATGAATGTGCTATAATTAGCTAATTAACGACATAATTGCTAGATAAAGCTTAGCAATTAAAGAAATTCTTTTATTTAATTTATATTTATGCAGTTATATTAGGAGGAATTATTTTGATGCACAATCGTCAAAAACTTTTTAAACAGGTACTTGTTGCTATATTTTGTGCAATTATTTTAGTTCAAAATATTATCCCATTTTTAGGTTATATTCCAATTGGACCTTTAGATTTAACGATCATTCATATAACAGTGGTTATTGTTGCATTGATTTTGGGGCCTTGGTATGGCGCAATTGTTGGTGGTTTTTGGGGGTTAGTAACTTTTATTAGGGCCTTTATTTGGCCGACAAGCCCACTAGCAACAATTGTATTTGTCAATCCATTAATTGCTATTTTACCGCGTATTTTAATTGGCGTGATTGCTGGATATACGTATTATTTTTTACGTTCAAAATTAAAAAGTCAGTTTGTGTCAATGAGTATAGCTGCAGTTTTAGGTTCATTAACTAATACGTTGCTTGTTTTGGGACAGATTTATTTATTTTATCGAAATCAATCAGAAAAAATGTATTCACTTAATGTACATGATTTACTGCCATATTTATTGGGAGTAATTGGCACAAATGGAATTCCTGAGGCAATTTTGGCGGGAATAATGGCTCCAGTTATAGCGATACCATTATTGAAGAAGATGAAGAAGTAATTTGTATAGGGGATGAAACTGATGGCAAGAAAAAGGCGGAGGAGTTCAAGTAGAACACGAGGCTTTTTTGTGAAACGCGGAAAAATTCAGTGGGTCAATGTGCTATTAGTTTTAGTTATGGTGGGGTTGGTATTTTGTCAGGTTTTAAAATGGAATACTCAAGCGCAAAGTAATTCAGCAATTGTAACTCAAAAAGAAGCCTTTATAAAAAAAGTAGCCCCAATAGCGCAAACTGAACAAAAGCAATATCATGTTTTTGCAAGTATTACAATTGCACAAGCCGCGCTTGAATCGAATTGGGGAACTAGTGATTTGGCAACTAAATATAATAATCTATTTGGTGTTAAAGCTGATGCAACGACAGGCACTTTAATGACAACTAAAGAGTATAGTAATGGTCAATGGATTGTTGTAAAGGCATATTTTGCAATTTATTCTAATTGGCAAGAATCGATTCAAGCACATACACTTTTATTTGTAAATGGAACAAAATGGGATGCCAATCATTATCAGGATGTTATTAATGCTACAAACTATAAGCAGGCGGCACTTTCTTTGCAAAAAAAAGGATATGCAACAGATCCAAATTATGCACAGAAGTTAATTGAGCTTATTGATGAATATGATTTGAACCGGTATGATAACTAATATTTGTTTAGGTTTTTGAATTTTATGTTAAGAAATATAGCATTTATTGAGACTACTACGATTTTCATTCTACGAATGTGTTATTATAGTCAGTGAAAATTATCTAGAGGTTGAGTAATTATTAATTGTTGAAGTTAGATGAGAAAAACGTTTAACTAAAAACTTTATCAAATTTAAATTCTAAAAAATGAAAGTGAGTTTTAGATGATGGATAATGATGTGTTATTTCCAGGTAGTACAATTGGAATAATTGGTGAGAGTCCTAATGGTTATATGTTGAGTCATGCCGCACATAATCTAGGCTTTAAAGTAATTGCATATGGCGTTAATGAAGAAAGTCCGACTTTGGCTGCGGCTGATGTAAAAATTGTTGGGAAAATGAGTGATAAAGATAAATTACAAAGCTTTGCCGAACGTTGCGATATTGTTACGTATGAGTCAGAGCAAGTGGATGCAAATATTATTAGCTTTTTAAAAAAATTCACAAAAATTCCACAAGGAAACGATACTTTGGAAATTGCACAAGACAGGTTACTAGAGAGAACTTTTTTAGAGCAAAATAATATAAACATCGCACCATATGCAACGATTGTTAACTTAGATGACGTTTATCAGGCTGTGACTTCAATAGGATACCCATGTATTTTGAAGTCTATTCAAAAGGGTTTTAAACGAGAACAAGTTATTCGTAAGCAAACAGATATTGCTAAATGTGAGAGTATTATTGATATGGGTACTTATATTTTAGAATCGATGATTCCGTATGAAAAGGAACTTTCTGTAGTTGTAACTCGTGATGCACAAGGAGAGGCAACTTATTTTCCACTAGTCGAAAATGTTTATCGTAAAGGACAGTTACATGAAACGATTGTTCCAGCTACTGTTGATTCAGAAATAGCTAATGAAGTGAAACGATTAGCTGAGATAATCGTAACTAACATTAAGTATACTGGAGTTTTACAAATCGCATTTTTCTTAACAGAAACAGGTGCTCTGTACGTTAAAAAAATTAATCCAACGGTAGATAGTGTGGGTTATGTATTCAACACAGCTACGAATGTTTCGATGTTTGAGCAACATTTGCGTGCTTTGGCCCATATGCCCTTAGCGCAACCTGAATTAATTCAACCAACTGTGATGGTAGTTGTAAAAAAACAAGATGTAGATGAATTAAGGGCACAATGGTTGTTAAAGGATAATTGGCATTATTATTTTTATAGATATCCAGCATCAATGAAGACAGGATTACCTGAGGGGCATATTCTAGTTTTGGCACAAACAGCAGTTGCTGCTAAAGAACAAATAGAGGCGACAGGTATTTGGGATGACACTGTTAAGGAACAAGGTTTGGCTGATGATTTAGCAGATAATCAATTTTAAATGTCTATTTAGAAGTGGGACAAGAGTTTAAAAGCTTTCTAAGCATAGTAAGAATGAATTTTTCTTAATCTTATGTTATGGATAGAAATGAACTCTTGGACCATTTTTATTTTGGATAATAAATGTGATTTTTGACAGTTTTAAAAAAGATAAAAGGGCAATATATTTAATTAGTTAAAAGACAGAACATTTTTACGGAAGCAAGCCATAATTTTTGTTATAATAGACATTGATGATTTTTTTGAGAGAGGATTAATAAAGATGGCGACAGAAAATTTATTAAATGGAATGAATGACAAGCAGGCCGAAGCGGTAACTTGTACAAAAGGACCATTGCTTATTATGGCAGGTGCTGGAAGTGGAAAAACGCGTGTATTAACCCATAGAGTTGCTTATCTTATTGAAGAATTAGGTGAACGTCCGTGGAACGTGCTGGCAATAACTTTTACAAATAAAGCTGCAAAAGAAATGCGTGAAAGAATTAATACATTGCTAGGCGATGCAAGTGGACAAGAAGTCTGGGTTTCTACGTTTCATTCACTGTGTGTACGTATTTTACGACGAGATGGTGACAAGATAGGTTTTAGTCGCTCATTTACAATTACAGGGACAAGTGAGCAACGAACACTTATGAAGCACATTCTTGCTGATTTGAATATTGATCCCAAAAAATATGATCCACGCGCTATTTTAAGTACAATATCTAATGCGAAAAATGATATGTTAACGACAGTAGAATATGCAGCAAAAGCGACAGGCCCATTTGAAAAAGTAGTTGCAGATGCTTATACAGAATATCAAAAAAGGTTGCTGGCAAATCAAGCAATGGATTTTGATGATTTAATTATGCAAACAATTAGTCTATTTAAAAAATTTCCTGAAGTATTAGGGTATTATCAAAACAAATTTCATTATATCCACGTTGATGAATATCAAGATACAAATGAAGCACAATACCAATTAGTCTATATGTTAGCGCAAGGCTACCGCAATATTTGCGTAGTTGGTGATGCAGATCAAAGTATTTATGGTTGGCGTGGAGCAAATATGGGCAATATTTTGGATTTTGAAAAAGATTATCATGATGCTACGGTTATTAAATTAGAGCAAAATTATCGTTCAACTAAAACAATTTTAGATGCGGCAAATGCGGTTATTAATAATAATGAAAATCGCCGTGAAAAAACATTGTGGACGCAAAATAAACAAGGTAAAAAGATAAATTATTACCGAGCAGATGATGCGAATAGTGAAGCACGCTTTGTCGTTAAAACAATCAGTGAAGCTATTAAAAATGGTGAGCAAGCTTATGGTGATTTTGCTGTTTTATATCGAACAAACGCACAATCACGAACGCTTGAAGAAACCTTTATGAAATCAAGTATTCCGTATAAATTAATTGGGGCTCATCGCTTTTATGATCGTAAAGAAATAATGGATGTCCTCGCTTACTTACGTTTAGCAACTAATCCGCAAGATTCTTTAAGTTTTGAAAGAGTTGTAAATGAACCTAAACGAGGAATCGGGGCAACAAGCTTAGCTAAACTACAGGAATTTGCACAGTTACATGAGATTTCTTTAGTGGAAGCAGCTGAAAGTGTTGCGCTTATAGATATTCGGGGTAAAGCAAGTAAGGCTTTAGCAGAATTTGCTCGCTTAATTCGACAATTAAATGAATTGGAACAAAAAGCAAACATTACAGATATGACAGAAGAAATTTTGAAATTAACTGGATATCGAAAAATGTTTACAGAAAATAAAACAGTTGAAAATGAAAGTAGACTTGAAAACTTAGATGAATTTTTATCAGTAACCAAAGAGTTCGATGCTAATTGGAAACCAGAAGATGAACAAAGTGATCCTTTCGTTGAATTTTTAGGAGACTTAGCTTTAGTTTCAGATCAAGATTCTGTTGAAGAAGAACCTGATGAAGTAACGATGATGACGCTACATGCTGCTAAAGGTTTGGAATTTCCAGTTGTTTTCTTGGTGGGAATGGAAGAAGGTATTTTTCCACTATCACGAGCTACAACACAAGAAGACGAATTAGAAGAAGAACGACGTTTAGCATATGTTGGAATTACGCGCGCTGAACAAGAATTATATCTAACAAATGCAGCTTCACGAATGCTATATGGTAAGTGGCAAAGTAATCCTGTTTCGCGCTTTATCGAAGAGATTGATGATGATTTACTAAATTATGTAAATGGTATTGAAAATAATCGGAATCGGCCATTAAGTTTTGCAGAAAGAATGCGTCAGGCAAGTGCAACTGCAAATAAGGCGAGAACGTTTAAACAATTTGGACGACCTGAAGCAAGGATGAGTAGTCAACAAAGTTCAAGTACTCATGGTACTGATAGTACAACTAAGAAGGCTACGGAATGGAAAATAGGCGATAAGGTTAAACACAAAACCTGGGGTGCGGGAACAATAGTTAAAGTTAACGGAACATCTGCGGAAACAGAAATTGATGTAGCGTTCCCTGCACAAGGAATCAAGCGCCTATTGGCAACTTATGCACCAATCGAAAAAATTTAGGAGAGGATATTGCATGCAAAAAGCAACTGCTAAAGAAGAGTTGGTAAAACTAAGAAAACAGTTGATTGGTTGGAGTCATGATTATTATGTATTAGATAAACCAACTGTAGAAGATGCTGTTTATGATGTTGCGTATCAACGATTAATTGAACTAGAAAAGCAATTTCCAGAACTTATAACACCAGATTCACCAACGCAACGAGTTGGCGGTCAAGTTTTAGAGGGGTTCACTAAAGTTGAACACGAAATTCCTATGCTTTCGTTGGGAGATGTTTTTTCAAAAGAAGAACTAGCTGATTTTATTGTTCATCTAAATGAGCAAACAAACGCCGATTTTGAATATAATTGTGAGTTAAAAATTGATGGACTAGCAATTTCGTTAACATATGAAGATGGTGTTTTTATTAAAGGATCGACACGTGGGAATGGAATTGTTGGTGAAGATATTACCAAGAATTTACAGACAATTAATGCAATTCCTTTAAAACTAACGAGACCAGTTTCACTCGAGGTGCGCGGTGAGTGTTATATGCCCAAAAAGGCCTTTGCTAAATTAAATAAAGAAAGAGAAGAGCAAGGCCAGCCGGTTTTTGCTAATCCACGTAATGCTGCTGCAGGTTCATTGCGCCAACTAGATACTAGTATCACAGCCAAGCGGCAACTAAGTGTTTTTATATATTATCTAATGGAACCAGAAAAATTAGGTATAACAACGCAAAGTGAAGCATTGTTAGAATTGCAAAAACTGGGTTTCATGATTAATCCTGATTTTAAGGTTGCACATGATATGCAAGCAATTGATGAATATGTAGATGAATATCATGCTAAAAGAACAAGTTTACCTTATGAGATTGACGGGATTGTTGTAAAGTCAAATGCATTTTCAATCCATGAGCAAGTTGGCAATACGGTGAAAATACCACGTTGGGCAATTGCATACAAGTTTCCACCAGATGAACAAGAAACAATACTACGAAAAATAGAGTGGACTATAGGTAGAACAGGGGTAGTAACACCAACAGCAGTAATGGATCCAGTCGAAATCGCTGGAACGACGGTTGCACGAGCTTCATTGCATAATCCAGATTATCTAGAAGAAAAAGATGTTCGAATTGGTGACACAATAAAGGTACATAAAGCTGGTGATATTATTCCTGAGATTTCAGAAGTTGTTCTAGAAAAAAGGCCGACAGATTCAGTAGTGTACATAATACCTACACAATGTCCTGAATGTAATTCAACTTTAGTACATTTAGATGAGGAAGTTGCTTTACGGTGTATTAATCCAAAGTGTCCAGCGCTAATAAAAGAAAGCTTAGCGCATTTTGCTACCCGCAATGCGATGAACATTAATGGCTTAGGGCCTAAGATAATCGAACGCTTATATAGTGCAAACTTAGTGACAGATGTGGCAGATTTATACACGTTAAAGTTAGAACAATTATTAAGTTTAGATAACTTTAAGGAAAAATCAGCATCCAACCTATTGACAGCAATAGATAATAGCCGTCATAATTCTATTGAACGTTTAATTTTTGGGCTAGGAATTCGGCATGTGGGTACAAAGGCTGCTCGACTACTAGCTGAACATTTTCAATCAGTAGATTCGCTTAAAAATGCAACAGGTGAGCAAATAGAAAGCATTGATTCGCTAGGCAGTATAATTGCAGATAGTGTAGTTACTTATTTTGCTAACGAAGAAGTTCACGTGTTATTAGAAGAGTTACGTGTGGCAGGTGTTAATTTTAAGTTTTTGGGTCAGACAACTAATGAAATTATTCAAGAAACACAAAACAGCAGTTTTAATGGTCTTAAGGTTGTTTTGACAGGAACACTAGAACAATTAAAGCGCGCAGAGGCGAAAAAATGGTTACAAGAACATGGTGCCGAGGTTATGAGTAGTGTTTCTAAGAAAACAGATTTATTAATTGCCGGTCATGATGCAGGTAGTAAGTTAAGTAAAGCCCAGAGTTTAAGCGTTAAAATTATTGATGAAAAGACATTTATTAAGCAGATGGAGGCAGAAAATTAAATTGAAGAAAAAAATAAGTATCCTGCTTAGTATAGGATTAAGTGCAATCTTATTAGCAGCTTGTGGTAATTTAGGCTCTAGTAGTTCAACATCGACAACTACTAGTACATCTGACAGTTCATCTAGCGGTTATCAGACGACTGGTCAAACAAATGACAATGACTATACAGGTGTCATAATTAATGGAAAGTATAAAACAAGCAAGTCGCGCGGTTTAGGCGTGACACAAAACTCAGATAATTTATTAAATTTAAAGAGTTTTGAAACAGGTATGACAAAAATTTCAAAAGCTTTCTTTTCAACGGATGATTATATTTTTAGAGAAGGCCAAATCTTAAGTAAATCGACATTAACTAATTGGTTAGCAAGAAAATCAAGTACAAATTCATCAGGACTAAATCCAGTAGACAATGGAAAAACGGGTGAAACAACGCGTAATCCAATGTATGTTCAACAAATTGAAGAACAAGACTATATGAAAGAAACTTCGAGTGGTAAGTTAAAATTGTCTGGAATTACCATAGGTATTGGTATGAACAGGAAAGATTACTATGAAAAAGAAGAGTATGGGGCTACTTACTCAACTTCAATTTCCAAAGAAGAAATGATTCAGCAAGGGAAAATTGCTGCGGCTAAAGTAGTTGCAAGATTACGCAAAAAAGTAGGGAATAATATTCCGATTGTTGTTTGTATGTTCCAACAAGCAGAAGCAGATAGTCTAGTTGGTGGATCTTTCTATGCTTATACAGAAGTTAAAAGTGGCAGTACAATTTCGTCATGGACGGATACGAATTTAGCTAGTTATGTCTTTCCATCAACCTCAACAAATTCTGTTCCAAATGACAATGATGAATCAGCATTTGAAACATTTGAAAACAAGATTAAGAACTTCTTCCCTAACTTAGCTGGTGTAACAGCACAAGTACAATATAAAGATAGTACACTGCAAGGAATGCATGTTAATATTACGACGCAATTCTATAGTGAAACTGAAATTACAAGTTTCACACAATATGTGGCTAAGGCAGCCAAGACATATCTTCCTTCTGGAATCCCAATAGATATTGAAATAAAGGGCTCTGATGGCACTGTTCAAAGCTTCTTAGCTAGAACAGCCAAGGGAAGTTCATATTATACACACGTTTTTAGCAGTTATTAAAAAAAAGATAAATTTATGTTAAAATAATTGTTAGGTAGAAGAAAGAGGGATGAACGATGGCAATTAACGCACAAGAAGTTAAGCACGTTGCAGGATTAGCCAAACTTGAGTTTACTGATAAGCAACTTGACATGTTTACAGGTCAAATGGATGAAATCATTAAAATGGTACAGCAATTAAGTGAAGTTGATACAACTGGAGTACCTGTTACAACACATGTTACAGATGCAGTTAATGTTATGCGTGAAGATGTAGCAGCTAAGGGAATGGATAGAGATCTTTTGATGAAGAATGTTCCTGAAAGTCAAGATGGCTATATTAAAGTTCCAGCAATCATCGACGAAAGCGAGGAAGGTTAAGCATGGTAGATTACTTCGAACATGATTTAACAAGCTTGCATGCAGGTTTGAATAATAAAGATTTTAGTGCAGAAGAATTAGTAAAAGAAACATTTACTAATATAGAAAAAAAAGATTCAAAAATTGAAGCTTTCTTGGCTTTAGATGAAAAAAAGGCTATTGCTAAAGCACAGGAACTAGATCAAAAGGGTATTCCGACAGACAGTCTATTAGCAGGAATTCCAATTGGAATTAAAGATAACATTGTCACAAAAGATTTACGGACAACTGCTGCAAGTAAAATTTTGGGTAATTTTTCACCAATCTATAATGCAACTGTGATGGATAAACTTAATCAAGCTGACATGATAACAGTTGGTAAGATGAACATGGATGAATTTGCTATGGGTGGTTCAACCGAAACTTCAGCTTTTAAAATTACAAAAAATGCTTGGAACCAAACAAAAGTACCTGGTGGCTCTTCAGGTGGTTCTGCAGCAGCAGTAGCATCTGGTCAGATTATTGCTGCATTAGGCTCAGATACAGGTGGTTCAATTAGACAACCAGCAGCTTATAACGGTATTGTAGGTGTTAAGCCAACTTATGGTCGGGTTTCACGCTATGGGTTAATTGCATTTGCTTCTAGTTTGGATCAGATTGGACCTTTAACAAGAACAGTTAAGGATAACGCATTAGTTTTAAATGCTATTTCAGGCTATGATAAGCATGATTTCACCAGTTCAAGGCAACAGGTTCCTGATTTTACCCAAGGTTTAGATGGAAACGTCAAGGGAATGAAGATTGCCTTACCAAAAGAATACTTTGGTGAAGGGGTATCAGAGGATGTTAAAGCAGCGATTAAAAAAGCTGTTACAACTTTTGAGTCTTTAGGTGCTACGGTAGAAGAAGTTTCATTGCCACATAGTAAATATGGTGTGCCAGTTTATTATATTATTGCTTCATCAGAAGCTTCATCTAACTTGCAACGCTTTGATGGCATTCGGTATGGTTATCGTGCACAAGATGTCAAGAATCTTGAAGATGTCTATGTACGTTCACGTTCAGAAGGATTTGGTGATGAAGTTAAGCGACGGATTATGTTAGGAACATTCTCACTTTCTGCTGGTACGTATGATGCATTCTTTAAAAAGGCTGCTCAAGTGCGAACATTGATTTGTCAAGACTTTGCCAATGTATTTGCAGATTATGACTTAATCATAGGGCCAACAGCACCAACAACAGCTTTTGGAATTGGTGAAGATATTGATGATCCTGTGACAATGTATATGAATGATATTTTAACAATTCCAGTTAACTTAGCTGGCTTACCAGGAATGTCATTACCTGCAGGTTTTTCAAATGGTTTACCAATTGGTTTACAATTAATTGCACCACAATTTGCTGAAAGTACATTATATAAAGCAGGATATGCTTTTGAACAAGCTACTGACTTTCATAAAGCAGTTCCTACGATTGGAGGCAAAGATTAATGAACTTTGAAACAACAATCGGACTAGAAGTCCACGTTGAAATGAAAACAAACTCTAAGGCGTTTTCACCTTCACCAGTCCAATATGGCTCGGAACAAAATACAAATACAAATGTTATTGATTGGGGTTATCCTGGTGTTCTACCTGAAGTTAATAAAGGTGCGTTGGAATATGGGATGCGTGCTGCTTTAGCTTTGAATTGTGAAATAACTAAAGATATTCACTTTGATCGTAAAAACTATTTTTATCCAGATAATCCTAAAGCATATCAGATTACACAAGCCCAAACACCAATTGGGCGTAATGGTTGGCTTGAAATTCAATTAGAAGATGGTTCTAAAAAGAAGATTGGTATCGAAGAGATGCACGTGGAAGAAGATGCTGGTAAAAATACACATAGTCCAGATGGATATTCTTATGTTGACTTGAACCGTCAAGGAACACCTTTAATTGAAATTGTTTCAAAACCAGATATTGCTTCACCAGATGAAGCATATGCTTACTTAACCCGGTTACGTCAAATTATCCAATTTACTGGTGTTTCTGATGTAAAAATGGAAGAAGGTTCCATGCGTGCGGATGTCAATATTTCAATTAAACCAATTGGCTCTGATAAATTTGGGACAAAGACCGAAATGAAGAATTTAAATTCATTTGAGCATGTCAAAAAAGGTCTAGAATATGAAGCTAAAAGGCAACGTCGTGTAGTTATGTCAGGTGGAGCTGTGCAACAAGAAACGAGACGTTTTGATGAAAACACAGGCGAAACGATTTTAATGCGTGTTAAAGAAGGGGCAAGTGATTATCGTTACTTCCCAGAACCTGATTTGCCACCAATTCATATAACAGATGATTGGATAAAAGATGTTAAAGCTTCTATTCCTGAAATGCCAGATAAGCGCCGGGCACGTTATGTCAATGAATGGGGCTTGTCAGATTATGATGCGGGCGTGTTAACCCAAACACTTGAAATGTCAGATTTCTATAATGCAACAGTAGCTAATGGTGCCGATCCTAAATTAGCAGCAAACTGGTTAATGGTTGAAGTTAACGCTTATTTGAACGCTAATAGGCAAGAACTTGAAGATACAGCGTTAACACCAGAACACTTAGCTGGGATGATTAAGTTAATTCAAGACGAAACAATTTCATCTAAGATTGCTAAAAAAGTTTTCAAAGAAATTATTGCTAATGATACAGATCCAAAGGCATGGGTTGAATCTAAAGGAATGGTGCAATTATCAGATCCTGCTAAACTACAACCGATTATTGATGAAGTTCTAGATAATAATGAACAATCTATTGAAGACTTTAAAAACGGTAAAGATCGTGCTGTTGGTTTCTTAGTCGGACAGATTATGCAAAAAACACGTGGTAAGGCTAATCCTAAGGTTGTTAACAAGTTATTAATGGCTAGTTTGAAAGAAAGATAGTACGAAAGTAAATATTTTATTTAACTTTTAGTGCGTAGAGGAAATATTATGCAAAAACGATGTCGTATTATTTATAATCCCACTTCAGGCCGTGAGGCGATGCGAAGTGATTTGGTTGAAATCTTAAATATTTTAGAAAATGCAGGTTATGAGACCAGTACATTTGCAACCACACCGGAACCTAATTCAGCACAAAATGAAGCAAACAGAGCTGCACAAATGGGCTTTAATTTGATAATTGCTGCTGGTGGTGATGGCACAATTAATGAGGTGGTTAATGGAATTGCTCCATTAAAGCATCGACCTAAATTAGGGATTATTCCGGCAGGTACGACAAACGATTATGCACGGGCATTAAGAATTCCACGAGAAAGTCCAATTGAAGCAGCAAAAGTGATTGCAGCTGGTAAAACGGTCAAGATGGATATTGGGAAAGCTGGAGAACAATATTTTGTCAATATTGCTGCCGGTGGTTTGTTGTCAGAATTAACCTACAGCGTGCCATCACAGTTAAAATCATTATTCGGTTATTTAGCCTATTTAGCTAAGGGTGCGGAGTTATTACCACGAATCAAGCCGATAAATATGCACCTTGAATATGATGATGGCGAATATGATGGACAAGCATCAATGTTTTTCTTAGCATTAACAAATTCAATCGGTGGATTTGAACAGATCGTTCCAGATGCTTCATTAGATGATGGTAAGTTCACTTTGATTGTTGTTAAAACGAGTAATATAGTTGAAATTTTACAATTAATAACGATGGTACTAAATGGCGGCAAGCACGTCAATGACAAACGTATCTTATACGTTAAGACGGCTAAGTTAATTGCTAAAACACGCGATGCAAAAATGATGATTAATGTTGATGGTGAGTATGGTGGCGATGCACCAATGCAATTCAAAGCTTTAAAACAGCATATTGAAATTTTTGCAAATACAGATCAGATTCCAATCGATGCTATAACCTATCGTGAAGAAGAAAATGAAAAAGATGCGCGTGAATTATTCGTCAAAGGTGTAGCGGATTTTTCTAATGATGAAGCTACCTATGAGGATAAAAAAGTTAAATAGATAGTAAAAGAAGAATAACGGCTTTTTTTGAAGCGTTATTCTTATGTTGCAAAAAGGTTGAGATAACAAAGTTTGTCCCAGCCTTTTTCATTGAGGAAGGAAATAAAATGGCAAAATTAGATTTACCAGTATATATAAAACAAGAATTAACTGTAACAATCATTGATTTAAGTTATCAAGGCTTAGGTGTCGCTAAAGTAGAAGGCTACCCACTCTTTATTGAAGGTGCTTTACCAGACGAAGTAGTTGATGTTCGTGTGACTAAAATAACCAAGCATTTTGGCTATGCTCAAGCTTTAAAATGGCAGAAATTTAGCCCAGAACGTGTAACCGATGTAGACAATAGATATTTGCAAACAGGGATTGCACCATTGCAACACATGACATATGCTGCCCAATTAGATTTTAAAAGAAAAATTGTAACGGATTTATTGAAAAAAGCACATTTAGAGACAATTGCGGTAGAAAAAACACGGGGTATGGAACATCCTTTTGCTTATCGCAATAAAGCCCAAGTACCTGTTCGTAAAATTGATGGACAGCTTGAAATCGGCTTTTTCAAGCATAACAGTCATGACTTTATCCCAATGGACAATTTTTTGATTCAGGACAAACGAATTGACGAAGTTTTGTGCAGTGTACGTGATATTTTGCGTGAATTTCATATAAGAGCATACAATGAAGTACAGCATTCAGGTGTAGTTCGGCATATTTTGGTGCGGCGTGGATATTATTCCAAACAAGTCATGGTAGTAATCGTGACTAGAACAGCACATCTGAAGTATGCAACAGAAATTGCAGCCAAAATTCAAAGTGAATGTCCCGACGTTTTAAGTGTGCAACAAAATGTTAATAGTGCCAAAACAAATGTTATTTTAGGTGCACATACAAATGTGATTGCAGGAACTAGTGAAATTGAAGATCAATTAAACGGTTTAACGTTTAAAATCTCAGCACAGTCATTTTATCAGATTAATCCGCAACAAACCGAAATTCTTTATACAGAAGCGCTTAAACGAGCAGAACTTACTGGCGATGAAACAGTAATTGACGCATATTGTGGAATTGGTACTATCTCACTTAACTTAGCTAAACAAGCTAAAAGAGTATATGGTGTCGAAATCGTTTCTGAAGCTATTACAGATGCTAAACGCAATGCAGCAGTTAATGGCTTAGGCAATGTAACCTTTAAAACAGGTGAAGCCGAGAAATGGATGGAAAAATGGCAGACTAAGGGGATTAAGCCGAATGTGATTGTTGTTGATCCACCCCGCAAAGGTTTAACTAATAGTCTGATTGAAAGTGCTTGTGCGATGCAACCAGATAGAGTTGTTTATGTCAGCTGCAATCCAGCCACATTAGTACGCGATATTCAGAAATTCATGGAGCTCGGCTATAATGTTAGCCAGCCAATATTGCCTGTGGATCAGTTCCCACAGACGACACATGTGGAGTGTGTAACGGTGCTTAGTCGGACAAATCTGAATGATTGGGATTAGTACACTTTTTGATTTTATAGTTGGCGGGTTGAGTGTTCAATGTCCTATTTCGATAGTCGAGTATGCGGGTGTCCAGTTTGGTAGGCCGAGTTGATTAAGGTAGTGAAAACTTGAGTAAAGGCTGATATGACGGTGTTTATAGCGGACACAAAAATGGTTTGATTTAGGGTCGAAGGTTGAGTAGAGGAAAGTAATATTGTATTTTGTCTATTTTGATTGAAAAGGAGAAATTTTGCAGGACTGTGGGACACTCGACGTATAATATTAATAAAAGAAGATTATTAGGGAAGGTAGCAGGATGGCAAATCGACAAATCGAAACAGAAAACAAAGCGATGAAAGAAATTCTTATCGCAATGCATAATCTAGGAGGTCAAGTTACAAGAAAACAAGTTTTACAAGAGCTTCGTGATAGCTCAGATGTATTCAGCGAAAAAGAGATCGACGCAACTCGTACTTCAAAGAAGAGTGGTAAAATTTATCATCCGTTTCAGTGGAAGTTTAACTTTGCAGTTAAGCATCTGATTTTGGCAGGATTCATTGAAACCGAAAATGGAAGGGACTTAGAACTTTCCAAAAAGGGTCGTAATGTAGATATTAATGATTTTGACGCTGATAGGGATGTTAGATCTATTTCTGAAAGCAAAATGCCCCACCACAAAATGCAAAACAAAGTTGAACAAGTGGCTATTAATTTGACTTCTAACGAACAGGACGAGTCAGAAAAAATTGAGGAACCCTGGCGAAGACAATTGCTAGATGCATTGATGAAAATGAATCCTAAAAAATTTGAACTCTTTTGTCGTGGATTACTCACCAAAATGGGAATCGATGTCGACGAGGAAAAGGGTGTCCAATATGTGGTCGATGGTGGTATTGATGGTTTTGGCTACGTTCGATCTGATGATTACCGGACCACACGGGTAGCACTTCAGGCAAAGCGTTGGCAAGGTAAAGTATCAGCGCCTGAGATTGATAAGTTTCGTGGAGCTATGGACAAATTTAACGCTGAATTTGGCATCTTTATTACCAATTCAGACTTCACTAGGGAAGCAGTTAAGACATCTCGGGAAGGGACCAGAATCATCACATTGATTAATGGTGATCAGATCTGTGACTTGGTGGCAAAATACAACTATTATGTTGAACCAGTAACTACTTATCAATTGAAAGACTTTTACTTAGATAAGGATTAATTGTACTGGGATGAGGAGGACTAATGAGTAAATCAGTTCGGAATTGGATTTGGACGCTAACAGCAGTTGTCCTAATCATATTTAGTGATTGGTGGATTAAAAGTGATGTTGCTAGTAGGATAGTGAATATTATTGGCTGCCTAATTTTAATGAAACAATTAATGAAGATGTTTCAGCACGGAAGTAAGAAGGTGGTCTTTTGGCAAATAGTTGGCGTGGCTGCATTCCTAGCCGCTATCCTAATTGATCTAATCCTGTTATCGATCTAGTTTAGATATCATGACACAACAAAAAGGCACCCAACTAAAATAGCTGAATGCCCTATATCCTAAAGTTTATTTATTAACTCTGATCACTTCACCATCTTTGAACGCAAATTCCATGTAACGTTGGAAGATGGTGATTTTTTCTACTAAACGACGAACCAGTTGGTCATCAAAGTCCACCAGACCATACTTGTGAAGGTCGACTAGTTCATTGATTTCATCAAGGTTATGCAATTTTACTTGATGTTCAGTTTCTCGACTTTGTACTTTCTCTTTTTGTTTTCGCAGGTCCATGATTTGCTGGGTAAGCTCATCGCAGTCTTGGTGCTGGTTGGCAGCCTGGATGAGTTTCATCTGTGCTTCTTCCAGTTGTTGATCTAGCTGAGAAACTGTTGGCCCTTTAGAATTTTTGATCACTTTCATGATGTTGGCTTTGATTTGTTTGCTCGCTCGCTAACTCATGTCCTTTAATCAGCTGATTAAAAGCATCAACGGTAGCTTCCTTGAGTAGGGGCTCTTTGACATTCCTGATCATACACCTTCGGCCAGTCTTGCTCCGCCTGATTCGGCTTGCACACCGCCAAACCGCCACTTTTTCTGGCCGATACCACATATTGCGTTGAAGAATATCACCGCATTTGCCGCAGAATACTTTTTGAGAAAAGCAGTATTTGCCGTTCAGCCGCAGCGGTGATTGTCGGCTTATCCGATTTAGGGATGATCAGACTAACCGAATACTTTTCCTTACCACCATTGATAGACTTTGGTTCCCAGACGTTAGCGTAAGAGAGACGAGTGTTGATACCGGTAACGACTTTAGTTTGTTGTGACATATTATTTTTCCTCCTTAAATTCATCCTTTGGGTTAGATTTGCTAATACTCTGACGCCGATCAGAATTTGGCACTAGGGTTGGCTTACCTGCAGGTTTTACAATTTCTTGACTAAACAGTTCGGTGAATTTCTTCTTACCGAGTTGTTTTTCTAGTTTTGTAATTGGCAGTAGCTTCTTTTGATAAATATCATGGTAGCCGTGCTCTTCAGCAATCTTTGCTATGGCTGCTTCATCTTTGTAATGACGAACGGACCGTCCTTCGACAATCTTGTAGCCTAGCCACTGCTTACCGTAGTTAATGGCTAGATCAGCAGCATAGTCTTTAACTTCGTGAGCCCAACGATTCAAATCATCGATGTGCTCCAGTACTTCGGTAACTTCACTATCCGTTAGCAAGTTCGGTGACCGTAGTTGAAAGCGGGTAAGCTTGTGGTGATAGTCATATCGGGCTCGCAGCACAGCATTGCAAGTGGAGAATTGGCACCAGGGACCATAATGAACGGTACCTTGACCAGCGAAGGCGAGTTCGGCTTTTTCTTTTAACTCAGTATTGGCCCAGTGCATTAGTTCTTTAGCGTTAATGGTCCAGGTACTAATATTGGCCATACGAGGTTGGAAGATTGTCGTCTCAACTTCATTAACATTATACAGACTACCGAACATCTCTAATGCTCCGACGGCATAAAGTTTCATCTGGGGATTGTTATGCGCTTCCACCCGGACGCCTTTGCCATATTTAAAGTCGATAATATGGAGTAGGTGATCAGAAACAATCACGCAGTCGCCCGTACCAAAACCTTCTGGCACATATTTAGAGAAGTCTATTTTCTGTTCCACCCTGATCGTAGCATCTGGAGCATATTTTTTTGCTTGTTGGTATTGCTCCAGGACATAGCTAGCGTAATCATCAGTTAATTCTTCCATATCATCTGATTGGTAATCAGAAGTAGGACGCTTGAACTTATCACCGAGTAATCGATGGATTTTATATTCTCCCAGTGCGTGGGCAGCAGTTCCTTCAGCAGCTACATTAGAAGCAGTGTGGGGGAAGTATTGCTCTAGCCGTGGGAGTGGTGGGGCACTAAGCCAGCGATGAGCACTGGAAGCCGATAGCAGAGCATGGTGTTTTGGCGAACTCATTGTCCTAATCCCTCCACACTGTAGTAGAGATCTTCGTAATCTTTCGGGTCTACATCAGAGAGTTTCTCGGCGCCAAACTTATGAAGTAATTCTTTAACCTGGTTGGTATAACCTTCGGCGCTCTTCTTTGCTAGAATCTTGCGGACGGTTACTTTATCTTCAACTGGATCGTGGTTTGATTGCTTCATATCACTAGGATCTTCATCGCTATTGCTTGATAGCAAATTGAGAAGGGATTGAACGGTTTCCTTGGCCTGGTTGATTTGGTTTTCGAGTTCGTTGAGTTTTAAGTCAAGATCATTCATGACGCTCATTAGCTGCCTCCTTTACTTCATTAATCTGTAATTGTTGAACGTCGTTACCAGGGGCGATCACCATTAGGTGGTGGGGCTTGCCGAGTAGTAACCGTAGCAGCCGTTCACGAACTGTGATGCGATGCATGTTGACGACACCATTTTGGTGAGAATGCTTGGCTACAGAAATTGAAATTTTATTAGCCATGATGGTTATCCTTTCTTATTAAATTTGGTAAGGAATAAATGCCTTACACTGATAGGCCATAAGAAACGAAAAAGTAAACGATTATTTTTCAAGAATTTTCTTAAGACGTCGGTAGATCGTTTGTAGCCGTTTGGTAATGGCCATCTTGCTGATGCCTTCATCTTTGGCAATGTTGGTTTGCTTCACTTCATCCCAGAACTTCTTCATGAGTAGTTTCTGCTGTTCTGGATTAAGTTGACTGATGCTGTGATGGAGTTGTTCCACTTCTTCTTTCTTAATTACCTCTTGTAACGGATCAGCGTCGTCTTGTACCAAAGAACCATATGGATCATATGCTTCCAACGAAACGTGACGGCGAGTTTCACGGTGATTATCGTTGTATTCAACTCGGTTTAACTCAATAATTTCTTTGCCTTTAGCTTCGGTGACAGTTAATTGTTTAATACCTGTTGTTAGGTGTAGCTTGACGTGCATAAATCCATCCTCTAAATCTGTGATTTCCATGTAGAGCTGATGACAGTCGTCGTAGTATTTCTTCATAAAAATTCCTCCTCTTAGATCTCCCAAGCGAAGGAATCGAAGTCACACTAAAAGCCACTAGTAGTGCAATAAGAAACAGACCTAAACGATAGAATCGCTTGGGTACTGCAACTTGCCTTACTAGTGGCTTGTTACAGGATGTTATTCAGTTAGGTGCATGCTAGTAAAAGTTGTTGATCAAGCAACACATGCGTGTTAATTCACCGAAAGCAAATATTTTATTTCAATCCAAATAATATATTTGGTATAATCAAACTGATAAACTACTTTCATCCTTAACGACGTTTATAGTACTCATTTTCAAAAACAATTACCGCTATGAAATGATATGGGATGATAAGTAATGATATTTGTTTGGAGAGCAGAAAGTTGAAATTTAATGAGTTAGCACCATTGATCCAGCCATGCTTTAGCCACAATGTCGCAAAATCAAAGGCTAAAACAGTCAAAAAGATGTTTGAGCTAATTACTGATTATGAGGATGATGAGGAGAAGCCTTATGATCTTGCTGATGTCACTTTGAGAAACTATTTCAACAATGGAAAAATCAAAGATTTAGCTTCTAGAGTTTGGAATAGACTTGATCGTATTAAATTTGAACAGGCCATTGATAGTGCTTCAGATGATGCCAGAACCTCATTAGCTACTTCAATAAAAGATGGCCATTACACTACAAAAAGAGTTGATCGGGGTACGGTTTCTCATGTGTGCACTGATCTTTTTATGGAAATAATTAGTGTGGCAGCCGGTCAAACAACCACGAAAAACAAAAAAAGCTTTCCCAAAACAAGTAGGGAAAGTAAGATAGATATTCGGACAGGACAGCACCAAAGCATCGAATATATCAAAGATAAAAATGTAATAAGGGTAGATGGGGTGGATCATCCTATTTCGCCAGAATTAGCTGATGAAGGGCCCAATATTGCATCAGATTTGCCATATAAATCGGCTCTTTATGAAATTTACACCATTAAACTGGGCAAAAAAATTAATGATCAAAATATGAAGCGAGAAGCACCACGAAGCATCGTTAATCACTTTGACCGTCAACAAAGAGATTTTAATGATGCTGCTTGGTATGAACATTCTTTAAGGGATACTGTTGCTGATTTTGATAACCAGTTTAGTCTGTTGAAGCAGGATGCTTATGACGGCATTGAAGAAACATACTATAACGATGAATTTGGAAATGATGGTATGAAGCGTCTTCGTGAGGTTCAGGACAAAATTATAATAATTACTTTAGATTTGTCTAACTTGGAAAACATAGACAATATTCTTAGCAACAGTATCAAAAAGGGACTTTGCCATTTAATGGTTAATGACAAAATGATCAAGTCATGGGTAGATATTAATGAAGATTAAATTATTTAATAGCAGATTTGAATTAGCATTGCGTATTTTACTTATCTTAGGGCAGAAAGAGTCAGCGTCATTGGATCAACTGCTGGTTTTCGATTTTATTACCACTTATGCGTCAAGTTTTAACTTGTCCAAAAATAATCTACATGGTGACAACGCATTTAATTATTCTGAAATAGCTTCACGGCGTTCCGTGTTGGATAAAGGCATTAGCTTATTGAGAATGTACAACTTGTTGGATATTAACTACAGTGGTCGGAATGGTTATGAATACCATTTAACAGATTTAGGGTACAGTATTGAAGCTCAACTAGATGACCAATATGCCGATGATTATAGGCAAGTTTTGAGTAAAGTGATAGGTAAGTATTCTCGATTTTCTAGCAAAGAACTAATGAAGTTAATTGATTCTAATTTGATGAAAGAGTTGGGGTAGGCAGATGAGGTTTTATATTAAAAGTGTTGAAGCAACGGGCCCTACGGTGAAACGGGCAGTAGTATCTTTAACAAAGGGATTAAATATTATTGCAGGTATTTCCAATAAGGGGAAAACGACTATATTACAGTTCATTGAATATGCTTTTGGTGGTTTGAACAACGATAGTGATATTTCTATAGATTCTTCGCAAACTGGGTACAACCTGGTAAAAGTCACAGTGAATGTAGATGGTAAGAATGTCGAATTGACACGTAATTTGCAGAAAAATAAAAGCACTATTAATGTTTCAAGCCAATATAGTGCAATAGCCAGCGGTGAATATTCAGCCTCACCCGCATCTACTACCAAACCTTTCATTGGAACGATATTAATGAACTTAATAGGAATAAGTTCTGAAATTAAAGTTCCTGCCAACTCTGAATATAAAGGACAACGTTTGACGTGGAATACACTAAAGCCATTATGGTTTCTTGATGAAGATAGGGTATCTAATACCAAATCTGTCTTGTTGCCTACTCAGGGGAAAACAGCTTTTCTGGCTGGAATACTATACTTATTAAATGGAGAAAAATTTTCCACAAATAAAGAATACAAGGCCCAAGAAAAGAGAATTGCTGTTAAAAACTATATTGTTAAGCAGTTAGCAAATGCGCGGCGGAAGCAAAAACAACTAAGAAAGTTCCCAGAAAATAAGATAGATTTGCAGTCAAAAATATCTGAAATAGAAGAGAATGCAAAGAAGATTGATCAACAAATTGCTGAAAAGGTAAATCAGAGCAAAAAAATCTATTCGGAAATGTTAAAACTGAGTGACCAATTGTCCGAGTGTCAGGTTGCTTTAAATAGGTATAGAACATTAAAAAAGCAATACATTTCTGATATTAAGCGACTAAGCTTTATTGCCGATGGTGAAAAAACATTCGAAAATTTGGAAGTGCCATTTTTATGCCCGGTTTGCAATCAACCAATTTCTAAGGATCAAGTTGATGAATCTCATATAGCAGCTGCCAAAGTGGAATTAACTAAGGTGGTTAGCTTACTAAAAGATCTAGAACAATCTGTAACAAGTCTGGAAGTGAAACAACATAGCCTGACAGATCGATACGATACATGTAAGAAACAGAAAGATTCAATTGATAATGAGCTAGGTGAAAAATATTATCCATCTTTGAGAAAATTACAAAATTTAGAAAAGCAATATCGTTCTCAAATTGAAAAACAATCTCAAGCAGAATTGCTGGACTCTATGATGAGTGAGTGGGGAGCAAAAATTGAAGAAATTGATGGTGAATCGGGACCGACTGAGCAATTTAAACCTAAAGATAAACTTGGAAATAATTTTTATGCGAAAATGGCCGAAATTATAGGCGACTTGCTGAATCGGAGTAATTATGAAGGACTTAAATCTATCGGGTTTAAGAAGAGTGCTTTTGATTTAGAAATTAATGGTCTTCCTAAAACTAAAAACCACGGCAAAGGTTATCGCTCCTATTTAAATTCTATTGCGGTGATGGCATTAAGTAAGTACATCAATGAATATGGAAAATATAAGTCTGACCTTTTGATGATAGATACTCCATTAGATGGTTTGGAAGAAGGTAAAGAGCGATTACCTAAAGGAATGCAAAAAGGAATTTTTAAGTTATTTATGGAGCGGGGAGAATCCAATCAAACTATTATCGTAGAAAACATAGATCATTTGCCAGACATTGACTTTAAACAAAACGGAGTCAACGTAATTAGGTATGACAATAATCAAGGATTCCTTTATTTAGATTAAGAGGTAAGAGAATGCATTTTAGTTACAACAAATTATGGAAACTATTAATTGACCGTGGTTGGAAAAAGAAAGATTTACGGGACAAGAGTGGAATTAGCTCCGCATCAGTTGCTAAGTTGGGTAAAGATGGTAATGTTACGACTGAAGTACTGCTAAAGATTTGTAAGGCTTTAGATTGTGATGTCAGTGACATTATGGAAATCGTACGGGAATAATTTCTGGCAAAATAAAAGAATTGAGGTGACGATTACTCAAAATGAGTAAGGAAGAAATCAGCCTCTTTGATGACCAGCAGTTCGAGATGACGAGTAAAAAGTTTGAGTTGAAAGCTGTTGCAGAAGATGACAACCTAATAAAATCTAAGGATCGTGTCCAGCACCATGGGGAGGTCTTTACTCCTAAGTGGATGGTTAAAAAAATGCTGGCAGAACCAGCAATTCAAGAAAAACTACACGATTTACATGCTACTTTCTTTGAACCTAGTGCTGGGGAAGGGGCATTCCTAAAAGAAATCTTGCACCAAAAATTAGCCTATGTGGATCAAATTTCTAACAAGACCACGTGGAAAAACAATGCTTTGTGGGCATTGATGAGCATCTATGCAATTGAGTTACTTGAGGATAACTTAATTAAAGCTAAGCGAGTCATGCTGGAAGTCTTCATTAATCACTATCAGGCATTTATGCAAAAAGCACTCAGCAGCAATACCAATCTATATAAATCAGCAAAATATGTTATTGACATGAATGTTGTTCAGGGGAATACACTGACCTTTAAGAACTCGAAGGATAGACTAATTGAGTTCAAGGAGTGGATTCCTTCTGGAAACAAAGTTACTCAAAATACATTTACTTATAAATCATTATTTAACAACGATGATATAGATGATGTAGATGCAAACGAAGGACAACTAAGCCTTTTTAGTAATCTTGAAGATACTGAGTCACAGAAGAGAAAAACGATGCAGTTAACAAAGGTATATGAGGGGTAAAAATGGATAATAAAAAATTTAAGTTTGACGTTGTAATTGGAAATCCGCCTTATCAAGAGGAAACCGCAGGAACAAGTTCTAGTGATAAGCCTATTTATAATTTATTTATGGATGAGGTGTACAAAATATCAAATATTGCAGAGCTAATTACGCCAGGTCGTTTCTTATTTAATGCAGGTGCAACGCCGAAGGCATGGAATCGAAAGATGTTGTCTGATAAGCATTTAAAAGTTTTATATTTCGAGACTAATAGTGCAAAAGTATTTAGTAATACAGATATTAAGGGTGGAGTAACAGTTACATATCGCGATAGAAATAAGGACTTCGGTGAAATAGGTACTTTTACAATTTTCCCTGAATTGAATTCGATTCTAAAAAAGGTAAGGCAAGACGTTATTCAAAATGGATCACTAACGAAAATAATATATTCACAAAATAAATTTAATTTAGATGAATTAAACGAACATTATGTTGGCCTAGACAGAACCGACAAACGTCTTGAAAGCAATATTTTTAAATACGACATTTTTAAGCCCGAAAGGTCATCAAAAGATGATTTAAAAATTTTAGGGGTAATAAAAAATAAACGGGTTTTCAGGTATGTGAATCCAAAATATATTGACAATAAAGATACTAATTTAGATTTTTATAAGGTTCTTCTCCCAAAGTCAAACGGGAGTGGGACTTTGGGAGAAGTAGTTAGCACGCCGCTCGTCGGCACGCCGCTCGTCGGCTACACTAGAACATTTATTGGCATTGGTTCATTTAAGACTATGTTTGAAGCTACTTCAGCTCTAAAGTACGTAAAAAGCAAGTTCGCTAGAGTAATGTTAGGGGTATTGAAAGTTACTCAAGATAATAATCCTGGAAAATGGAAATGGGTTCCACTTCAAGATTTTACATCTAGTTCTGATATTGACTGGACAAAGTCAATTCACGAGATCGATCAACAGCTGTACAAGAAGTATGGACTTGATGAACAAGAAATTAAATTTATTGAAACTAAGGTTAAGGAGATGGACTAGACAATGAATGCACCTAAAATAAAATCATTCAAGCGCATCATTCCGATGATTTATGCCTACACCACTCCAAACGATATTTCACATAATTGCTGGACCAAGATTGGCTACACGGCTTCACAATCAGTGGAAGATCGTATTAAGCAACAAAGTCATACGATCGATGCAAAAGTTAAACTATTATGGCGGGGTAATGCACGTTTTGAAGATGGGTCAGACGAGACTTTTACAGACCATGACTTTCACGATTACTTAGTTCAAAAACGTCATATCGAAAGGAAACCACAAACTGAATGGTTCCACATTGATGGCGACACCTCGCACGAATATTTTCACGAATTTGCTGACCGTGACTATGGTGATGTCCACGGCAATGATCAACAAGTTCAATATCAATTGCGAAAAGAGCAACAGGTGGCAGTCGATAAGACCATTGCCTATTTCCTCAAAAATGGTGAGGGAAGTGAGTTCCTATGGAATGCCAAGCCACGGTTTGGTAAAACATTAACAGCTTATGATCTGGTTCGTGAGATGCAGATGCAAAATGTACTGGTGGTAACCAACCGGCCAAGCATTGCTAACTCTTGGTTTGACGATTTTGATAAATTCATTGCCTGGCAGACTAACCTGAAGTTTGTTAGTGAAACCGACGCTTTGAAGAATAGGCCGGTCCTTTCTCGTCAAGAATTCATTAATGCTATTTCTGATGGCAACAACTATGGACAGGTCGTCTTTGAAAGTCTTCAAGGATTAAAGGGTTCAGTATACTTTGGTGGTGACTACGATAAGCTGAAGTGGATTCAAGACCTGGATTGGGATTTGCTGATTATTGATGAAGCCCATGAAGGAGTAGATACTTATAAGACTGATAAGGCCTTCGACAAAATTAAACGTAAATATACTCTTCACCTTACTGGTACGCCTTTTAAGGCTTTAGCTAGAGGAAAATTTGCTGCAGATCAAATCTATAACTGGTCATACGCAGACGAACAACAAGCTAAGGCTGACTGGAACGAAGATCTTGAAGGTGGCAGTAGTCCCTATGCTGTGATGCCACGTCTTAATATGTTTACCTACCAACTTTCTGAAATGATGGCTGATACCTTAAAACAAGGCGTTGAATTAGACACTGGTGATAAGGCAGATCCAGCTTTTGACCTCAATGAATTCTTCAGAACGCAGGGTGGCAAGTTTGTTTATGATGAAGCGGTTGATCACTTTCTGGATTTATTAACCACTGGTGAAAAGTACCCATTTTCGACTCCAGAACTTCGTGAAGAATTGGCCCACACTTTCTGGTTATTAAATCGAGTTGATAGTGCTAAGGCGTTAGCCAAGAAGCTTAATGATCATGAACGCTTCCCTGTCTTCAAAGATTACAAGGTTATTTTGGCAGCAGGGGATGGAAAGCTGGACGATGATCAGCTTGATGAAGATCAATTAGATAAAGTAAATGAGAAGGCCTTTGATAGGGTGCAGAGGGCAACGAAGGAAGTTGATAAGACTATTACTTTAAGTGTTGGTCAATTAACAACAGGGGTCACTGTTAAACCATGGTCAGCCGTTTTAATGTTATCCAGCATGAAGAGCCCGGCGGAATATATGCAGGCTGCCTTCAGAGCACAAAACCCGTACACCTTTGAACGTAATGGTCAGTTAGTACAAAAGGAAAATGCTTATGTGTTTGATTTTGATCCCACTCGAACTCTTACTATTTTTGACGAGTTCGCTAATGATTTGATGGCTGAAACCTCTAATGGAAAAGGGACAGCGGCAGAACATGAAGCTAATATTCGTAAGTTGCTGAATTTCTTCCCAGTAATTGGTGAAGATGATGAAGGGAAGATGGTTGAGCTTGATGCTAAACAAGTAATGTCTATCCCAAGGCACTTGAAAGCACAGCAGGTTGTTGATAAGAAGTTCATGAGCAACTATCTTTTTACTAATATTTCCAGAATTTTTGGTGCTCCGGCAGAAGTTCGTGAAATCTTAAATGGATTAGTGACGGCTAAAGAAGGTAAAACCAAAAAGTCTGACCAAGATGCCATTGAGGGTGCCGAAGATGTTTCAGTTAATGATGAGGGAGAAGTTGAAATACCTAAAGAGCGCGTTATTGGTAAATCTAAAGATCTCTTTGGCGACAAGGTTTATTCTGATTTAGGTGATCAGCTAGTGGATTCTGTTTATGAAAATGATAGCACCGACTTTAATTCAGCAGCTAAGGATATTTCAAAACAGATTACTGGTTCCTTGCATAAAGAAGTAATTGATCGAGTTACTGAAGACTATGGCCTAACCAAGCGTGAAGCCAATCGACAACAAAAACGGCTGGAAAAGGAAACGGAACAAGAATTTAAGCGGGTTGCGGATGAATTTAATGATCAAAAGAAAATTGCTGATGCAACTTATAGTAAGGAACAAGACGCTGCTCGTGATCAGAATGAGTTTAATGAAGCTAAGGCTAAATACGAAACTACTATTAACGGAATTATGGAAGATTTCAACAGTAAGATTCGAGATCATGTGAAGAAAACTGTCGAAGATGTTCCGAATAAAGTTGTTGAACGAGTTGAGAAGAATGAAGAACAGAAGAAACTGAACAATGTTGAAGAAGATGCTCGTGCCCACCTGCGCGGCTTTTCTCGTACAATTCCTAGTTTCATCATGGCCTATGGTGACGAAAATCTGATCCTCCAAAATTTTGATGATTATACCGAAGATGATGTTTTTAAAGAAGTAACAGGAATTACGGAAGACCAATTCCGTTTCTTGCGTGATGGTGGTGACTATATTGATGCCGAAACAAATGAAAATAAACATTTTGAAGGTCACTTATTTGATGAAGTAGTGTTTAATGATTCAATCCAACAGTTCTTAGAGAAGAAAAATCAGTTAAGCAATTACTTTGAAGATAATAGTGAAGAGGACATTTTTGACTACATCCCACCGCAGAAGACTAACCAGATCTTTACACCCAAGGCGGTAGTTAAGCACATGGTTGATGACTTAGAAGCTAATAATCCTGGAATCTTTGATGATCCTGATAAGACTTTTGCTGACCTTTACATGAAGTCTGGATTGTACATTACGGAGATTGTAAAGCGTCTCTTCCGGAGTGAAAAGATGAAGCAACTGTTCCCAGATGATCATGAACGAATTAAGCATATTATGGAACATCAAGTTTATGGCTTTGCTCCAACACGGATTATTTATTTAATTGCTACTAACTACATTTTTGGCTTCAATATGAATCTGAAGGATTCCTTGATGGATAAGCATTTTAAACAAATTGATGCCGCTAAGTATGCCCAAGAAGGAACCTTACAAGACATAGTACAACGCGAATTTGGGGAGGAGCAGTAGTGTGAAAGCAGATAGTATACACTTATTTGATTTTTTAGGAAGTGGAAAAACCATTTTTGAAATTCCCGTTTTTCAACGGAATTATGAATGGGACAAAGATCAATGTGAGCAGTTGTTTAAGGATTTAACTGTTGCTGCGCGAACTGACACTGACCATTTTATTGGTGCTATCGTTTATGTTACCGAAACTGGTAATAAAATGAGCCACATTTATCGCATCATTGATGGCCAACAGCGGCTAACTAGTTTGACGTTGTTGTTAAAGGCACTTGCGGATATAGATGAGCAAGATCGGGATGAGATTGAAGAAGAATATTTAACCAATAAGTATTTGGATGATAATAATCACTTGAAATTAAAGCCGGTCGAACATGATTATGAAGCCTTTGAATCAGTTATGAATGATATGACTGATTTTGATAAGGCATCTAAGGTCATTGATAACTATAAATTCTTCTGTAAGCTGATTAATGACAGTGACATTGACAGTTCTAAGCTATATGAAGCGATGAATCATTTTAATATGGTTTACATTGAGCTAAGTAGCGACTCTAATGAAGAAAATCCTCAGGTGATTTTTGAAAGTCTTAATTCTACGGGTGTTTCACTATCATCATCCGACCTAGTACGGAACTTTCTGTTAATGAAACTTGATTCGCAGGCACAGGCTGAACTCTATAAGAAATACTGGGTAAAGATTGAGCGTATGTTTGCTACAAAAACATTTGCTGAATTTATCCGACATTATCTAGTTGTTAAGACACATGTGTCTGTTAAAAGAAATGGTGTCTATAACAGCTATAAGGATTATTTCATCTCTCAAGGATTAAGTTCAGAAGATGCTTTGGCTGACCTGTTTAAGTTTGCTACCTACTATGACCAGATCCTAAATTATAGATCCGCTGATGATGTCTTTAACAAAATCTTAGAGCACATCAATGTTATGGATAGTAAGGTTGTATTTCCTTACTTGATGCTATTAATGAATTTAGTTGATACAGGTGAAACCAATCAAGAAGAAGTCAATAAACTGGCACATATTTTAGAAAATTATTTATTCCGGTTGAAAGCATGCCAAATGCCAACTAATGGGTTAAATAAAATTGTTGTAGGACTCTGTGACCTTTCTAAAGAGGCTGGTAATTTAAGACTCAGGCTACTTAAACTACTCAAGGCTAATTTCCCTGATGATCGTAAATTAGCGGATGGACTAATGGAAGTAGATTTATACCATCAAAGGAATCATCTGGCTAAATTATCCTTGGTTGTCCTAGAGGAACATCGAACTAGGGAAACAATTAACTTTGATGATGCTCAGGTCGAACATATTATGCCTCAACGGCTCAACGCTGAATGGCGGCTTCAGGTCACTAATGCGGATAAAGTGAAAGAACAATATGGTGGCACGTTGGGGAATCTGACACTCACGAAATACAATCAAGAAATGAGCAACAAGCCTTATAGTGAGAAAAAAGAATTCTACAAGGATTCGAATGTATCACTTACTCGCGAAGTTGCCGAAACATATGATAAGTGGGGGAAAAATGCTATTGTTGATCGAACTGAAGAATTGACGAAAGAGTTAATTCAAATCTTTCCAATGCCTGATATTAAAGAGGTAGATGAAGAGGCGGTTACTGGTGAATACACTATTGACCAAACAACCGATGTGACCGGGAAAAAGCCAGTTCAAATCACAATTAGCGAACATGAATATCCAGTAAAGACTTGGCGTCAAATGCTTGTCGCATTCCTCAATGATATTTGGAATAAGGATAGTCTTAACTTTGATCGTATTAAAGAAAATCGGCAGTTAAGTCGGATGCTCTTTAGGCCGGGCAATGCACCAGAAAAATTGGAAAATGGAACGGTTATAGAATCCAACTTCTCCGCGACAGTGATCTTAGCTATCATTGCTAAAATTTCTGAAATCTGCGATATTACCGATCAAGTTTCTTATGCAGTGAAGTAACCATTTGGTTTGTACAATACAGGAGCGAGCATAAAGGATGACAGAGAAAGTTCAAAAGGTAAAGCCTCAAGAATTTGTTAGTGAATTTGAGAAGTTATTGTTGGATGACAACACACATAACATCCTGGTACGCGGGTATTTTGATAATGATAAATTATTGCTAGTATTTGCCTGCCTTTATGAAACGACAGGATTTGATGATGGAACTATTGTTATTGGTAATACAACGGTTCCACATGAAAGAGAGTTTTTGCAAAGAGGGATTAGGGAAAGTATTCCAAAACTTAATCTAAGTGATGCTTTTAATATAAATGGTTTAACTGTTAATTTTACTCAATGGAAAAGAAATAGAGATTTTCAGTTTGGATTTGATAAAGATTTCGTGGTCTTCCATCCAGTACAATCCGCATTGGATGACAAAGACTTCCCCAAATTTTGTTCTATTTTAAATAATTCCAAGGCAAAAATGAATATTTTAATCACTACTAATGATTTTAGCGAATCTCCAAAAAAATTATATTCATTTGTGGATGAAATTCTTATTTTAGATACGACAGAAGTTGATGATGAACATAGTGAAATTTATAAAGTGATTCAGAGTAATCTGGAAGCCGACCATCAATCTCTGCCATATTGACAGTATGAGTTTCCCGCAAACGTCCTAGGATCCCACTGCTTTTCATTGTGTTTCCCCAAACCAGTAATAATTTGGAACCTGCTACTCATGTTGATAATCAGAGATAATTTGAGATTATGGCAGCGAGTTAACAGACACAATGTCTTGGCCTAAACAAAGCAAAACGCCTAATGTAGCAGTATATCCAGAATGTGTAATTGACTACATCAGATCGTGGCATGTGGAGTGTGTAATTCTGATGACGTATTGTGGTGACGGAAAGAAATAATGGCAGTTCAACACAAGATGTTGTGTTTTTGAAGTCGAGAATGGGCAAAAATCAGGCTGAAAAGTGGCCGATTTTTGCCTTGGCTTTTAGGTGAAAATATAGATGACATAATAGAATCTTACAAAAAATCATAGTAAGAGAAGAAATTTTTAGCAAAGACAAAACAGCTTATGAGGTATCAAATTCCATTTGATATTTTATAGAATCACTTGAGAAAGGAGGATATAAGATGCATAAAAATACGACAAACGAAGAGTTACGGAGGGCAACGCCTCTGTAATAAGGAGGAAGTATGTTAAAGAAGAATATAGTAATAGAAGGAATCCCCGCTCTTTTATGGGGAGAGGAAAAAACAGAGATATTAATTGCTGTACACGGCAATTTGTCATCCAAAGCGGATATTCCAATCTGCATTCTCGCAGAAGAAGCTGTCCCATTAGGTTATCAGGTACTTAGCTTTGATTTGCCTGAGCATGGGGACAGGAAAAATGAGTCTACACTCTGCAAGGCAGAAAATTGTGTTTCAGATTTAAAGAAAATTTTTGCATTTGCATCCGCAAGGACGAACACAATCAGCTTATGGGCAAATAGTATAGGTGCCTATTTCAGTTTATTGGCTTACAAGGATGAGAGATTAAAGCAAAGTCTGTTTCTCTCTCCAGTAGTGGATATGAGGAGGCTAATCCTTAACATGATGCAATGGTTTGCTGTGACAGAAGAACAGTTGTACAAGGAAAAGGAAGTATCTACGCCGATTGGTCAAACGCTGTATTGGGACTATTATCAGTATGTTATGGAAAATTCAATTATGAAATGGAACACACCAACATCAATCTTGTATGGAAAAAAAGATGAATTTTGTGAGTATGATGTACTTACATCCTTTAGTAAAATTTTTCATTGCAATCTTTCTATTTCAGATATTTCAGAGCACTATTTTCACACAAAAGAAGATTTGGCTGTTTATAGAGAGTGGATTCAAAAATCAATACACAGATAAGATATATTAAAAATAATAGGAAATTAAGAGGCTAAGTGTTAGGTCGACTTTCATGACCTGTAGACATAGCTTCTTTTTTTATGATGAATTTACACTTTAAGTGCAACACCAAAGCAAAATAAAGGACTCACAATGGAAATCCAAATATAATAAGTTTGTCAACAACTTTAAAAAAGGAGGATTTCTATTATGAGCCACTATCAACATCTTACTATAAATGACCGTGAAATGATATTAGAGAGCCTTGCTCAAAGTAAAACTATTCGTGAAATAGCACGAAAATTAAAACGGGCGCCTTCTACGATTTCTCGTGAAATTAAACGGCATATGAGTAAAAATGCCGGAAGATACTCACCAGATAAAGCACAGAATGATTATAAATTTTCAAAAAGTAAATGTGGACGCAAAACAAGGTTTATTGAGGATCCATCTTTGTTTCAAAGAATTAAGCATCTTTTCCTAGATTGTCAGTGGTCACCAGAAGAAATTTCACAACGATTATTGCTTGAAACAGGCGAAAAAATTATAAGTTTTATCACCATTTATCGTGGAGTTTATGCAGGTCTATTTGATAAACCAGGCCTAAGTCAAGGAAATCGTGGCGCTATTCGTAAATTACGTCATCGGGGTAAGCCTCGTCACAATAAGGATTATGTCGAAAAACGTGGCAAAATTCCAATCACTAATACTATTCATGAACGTCCTGAAGCTGCCAATAAAAGAACTGAATTTGGTCATTGGGAAGCTGATACCGTGGCAGGAAAAACAGGACAGTCCTGTTTAGTGACCCTTGTTGATCGTAAATCACGATTTTTAATTGCTAGTAAAGCAACTAAAAAAAGTTCAAAACCGGTGACAACCGAGTTAATGGCAATGCTTGAAAAAATTGGCAAAAGCAATCTTAAAACCATTACACCAGATCGAGGCAAAGAGTTTTCAAAGCATGTTCAACTGACAGATTTGCTTGGTATTCCGTTTTATTTTCCCGATCCACATGCACCATGGCAACGTGGATCAAATGAAAATACCAATGGACTTTTACGTGAATACACACCAAAAGGATAAAGACTTCATACTGCATAACAAAGGTACAGGTGAAATCAAAAGTGGGAATACATTAGCAAATCCATAATATACAGATGATTTTGGTGGACTTAAAAAATTTGATTTTATTATCATGAATCCACTATTTTCTGATAAGGATTGGACAGATGGAATTAAACCATCTGAAGATAAATATAAGCGATTTGATGGTTATGGCATCCCACCAGAAAAGAATGGTGACTATGCTTGGTTTTTACATGTTCTAAAAGCATTGGAAAGCAATGGTAAGGCAGGGATTATTCTGCCACACGGTGTTCTCTTTAGAGTGAACTCAGAAGAAACCATTAGAAAAGCAGTTCTTAATAAAAGATACATCAAGGGGATTGTTGATCTGCCAGCAAACTTATTTTATGGTACAGGAATTCCTGCTAGTATTATCATAATCGATAAAGAAAACGCCGAATATGTTACAATTGGATAAGTGGTTCGTCTGACAGGTGTTCGATATAGTACTTTGAAATTTTATACGAAGGACGTTTTGCTTGCTTTTGAGCAGAAAGAGGAAAATCTGACACGGAGATATAAAAGAGTTGACACTTTGGAAAGAATATCTCTGATATGGGCTATCAATTCCTCAAATAAAGGAGCTCATCATTGATAGAAAAACAGAGGGACATAACTATGAGTAAGCCATTGTCGGGAATGACGCTTCTGGAATTGTGGGAGCTGTTTCCTATTCAGCTGACGGAACACAAAGTGTACTGGAAAGAATGGTACCGGGAGGAGCAGGCGTTTCTGTCCTCGTTTCTACCGGAGGACGTTCGTATTTACCATATTGGCAGCACCGCCATCAACGGCATCTGGGCCAAGCCGATTGTCGATATATTAGTGGAAACACCGCTTACAGAGCATGAGGTAATTAAGGAACTGCTACTTAAAAACGGTTATCTCTGTATGACGCAGAACGAAAAGCGCATGGACTTCAACAAGGACTACACACCCGACGGCTTTGCCGAGAGTGTATTCCATCTGCACCTACGGGATTTCGGCGACCACGACGAGTTGTATTTTCGTGACTACTTGAACGAACATCCCGAAACAGCGGACGAATACGAAAAATTGAAGCTGTCCCTCTGGAAGCCCTATGAGCATGACCGGGACGGCTATACGGAGCAGAAAACTGGCTTTGTCAAAAAAGTTACGCAACTGGCCATAGCGCAGTACGGAAGGGACAAATATCAATGAGTGATTGGTTTACAATAGACCGCATTGATGCGGATACTTATATTATTAGCGAATACAGGCATTGGGAAGAAACGCACAGTTATCTTTTGAATGGAAGCGAAAGAAGTCTGCTGATTGACACTGGGCTTGGCATTTGCAATATTTCCGAAGAGGTAAAAAAGTTGACGGACAAACCGGTTATCGCCGTTGCAACCCATATTCATTGGGACCACATTGGCGGGCACAAATATTATCCGGATTTTTACGCCCATGAGGCTGAATTGGACTGGCTTTCGGGCGGATTTCCGCTGAGTATAGATACGATCCGTGCCATGGTGGTTGACCACTGTGACTTACCTGACGGCTATGATGTGAACACATACAAGCTTTTTCAGGGCACTCCTACGAGAATTTTGCATGATCATGATAGTATTGACATCGGCGGCCGGGTAATTGAGGTTCTGCACACACCGGGACATCTATGCTTTTGGGAAAAAGAAAGGGGCTATCTTTTTACCGGGGACTTGGTCTACAAGGATACACTGCTCGCCTATTACCCGTCCACAGACCCGGTGGCGTATCTTGTTTCTTTGGAAAAAGTCGCGGCACTGCCGGTTAAACGGGTATTCCCCAGGCACCACACTTTGGACATTCAACCGGAAATCTTAGCCCGAATGCGGAATGCGTTCAGTCAGATCAAAGCCGAAGGGAAACTGCATCACGGCAGCGGAACATTCGATTATGGTGATTGGGCTGTGTGGCTCTGATTATAGATACAACAAAGGAAGACACTCTGCATAATTTTGCAGAGTACCTTCCTTCGTTGTGTTGTACTTAAATTCCATGGGGAAAATTGTTATTGCAATATGATTGCTAAAGTAAAATCTATTGCATTAAAGATCTTATCGAGCAACTACTATTTTGTAATCCTTGAAAATTATGATTGAATATAGAAAAGCAACAGATCTCACAGTGTGAAAATCTTTTAAAATAACTGCTGGAAAAAAATACAAAAACAGCCCTCACCGTCCGAAAGTGGACAGCGAGGGTATTTGAAATGATAGACCGCTTTTCGCTTTGACTGGTCAAGATGGGTGTTCCGATAAATTTCGTTTTTATTTAAATACTATCTAAAATTTTATGAACAACATAGAGTGCTAATACAATCAAGCAGGCAATCCAAAGGTTGACTGTGAACAGCGTTACCCGGGTAAGCCATACAAAAATCGCCAATAAAGCTGCAGTAATTCCTACACCAGCAAGACCAGCAATGATTGAAAAGGTTTTTGTTCGATGTTCCTTTTTGTCTTTGCAAATTTGAAAGGAGTTTTTCACAATGATTTTTACAATCGCGAAAGCTGCTGTGAGAATCATACCGGTTGCAATCAGGGTTTCGAGAGAAATGGGAATAGAAAAATTCAGGGGTTTTCCGGCAACGGCATTTCGAATCAGTGCAATTGTTTCGTTTGAAAAGACAATGTTGATGAGGCCCAATATGGATAAGGACCAGCAAAGCGTATCAAAAAAAGTAATGGTTTTCTGCCCTCGTGTTTTGGAGGGCAGACTGGCAATTACATTGTCACAAAACCCTTTATAATCCTCTCCAATGGTTTCACGGATATTTTCACCGCGCTTTTGCGCCGAAAGAACCATTTCGGTTAAATCTTGACGAACCAGTTCCTGATGGTATTCGGAAATTTTTGTGCCTTGCAGATAACAGAGCATATCGATAAAAGCTTCTTGATTTTCAGCGTTGATTTGTTGATCTAGGGCGTTATTGATCCGGTTCAACTCTTTTGTTTTTCGATTCGTTTTATTTTCCTCCCTTATGAGATAATGCACCCACAGCTTGCTCAAGCTCGATCCAGCTAGAATAGAACTGCTCTATCTCATCTTTTCCTGATGAGGAAAGAGAGAAGTATTTTCGTTTTGGATCTATCGGAGATTCTCTGTATTGTGCGATAATCATTCCGTTTTTCTCCAGTCGGAGCAAAAGGCGGATAGATTGTCCCTTCCGAAATATCTGTAAAACCATACTTCCGCAGATTTTCTGATATTTCGTAGCCGTAGGTTTCTTTTTGGCTGATAACTTTTAGAATGCAGTCCTCCAGCGTGCCTTTTAGCATTTGGGATGGAATCATAAGTTTACCTTCTATCTTGTAATGCAAGATAACTTTTTTACCAAGAACCCATGCAAAATCAAATATTTGGCTCTTATAGATTGCATACAAATTTGCAAATAATTAAATGTAAATTACATTTAATTTTAATATTATTTATAATATACTTAATTATGTTAAAATGATTATGAAAGGAAATGCTGAGATGGAAATTGATAAAATTCCTCGCTGGATTCTGTGTCTTGAGCCGGAGGATGCTTCTTTTATTCGCAACTTTGTGCTGCTGTCAGGGTCACTCAAAGAAATTGCTAAATTGTACGGTGTTTCTTATCCTACCGTCCGTCTGCGCCTGGACAAGCTCATTCAAAAAATTGAACTGAATGACAAGGAGAAGGAAGAACCATTTTCCGCCTTTGTCAAGGGCCTGGCTGTAGATTCACGGCTTGATTTGGAAACCGCGAAATTAATTATTGAAAAATACAAAAACGAAAAGGAGAAAAAATCATGAGATATGTTGTAATAACATTGGTTGCTGTTACTTTTCTTTTAATTCAAAGTACACTTTGTAAAAAAAAGGAGGTATTTTACATTTTTATTCTACCAGTAATAAGCGTTGCGGTAGGGCTTATTTATCAGGCGGTTTCGTTGCATACGGTACAGATGACAGGATTTCTTCCGTTTTTGATTGCCGCAGGTTGTTTATTGTTATTCGGTATAATCAAGCGTCTGGATAACCGCAAAAAGGAGATGGAACATATGAAAAGCCAGGATCTATAAAAAGGAGTGCGGACATGAAGATGGAACTTGATCAGTGGAAAACTATTTACTTAAAAAAACTGACAAATTTATTTGGCACCCGGCTTGTATTTGTTGGCTTACAAGGCAGTTATGGCCGTGAAGAAGCTACTGAGAACAGCGACATAGACATGGTGGTCATCCTCGACCATGTAGAGCCTGCGGATTTAACGGCATACGATGCCATGCTCGATTCGCTGCCCTATCGGGATAAAATGTGTGGCTTTATTTCCGGCGTGGAAGAGTTGAAGAACTGGGAGCGCTCGGATTTATTTCAGTTTTACTATGACACTACCCCTATTTTGGGCAGTATCGATTTTTTGAAAGATAAAATCAGCACAGAAGACGTCCGCCGGGCCGTTCGAATCGGTGCCTGCAATCTCTACCATATGTGCGGTCACAACATGGTTCATGAGAAAAGCCCGGAAATTCTGAAAGATCTTTATAAATCTGCGATGTTCACTGTGCAGGCGGTTTCCTATCTTCAAACGGGAACCTATCAAAAAAGTAAAATGGAATTGCTGCCGGTTCTACAACCTTTGGAACACGAAATCCTTGAAACCGCAATGAAACTCAAGCAACAGTCGAATTTCGCAAAGGATGAGTTTGATCGGCTTTCAGCGCGGCTTTTCCAGTGGACATCAAGGTTAATTGCTGAACATCCGCAGAAAAAAGCAGAGAGATATAACGGTTGCTAAGCCGTTATCGGAAATGAAGCTTCGACAAGGAGAACAATGCTCTTTAAAATTCTGAAAGGTGAAGAGATAATGAAAGAATTTGAGAGATAGAATGGCTGACAAATATTAAGAATTAAATTTTTACAAGTGCAGTGAAAAACAAGGCTTTTATTTATGAAGTAATTAAACATGTAAGAATCATTAATCGATATCTTCGCACATACGCAAGTACATGGTGGATATGTTGCCACAGGGCTCTTTAACAAGTGGTACTGATAAATTAAATATTTAGTTTTTACAATAAATTGGTATAGCTTATCTAGCTGTCTACTCTTAATTAGAGTGGGCAGCTTTTTGTAGCTGATTTTTATAATTCAAACTCAAAAAACTATTTTTGACTGCCAACAAGATTCTAAGCCGAAAGTTATCAAAATTTCTAAAGCCATAAGCAGTTTTTTTAATGTTCGATTTGCTTTCTTAATAGGTTCAGGCATTCCAGCTGCAGAAGCAGTCGATTCTTCTAAAAGAGAAATAGTATGATAGTACCCGTAAACTTTTTTAGTTTGTCAGACATCGCTAATAAGCGATTAACGACATCCTGATCATATAATTGCGCATTTTTGAAATTGTTTCGCTTTGAATGATGTAGATAATTAACTTTATCAGAATCTCTTAATAGTAGTTTCCAATAGTGCTTCAATGCTTTACTGTTATGGGGATCTTTACCGGATTGTTTCATTGTCGCAAATCTAACAGTATTTAGGGCTTGATATGCTTGTGTTACTACATGAAATCAATCAGCTATATTGATGGCGTTTGGAAATAGTTTTTCGATCAATTTACGATAAGGATCATATAAGTCAACTGTCATATTTTTGGACAAGCTCTGTAGCTTTTCGAACATATTGTAAAAAATAACTTTTAATGAAATTCTTAGTTTGAGAACGGATAGTGTCAAGAGCTTGATGAGTATCGCTGTCCATTAAATGCATACTCATATTACTTTTAGCAAAATTACTAGATTTAAAATTGTCAAAAACAATGTTTTTAGGAATCCAATGACAATTGGATTGAATATGAGTTGATATACTTCTAGCAAAACGCATTACGAATATTTCGTAACATCTTAGATTTACAAATTTGGTAATAACAAGTATTAAGTTTGGATCAGATGAATAATATGAACCTTATGGTGATGATAAATACTATCATAAATAAGTAAATCAGAAAACTTAAGATTTAAATCGATTCTAATGTCTTTAATTCCGAGTGGAATTAGTCATGAGAAAACAGTCTTTCTTATTCTTGTCGAAAAGGCAAGGTTTATTTGAAGATGAAGAGGTGAGATTTCATCTTTTTTAGTATAAAGCAAAAAAATGGTATTGATAGAATATTTTTTCTATCAGTACCATATGCTATAGAACCGGCTTTTTATTCTGTATTTATTAATAGTCTCATCACACTGAACTTGAATTTGAAAGTTAATGCGTCCCAGTAAGCTTTTTTTGTAAAAATTAATTGCTTAAGTTAGCAGTATCATTTATTAGAGAGACATATTAAAGAATACTTTTTCTAAAAGAAGAAAAAACAATCTGAGTTGACGAATTTCCAAATCTTTGAATTTCATCTATAAAACTTTCTAAAGTTTCAATGGATTGAACTGATACTCTAACTAAATAACTATATTTACCTGCTAAACGATAAAATTCTTTAATTATACTGTGGCATTGACAAAAGTTTCTGAATGATTTGCATCTATTGGTTTCAACTAAAATAAATGCTTCTAAAGATTTTCCCAATTTTTTATAGTTTATGTTGGTTGTATATCCTTCAATAATTTTTTGTTCTTCTAATCTAATAATACGTTCTCTAACAGATGGACTGCTCATTGAAACTTTATGAGCTAATTCTGTGATTGAAATTCTTGCATTTTTTTCTAATCCTTTTAGTATTTTATAGTCAATTTCATCCATGGAGTAACCTTCCTTTTTTAAATTTCAGGTAAAGAAATCATTTTAAAGTTAAGTATAGTAACATAAAAATCTTTTTTTTAGTATGTAATTAAACTAAATAATATTATATCATTATTTTTATAGATAAGGAGGGAATTATTTGAAAAAAGTATTATTGTTATTAGCAGATGGATTTGAATCTTATGAAGCAAGTGTTTTTACAGATGTACTAGGATGGAACTTATATGAAGGAAGCAAAAATACTGCTATAAGTTCTGTTGGAATGCATAAAACTTTACGATGCACATGGGGGTATTCATGTATACCAGATTATCAACTTACTGAAATTAATTTAGATAATTTTGATGCTCTTGCAATTCCTGGAGGGTTTGAAGAGGCAGGGTTTTATAAAGATGCTTATAGTGAAGAATTTCTAAATGTAATTAGCTATTTTAACTCTAGAAACAAGCCAATTGCAGCTATTTGTGTTGCTGCGCTTTCACTTGGGAAAAGTGGAATTTTAACAGGAAGGAAAGCAACAACGTATATGTATCAAGATGAATATAGACTAAACCAGCTTAAGAATATGCATGTTTTGGTTGTTAAAGAAAAAAATATTGTTGTTGATAGGAATGTAGTTACTTCTGCCTCTCCTGCAACGGCTATAGATGTTGCCTTTTGGTTGTTGGAACAACTTACCAATAAGCAAAATGTGATCAGTGTAAAAAGGCGAATGGGATTTATGTTACCTTAAATATCTAATGAAAATAAGAGGAGAAAAATGCTGACTATAAATAATTTGACAAAAACTTTTGATCAAGTAGTAGCTGTTAATGACGTAAACTTACAAGTAAAATCAGGCGAAATTTTGGGGCTTATTGGACAAAATGGTGCTGGAAAAACAACAACTTTTAGAATGATTTTAAATTTTTTAACTCCTGATAGTGGACAAATTACTTGGAAAAATAAATCACTTAAAAAGGTTAACTACGACCAAATAGGATATTTACCAGAAGAGCGTGGCTTATATCCTAAAATGAAGGTTGGCGAACAACTTACTTATTTTGCTAAACTTCATGGTATGAAAACAGCTGAAATAAAGCAACAGATTCCTAAATGGATGGAGCGATTTCAGGTTAAAGGAAAATTAACTGATAAAGTAAAAGATCTTAGTAAGGGAAATCAGCAAAAAATTCAGTTAATTGCTACTCTAATACATATGCCAAAATTGCTTATTTTAGATGAACCATTTTCGGGACTTGATCCAGTCAATGCTGACTTATTGAGAGCCGGAATTTTAATGTTACGTAATGCTGGTTCAGCAATTATCTATTCAAGTCATAATATGGATTATGTTGAAAAAATTTCTGACAACTTGATTATGCTACATAATGGAAATGTTGTTCTTAGTGGTGATATAACTGATATTCGTGAAAGCTTTGGACGTACTAAGTTGTTTTTAGAATCCAAATTAACGAGTGAACAGTTAGCAAATTTTCCTGGTGTTAAAATAGTCAAACAACATAAAAAGGAGTTTGAATTAACGCTCAGTAACCCAGATATAGGTAAGAAAATTTTTGCGGTTGCAACGGAAAAAGGATATATACCAGAATTTCGTCAAGTTCCACCTTCTCTAGAAGAAATTTTTAGATTGAAAGTAGGTGCAGTTAATGAATAAGTTTTGGATTATTACAAAGCGAGTTTATTGTAAAAACCTAAAAAGTGGTTCATGGCTATTTTTAGTATTTTCACCGCTAATATTGGTGATAATAGCAGCTGGAATAATTTATTATATTAGTCAAAATAATCAACCAGTTCAAGTGGCAGTTGTATCTAATAATTATGTAGTCACTCAATTTTTAAAGAAATCAAGTAATTCTGAGATTCAATATGAAAATCTAACTGCCAAACAGGCGAATAAAAAGCTAATAAATAAAGAAATTACGGGTATTTTGAAAGTAAAAACAAAGCCAGTTATTTCTGCAAAATATGTTGAATTATCTAATGCTGAAACAAGTTTAGCAATTAGAAAAGTACAAGCTACTCTTTATGGATTAAAATTAAATCAAACAGCTACTCAATTACACTTAACAGTTACTCAACTACATTCTCTAGCATCACCAGTGCAGGTGAAGAAAGAAATAGTTTCAATTGAAAATGGAAAGCAAATTGTTAAAAGTAATTCAACATCTGTTTTTAATTATGTACTTTCTACGGGGTTAACAATTTTTATTATGTTAATAATTACAATATATGGGCAAATAGTTGCTCAAGAAATTGCTATTGAAAAAGGGTCTCGAATTATGGAAATCTTATTAACTTCAGTTAGTGCAACTACGCATTTTTTTGCTAAATTAACTGCAATTTTGTTTTTGTTAATAACCCAGCTAAGTATATATTTTGTAATTGGTAAAATAAGTTGGATGTGGTTAAAGGAGCAAACTCTTGTTAAATCATTTTTACCATCAGTTAACATACCTATGTGTTGGTCAACGTACTCATTAACGATTATCCTATTTTTTATTATTGGTACAATGACATTTGCTGTTTTAGCTGCCTTGTTAGGCTCTTTAGTATCTAATCAAGAACAGATTAACATGGCTGTTATGCCAATTTCCTTGTTAGCACTAGCTGGTTATTTTCTATCATTAATGGCTCTATCAGGTGATTCAACTTTAGTAAAATTTTTTAGTTATATACCATTTATTAATATTGAATTGATGCCAGTTAGATTATCTCTACAGCATACGACTCTTATTGCTGCTAATATTAGTTTGGCTATTGCTGCCCTTTTTTTGACTGGACTAACCTTTTTAGCTACTAAAGTTTATCAATCTAATATTTTGGTTTATTCGAAGACAGGGCTTATTAAAAAAAGCGCAAGTTTTTTCGTACAGAAAAATCTAAGTAATTAGACTTATTTCCTACTATTTTTAAAATTAAGATCTATAAATTACTACTTGTATTTTGGCTAATTTCAATTAAGTATCTAAATGATTTTAATATAGTAAATCAAAAAAATTCTTGTAGAAAAAATAGTATACTTTATAGTACTTGGCTAGCAACATATTATACGTTAATGTTACTTAACAAATATAAAGTTTGAAATGAAATTAAAAAAGGAGAATTTAATGTTCATTAAACAAATGGAATTAAAATTTCATCATATCGGCAAACCTGTTGCATTGTCGAAAATTAAAGCAAATCCGCAAACAAGATATGCAAAGATTTATGATATGTATACGTTAGATATTCAAAATGATTTTTCGCTTCCAATTCAAATGCATGCATTTGGTGATGCTTGTTCATTGGATGCAAGAATTAAAACTGAATCACATGTTGCATTTACATGTGAAAATATTGAAAAAGCATTGGCAAATCAAGAAATAATCATGCCCCTATACGAACCATTTAAGGGCTACAAATGCGCAATGATTCTTGTGAATCAGCAACCTATTGAATTAATTGAAACGACGTTGTCAGAAAGAGAAATATGGGGCGACGGAATCTTTAAGGATAGTGTCTTATACAACAAAGAGAGTTAATTTAAACAGTTTTTTTAGTAGTTACAGATATTTTATCTGATAGAAAATATATACATATATGATGGGGTCTGGGGCAAGAGTCTCAGGCTTTTTATCTTCGATATTTAGTACTTAAATAGCTAATTGCAGTTGACTTTGTAATTTTAAACTTTAGTCTATTCCGACTACACTTTTAATTCTCTCTAGCGAATCTCTTTTTGCTCTACTAACTTTTCTGCTTCCAATTAAAAATCGCTTTCTCTGGTATAATAGATATTATACGCTCTGCTAGTTGCTAAGGTTCTTATAAAACAATAGCTCTTTGAAATATAGTTGAGTAACAATTAAAAAAGCAAAATCTACATAGCAGAATAGAAAGGAACGTAATAAATGAAGCTTAGTAAATTAAAAAATCAGGATTTCCAGATGATATATGATTTAATGGAAAACAGCTTTCCAAGTGATGAATATCGCGTCTACGAGGAGCAAAAAGCCCTTTTGAATAATCCAAAATATTCAATTTATGTATTATATGATAAGTCTCAACAGATAAAGGCTTTTATTGCGGCTTGGGAATTTGCTGAATTTGGTTATATTGAACATTTTGCTGTAAATCCTGAGTATCGAAATGGTGGAATTGGTGCAGCAATGTTGCGAGAATTTATCTCACAGTCAGATAAGCTATTTTGTTTAGAAGTTGAGCCACCGACAACACAGATTGCTAACAGACGCATTAGTTTCTATAAGCGAAATGATTTTTATTTAAATGATTATCCGTATATGCAACCGCCAATGTCAAAAGGCAAGAAAAGCATTCCACTGTGCATTATGACTTCTGGACAAAATATAAATCAAGAAATGTTTAGTAAAATAAAAGAGACGCTTTATACTGAAGTTTATAATATCAAGTAACCAGCTGATATCAGCTGATTAGCGTGTGAATTATTCTTATTTGCAATGAAAAGTAAATAGTATAACATCAAGACAAATTTATATAATCAAATTTGTTAAAGCTTGAAATCTAGGTTTATGTACGATATGCTCATTTCTAGTGTACTTAAATAGTATTTTTAGGAGGAGTATTGATGAAAAAAGGAATTGATTCACCGGGGACACTAATAGGAATAGTTATCGGGGCTATTTTTGTAATAATGTGGGCAATAGGGACTATGCAGTGGTATGCATGGATAATTGCTTTATGTATGGCTTTTAGTGCGTTAACATATTTTCATACTACATGGTATGGAAAATATAAAACTGTGAAAAAAGCAGTTAGCAATTTGAAAATCGCACCAGAAGCTCAAGTCCTAGACTTAGGGACTGGTCATGGGGTGTTGTTATTAGAAGTAGCTCAGCATTTAACGATGCCAGGTAAAGTTACAGGAATTGATATTTGGAGTAAAAAAGATCAATCAAATAACTCTATTGCAGCAACAAAACAAAATATTAAGCAAGCAGGATACGAGCAAGTTACTGATTTAGTTACGGCCAATATGCTTGATTTGCCATTTGAAGATAATTCATTTGATAAAATTACGGCAAGTTTTTCGATTCATAATATTCAAAGTAAAGAAGATCGAGCTAAAGCACTAGCAGAAGTAAAGCGGGTTTTGAAACCTAACGGTCAGATTTTAATTATTGATTTGATTTTTGGACCTGAATATCAGCAAGTATTAAATGATTTAGACTTTAAAAATATTAGTTTAAAAAGTGCAGGCTATGATGGATGGTGGGGTGGCCCATGGATGATGAGTACAGTATTAACTGCAACCAAGAATTAAAGAACGAACAAGTAATAATTCCAAGTAGTTTAGAAGAATTTCAATCGAAGTACTACTATAAACAAGATTTGGTTAAAATATGTCGTAGACTAGCTTTACCAACAAGTGGAACAAAAGCAAAATTAAATCACTATCTGACGTTATATCTATCTGGAACACCCAGTAGTCAGATTAAAAAGCAATGTAAAAAGGTAAAGCACGCAACATTAACCTATGAACAGATTAATTTAGATACTAAAGTTGTTGGTTCAGGTTTTGCATTTAATGATGTTGCACGTCAATTTTTTGCAGATTATTTTGGTGTAAAAAAGTTTTCTTTTAAAAAAACAAATGGCAATTGTTAAACGTCAGGCAGAAGCAGACCATAATACCAAAATGACGGTGGCTGATTTAATCAAATTATCCAATAATCTCAAACCGCAACAGATTAAGCAAGTGGTGGAGGAAAGAACATATCAATGGAATAATTTTGTGCGTGATTTTTTTAATGATAAAGCTACGAATCAGTATACCAAGCGTCTGAAAGTAGCGGCTCTTTTATGGGAGAAAGTTCGAGAATCCAAGGCACCTAAAATATATGTTCATGCGTTATTAATACAGTACACTAGCCTTATTAACGACTATAGGAAATCCGATACTAAACATTAGTTTAATATAAATAACTATTTTTGAAGGTTACTGTTAATGTAGCTTCTGAGTGGTGATTTTTTATTGCTTTCTAAATGCTTTTATGCAGTTAATGGTTCAGATGCTGATAAAAACAATTATTTAAAATGAATATTCACAGTATATAATATTCTACGATTGCTTTTGATAAATAAAAGCCTCCTAAGACTAGATGTGAATTCTAACTTTAGGAGGCTATTATTTTAGAACAGAAATGATTAAAAAGATGCACTAGTTCAAATATGTAGTCATATTATCGTTCGTCATCAGTAGGTTCTTTTTCAAGTTTTACTTGGCGTTTTTTAGTTGTAAAGCTGAGTAAAGCCATTAAAACATAAGTTAATATGAAAGTGAAAACACCACTGAATAAGCCAGCATAGGTTGCATGAAGCCAGTCAGTTGAAAAAGAAAGATGATTATGAAAGATAGTTACAAAAGTAACAAAAAATCCTGCGATTAAAGAACATATGATATTGGTCCTAGCTCCCATTTTTAGATGACGATCAAAAATACCATTCCAAATACACATGATTGTTGAAAAAATACTTACTATAAAGAAAGTACCAACTGTGATGAGATAGCAGTATTTTATACCAACAAAAGTTGCCATAATAATATCTAAGAATATCAACCAGAAAAAAAGCCAAAAGCTATAGTGCTCAATTTTCAAAAGCTTTTGCTCTTGGCGTTCATCTAAATTGTTTTTCCATTTAAATTTCATTGTTTATTCCTCCCAAAATATTTCGTCTAGTGTTACGTTTAGTGTTTTGCAAATAGCAACGCAGAGTTTTAGTGAAGGGTTAAATTCGCCAGATTCAATTAAGCCAATGGTTTGTCTGGTAACACCCGCTTTTTTTGCTAATTCGGTTTGTGAGATATGTAGTTCTTTTCGCTTTAGTTTCATTTTTATATTTTTCATAGCTCGCTCCTTAATGCAAAGTATATCTTACATTTTATTTTTTGTAAAGTATATATTGCAATTTGTGAAATTGTTTGAAATAGGTAAGAGAATTAACCGTTTATTACCAGATATTAACATAAAACTTTTTCATGTAATATTTGTTTTTGACTGAACATTCAAAAATAAGCATAATAAGCGTATGGGTAGAAATAAAAAATTTAACACGCAAGATGTTGTTACTGATATGAGTATGATTTTTATTAAGTACGGGTACGAAGGGACATCGCTCGATGATTTGGTTAAGGAAACTGGGCTTCTACGTGGTAGTCTATATTCTGAGTTTGGGAGTAAACGTGGAATGTTTGTTGCGGCTTTAATGAAAAATATTGAAGATGATAAGGAGAGTGAAATAACTTTAAATTTAGCTATTATTGCAATGATGGAACTAACTACTCATGATAATGAAGTGAAGCAAATAATTTGCAATTGGGAGAATCAAATTGGTTCTGCAATTTTAAAAAATAGTCAAACTTTAGGAGATACTAGGGATGGAAAATAAAGTTTCGTTTAATGACAGGATGGTAGTGATTGTTCCACAAGGCTTAGATAAACTTTGGGCAGTTAAAGCTAATCTTAAAATTCCATTTGAGAAGATAAAAGGAGCAACTATTGATGATGGTATTTTAAAGGAGCTAAAAGGATTTCGAGCTCCAGGTACTTCAATTTTGGGAGTCTACTACGCAGGGACATTTTACATTAATGGTGAGAAAACTTTTTTCAATATTAAGCGGTCTAGTGAGGCTGTTGTGATTCAACTAGATAATTATGATTATGATCGTGTAATTATAGGCGTTGAAAATCCACGTGAACTGGTGGACCAAATAAATAGAGTTATTCAATAAATAAAAAAGGGAGTACATCCAAAGACAGTTGGTTTGAGAGTTTTAAAAGTGTAAACTAGATTAGGTTTAGATGAGCTAGTTTAGTGTAATCAGATAGCTTTTAGTGTATGTTTCGATATCAAATATTTGGATAAACAAAGTCTGGGCATTTAACCTCAGGCTTTTTTATTTGCAATATATACAACTGGTTGTATAATTTAGTTATCTAAGAACAACTCATAAAAGAAAGAAGAAATTTAGATGGTCAATGAATTTAATTTACAACGCCAATTAATTAAGTTGGGTAATCAGTTGAGCAATAGAAGGCAAAAAGATTTAGTTAGGCATGATCTAACAGTGAATCAATCAGCTACACTTTTATATTTTGCGGACAACCCAGGTAACCTAATTCAAGATTTAAAAGACTATTTGTGTGTTAGTCATCAAGCAGCTCAAAAAGTGGTAATGAAATTAAGAGAAAGACAACTATTAAAAACGCAGATTTCAACAAATGATAATCGAACCCATCCACTTTATTTGACACAAACAGGAGAAAGATTGGTTGAGCAATTGCAGAATAATGGGCAACTTGCAGGACAACAAGTTCTAGCTCCGTTAACAGAACTGCAAAAAAAACAACTTACAGAAATAATAACTTTATTACTGGCAGATAAGTAAAGAAAGAAGAATAGTAAGTATATGAGAAAAGTTACGTTACGAGATATTGTTTGGCGCTATATTTTACTGTTAATCGGATTGTTTTTCAATGCATTAGGGGTGTCACTTGTCACAAAAGCAGAGTTAGGAACTTCACCCTTGGCAGCTATTCCGTACAGTTTATCATTAGTTATAAGTCGTTTTTCTTTAGGACAATGGACTATTATCTTTAGTTTAGTATTAATAGTGTTCCAATTTGTTTTAGAGTTTTCAACAAAGAATTGGTCGGAAATAATGATAGAAATAATTTTTTCATTTGTTTTTGGTAGTTTAATTGATTGGACAATGTCGTGGTTAAGACATATAAATTTGCAAGATTACTGGCAATCACTGATATTACTTTTAATTGGTTGTTTTGTGATTAGCTGGGGTGCTTACTTCGAAGTAATTGCTGATGTAGCAATGTTACCTGGTGATGCATTTGTTCGTGCAATTAGTCGAAAGTTTGATGTTGAATATGGCAAGGTTAGAGTAGCATCAGATGTTTCAATGTCTGTTGTAGGGGCAATTATTTGTTTGTTCTTTTTACATGCGTTAAGCGGTGTTCGCGAAGGGACTTTGTTTTCTGCGCTAATTGTTGGTAACTTAGTTAAATTTATTCTAAACAAGGTGCAACCATTAACGGCTTTTTTATTAAATAATGCTAGATCATTGTAAAAATGAAGATATCTAATCTAATAATTTGATTAGATGACTTTTTAGAATTTTACTAGTTCTTTTCAAATTATATGTTATAATGCGATTAACATTTAATAAGAACTTATTATGATTATGCTGAGGAGGATTTTAATGGCTAAAAAAGCAGATGATTTTAAGGACTATGACATAACGACTAGAGCAATTCATACAGGGACAGCATATGACATGGAAACTGGTGCGGTAAGGCGTCCATTACATATGGCAAATAGTTTTAAGCTACCAGATGATCTTTCAAAAGTGAATTATTCGTCTACAGATTTGCTCATGTATGCACGCAATGGTAATCCTAACCAACATTGGTTAGAAGAAAAAATTGCTTCTTTGCATAATGCTGATGATGCAATCGTTCTTGCTAGTGGAGTGGGGGCATTACATGCACTTTTTTGGACTTTATTAAAATCAGGTGATCATGTTGTTTATCCTAAAGTTAGTTATATGGCGGTCTACCGGATGTTTCACGAACTTTTCAATGTGAAATTTGGCGTTGAAACTCAGATGGTTGATATGACTGATTTAAAGGCTGTTGAAAAAGCTATTACGCCAGAAACAAGGCTTGTTCATATAGAAACACCCGACAATCCAACCAATGCAGTGACAGATATTGCAGCAGTTGCAGAAATTGCGCATAAGAATGGGGCCTTGCTTTCTGTTGATAACACGTTTGCATCTCCTTTAAACCAGCATCCTCTTGAATTAGGTGCTGATTTTGTGGTAGAGTCACTAACAAAATTCGTAAATGGCCATGGCGATGCACAAGGAGGAGCAATTGTTTCCAATAATCTTAAAATGATGGATGAAATTCGTTATGAAGCGCAAGTTAATGTTGGTGCGGTAATAAGTCCTTTTAATGCATGGCAAATTTTTAGAGGTTCTGTAACATTTCCATTGCGTATGCAAAGAATTAATGAATCTTCACAAAAAATCGCAGAATGGTTAGAAAAAAGAAAGAATGTTACATTCGTTTCATATCCTGGATTAAAAAGCAATTCAAGTCATCAAATTGCTAAAAAACAGATGCATAGTGGCTATGGAGGCGTTATATCTTTTGGTGTTATGGCTGATGATAAAACGGTAGAAAAAATCTGTGCAGCTCTTAAAATTATTACATTTGCGGTTTCATTGGGGCATGATGAAAGTTTGATATTTCCACAACCTAGTTATGATGAGCGAATTAATCTGTATCCTGAAAAATTCAGAAAGGGATTTATTCGTTTTAGCGTAGGGTTGGAAGATTCTAATGACATTATAGGTGACTTAGATCAGGCATTTAAAACTGTTGGTTTGTAAGTCACGTATTTTTATATGATATTATTAAGATGAAGTCTAGGCTCCATCTTTTTTTGTAGGAGCTTAATTGTAATTTGTAGAAAATATAAATTGATTATAAAACTTTTAAGGCAGTATAGGTGATAGCATGATAGAAAATAAAAGAATTGAATTTGACAACGTAATTGAGGGGGAAAGTTATCGTTCGTGTACCTTTAGTTTCTCAAAAAACACACTGAGAATTTCTGATGTAATATTTGATAATTGTCTTTTTGACCAAGCAGATTTTAGTAATAGTGAGTGGCTTGATTGCGAATTAAAAAGATGTGATTTTTCAAACAACCACTTTGAAAATAGTGTATTTTATCGAACAAAAATAAAGCATTGCAATTTAGTCGGAGCAGATTTTTCAAATAATCTTTGGAAAGATACAACTATAAGTGAATCTAGAGCTGATTATATAAATTTTAGTGGCTCAAAGTTGACAAAATGCAGAATAGAAAACTCTAGTCTAATAGAAGCATATTTTCAAGAAGTAGTCTTTAATGGTGGTTTGAACACGAATGACTGTGATTTTAACAAGAGTAATTTTTGGAATTCTAAGTTGAAAAAAGTAAATCTTGCCAACAGTAACTTTGAAGTTCTTGATGTTAATCCTACCGATTTAAAAGGGTTAATTATCAATCAATATCAAGCTGTTAAAATTGTTCAATTGTTTGGGGTTACAGTTGAGTAGAAATTGATACTATACAAAAATTAGTGACAAGGTCGTTTAAATATTAAAATTCAGCTTATTATTGTATAATATGGGCAATTAAAAGTAATTGGAGGCATTTTTATATGAAAAAAGCAATCTTTGTTAAACCAGGAAAAATTGTACTTCAAGAAGCAGATAAACCAACGATTCAAGCACCTGATGATGTGATTATCAAAACAGTACGTGCTAGTGTTTGTGGATCAGATCTGTGGTCATATCGTGGAATAACACCCAAAGAAGAAAACAGTGATAATACTGGACATGAAGCTATCGGTGTTGTTGAGGCAATTGGTGAAGATATTACAACGGTTAAGCCGGGAGATTTTGTTATTGCACCTTTTGTCCATGGTTGTGGTCAATGTGCTGCCTGTCGCGCCGGTTTTGAGGGTGGTTGTTTAGCACATAAAGATAATTATTCAGGAGCAAATCAAGCTGAATACATTCGCTACCAACATGGTCAGTGGGCTTTAATAAAGATACCTGGTAAACCAACTGATTATACAGATAAAATGCTCGCCTCATTACAAGCCTTATCTGATGTAATGCCAACAGGTTATCATGCAGCAAGGGTCGCACAAGTGGAAAAAGGAGATACCGTTGCAGTTGTTGGCGATGGCGCTGTCGGTTTGTGTGCCGTTATTTCTGCAAAGCTACGTGGAGCAAAGCGTATCATTATTATGAGTCGCCATGCTGATAGACAAGCTTTAGCAAAGGAGTTTGGGGCAACCGATGTTGTTGAGCAACGTGGCGATGAAGGGGTTAAAAAAGTGTTAGAACTTACGCATGGTCAAGGAGCTGACGCTGTTTTGGAATGCGTTGGGACTAAGTTATCAGTTGAAACAGCATTGCAAATTGGAAGAGCGGGTGCAATTGTTGGTCGAGTGGGTGTACCTCATGATGCAATGTTTGATTTAGGAAAACTATTTTCGCGAAATGTTATTATTGCAGGTGGCCCAGCCTCAGTTACCACATATGATAAGCAATTATTATTACAAGCAGTACTTGATGGAGTGATTAATCCAGGAAAAATTTTTACTAAAACATACCCACTTACTGAAATTCAAGCAGCATATGAATCAATGGACAAGCGTGAGGTTATTAAATCGTTACTTAAAATGAATTAGAATTAAGTAGTTAGTAAAAAATAAGAGCTTTTGATATCCAATTGTTAAACATAATTTTATGTATGCGCTTGTATTTTAGAAAAAAAGATTATAAAATAGGATTATTTGGGAAGGGGGAAATATGATGATTGTTATTAATGTTCATTTGAAAGTTATTCCAGCCAAAAGAGAGGCATATCTTACATATGTAGAAAATTTGGTTAATAAATCACGTCAAGATAAAGGCAATGTTTTTTATTCACATTTAGAAGATGTGTATACTAAAAATCAGTTTTTGATTGTTGAAAACTGGGCAGATCAAGCAGCAGTAGATGCACATAATAAAACAGAACATTTGCAAGACTTCTTGAAAAATATTGGAACATACTTGGTTGAAGATTGTAAAATCAATGTAGCTGTAACAAAAGATTAAGTTTGAAGCTAGCTTATCTAATATAAAAAAGCAGTGCAAGAATCAATTTCGATTTTTGCACTGTTTTTTCTTTTTAGAAAAGTTAATTATTTTTTTTTGTTGCTTCTTGAGATGTGTTTTTTTCTGAATAATTACCTAAAGCACGTGCAATACTTGTGCTAAAGGAATCTCCAAAATCAACTGGAGCAGTGAAAAGAAGGTTGTAGTAAAAGCCTAGACCATTTTCTAGCTCCTTAACAGTAAAGTTAGCTTGCAACGCATTAATAACGCGCTTATTGTATCCAAAAGCAATCGCATAAGGTAAGACTTCTGCCCAATAGTTTAAGTCGCCGTTTGCTTTCATGTCGACTTTTCCAAGGTCGCGTATCATGTGTTTGAAGCTACGTAGTTGGGTTATTAGCTCAATTCCTTCTTTTGTGTATGGTGAATGTTTACGGTAATGCATGATATTTAAGAATATCTGTACAGCGATTAGAATTAAAGCAACAACTGTCATCCAAGGTGTATGCCAAAGATAGATACTCCAAAGTAAAAGCAGACAACTAATTGAACAAAATATTGTGGTAAAAGTTAAGTTGCCAGCAGAAGAACTATCTAGATAATGGTATGAATTTGCTTCTGTTTCGATGGCATTTTTCCATTTATCATAGATATGATCCATTTTCTTGCTTTCACGCCCGGTTTTACCATATTTACGAAGTTCATGTAAAGTAACGGTGCGTCCATTACCAACAATATTAAAGAGAAAATCAATCATATCATCACTATTAGCAAGTGAAAAATCAATTAACGTTAATTGATAGTCTTTGCGTTTTGTATTAAATTCTTCAATTGAAATTTTATTTTTAACCGCTAAGTCAAGTAAATAAGCACTTAAAGCATTATTATCAGGTGTATTGTCATTATAGATTGACTGTGCAACTGCTGCTGACATTGGTGGAATATCATATGAGAGAGCGGGATTTGTTTCTGGCCACTGTTGTTGTTGACCAGGACGGCGACGTAAATAAATAATCCATACTGCTGCACTGGCAAAAGCTAAAAGTAAAACAATACTCTGTAGAATTAACTGATTACGACTTTTATTTTGCTTATTGACGTTGTTTTGTTTTATCCAATTTTCTTCTGCTGCAATCGCTGTTTTTTTATGCTTTTTACTATTAACAAGTGTATTTGAAGAAGTTACACTTGTTGGAAATAGTACTCTTGTTTGTACTTTTGAGAAAGCTGGATTTTTCTTTAGCGTGATAGTAACACGCCCATTTTTTTTATTTACGGTTGTACTAGCCGTATTGCTGCTACGTGTCCAAGCACGCAAATTGGCAACATTTGTAGTTGGTAATTGAATTGTAATACGCACATTATGTAGGGGTACATTCCAATTAGAACCGATTATTGCCCAATTTAACTCTGCGATATCTTTCCAATTAGTTACAGCTCCGGTTATATGATAGCTATAATAAAAAGTAGTTGTTGTATTATTAGTGTCATGAAATAATTTTAGCTTTAGAGCATTATCTGTATTAATGACATCAAAAGTATTGTTTGCACCGGTTGTCGCCGCAGTCATTTGCGTTGATTGTCCATTTTGTTGAACAACGATACTAGGTTGAGTGGCAGTTATGTTTTTTCCAAGTGTTTGATTATAATAAACACCGTGAGATTTCCCCTTAAATGCATAAGTTATCTGCTGTGTTAAATCTGCTGAACCATCTTGCTGAAGATTAACATTCATATCATAATTAGTGATTGTATAATCAGCATGAACGGAACCAGTAGACAAAAATAAAAAACCAAGTAGTGCAGCTAAAATAGTTAGTAAATAACGCTTAACATTTTTTTGCATAGCACATTTCCTCCTCTTCTTTAACTCTATTATTACAAATTTTTGATAAAAATGATATAAAAAATATTTGCATTAAACTATAAAAATAGAAAAAGAGAAGCTCCTAAAATTAGATAAATATATTAATAAAACGAGAGATTGAGCTTGAAAAAAACTAGGTTTTTAATATGTATTATTTATGTTAAAATGAATATAGACAACTTTTACACAGAAATGTAGTAAATGATACACGAATTTATCTAGGAGGATTAAGATGTCTGACATTAAATATAAACGTGTCGTAATGAAATTAAGTGGTGAAGCTTTGGCAGGAAAAAAAGGTCAAGGGATTAATCCACCTGAAATTCAAAAGGTTGCTGAGGAAATTAAAGAAGTTCATGATTTAGGGGTTCAAATTGCTGTTGTCGTTGGTGGCGGTAATATGTGGCGCGGTGAAGCTGGTGCACAAATGGGAATGGAACGTGCCCAAGCAGATTATATTGGAATGTTAGGTACCGTTATGAATGCTTTAGCTTTACAGGATAATTTAGAAAAAATAGGTGTACCTACACGTGTACAAACATCTATCGAGATGCGTCAAATTGCAGAACCATACATTAGACGTAAAGCGATGCGTCATTTAGAAAAAGGTCGGATAGTAATCTTTGCAGCTGGAACTGGTTCGCCATATTTCTCAACAGATACAACAGCTGCATTGAGAGCTTCTGAAATTAACGCAGATGTTATTTTAATGGCTAAAAACGGAGTTGATGGTGTTTATTCAGCAGACCCTAAGAAAAACGAAGATGCAGTCAAGTTTGAACGCTTAACGCATATGGATGTAATTAACAAGGGTCTCCAAGTAATGGACACAACAGCATCTTCATTATCAATGGATAACGATATTCCTTTAGTTGTCTTTAACATGAATGAACGTGGTAATATTAAACGGGTTGTTGAAGGCGAAAATATTGGTACAACAGTAGAAGGGAAGTAACACTATGGATGCAATCTTGGCAGCACATAAAGAAAAAATGAAAAAAGCAGAAGAAGCATTACAGCATGAATTAGGGAATATTCGTGCTGGTCGAGCTAATGCTAGTTTGCTTAACCGAATTAATGTTGAATATTATGGGGCACCAACACCTTTGAATCAGATGGCACAAATTACTGTTCCAGAAGCTCGGGTTTTATTGATTACACCTTACGATAAAACATCATTGAAAAATGTAGAGCATGCGTTACTAGCTTCTGATTTAGGCTTGACACCAGCTAATGATGGAAGCTCAATTCGTCTAGTTATTCCACAACTAACAGAAGAAAGACGTAAAGAATTAGCTAAAGAAGTAAAAGCAACAGCCGAAAATGCCAAAGTTGCAGTGCGTAATGTTCGACGAGATATGATGGAAAGCTTAAAAAAAGCACAAAAAAATGGCGATTTAACAGAAGACGATTTACATGATTTAGAAGATCAAGCACAGAAGTTAACTGATAAATCAATTAAAAATATTGATAATATTGTAGCTGATAAAGAAAAAGAAGTGCTTCAAGGGTAGGCAACATGAAATAGTAATAACGAGGCAAGAAAACTGCAAGACATCATTTAGTTAGTGCAGAATTTTTTGTCTCGTTATTAGTTTTTTGTTACAATGATAGGAAAGTGTGTGACTAATTTAGTAATTAGTATAAATAGATTAAAGAGATGAGCAGCAATAATATTTAGTTTAGCGTGGAGGTATTGCTTGTGTTCACAAGATTTTTTAAAGAAAATGAATCAAACTCTGAGCTGACAGAAGAGCTTGATGAAAAAAATATTCCTCAACATATCGCAATTATTATGGATGGTAATGGGCGTTGGGCGCAAAAAAAACATTTACCACGAATTGCAGGGCACCGTCAAGGAATGGATGTTGTACGTGATATTACAAAAGCAGCTAGTGGTTTAGGCGTAAAAGTATTAACATTATATGCTTTTTCAACTGAAAATTGGAAGAGACCAACTGACGAAGTTGATTTTTTAATGGCTTTACCAGTACGTTTTTTCAATAATTTTGTACCTGAACTAATTGAAAATAATGTTCGTGTAAATGTAATGGGTTATAAAGATCAGTTGCCACCCAAAACACAACAAGCTGTTGCTAATGCTATTGAACAAACAGCTAAATGCACTGGGATGGTATTAAACTTTGCCTTAAATTATGGTAGTAGAGCTGAAATAATAACGGCTGTTCAAAATTTAGCAGAAAAAGCCCAAAAAGGCCAACTTACACCAAGTGAAATAACGGAAGATGTCCTTTCTAATGCGATGATGACAGCTAATCTAGCACCTTATAGTGATCCGGATCTTCTTATTCGAACTAGTGGTGAAGAACGTATTTCTAATTTTTTATTGTGGCAAATTGCCTACAGTGAATTTGTATTTACGGATGTTTTATGGCCTGATTATAAACCGAATGATTTTGTAATGGACATAGTTAAATATCAGCAGCGCAATCGACGTTTTGGCGGATTGAAAGAGGAGAATAATAAATGAAACAACGTGTTATTACGGCAGTAGTAGCTCTAATAATCTTTATACCGTTATTGATTGTTGGAGGGTTTGCTTTTAATATCTTAGTTATTGCAATGGGATTAGTTGCAACTTCTGAGTTTTTACGGATGCGTAAGAAATTACTCATCTCAACTGAAGCAATTTTATCTTTTTTAGCAATGGCTAGCTTATTGATTCCAATCAAATGGTTAGATTTTGTACCAGAACAAATGACAAATATAGGAATGTTTTATTTCTTTGTAATGTGTTTATTATTGTATACTGTAGTTTCAAAAAATAGATTTTCTTTTGATGATGCTGGGGTGCTGACCTTAGGCATGATTTATGCAGGTTTTGGATTCAATTATATGATGGCCGCACGTGAAAATGGATTATGGATTTTATTATACGCTTTGTTAATCGTGTGGATTACAGATAGTGGAGCTTACATGATAGGACGTAAATTAGGTAAGCATAAACTTGCTCCACATATAAGTCCAAATAAAACGTGGGAAGGTTCAATTGGCGGAACTGTTGTTGCAGTGGTGCTTGTAGGGATATATATGTACTTTTTCCCACAGGTTCAACTATATGATTATTTGACAATGTTGATTTTAACCTTACTTTTCTCAATTGGCGGACAGTTTGGTGATTTAGTTGAGTCAGCGTTTAAACGTCATTATAGAGTCAAAGATTCAGGCAATATATTGCCTGGACACGGTGGAATCTTAGATCGTTTCGATTCTTTACTTTTTGTATTGCCGTTGATGCATTTTGCAGGCATTATTTAGATTTGTGAGGTGAACTAAATGGTTGTTACCATTATCGCGTTCATTATAGTTTTTGGGACTATTGTTTTTGTACATGAGTTTGGCCATTATTTTTTCGCCAAACGTGCAGGAATTTTAGTACGCGAATTTTCTATTGGGATGGGACCTAAAATTTTCGCATACCGAAAAAATGAAACGACATATACAATTCGTATTTTACCGCTTGGAGGGTATGTACGAATGGCAGGATTAGAAGAAGACGATGAAGATTTACAAAAGGGAATGCCGGCGAGTTTAATTTTAGATGATGCCGGCATTGTAAAAAAAATTAATGTTAGTAAAAAGGTAACGCTACTCTCAGGTGTGCCAATTGAACTTGTAGATTGGGATTTAACCGACGATTTGTGGATTAGTGGTTATGAGAACGGCAATGAAGAAGAATTAAAAAAGTACGTTGTTGACCATGATGCGTTAATTATTGAAAAAGATGGGACAGAAGTTCAGATAGCACCAAAAGATGTCCAATTTCAATCTGCTAGTGTTTTAAATCGCATATTAACGAATTTTGCGGGTCCTTTAAATAACTTTTTGCTAGCGATTGTTGCGTTCACGCTAGTTGCAGTCATGCAAGGTGGCGTTCAAACAACAACTAACTATGTTGCAAGTGTAGAAAATAATTCCGTTGCTCAAAAAGCTGGAATTCGAAAAAATGATCAGATTATAAAGATTAACAAAACCAAAACGAGTAGTTGGACGACTTTAGCAACAGCAATTAGTAATCAAGCTGGAAAGAAAACAGTGCTAATTATTAAGCGAGCTGATAAAGAGAAAAAAATAACTTTGACTCCAGAAACAAAAAAAGAAAACGGCCAAAAAGTTGGCTATATTGGTATTAGTAGTCGGGTTAATACTAATAAGTCACTATTAGCAATTATTAGTTATGGAGTTAAGCAGACAGGTTCGGTAATAACACAGATATTTGCTGTTTTAGGATCGATGTTTACAAAAGGGTTTAGCTTAAATGATTTAGGTGGGCCCGTTGCCATGTATTCATATACGTCAGAAGCAGCTCACTATGGTGTTATCAGTGTTATTTCTTTATTAGCATTGTTATCTGTAAATTTAGGTATTGTTAATTTGTTGCCTATACCTGCATTAGATGGTGGAAAATTATTATTAAACATTGTTGAAGTGATTAGAGGAAAGCCAATTGATCCAAATAAAGAAATGATTATAACATTAATTGGTTTTGCATTTATGTTAGTTTTAATGGTTTTAGTGACATGGAATGATATTTCGCGTTATTTCTTACACTAGGATTATTTTTGAAAGAGGAGAAAATTATTGTGAAACAGTCTAAAATATTGATTCCTACTTTAAGGGAAACACCAAGTGATGCAGAGGCGCGCAGTCATCAATTAATGTTGCGAGCTGGTTATATTAAGCAAATTTCTGCGGGGATGTACTCATATCTCCCACTAGCAAACAAGGTATTATTGAAACTTGAGCAAATTGTACGGGAAGAAATGGAAAAAATTGATGCAGTTGAAATGTTAGTACCTGCAGTTATTCCAGCTGAATTATGGAAAGAATCAGGGCGCTATGACACATATGGTCCTGCTATGTTTAAACTAAAGGATCGTCATGATCGCGACTTTTTGCTTGGACCCACACATGAAGAAACATTTACTAGTATCGTAAAAAATGATATTAAATCATATAAAAAGTTGCCACTCGTTTTATATCAAATTCAAATGAAATATCGAGATGAAAATCGTCCTCGTTTTGGATTACTTCGTGGCCGTGAATTTTTAATGAAGGATGCATATTCATTTCATGCGGAAAACGAAAGCTTAGACAAAACATACCATGATATGGATACCGCATATCAAAATATTTTCAATCGTGTAGAGTTGAATTATCGTGGGATTATTGGTGATGCAGGCGCAATGGGTGGAAAAGATTCCAAAGAATTTATGGCAATTGCTCCAATTGGAGAAGATACAGTTGTTTATTCAGACGAAAGCGATTATGCAGCTAACTTAGAAATGGCTAAAAACAAGCGAGATATTAAAGTTTCGCATGAAGCACCGAAAGAGTTGGAAAAAGTAGCAACACCAAATGCTAAAACGATTGATGAGGTTGCAGCTTTCTTGGGAACAGATGCAAATAATGAAATAAAAACATTATTGTACATCGCAGATGAAAAACCAGTGGTTGTTTTATTGCGCGGTAATGACCAATTAAACGAAGTAAAATTAGTAAATTATTTAAATGCAGATTTCCTACGTCAGGCAACAGAAGAAGAAGCAGTCAAATATTTGGGTGCCGGTTTTGGTTCGTTAGGTCCAGTAGGAATTGCAGATGAATTAAAAGTTTTAGCAGATATTGATGTTGAAAAGATGATTAATGTTAATGTGGGCGCCAATGAAGATGGCTTCCATTATATAAACGCTAATAAAGATCGCGATTTCAGAGTCGATGAATTTACTGATTTGCGGACTGTAAAAGAAGGTGAAATTTCACCTGACGGAGAAGGAACATTAAAATTTACACGTGGGATAGAAATTGGTCATATTTTCAAGTTAGGTACACGCTATTCAGATACATTAGATGCAAAAGTATTAGATGAAAATGGACGCCAAAAATCAATTATTATGGGCTCATATGGAATTGGTGTTTCAAGATTGTTATCAGCGATTGTTGAACAGCATAGTGATGAAAACGGACTGATTTGGCCACGTTCAATTGCGCCTTTTGATGTGCATATTGTACCTATCAATGCTAAAAAGAAAGAACAAATGGCATTGGCAGATGAAATAACACAAACCTTAAAAGATGCAAATTATACTGTTTTAGTTGATGATCGTAATGAACGTCCTGGGGTCAAATTTGCAGATTCTGATTTGATTGGATTGCCTGTACGTATTACAATTGGAAAGAAAGCAACAGAAGGAATTGTTGAGATTAAGTTACGTAAAACAGGAGAAACAATCGAGGTCAAGCAAGGCGAATTGCTAAGCTCACTTGATATTTTACTAAAAAAGTAAGCGACACCTAAGAAGATAAAATATATCGAGTAGCGGTTAGTTATGAATAAAAACTGCTGCTCGATTTGTGGTATTAATGAAGAGAAAGGAGTCTTTTTTTGGCACTCAATAATAAAGAATTATTTCAAAAACTATTAGAGCAAATTGATTGGCAGCCTTCTCCACAAGAAAGTACTTATTTTGAAAATGCTGAGATAAAGAAAGTTGCAGTTCATGTAAAGTCAAGAAAATGGGAGTTTTTTATTAAAATAAAAGATATCTTACCGTATACTACTTTTATGGAATTGCAACAACATCTAGCAATTGGATTTAAAGAGATCGCTAATGTAAGTCTAACTATTGTCACAGAGCAACCACAACTTAATAATCGTAATTTAGGCGATTATTGGCAATGGGTTGTCGAAAATAGTGAGGTTCACTCAGCTTTAATGGGAAGCTTGAAGCGAAATAAAATTCCATACATTGATAACGATCGAGTCATGTTGCTTGCAGATAATGAAGTTGTTCAAAAATTTTTAAAAGAAGAAGCTCTAGGGCAGATTGAAAAAACATTTAATCGATGTGGATTTCCGCATTTTAATATAACCGTTCTAATAGATGAATCTAAAACACAAGAAAAAATAGATGAGTATAAAGAGCGTAAAGCCAAAAGTGATGCAGAGTTAACTAAAAAAGCAGTTGCAGCGATTCAACGGCAAAATACCAAACGTGAAAGCAAAGAAACTAGTAGTATAAATCCCAATAAACCACTAATATTAGGAAAGAGTATCAATAATGACATTGCAACTTGGCAGATGAAGGACATTACAGAAGAAGAACGTTCAGTTGTAGTTGAAGGCTACGTATTTGATAAAGAAGTACGTGAATTTAATTCAGGTAGACAGTTAATGACACTTAAAATTACTGACTATAGTTCTTCTTTTATCGTCAAGAAGTTTTCACGGACTGATGAAGATAAAGAGTTTTTTAGTGCTTTTAAAGTAGGGATGTGGCTTAAAGTTCGTGGCAGTGTCCAAGAAGATTCTTTTATTCATGATTTAACAATTAATGCATATGACATTAATGAAGTAAAACATGCTAAGCGTGAGGACACAGCTCCTGAAGATCAAAAGCGAGCAGAATTGCATGTACATTCCAACATGAGTATGATGGATGCCACTAACAGTATTACAACTTTTGTAGAACAAGCTGCTAAATGGGGTCAAAAAGCAATAGCCATAACGGATCATGGAACGTTACAAGCCTTTCCTGAAGCGCATAGCGCTGGATTAAAAAATAACGTAAAGATTTTATATGGTGTAGAAGCAAATATTGTTGATGATGGAACTCCGATAGCATATAACGATGCTCCAATAAATTTAAAAGAAGCTACATATGTTGTTTTTGATACTGAAACCACTGGGTTATCTGCTAACTATGATAAAGTCATTGAATTAGCAGCCGTTAAGATGCGTGATGGTGAGGTACTTGAAAGATTCGAACAGTTTATAGATCCAGGACATCCTTTATCTAGAACAACGATTGAATTAACAAGTATTACAGATGATATGGTTAAAGGCTCAAAAAGTGAAAAAGAAGTTTTTGAGATGTTTCAAGATTTTTGCAAAGACACAATTATTGTAGGACATAACGCAACTTTTGATGTTGATTTTATGAATATTGGGTATGATCGACATGGACTTCCTGCTATTACGCAACCATGGATTGATACTTTACCACTAGGTCGCTTTTTATATCCTGATATGAAAAGATTTACATTGGATACTTTAGCGAGACGGCTTAAAGTTGAACTAGAGCATCATCACCGTGCTATTTATGATGCTGAAGCAACCGGCTATATTTATTATGCAATGCTAAAAGATGCAGAAAATAATTATGGCATAAAATTGCATAGTCAGCTAAACGAGCATATTGGAGAAAATGAAGCATATAAAAGTGAACATCCTTTTCATGCAATCGTAATGGCTAAAACACAAGCAGGCTTAAAGAACTTATTCAAAATGGCTTCGGAAGGAATGACGCAATACTTTTATCGTGTTCCACGAGTGCCTAGATCAATATTGGATAAATATCGAGAAGGTTTGATTGTTGGTTCTGCATGTGCTAGCGGTGAAGTTTTTACTGCAATGATGCAAAAAGGATATGCAATTGCTCGTGAAAAAGCACGCTACTATGATTATCTAGAGATACAGCCTAAGCCATTATATGCGGGATTACTTGAAAGAGAATTGGTAAAAGATACTAAGCAACTAGAAGATATTATTAAAAATATGATTAAATTAGGGCATGAACTAGGTATTCCGGTAGTTGCAACGGGTGATGTTCACTTTTTAAATAAAGAGGATGCAGTTTACCGAAAAATCCTGATACATTCACAAGGAGGCGCTAACCCGCTAAATAGATTAAAGCAACTACCAGATGCACATTTTAGAACAACGGATGAAATGCTGGCTGAATTTTCATTTTTGGATGAGCAAACAGCAAAAGAAGTAGTTGTAGATGCACCTAATCAAGTGGTCAATTGGTGCGAGGAAATATCACCAGTAAAAGATAAGTTATATACTCCTAATATGCCAGGGGCAAAGGATGATATTCGAAATCTAACTTTAAACAAAGCACATGAATTATATGGTGAAACTTTACCTAAAATTGTTCAAGATAGATTAGATAAAGAATTAAAATCTATTATTGGTAATGGATTTTCAGTTATCTATTTAATTTCACAAAAACTTGTTTATAAATCTAACAAAGATGGATATTTAGTTGGTTCACGAGGATCGGTTGGTTCTAGTTTGGTTGCTACAATGACTGGAATAACAGAAGTCAATCCCTTACCACCACATTATCATTGCCCAAAATGTAAATATTCACATTTTTATGAAAAAGGTGAGTATGGTTCCGGTTTTGATTTACCAGATAAGAATTGCCCTAACTGTGACACTATGCTAATTAAAGATGGTCAAGATATCCCCTTTGAAACATTCTTGGGTTTTAAAGGAAATAAAGTTCCGGATATTGATTTGAATTTTTCGGGTGACTATCAACCAATAGCTCATAATTATACGAAAGTTTTATTTGGTGAAAACAATGTTTATCGTGCAGGAACAATAGGTACAGTTGCTGATAAAACTGCATATGGATATGTAAAAGCATATGAGCGTGATACAGAACAAAGTTTTAACACGGCAGAAGTTGATCGCTTAGCTAAAGGTGCAACCGGGGTAAAAAGAACGACGGGACAACATCCCGCGGGAATTTTAGTTGTCCCCGATACAATGGAAATCTATGATTTTACACCTATTCAATACCCAGCCGATGATTTGACGGCAACATGGCGCACAACTCACTTTGATTTCCACTCAATTCATGATAATATTTTAAAACTTGATATTTTAGGACATGATGATCCAACCATGATTAGAATGTTACAAGATTTATCTGGGATTGATCCCAAAACAATTCCGACAGATGATCCAGGAGTGATGTCACTGTTTTCTGGCACAGATATTTTACATGTTACACCAGAACAGATTCAATCCAAGACAGGAACGCTAGGTGTGCCGGAATTTGGAACCCGTTTTGTAAGGGGCATGTTGGAAGAAACACATCCATCAACGTTTGCAGAACTTTTGAAAATTTCAGGTTTATCGCATGGGACTGATGTTTGGTTAGGCAATGCGGAAGAATTGATAAAAAATGGAACAGTAACAATGCCTAAAGTTATCGGATGTCGTGATGATATTATGATGGATTTAATTCATGATGGAGTTGAGTCAGATATTGCTTTTAAGATAATGGAAAGTGTGCGTAAAGGTAAGGGGATTCCAGATGAATGGCAAAAACAAATGCGAGATGCTGATGTAGAAGAATGGTATATTGGAGCTTGTTTGAAGATTAAATACATGTTTCCTAAAGCGCATGCGGCAGCATATGTTTTAATGGCATTACGTATTGCATACTTTAAAGTGTATTATCCACTTGTTTATTATGCAGCCTATTTTTCTGTTCGAGCTGATGATTTTGATTTGGTTTCGATGGCGCATGGTAAGGAAACTGTTAAAGCTAGAATGAAGGAAATAAGTGATAAGGGGACCGATGCTTCTACTAAAGAAAAAAATTTATTAACCGTGTTAGAACTTGCTAACGAGATGCTTGAACGTGGTTTTGAATTTAAAATGGTAGATTTGAATCGTTCGTCTGCCTCAGATTGGTTGATAGAAGGTAATTCGCTAATTGCACCTTTTTCAGCTATACCAGGATTAGGTGTCAATGTTGCTAAGCAGATTGTGGCAGCACGTGAAGAACAAGAGTTTTTGTCTAAAGAAGACTTGTCAAAACGAGGAAAAGTTTCTAGTACTTTAATTGATTTTATGACTGAAAATAAGGTGCTGGATGCTTTACCAGATTCTAATCAATTAGATTTATTTGATAATCTTTTTTAGTTTCAGCGAGTAAGCTTAGATTATACTTTTAAGAACATAGATATATTTTCTTGAAAGATATAATTTTCCATGTTACAATAATAATTGTTAATACTCGGTGAGAGTGAGCAGTGATGCTCACTCTTTTTATTGGAGTTATCAAACTTTACGAGTAATAGAGTAGTAAGATTAAGGAGGTAACTGTGTGAGCAGTGTTGTGGAAGTAGTAACTGAATTGGTTAATCCGATTTTGATTGAGCATCATTTTGAATTAGTAGATGTCGAATTTGTTAAAGAAGGAAAAAGTTGGTATTTACGTGTTTTTATTGATAAACCAGCTGGAATTACAATCGATGAATGTGTGCTAGTCAGTGACGAATTAGGTGAAAAGTTAGATACTTGTGAACCTGACCCAATTCCGCAAGCATACTATCTAGAAGTCTCTTCTCCAGGAGCAGAACGACCATTGAAAAAAGAGGTTGATTACGAGAAAGCTTTAAATAAGTATGTTAATGTATCTTTGTATCAACAATTAAATGGTCAAAAAATATACGAAGGAACTTTAATTGAACTGACTGCAACAGATTTAACGTTAGAATATATGGATAAGACGCGTAAGAAAAGTATTTTAATCCCAAGAAAACAAATAGCTAAGGCGCGATTAGCAATTAAATTTTAGAAAAAGTCATTTTAACAAGGAGTAAGGAAATGAGTAAGGAATTACTAAATGCATTAAATGCACTTGAGACTGAAAAAGGTGTAAAAAAAGAAGTTGTCATTGAAGCGTTGGAACAAGCTTTAATATCTGCATATAAGCGTAATTATGGGCAAGCTCAAAATGTTGATGTTGAATTTGACCGAACAAAAGGGAACATCCATGTTTATGCTGTTAAAGAAGTTGTTAACGAAGTTTTTGATTCACAATTAGAAGTAAGTTTCAGTGATGCATTAGATATTAATAAGGCTTATGAGATTGGTGACTCAATAAAGTTTGAGGTAACACCCAAAGATTTTGGTCGTATTGCAGCACAAACTGCTAAGCAAGTAATCATGCAACGAGTGCGTGAAGAAGAACGTAGTAATATTTACAATCAATACATTCAATATGAACAAGAGATTGTAACAGGTGAAGTTGAACGACATGACAGCCGCTACATCTATGTAAATCTTGGTAAGGTCGAAGCGGTTTTATCACATCAAGACCAAATTCCTGGTGAGAAATATTCACCCCATGATCGTATCAAGGTTTATATTTATAAAGTTGAAAATTCTTCTAAAGGACCACAAGTTTATGTAAGTCGCTCTCATCCAGATTTATTACGACGTTTATTCGAACAAGAAATCCCAGAAATATTTGACGGAACTGTTGAAATTGTATCGATTGCACGTGAAGCTGGAGATCGCGCTAAAGTGGCAGTTCGCTCAAATAGTGAAAATGTTGATCCAGTTGGAACTTGTGTAGGACCGCGTGGGGAAAGAGTTCAAGCTATTGTTAACGAACTAAAGGGCGAAAACATGGATATTGTTGAATGGCGTGAAGAAAATGCTGAATTTATTGCCAATGCATTAAATCCAGCGGAAGTAGTCAGTGTGACTTTTGACCCTGAAAATGAACGAGCTTGTAGAGTAGTTGTTCCAGATAGTCAATTATCTTTAGCTATTGGGAAACGAGGACAAAATGCACGTTTAGCAGCTCGTTTAACTGGATTTAAGATTGATATCAAACCTGAATCAGAGATGAATTCAGCTGATAAGGCATCTGCAGGAGCTACTAATGCTGCAACTGAAGTGCAATTACCAGATGAAAATTCTAAAGAAGATTAGTTTAAAGGGTGATTAAGGTATGGCACAAAGAAAAATACCAATGCGTAAAGATATTGTAACTGGTGAAATGAAACCTAAAAAAGAATTAGTACGTATTGTTAAAAATAAAGAAAATGAAATTAGTATTGATCCAACAGGAAAAAAAGCAGGTCGTGGTGCATATATTCATCTTAATGTAGAGATTGCTAAAAAAGCTCGGCTTGAACGAACGTTTGATAAAGCTTTTGGGATAAAAATTGCTCCTGAATTTTATGATGAGTTAGTTGCTTACATTGATCATCAAGTAGCAAGAGCAGAGTTATTTAAAAATGGAAAATAAGCAAAGAATTTTAAATCTCTTAGGTTTAGCGCGCCGTGCAAGTAAAATCGTAACGGGTGAGGACATGGTGCTTAAGCAGATAAGAAGTCAAAAAGTATTTTTGGTTTTTGTTGCTAATGATGCTGGACCGAATACACGAAAAAAATTTACGGACAAATGTCATAGCTACAACGTGACATTTAGTGATGTATTCACACAAGCTGAGTTAAGTGTAGCAATTGGACAAAAACGTTCTATTGTTGCGGTGTGTGATACAGGATTTAGTAAGAAAATGCGACAATTACTTAGCAATTAATGAAGCATCCTGATTAATCGGGATGGTTATAATTGCCTGATTAGTCGTATAGATACTTAAGGAGGCGGAGTTTATGCGAAAAAAGCATATCTATGAATTAGCTAAAGAACTTGACGTTGCAAGTAAGGTTTTAGTTCAAATTGCACGTGAAAAGGGTTTTGATACAAAAAGTCATATGTCCACAATTGGTGAAAATGAGGAGCGCCAATTACGTGAAGCATATACTCAGAATGTTAAGAAAAATGAAACAGCTAAAGCAACTGCAAAAAAATCTGAAATTAAAAGTAAGCCTAAAAATATAAAAAAGACAGAAGCAAAGAAAGAAACAAAGAAAGATACAGAGACAGAAAAAAAGACGGTCGCAAAAGCCGCCAAGCCACACTCCCAAGCTGTACATTCGGTTCGCTCAAATGAACAAGTCCAAACTAAAGCGAATCCGCAAAGAAATAATGAAAGGCACACAGGGAAAAATATGGATAAGAAGAAAACAAGCACGCCTAACCGCAATAATGGGGAGGCAAATTCTAACGGCCGAAAGCAATATGGAAACGGAAATAACAATAATCGCTTTAATAATAATAGGCGCAATAATCGCAATAATAAAAAAAATAACCGTAATCGGAACAATCATAGCAATAAACCAGCTGTTCCACCACGTAAGAATAAGCCACTACCAGAAAAATTAATGTATACAGTTGGCATGAATGTAGCAGATATAGCTAAAAAAATTCACCGTGAACCAGCTGAAATTATTAAAAAATTATTCATGATGGGGACAGTTGTTAATCAAAATCAATCGCTTGACAAAGATACAATTGAACTTTTAGCAACAGACTATGGGATTGAAGCTGAGGAAAAAGTTGAAATTGATGTAGCTGATATTGATAAGTTCTTTGATGAAGAAGAACAAAGTACAGAAGACATGCAAGTGCGGCCACCAGTTGTAACAATCATGGGACATGTTGATCATGGTAAAACGACGTTATTGGATAAATTACGTCATTCGCATATCACTGAGGGTGAAGCAGGTGGAATTACACAACATATTGGTGCTTATCAAGTACGTCATAACGATAAAGTTATCACATTCTTAGATACACCAGGCCATGCTGCGTTTACAGATATGCGTGCTCGTGGTGCAAACATTACCGATATTACCGTTCTTGTAGTTGCAGCAGATGATGGGGTAATGCCACAGACAATTGAAGCAATTAACCATGCTAAAGCAGCTGGTGTGCCAATTATTGTTGCAGTTAATAAGATAGATAAGCCAGGTGCAAATCCTAATCACGTTATGGAACAATTATCTGAGTATCAATTAATCCCTGAATCATGGGGTGGCGATACAATTTTCGTTGAAATTTCAGCTAAGTTCGGGAAAAACCTAGACGAGTTATTAGATATGATTTTACTAGAAGCAGAAATTTTGGAACTTAAAGCTAATGCTAATCAAAGGGCTGCTGGCTCAGTTATTGAAGCTCGTTTGGATAAAGGTAAAGGTTCAGTTGCTACCTTGTTAGTTCAACATGGTACAATGCATGTTGGTGATCCTATTGTTGTGGGAAATACATTTGGACGTGTAAGAACAATGTTAAATGCACGTGGCCATGATATAAAAAAGGCAACGCCAGCGACTCCAGTGGAAATTACCGGGTTAAATGATGTTCCAGTTTCAGGTGACCGTTTCTTAGTCTTTGAAGACGAGAAAACAGCACGTGCAGCCGGTGAAGAACGTGCTAAACGTGCTTTATTGAAGGAAAGAAGTCAAACAAATCACGTAACTTTAGACAATTTGTTTGATACCTTAAAGCAAGGTGATTTAAAAGAAGTTGCCGTTATTATTAAAGCTGATGTACAAGGCTCAGTTGAAGCTATTGGTCAATCTTTTAAAAAGATTGAAGTTGAAGGTGTACGAGTTAATATCATTCACCAAGCAGTTGGTGCCATTAATGAAAGTGATGTTACGTTAGCGGAAGCATCAAATGCGATTATAATTGGGTTTAACGTTCGTCCAACACCACAAGCTAAAATACAAGCAGAGTCTGATAAAGTGGATATTCGCTTGCATAATGTTATTTATAAGGCAATTGATGAAATTGAAACAGCTATGAAGGGTATGCTTGAACCTGTTTATGAAGAAAAAATTATCGGTCAAGTTGAAATTAGAGAAACCTATAAAGTATCTAAATTGGGAACTGTTGGTGGTGGCTATGTTACTGATGGCTACATTCAACGTGATTCAGGTGTCCGCTTAATTAGAGACGGAATTGTTATCTATGAGGGTAAACTTGCATCTTTGAAGCGCTTTAAAGATGATGTTAAACAAGTTAAACAAGGTTTTGAATGTGGTTTGATGGTTGAAAAATATAATGATCTAAAAGTTGGCGACCAAGTCGAAGCATTTATTATGCAAGAGGTACCGGTCGAATAGCTAAATTGATGGAGGAAAATAATGGTACAACATTTTCGTGTAGGTCGTTTGTCACAAGAGATTCAACGTGAAGTTAATGATATATTGATGAAACGTGTCCGTGATCCTCGTATTCAAGGTGTAACGATTACAGGTGTTGAAGTGACTGGTGATTTACAGCATGCAACAATTTATTATAGTATTTTATCTGATTTAGCATCAGATGCACAAAAAACACAACAAGGTCTTGAAAAAGCAACTAGTTTAATTCGAGGTGAATTAGGCAAGCGTTTGACAATTTATGTAACTCCAGAATTGAAATTTGAACGAGACAGTTCTGTTCGTTATGGAGATCATATTGATCAATTATTAAGCGAGTTGCATAAAGAAGACAAATTTTAATGAACTCAAAAGACTGAGAAAAATTAATTTTTCTCAGTTTTTGTGCTATAAATTACTAAATTAAGCAATAATTTCTATAAAAAGCAATAATATTCACAAGAATTAAATATGAAAGTGAATTTTTTAGCTGTTTAAAAAATGTAGTCTAGAGTCTAGGCAGATTAAGCTTATTTTAACAATTGGAATTAGTAGACGTTTGAATTAAAATAGTGTGTATTTGTAAATTATTAGAACTGAGAAGGGAGTATGTAAACTTTCTTGATCATGGAAAAGATATGTTTCTGTGATTTTTCATATTTTATATAGTAGATAAATAATGGATGGAATATTACCCTTATATAAAGAACGGGGAATGACTAGTAATGATGCTGTTTTTAAGTGTCGTAAAATTTTTAAAACACGGCGTGTTGGACATAGTGGGACACTTGACCCTAATGTTGATGGTGTACTCCCAATTTGTATAGGAAAAGCTACAAAAGTAGTTAATTATATGATGGATTCAGGTAAAATATACATGGGGGAAATTACTTTAGGATTTGCAACTGAAACTGAGGATTTGGATGGTGCAGTAATAGCTGAAAAAAAACTGACTGAAGCTTTTACTGATGAAGAAATAACTGCGGCAATGCAGAAATTAACGGGAACAATGATTCAAATTCCACCGATGTATTCAGCTATTAAAGTCAATGGTAGACGGCTATATGATTATGCACGTAAAGGTGAAGAAGTACAAAGACCTGAAAGAACAATAACAGTTGATTATTTCAAGCAAATAAAAAAAGCACAATTTGATGCATCTAAAGGACAACAAACAATCTATTTTGAGGTTGGCTGTGGGCGTGGAACGTATGTCAGAACGCTAGCCGTTGATTTAGGTAAAACATTAGGTGTTCCAGCTGTAATGTCAGATTTAACGCGACTTAAAAGTGGTGGCTTTCTAATTGGTGAAACAGTTAGCCTAGCTCAATTGCAAGAATTAACTGAACCAGAACAACTGGCCCAAAAATTAATGCCAATTGAACATGCACTAAAGAAATTTCCTAAATATGTATTATCTGATGAACAATGGAAATTAGTAAAAAATGGTGGCTTTCTAAATCCACGATATATTAATAAAGGTAAAATCGTAGCGCAACTCTGCCTTTTTTATGAAGATAGGGTTCGTTGTATTTATAAATATAATGAAAATAAAATGCATTATCAACCTGAACAGATGATAGATTTGACGTAAGAGGTGAGATGAGTGGAAGTTATAGAGCTAACAGAACCGTATCAAAAAGAAAAAATTCCAGTTGGAGATTGTGTTTTAGCTTTGGGTTTTTTTGATGGTGTCCATCGAGGACATCAAGCGGTTATCAAGGAAGCTAAAAAACAAGCAATTAAGCAACATCAAAAATTGGCAGTAATGACTTTTGATCGTCAGCCTAAAATAATGTATCAAAAAAACATTCCAAGTCATGTACAATATTTGACATTGTTAAAACGTAAGTTAGAGTTATTTGCCCAATTGGGCGCAGACATTGCCTATGTGGTAACATTCAATGAAAAAATGGTGCCTATGCAACCACAAGAATTTGTAGAAAAATATATTATTGGAATAAATGCGACATGTGTTGTAGCTGGGGCAGATTATACTTATGGCAAAAAAGATATTGCTAATATGGAGACATTACCTAAATTTGCACAGGGACGTTTTAAAATAGTGAGCGTGACACATTTAGAAGATGAAGCACAAAAGATAAGTTCTACGCATATTCGAGAATTGATTGATACAGGAGATATTTTTCAAGCAAATAAACTATTAGGTTATCCTTTCCAAACACAAGGAACAGTGGTTCACGGGTTTGCACGTGGGAGAACAATTGGATTTCCAACTATTAATATTAAAAGCAGTCTTGAACAAAGAATACCAGCTGTAGGAGTGTATGCTACTAAGGTTTGGATTCGGAAAAATGAATATATTGGAATGGCATCTGTTGGATATAATGATACATTTGGTGATGAGTTTGATTTAACTGTTGAAATTAATTTATTGAATTTTCATGCAGATGTTTATGGCGAACATGTTAAAGTTGAATGGTATGAACGGATGCGTGGAATGGTTAAATTTGCTAATGCTAAAGAGTTAATTCTACAATTGCAAAAAGATGAAATCGAAACCAAAAGATATTTTGGCTTAAAATAAAATAGCTATGCTAAAGAATCGCGAAAAATACAATTTTTTCGGGGTTCTTTTTTCAAATTGTCTGAAAAAATTCACATTCCATTCACAAATACTAAGTAAAGTAAGATGTGAATTAAAAAATTAGGAGGTAAAGCATGGCATTAAAAGTTTTAGATAACAGCTTGGCTTTAACCGACAAGAAATTAATCTATAATGAAAGAGTAATTCTGTCTGAAAATGAAAAATCACCGTTAGCATTTTTAGGTTACGGAGATCAAAATATGAACATGCAAGGCAGTAATTATAGTTTTGAAGACAAATTAACTAGTAAACTTCCTTTAGTAATTGGCAGTATTACAGAATTAGAAGATGCATATAATATTAACTTAACGTTTGAAAATACTAATCACTTGGAATTAAAGTGTTATCTTGATAATGAAGGACGTCTTATTGTAGAACCACATATTCTAAAAAAAGGGAATTGGAATCGACTATGGTTACGGATTGTAGCGGATTCAGAAGAAAAAATTTATGGTTGTGGAGAACAGTTAACATACCTTAATTTACGAAAACATGTTTTCCCCATATGGACATCAAATACAGGTGTTGGTCGGAATAAGAAAAAGTTAGTGACAATGCAAGCAGATCTTGAAGAGAATGCTGGTGGTGATTACTATACAACTAGTTTTCCGCAGGCAACATTTATTTCAAGTCATAAATATTATTGTCATATAGACGACTACAGCTTTGTTACTTTTGATTTTACCAATGAGCAGTTTCATGAGTTGCTTTTTTGGAGCGTTCCTAAACGACTAATATTTGAAACATCAACCACGTATAAACGCTTACTAGGTAAAATGACTAAATTACTTGGACGACAAAATGTCTTACCATCCTGGACTGATAATGGTATTATATTAGGCTTAACTGGTGGAATTAAAAGAGTACAACAGGTAGAAAAAAAGTTAAAAGCTGGTGGAGTAAATATTGCTGCAATTTTATGTCACGATGTAAATGAGAAAAGCCAAGAAAAATATTCAAATTTAGCAGAAACGATTCAACAATGGAATAAAGAAGATATGAAATATTTAGGTTATATAACGCCTTATATTGCTAAAAATAGTCCTAATTATTTGAAATTATCAGGAAAGCAGATGTTTGTCAAAAATAAAGAGGGTAAGGATTACACTGTATTGATTTCTCACCAACAGTTTGTTTTAATTGATTTGACTAACCCCATGGCTTTTATGTGGCTTAAAGACGAGATTAAGAATAAATTATTAGCTATCGGAGCTAGTGGTTGGATAGCAGATGGTGGTGAAAATTTACCTGCGGATGGTATTGTATTTGAAAATAAACAGGCATTTGAATTACATAACTATTGGCCAGTTTTATGGGCAAAATGTAACTTACAAGCTATCGAAGAAACTAGAAAAGAAGCTGAAATTGTTTACTTTATGAAGGCGGGTAGTGCTCAAAGTGCGTATTATTCGCCAGTGTTATGGCAAGGAATGCAGAGTGTTGATTGGAGTCAAGATGATGGTTTAGCTAGTGCAATTTGTGCAACACTTTCAAGCGGTATGTCGGGAATGGGAATATCACAAAGTGACATTGGCGGAAATTTAAGCTCATATGGAAATATGCGAACAGCTGAACTTTTGGCACGTTGGACTGAATTTGCGTGCTTTAGTCCTTTTATGCGAATGCAAGAAACCAATCGGCCGGCAGTCAATTTTCAAGCGTATGATAATAATATAGCAATAGAGCATCTAGCTAAATTTAGCAATATTTTTAAAGACCTTAGTAGGTATCGACAAGAAGTTATCAAACAAGTAACACTCGAAGGATTACCTGCAATGCGCCCCCTTTTTATAGAATATGAAAAAGATGAGGAAGCTTACAAACAACGTTACGAATATCTTTTTGGAACAGATTTGCTAATTGCACCTGTGTATCGTGCAGGAAAAAAAGAGTGGCAAGTATATCTTCCAGATGATAATTGGATTCATATTTGGTCTGGTAGAAAATATAAAACCGGCTATCATACAATTTCTGCGCAAATAGGTGAAATTCCTGTTTTCTATCGAGCATACTCGAAATTTTCAGAACAATTTGAAAAAATTGGTAATCAGTATTCAAAAGGTTGGATACAATAAAAAAGTATGTATGAGATAGTAATTTTGAAATAATATTTAATTTTAACCGAAGTAATAAAAAAATAAATTTCCTTTAGCTGAACAATTATAATTTCAGCTAAAGGAAATTTTTGCCATATTAGAAGAATTTATACCTATAAGTAAACTATCTATCATTGATATAGAAAAAATGTTAAAATTATATCTGAGACTAATGAAAAAGAGGAAATTAAAATGCGTATTTTATTTGTCGGAGATGTAATGGGTGAACCAGGGCAAGAGATGTTAGAACAATATTTGCCACTGGTAAAACATAAATATCGTCCTCAAGTAACTATTGTTAATGGTGAAAATGCAACCCATGGTCGAGGGATTAATGAGCGGGTGTATAAAAAAATTCTAAAATCAGGTGCAGATATTATAACAATGGGAAACCATACGTGGGACAATCGGGAAATCCATGACTTTATTGATGATGCTAAGAAGCTTATTCGACCGGCAAATTTTTCAGCGCATAAAGTTCCAGGTAAGGGTTATGCAATTATAAATATAAATCAAATAAAACTCGCAGTTCTTAATCTACAAGGACGTGTCTTTATGAATCCTAGTGATGATCCATTTGCAGTTGCAGAAAAAATAATTACTGAATTGCAAGAAAAAACGGATGTTATTTTTGTAGATTTTCATGCTGAGACAACTAGTGAAAAAGAAGCATTTGCGTGGTATTTTGCTGGTAAAGTAAGTGCTGTTTTAGGAACGCATACTCACGTTCAAACAAATGATGCACGTATTTTACCAGGAGGGACTGCTTTTTTAAGTGATGTTGGGTTTACAGGCCCATATAATGGGATTCTTGGTATGAAACGTGAAAATGTAATTGAACGTTTTTTGAATCAGATGCCAACTAGATTTGAAGTTGATGAAACGGGACCACAAACGTTTAGTGCTTGTTTGGTAGATGTAAATGATAGTAATGGCCAAGCAAAAAGAATTGAAACTTTACAGATTAATCCAGATCATCCGTGGATGGACTAAAAAATAATAAAGAGAGGGAAACGAAACTTTATGCCGCAAAAAACAAAGAATACGCCGATGATGGAACAGTATTTCAACGTAAAAAAGCAGTATCAAGATGCTTTTTTGTTTTATCGTTTAGGTGATTTTTATGAAATGTTCTATGATGATGCAATAAAAGGATCACAGATTTTGGAATTGACATTAACCCAACGAAATAAAAATGCACAAGACCCAATTCCAATGTGTGGTGTGCCGCATCATGCTGCACAAAATTATATCGATATTTTGGTTGACAAAGGCTATAAAGTAGCAATTTGCGAACAAATGGAAGATCCAAAACTTGCTAAAGGAATGGTAAAACGTGAAGTTATTCAACTGGTCACACCGGGAACCATTATCGATGAAAAAGCAGGTGAAGCAAAAGAAAATAATTATTTAACTGCACTACATCAAAAGGGTAATGATTATGGCTTTGCATATGTTGATTTATCTACAGGTGAATTAAAATCAACGGTTTTATCTAGTTTAGCAGCTACAGAAAATGAAATTTTAAGCTTGCATACTAAAGAGATTGTGTTAGATAAAAGTGCTTCAGATGAGACCTTGAAAATGCTAAAAAAATTAAAAATTTTGATCTCACATCAAGAAGAAGTTAAACAACAAGCTGAATCTAGTTATGCTGTGCAAGATTTGACAAGATCAAGTGAAATCAGTGCTGTAGAGCATTTATTAATGTATTTAACAGTTACGCAAAAAAGAGCATTGGTCCATTTGCAAAAGGCAGTGCATTATGAAGCTTCACATTTTCTGAAGTTAGATCATTATGCGAAAAGAAACCTTGATTTGTTAAGTAATACGCGAACCGGGAAAAAATCTGGAACTTTACTATGGTTGTTAGATTCAACGAGAACAGCAATGGGTGGTCGTTTGTTGAAGCAATGGATTGAGCGACCTTTAGTAAATAAACAAAAAATTGAAGCGCGCCAAGAAAAAGTTTTAAGCTTATTGAATCATTATTTTGAACGTAGTAGTCTTCAAGAAGCGTTGACGAAGGTTTATGATTTGGAGCGGCTTGCTGGTCGGGTGGCATTTGGAAGCATCAATGGACGCGATTTAATACAATTAAAAACTTCTTTAGAGAATGTACCGCAAATTCGCTATGTTTTAGAACAGTTGAATGAAGGGCAATTTGATGATATTTTGGAGCAACTAGATCCGGTTGAAGAAGTAGCAGATCTGATTGAAAGAGCAATTGTTGAAGAACCATCTATTTCAGTAACTGAGGGTAACTTAATCAAAAAGGGTTACGATGCTAAACTAGATGAATATAAGGATGCCATGAAAAATGGTAAGAAGTGGTTAGCACAACTTGAAGCTACAGAACGTGAGCAAACAGGAATTCATAATTTGAAAATTGGTTATAATCGTGTTTTCGGATATTATATTGAGATAACAAAAGCTAACTTGACTAGATTACCCCAGGATCGTTATCAAAGAAAACAAACACTGACCAATGCAGAGCGTTTTATAACACCGGAGCTAAAAGAAAAAGAAGACTTAATTTTAGATGCTAAAAACAAAGCAACTGAATTAGAGTACCAATTATTTGTTGAAATTAGAGAACAAGTAAAGGATCAAATTAAACGTCTACAAAAATTAGCGCATGGGTTAGCACAATTAGATGTCATCCAAAGCTTTGCCGTCGTCAGTGAGGATGCACATTTAGTGTGTCCCGAATTAGATAATGAAAAACATACATTAAAGATTGAAGCTGGTTGGCATCCAGTAGTTGAAAAAGTTGTTGGTCGCCAAAGTTATGTTCCAAATGATATTTTAATGTTACCTGACACAGAAGTACTCTTAATTACTGGACCGAATATGTCTGGGAAAAGTACTTATATGCGACAATTAGCTTTAACAGTTATTATGGCGCAAATGGGTTGTTTTGTGCCTGCAAAAAAGGCACAATTACCAATTTTTGACCAAATTTTCACTCGGATTGGTGCAGCAGATGATTTGATTTCTGGGGAATCGACATTTATGGTGGAAATGAAAGAAGCAAATGAAGCATTGAAGAATGCTAGTGCAAATAGTTTGTTGTTATTTGATGAACTTGGCCGAGGAACTGCAACATATGATGGAATGGCACTTGCACAAGCAATTATTGAATATATTCATAACAATGTTCATGCGAAAACACTGTTTTCAACCCACTATCATGAATTGACAGTACTTGATAAATCACTAGGACATTTAAAGAATATTCATGTTGGTGCAGTTGAAAAAAATGGTGAATTAGTCTTCCTACATAAAATTGAAGATGGACCAGCTGATAAATCATACGGAATCCACGTAGCTAAGCTAGCAGGAATGCCTGATAATTTAATTGAACGGGCAAGTATTATTTTAGACAAATTAGAAGATACGCCAGTCTCAAATAAAGCGGCTGATGAAAAAATTAAGCCGGTAATAGATACTACAGAGACCCCAAATATGCTTGAAGAAGAACAATTATCATTGTTTGGCGGTTCGCAAATAGCAAATAAGCAAGTGATGCCCACAAAAAAGCAGAACAAAATTATCAATGAGATTGAAGATGTTAATTTAATGTCAATGACTCCAATGGAAGTCATGAATATAGTTTATAAGTGGCAAGAAGAGTTGCATAAAAAATAACTAAGGGGAGGCTGAAAGATGGGACAAATTCATGAATTATCTGACATTTTAGCAGATCAGATTGCTGCAGGTGAAGTTGTTGAGCGGCCAGCCTCAGTTGTTAAGGAATTAGTTGAAAATGCGATTGATGCAAAAAGTACGCAAATTGATGTTACGGTTGAGGATGCTGGTTTAACGACGATAAAGGTTAGTGATAATGGAATTGGAATCTTACATGATGACGTTAAATTAGCTTTTAGGCGTCATGCAACAAGTAAAATTAATAGTCGAACGGATCTTTTTAAAGTTAAAACGTTAGGCTTTCGCGGTGAAGCTTTGCCAAGTATTGTTTCAGTTGCAGATGTTACTTTGCAAACAGCAAACAAGACTGAGCTAGAAGGAACAGCGATTCATATTAAGGGTGGCGAGATAAAAAGTACTAAACCGTGTGCTAGTCGTGTAGGAACAACAATTACAGTTCGTGATTTGTTCTTCAATACCCCTGCGCGTTTAAAATACCTAAGTTCGTTACCTACAGAATTAGCCAATATTAGTGATATTATAAATCGATTGGCATTAAGTCACACAGATATCGCATTTTCGCTTAGCAATAATGGCAAAGTACTTATAAAAACAGCTGGTAACGGGAATTTGCAGCAAGTAATTGGAACGATTTATGGAATATCTAGTGCTCGCCAAATGGTAAGTTTTAATGGTAAGGATTTAGATTTTACTATAAATGGATTTATTTCGTTACCTAAATTAACGCGAGCATCAAGAAATTATATTAGTCTTTTAATTAACGGCAGATATATTAAAAATTATAAATTAACTAAAGCGCTAATAGCAGGATATGGCTCAAAATTAATGGTTGGTCGTTATCCGTTTGCGGTGGTAAACATCCAATTGGATCCACTGTTAGTGGATGTAAATGTCCATCCAACAAAACAAGAAGTTAGAATCAGCAAGGAAGACGAATTAAGTGAATTGTTGACTCAAAGTATTGCCAAACGACTTGAACAAGAAAATCTTATTCCAAATGGTTTGTTAAATCTTAATAGTAAAAAACGTGAAAACTTTGATTTTAAGCAACTAGAAGTAAACTTGAATGAAACCGCAAATAACTATAAAGCTATAACGACTGATACTGATGAAACAAGAAAAGCAGTTAATAATGCACTATTAGGAGTTGATTTAGAGGCAGTTAGTGAAAAGGTATCTCTGAATAATGCGAAGCCAATAATGATAACCGATAAGAAACAATTACTTAGTTCTACAGTTAAAAGCTGGGATAAGAAATATCAGGCTGAAAAAGTAAACCCGCCTAAAGCGGAAGTAACGCTTGAAACATCAGAAAAACAAGGCGAAGAAGCTACTGAAGTTAAAGCGGAACGTTTTCCAACGTTACGTTATATAGGTCAGATGCACGGAACGTATTTGTTAGCCGAGAATGAAGCTGGCTTGTACATTGTTGATCAACATGCTGCACAAGAGCGAATTAAATATGAATATTATCGGCGTGAGATCGGAAAAGTGGGTATTTCCCAGCAAAGCTTATTAATTCCAATTGTTTTAAGTTATCCAACTCCAGAAGCATTAAAAATTGAGGAACATTTGCCCGATTTAAAAGAACTTGGAATCGTCTTAGAAGATTTTGGAAAAAACACATATATTGTGCATCAACATCCAGCTTGGTTTAAGCAAGGACAAGAATCTGATATTATTAAAGAAATGATTGACTTTTTCTTGCAGGATAAAAATCTAACGGTTGCTAAATTTCGTGAAAAGACAGCAATTATGATGAGTTGCAAACGTTCAATAAAGGCTAATCACCATCTAGATGATAAACAGGCTGAGGATTTATTACAACAGCTAAAAGAATGTGAAAATCCTTTTAACTGTCCACATGGTAGACCTACAGTGATTACGTTGAGTCCAAAAGACTTAGAACACATGTTTAAACGGATTCAGGACCCGCATCAAAGTTTGGAAAGTGAGTTATAAGTTATGTATGAATATATAGTTGGTAGAATTACTGCAGTAACGCCCTATTATGTTGTTTTAGAGAATAATGGTGTGGGTTTTCAGCTTTTTGTGGCTAATCCGTTTCGGTATCAAATTGATGAACAACAACAACGTATCTATGTCTATCAAGTAGTACGAGATAATGATATTAGTCTGTTTGGCTTTAAAGATAGGGCTGAAAAACAGTTGTTTTTAAAATTATTAAGTGTTTCAGGAATTGGTCCTAAAAGCGCATTGGCAATTTTAGCAAATGAGGACCATAATGGGTTAGTCACGGCAATTAATAGTGATGATGATGGCTACTTGACGAAATTTCCGGGAATAGGTAAGAAAACAGCAAAACAAATTATTCTAGATTTAAAGGGTAAAATGGATGATGTTGAGATAACATCTGGTTTTGTAGGCCAACAAGGATTGAATTTAGATTTGAAAGCAGAAGTACCATACTTAGAGGAAAGTGTGGCTGCACTTTTGGCTTTAGGTTATACAAAAACAGAAGTGAATAAAATCATTAAAAAATTAAAAACTTTTGATGGACAATCAACAGATGAATATTTACGTTACGCGTTGAAGTTATTAATGAATAAGTAAGAAAGGAGGGTATTTTTTGGAAGAAGATGAACGTTTAATTTCTGGTGAAAGCTCAAGATTTGATGATGAGAAAGAGATAAAATTACGGCCACAGTTACTAGAACAATATATTGGTCAAGAACAGTTAAAAAAAGAGATCGCAGTCTATATTAAAGCTGCAAAACAACGAGAAGAGTCATTGGATCATGTTTTATTGTATGGGCCACCTGGATTAGGTAAAACCACTTTAGCATCAATTATCGCCAATGAAATGGGTGTAAATATAAAAACGACTACGGGACCTGCGATAGAACGCCCAGGTGATTTAGTCGCTTTATTAAATGACTTAGAGTTAGGCGATGTATTATTTATTGATGAAATTCATCGGTTACCTAAAAACATCGAGGAAATTTTATATTCAGCGATGGAAGATTATTTTATTGATATTATCATAGGGCAAGATGCTACGGCACATCCAGTTCATTTTCCGCTACCACCGTTCACATTGATAGGAGCAACTACACGAGCGGGAATGTTATCTTCGCCATTACGGGCTCGTTTTGGAATTGTAGGTCATATGAATTATTACACAGAAGCTGAACTAACAAAAATTGTTCATCGCTCTGCAGATGTTTTTAAAACAAAAATAAGTAGTCAAGGTGCACATGAGATTGCACGAAGATCACGAGGTACGCCACGAATAGCAAACAGATTATTAAAAAGAGTTCGTGATTTTGCTGAAGTGGCTGGAAAAAGTGAAATTGATAGTGACGTTGTAATCTATGCTTTAAATTTATTACGTGTTGACAGTCATGGATTAGATGAAACAGATCGTAAATTACTTAAAACAATGATTACGTTATATAATGGTGGACCAGTTGGACTAGGAACAATTGCAGCTAATATCGGAGAAGAAACGGACACAGTTGCAGATATGGTTGAACCCTATTTGTTGCAAATTGGTTTTTTAAAACGGACACCACGAGGCCGAGTCGTAACTTTAAGAGCATATGAACATTTAGGATTTGAATATAAGCAGATATAAATTTTTAATATATTAGAATAGAAGAAGGTATTTAGAAGTGGCTAAAGTAGAACATTTAACAACAGAAGATTTTGATTATGAGTTACCCCAAAGTTTAATTGCACAAACACCGCTTGAAAAGCGAGATCATTCAAGATTGTTAGTATTAAATTCTAAAACAGATGAGATGCGAGATGATATTTTTTATAATATAATCGATGAGTTAAATCCTGGGGACGCTTTAGTGATGAATGATTCACGCGTTATGCCAGCTCGTATCTACGGCATCAAACCAGATACTGGTGGTCATGTTGAAGTATTGTTGTTGAATAATACCCAAGGTGATGAATGGGAAACATTAGTTAAACCAGCTAAACGAGCTAAAGTAGGAACTAAATTATCTTTTGGTGATGGTCAGTTAACAGCAACTGTGACAAAAGAATTAGAACACGGTGGACGCATGATTGAGTTTCATTATGAAGGAATTTTCTTAGAAATTTTAGATAGATTAGGTGAAATGCCACTGCCACCGTATATTAAGGAAAAATTGGATGATCCAGAAATGTATCAAACTGTTTATTCACGTGAAGTTGGTTCAGCAGCCGCACCAACAGCTGGATTACATTTTACAAAAGAATTATTACAAAAAATTGAAGAAAAAGGGGTTAAGTTAGTTTATTTAACCTTGCATGTTGGTTTAGGTACATTTAGACCGGTTAGTGTAACTAATGTTGAAGATCATAAAATGCATAGTGAGTTTTACCGTCTGGATGAAAAGTCTGCAGTAACGCTCAATGAAGTCCGTAAAAATGGGGGGCGGATTGTTGCTGTAGGGACAACTTCAATTAGAACGCTAGAAACGATTGGCTCAAAATTTAATGGAGAAATAAAAGCGGATAGTGGTTGGACAGATATCTTTATTTGGCCAGGTTATGAATGGAAAGTGGTACAAGCATTTATTACTAATTTTCATTTACCTAAGTCAACATTAGTGATGCTTGTCGCTGCATTCACAGGGAGAGAAACGATATTGAACGCATATAAGCATGCGGTTGAAGAAAAATACCGCTTCTTTAGTTTTGGCGATGCCATGTTTATAAAATAGGAATGGAGAATTGTATGACAAAACCAGCGATAACATACCGTTTGATAAAAAAAGAAAAGCATACAGGAGCAAGATTAGGAGAAATAATAACTCCACATGGAACTTTTCCAACACCAATGTTTATGCCGGTTGGAACACAAGCTTCTGTTAAAGCAATGTCACCTGAAGAATTAAAAGAAATGGGAGCAGGTATTATTTTATCTAATACTTACCATTTATGGTTACGTCCAGGTGAAGATCTGGTAGAAGAAGCAGGCGGATTGCATAAATTTATGAATTGGGATCAAGGTATTTTAACTGACTCAGGTGGTTTTCAAGTGTTCTCACTTGCAGAATTACGTAATATTACTGAGGAAGGTGTTCACTTTAGAAATCATATGAGTGGGGAAAAACTATTTTTATCTCCTGAAAAGGCGATTGGAATAGAAAATGCTTTAGGTGCAGATATCATGATGAGTTTTGATGAGTGTCCACCATTTTTTGAAAGTTATAGTTATATAAAAAAATCAGTTGAACGAACAAGCCGATGGGCTGAACGTGGATTAAAAGCGCATAAAAATCCTGAAACACAGGCTTTGTTTGGAATAGTTCAAGGTGGTGGGCATCAAGAACTACGCCAACAAAGTGCAAAAGATTTAGTGTCGCTTGATTTTCCAGGTTACTCAATTGGTGGATTATCAGTTGGCGAATCAAAAGCTGAAATGAATCATGTCTTAGAGTTTACGACACCGTTACTACCAGAAAACAAGCCACGATATTTAATGGGAGTAGGCTCACCAGATGCTTTAATTGATGGAGCAATTCGTGGAATTGATATGTTTGATTGTGTATTGCCAACTCGAATTGCACGTAATGGAACGTGTATGACATCACATGGGCGGCTAGTGGTTAAGAACGCTCAATTTGCGCGCGACTTTAGCCCATTAGATGATAATTGTAATTGTTATACATGTCGAAATTATACACGTGCTTATATAAGACACTTGTTAAAAACTGAAGAAATTTTAGGCTTAAGACTAACAAGTTATCATAATTTGTACTTCTTGCTTAATTTAATGAAGCAAGTTCGTCAAGCAATTATGGATGATAACTTACTTGATTTTAAAGAAAACTTTTTTGAAGAATATGGATTTAACAAGAAAAATGCACGTAATTTTTAGTGTTTTTCTAAAAAATCTAGTAAAAGAGTCTTTTTTTTGTTAAAGTATTAAATAGAGTATAATTTAAGGAGATGTCAGGTATGCTTTTAGGTGCAAGTTCAGCCGGATCATATTCAACAATTTTAATGTTTGTTGTTATAATTGTTTTTATGTATTTTATGATGATTCGTCCACAAAAGAAACAACAACAAAAACGCCAAGAAATGATGAGTAGTCTTAAACGTGGTGACCGTGTAGTAACAATTGGTGGATTACATGGTGTTATAGATAGTATTAACCAAGAAGAAAAAACTGTTACTTTGGATTGTGATGGTATTTATCTAGTGTTTAATTTAGGCGCAGTTGGAAAAGTTGTTCCGACTAAATCTGAAGAGTTAAAGGATAATCAAAACAACACTGAAATAGAATCTGTTGAAGATACAACAACTGATACTGCTGATGATGACGTAGTTACAGATACTAAAGTAACAGATGATAAAAAAGAAGAATAAAGTATTTTGTTATAAAAAAGAGGATGAGAATTTTTTTCGTCCTTTTTTGTTTAATAAAATAAATTAAAAAGGTAAAAAAATGGATGATGAACTTATTGAACGGATAAAGGCTATTACAAATAATGGTGAGCTTTATTATGATTATAACGATGACATTGATTTAGCTCGAAAAACTTCTTTTGAGATTTGTAGAGATTATAATAATGGAATTTTACACAGGAATAAATATGATTTAAAAAAATTAAAAAAGTTATTTGCGTATTTAGGAGAAAATGTACGAATTGAAGCCAATTTCTTAACTGAATTTGGGTTTAATCTAAGTATTGGCAATAATGTAACTATTTTACAAGATGTATCATTTATTGATTGTGCGAGGTTAATAATTGAAGATAATGTCATAATTGGTCCTCATTGTGGTATTTATACTTCTAACCATGCGCAAGAGCCAGAATTACGAAAACAGCATTATTGTTATGAACAACCTATCAAGATAAGAGAAAATGTTTGTCTGGGTGGAGGGGTATTGTTATGTCCTGGGGTAACGATTGGGAAAAACACAATGGTTTTACCAGGAAGTGTAGTTGTAAATGATTTACCGGCTAATGTAGTAGCTGCGGGAAATCCTTGTCAAAAAATACGCGCATTAGCTGATTGAGAAAGGAAATTAAGTTGTGAAAAAGACACGTAAAGTGACCTTCATAGTGTTAGTTTGTTTGCTAGTATTTTTAGGTGGTGGACTAATTATACGGCAGGGTATTCGCCAAGCTCAAAGTGAAAAATATGTTCAGTCACAAACACCAACACTATTTATTCATGGATATGGTAGTAGCTATAAAGCAGAAAAGCAAATGGTTAATGCTGCTGTGAATACAGGAGTTACAAATAATGTTATTCGAGCAAATGTCAATAAAAAAGGGGTAGTTACCTTACAAGGAAAATTTATTTCAACTGCAATTAATCCAATTGTAGAAGTGAATTTTGCGGATAACAAATTGATTGATTATCAGCGTTCAGGTCAATGGCTAAAAAATGTAATATTAAAGCTACAGAAAACGTATCAGATAAAGAAGTTCAATGTAGTAGCGCATTCGATGGGGAATATGGCTTTAGAATATTATATGTTAAAAAACGCAAGCAATAAAAACCTGCCACAATTACAAAAGCAGGTAAACATAGCTGGACCCTTTAATGGGGTTATAGGGTGGAAAGGAACACCTAAAAAATATACTTTAAATAGTCGGGGAAAACCGTCAACTATGACAACTAGCTATCAAGATTTAACCAAGTTACGTAAGACATATCCTAAAAATCAAGTAAAGGTTTTAAATATATATGGTAATTTGGAGGATGGATCAAATTCAGATGGAGTAGTGTCGATTAATTCTGCTCGATCTCTTGAATTTTTAATAAGAAATCGAGCCAAAACGTATGAGACATTAGAGATTTTTGGAAAAAAAGCACAGCATAGTCAGCTGCATAATAATGCGCAAGTGAATAAGGCATTAATAAAATTCCTTTGGAAAAAGTAGAATTAGTCCAAAATAAAAAATTAGGGTTAAATAAATTATTAGAATAAAATAAAAATTTTGGTTATCAAACTATTTTTTGAAGCCATCATTTTTATTTTTTTATTTTTCATTAATTTAAATGTGATACTTTGTTAATTTAAAAATAATGGTTTGCTGATATGTCCTAGATAAATATAAGATGTTATATACTTCAAAGAGAATATAATTAACAAAGGTTTGAAAATGCTTTGGATATATTAAATTTAATTTTTTATTTATATTTGCAAAAAATATTACTTTGAACTAAATTTGACATAGTACAGGACATGTAATATCATTCAACTATCGAATATTTTGATGTTCGAAATATATTTGAATAAGTGAGGTGACAAGTGTGAAAGTAATGGATGCGCAAGAAATTATGGATTTGATTCCGAATCGATACCCTATTTGCTATATAGATTACGTTGATGAAATTAAGCCAGGTGAAAGTATAATAGCTACAAAAAATGTAACTATTAATGAAGGTTATTTTGAAGGATATTTTCCAGGTAATCCAATCATGCCAGGAAGCTTGATTATCGAAACATTGGCGCAAGCAGCATCTATTTTGATTTTGAAATCACCTGAATTTTTAGGTAAAACAGCTTATTTGGGCTCAGTTAAAAATGCTGAATTTCAGCAATTAGTACGTCCTGGAGATGTTTTGAAGCTCCAAATTACAATGACCAAAAAGCGGGCTAATATGGGTATTGTTGAGACTTCAGCACTTGTTGATGGCAAGAAAGTTTGCACGGCTGAGTTGATGTTTGTTGTTGAAAACAGAACTGAAAAGATCTAGATATTGTAGACTTATGTCTTGTTATTATTTTGATGTTCGAACTATTCGAGTAAGAAAGATAAGGCGGTAGATAGGTATGGACGAAAGAGATAAAGCTATCAATGACTCGCTAGTGAGAATATACAGTGGCATCATGTGGATTGAAGAAAATGAATTAAGCAAGAGTAAGTTTAATGATTTGACTATGAAAGAGATGCATGCAATTCATGCAGTCACAATGTACGATCATAAATCGGCCTCGGAAGTTGCTAAGGAGTTACACTTAACGCCTGGAACACTAACAGCGACAGTAGATCGTTTAGTGAGAAAAGGATACGTTGAGCGTTTGAGATCTGCAGATGATCGACGTGTTATTCGTCTTGGCTTGACAAAAAAAGGGAGAGTTTTTTATCGAGCACACGAAGCATTTCATAATATGATGGTTAATAGTTTTATAAAAGATCTAGATGCTACAGAGATTAAAACAATAGAAAAAGCTTTGTGGAATTTAGAACAATTTTTACATGAACATTCTTAATTTGAGGAGAAAATTGATTGGAAAACATAAAAATTATCCAAACAGCACATTATATACCTGAAAAAGCGGTGTTCAATGCTGAATTAACTAAATTGATGGATACTTCAGATGAATGGATTAGTAGTCGAACAGGCATTAAGAAAAGAAATATAAGTATTGGCGAGAATACTTCAGATTTATGTACTCATGTAGCAGAAGACTTGTTAGTTAAAAGTGGTTGGAAAGCAGATGAGTTAGATTTAATCGTTGTTGCTACGATGTCGCCAGATTCATATACGCCAGCAACAGCTGCAATTGTACAAGGAAATTTACAAGCTAGTAATGCATTTGCATTTGATGTATCAGCGGCTTGTTCCGGTTTTGCGTATGCATTTGAGGTTGCAAGTCAATTTTTATTAACAAAGCGTTGTTGCAAAGTAATGGTCATTGGTGGTGAAACACTCTCTAAAGTTGTTGATTGGAGTGACCGTGCAACGGCAGTACTTTTTGGTGATGGAGCGGCAGGTGTGTTATTAGCTACTGATCAAACAGGAAAATCACAGATTTTGGCATCTGATTTGCAAACCTTTGGAGCGGATTGTGATAAACTCTCAGCGGGGGTAAATAATGCATTATCAGAATTCCCCCCAAAACTTAGTGAACGGCGAGAAATTTCAGCTTTTAAAATGGATGGTCGGGCAGTTTATTCATTTGCTACTAGAGAAGTTCCACTTTCATTACAAAGGGCATGTGAAAAAGCGCAAATAGATGTTGCACAAATAGATGTTTTTATTTTGCATCAAGCTAATGAAAGAATAATCAAAACAATTTCAAAGCGTTTGAGAATACCGCTAAGCAAATTTCCTGTGAATATTAATCATTATGGAAATACTTCAGCAGCAAGTGAGCCAATTTTACTAGATGAATTAATTGCTTCGCAAAGAATTAAGCGTGGTGATGTTGTTGCGTTAGTAGGCTTTGGCGGTGGTTTAACCGTTGGAACACAAATTATTAAATATTAAATTAAAACTTATTTTAAAGGAGAAATATTATTATGACAGAACAAGAAATTTTTGAAAAAGTAAAGGCAATCGTAATTGAACAATTGGATGTTGATGATGCAGATGTAACATTAAAAGCAGATATTAAAGATGATTTGGATGCTGATTCATTAGATGTTTTTGAAATTATGAATGAATTAGAAGATGATTTAGATGTTAAGTTAGAAGCAGATGAAAATGTAAAGACAATTCAAGATGTTGTTAACTACGTAAAAAAAGAACTTGACGCTAAGTAATTTTAGCAATGGAGGCCTTGAACATGGAAAAATTTGGTATTTTATTTAGTGGTCAAGGTGCACAATATACTGATATGGGACTTGATTTTTATCATAGTGATGCATTATTTAAAGAATATATTGATCAAGCTAGTGAACTAACTAAATTAAACATTGTTAAAATATTGCAAAACAAAGAAAATCAATTGGATAAGACAGCTAATGTTCAACCGGCATTGGTGGCTGTAAGCATAGGGATATATGCAATGTTAAAACGGGATTATCCTGATTTTAATGTAGTAGGTATGCTTGGTTTATCATTAGGTGAATATGCTGCGTTAATAGCCAGTAAAGCAGTAAGCTATACAGATGGCATGCAGATTTTACGTGATAGAGGGGTATATATGCAAAAAGATGCAGATACATACCCGAGTATGTTAGCTGCTGTGTTAAATCCAGATATTAACAAAGTCGAAGCTATTTGTTCTCAAATAAGTACTTCTACAGAACCAGTGGGGATAGCTAATTATAATTCACCCAAACAAGTTGTGATAGGTGGAAGTCCAAAATCAGTTTCTAAGACAGTTGATGAATTGCAAAATGTTGGTGCGGCGAAAAAAGTAGTGCCGTTGAAAGTAAGCGGGGCTTTTCATACCCCGCTTTTTAAAGATACAAGTACCAAGCTAGAACAGCGCTTAGCAAAAGTTGCTTTTGGCAATCCTTGTGTCACGGTGATGAGTAACACAACTGCACACCCTTTTAAAAAAGAAGAAATTGCAAATGTTTTGACACGTCAAGTTTGTGTACCAACTCATTTTGGAGATTGTGCCAAATATTTAATAGATAATACTGGGGTCAACGCAGTACTTGAAATAGGCCCAGGAAAGACACTAAGCAAATTTGTTAAGCAAGTAGATAAAAGCATTTTACGTTATCATATTGAAGATTTAGCAACTTACAATGCTTTTGGAGAAATTTTACGAGGTAATTAATGTGGATTTAAAGAATAAAACAGTGTTTATTTCAGGATCATCGCGAGGTATCGGTAAAGAAATAGCGATTGCTTTTGCTAAAGCGGGCAGTAATATTATTTTGAATGCACGTAGAGAAATTTCATCACAGTTAATTAATCAAATTGAAGATTATGGCGTAAAAGTACTAACCGTTTTAGGTGATATTTCAAAAAGTGAAGATGTAAAGCGCATGGTTAAAGAGGCATATGCTAATTTTGATCAGATTGATGTTTTGGTAAACAATGCAGGGATAACGAATGACAAGTTGCTGATTGGAATGAAAGCAGCAGATTTTCAAGATGTTATCAACATAAATCTGACCGGTACATTTCAAATGACACAAGCCTTTTTGAAAAAAATGTATAAAAAAAGAACTGGCGTTATTATTAATCTTGCTAGTGTAATTGGATTGCATGGCAATATTGGTCAGGCAAATTACGCAGCTAGCAAGGCCGGAGTAATTGGTTTAACAAAAAGTGTTGCAAAAGAAGGTGCACTGCGCAATATAAGATGTAATGCAATTGCACCTGGAATGATTGTTAGCGATATGACAGAGGTTTTAAGTGATAAAGTAAAAAATGAAATATTAAGTGAAATTCCATTGAAACGTTTTGGGAATGCAAAAGAAGTTGCACAAACAGCTCTTTTCTTAGCTCAGAATGATTATATAACTGGACAGGTCATCACAATAGATGGTGGGATGACGATTTAGGAGGAATTTTAGATGACTAAAGTAGTAATTACTGGAATGGGAGCTTTAACCCCGATTGGAAATGATGCACCAACTTTCATTGCTAATCTCATGACTGGTAAATTGGGCATTGCACCTATTACAAAATTTGATGCAACTGAAACTGGAATTACAGTTGCTGGTGAAGTGAAGGATTTTGATCCTAAACAAAGAGTTGGCAAGAAAGCAGCACGTCGCATGGATTTATTTTCTCAATATGCAGTCCATACAGCACTTGAGGCAGTTGAGCAAGCGGGTATTACAAAAGAAAATGTAGATCCATATGAAATGGGTGTTATTATTGGCTCCGGAATTGGTGGCTTAACAACGATTCAAGAGCAGGTTATTAAGATGCATGATAAAGGGCCACAGCGGGTATCCCCAATGTTTGTTCCAACGTCAATTGCAAATATGGCAGCAGGTAATGTTGCTTTGACTGTGGGTGCAAAAAACATTTGTACAGCGATAGTGACAGCATGTGCTTCTGGAACTAATGCAATTGGTGAAGCTTACCGTCAGATAAAAGAAGGCCGTGCTCAAGTGATGCTAGCAGGTGGTGCAGAAGCATCTGTCAATGAAATAGGTATTGCAGGCTTTGCAGCATTAACTGCTTTATCTAAACAAACAGATCCAACAAAAGCATCTTTGCCTTTTGATAAAGATCGTTCAGGCTTTGTTTTAGGCGAAGGAGCAGCTACTTTAGTATTGGAAAGCGAAGAGCATGCCAAAAAAAGAAATGCGAAAATTTTAGCTGAAATTGTTGGTTACGGTGCAACTTGTGACGCATATCATATGACCGCACCTGATCCAACTGGTGAAGGAGCAGCTCATGCAATGCAACAAGCTCTTTTGGAAGCGAAGATTGAGCCAAACCAAGTAGGTTATATAAATGCTCATGGGACAGCAACTCATGCAAATGATGAAGGTGAGTCTATCGCGATAAATAATGTATTTGGTGAGAATAGTTCAGTATACGTAAGTAGCACTAAGTCAATGACTGGTCATTTATTAGGAGCAGCTGGTGCCGTTGAAGCTGTTGCAACAATAGCGGCATTACAGCAAGGCAAATTGCCAGCAAATGTTGGTTTAGAAAATCAAGATGAAAAATGCAAAATTAACGTTGTCAAGACAAACGCAATGCCTGTCAATAATTTGCAGTATGCAATTAGCAATTCACTTGGGTTTGGTGGACATAATGCTGTTTTAGCGTTAAAAAAATGGAGTGAACAGTAGAAGTGGACTTTAAAGAGATACAAAAATTAATGGATGAATTTAACTCTTCTCCAATGCGAGAATTGGAAATTGAAGTAGATGGATTTCACATGCATTTAAGTAAAAATGATGTACCTTTTTTACCACCACATCATGCAAATCCTGAATTCAAACAAAACGTAGAGCAGATAAAAGTAAAAGAAACAAAAGAAGAAACTGAAAAATGTGAATATATTACTTCACCGATGGTAGGGAGTATTTATTTACAACCAGAACCTGATAAACAAGCATATGTCAAAGTTGGATCACGGGTTCATAAAGGCGATGTTGTTTGCATTATTGAGGCAATGAAAATGATGACTGAGATTAAAAGTAATGTTGATGGCATTGTTAGTGAAATTTTAGTTGAAAATGAAGAGTTAGTTGAATTTGATCAGAAGATTTTCAAAGTAGTGGAGGGTTAAGATGGTTTTAGATATAACAGAAATTCAAAAAATTATTCCACATCGTTATCCAATGTTATTAATCGACCGTGTAGATGAATTAGAACCTGGGCAACGTGCGGTTGCTGTTAGAAATGTAACAGCACATGAACAGGTCTTTAATGGTCATTTCCCGGGAAATCCTGTTTTACCAGGGGTTTTAATTGTTGAAGCAATGGCTCAAACAGGGGCAGTTGCGTTGCTTTCAATGGATGAGTTTAAAGGAAAAACTGCTTATTTTGGTGGCATAAAGCAAGCTAAATTTAGAAAAGTTGTTCGTCCTGGAGATACACTTAAAATCGAAGTAGTACTTGAAAAAATTAGAAATAATGTAGGACTTGGAAAAGCTGTTGCAACTGTTGATGGTAAAAAAGCATGTACGGCTGAGTTAACTTTTATGATTAGCTAAAAGTAGTAAGGTAGGTAAAGACGATGTTTTCGAAAGTTTTAGTTGCTAACCGTGGAGAAATAGCGGTTCGAATCATTCGCTCCTTAAAAGAATTAGGAATCAAATCGGTTGCTATTTATTCAACGGCTGATCGAGAAAGTCTACATGTTCAACTTGCTGATGAAGCAGTGTGTGTGGGTACAGCAAGGCCCCAAGAATCATATCTAAACATGAAGAATATCTTAGCTGCTGCAGTTGGAACAGGTGCAGAAGCGATTCATCCCGGATTTGGTTTTTTATCTGAAAATAGCCGCTTTGTCGAAATGTGTGAAGCGTGTGGTTTGAAATTTATCGGTCCTCGTTCAGAAACAATTGACTTGATGGGAAATAAAGCTAATGCACGGATTCAAATGCAAAAAAGCAATGTTCCGGTTATTCCAGGAAGCGAAGGCTTTATTTCAGACGTTAAAGAAGCCAAAGAAGTTGCACAAAAAGTGGGCTATCCTATTTTGTTAAAAGCAGCAGCTGGTGGCGGTGGTAAGGGAATTCGTCGGGTTAATACTGCTGTTGAATTAGCAGCAGCATTTGAAGAGGCAAGAAGAGAAGCAAAGAATGCTTTTGATGATAACCGAATGTATCTTGAAAAGATTATGGAAAATGTGAAGCATGTAGAAGTTCAAATTTTCAGAGATCAAAAGGGGAACACGGTTTATTTTCCAGAAAGAGATTGCTCAGTTCAACGTAACAAGCAAAAGATGATTGAAGAGAGTCCATGTTCTATTATTACAAAAGAGCAGCGAAAAAATTTGGGTGAAATTGCTATGCGTGCTGCTAATGCAATTGATTATCTCAACACTGGGACAATTGAGTTTTTAATGGATAAGCAGCATAATTTCTATTTTATGGAAATGAATACACGGATTCAAGTAGAGCATACCGTAACAGAAATGGTAACAGGGATTGATTTAGTTAAGGCACAAGTTAAAGTTGCATCAGGTGAACCGCTGCCTTTTACACAAGATAATATTCACACAAATGGATATGCCATTGAATGTCGAATAAATGCAGAAAATCCAGCGCGCAATTTTGCTCCTTCTGTCGGAAAAGTAAAATATTTGTATTTTCCAGTAGGCAATTTAGGTATGCGAATTGATTCAGCTTTGTACTCAGGTGTAACTATTTCGCCATATTATGATTCGATGATTGCTAAGGTAATCACACTTGGACATGATCGACATGAAGCTATCGAGAAAGTTAAACGTTTATTAAACGAAATGGTTATAATGGGTATAAAAACAAATCAAGAGTTTCATTTAGCAATTCTAAAAGATAAGGTGTTTTTAGATGATGATGTGACGACAGATTATTTAGAAAAGACATTCTTACCTAAATGGAAGGAGGAAAAAGAGTAATGCAGTTGTTTGATGAACTAAAAACATTGGGCCATAAACATGTAAAAGTTAATAAGGAAGCTCAACAAAAAGTTCCTACAGGTTTATGGATTTCTTGTCCAAAGTGTCATCAATCCTTCTATCATAAAGATTTAGGTGTTTATCAGGCCTGTCCAAGTTGTGCATATGGATTTCGGATTACAGCAAGAGAGCGATTAGAATGGTTAGTAGACGATTTTAAAGAAATGGATACTGACTTGATAACAAAAGATCCGTTAGAGTTTCCAGGGTATATGGATAAATTAACTAAAGCGCGAAAAATAACTAATTTGAATGATTCAGTTTTAACAGGTATTGCAAAAATAAATAATCAAGAATGTGCATTGGGTATTATGGATCCCAAATTTATTATGGGTTCACTTGGAACAATAACAGGCGAAAAGATAACTCGCTTATTTGAAGAGGCAACACGGAAGAATTTACCACTTGTTTTATTTACAGCTTCAGGTGGGGCTCGAATGCAAGAAGGTATATTTTCATTAATGCAGATGGCAAAGGTTTCACAAGCGGTAAAAAGACACTCTAATGCAGGCCTTTTTTACTTAACTGTTCTCACGGATCCAACAACTGGAGGAGTGACAGCTAGTTTTGCGATGCAAGGCGATATTATTATTTCTGAACCACGTGCGTTAGTTGGCTTTGCTGGTAAACGAGTTATTGAACAAACAATACATCAACGAGTTCCTGAAGATTTACAAGATGCTGAGACAGTTTTAGCAGAGGGTTTCATAGATGCAATCGTTTCTCGTGATAAACAAAAAGATACCATAGCTTGGCTGCTAGAAATGAATAAGAAGAAGGGTGGTCGTCATGGTTAGTTTATTTGAAAGAAAACCTAAAATACCTAAAACAGCTGCAGAAATTGTTAAAGCAGCTCGTTCACAGGATAAGATAGTTGCTTCTGAACTAATAAATGGTGTTTTCAAAAATTTTTTTGAATTACATGGCGATCGTCTAAATGGTGATGATCCAGCGATTATTAGTGGACTTGCACAATTAGGCAATAAAAAAGTAACAGTAATTGCAATTGATAAGGGAACTTCACCCGAAGAAAGGATTGCCAAACATTTTGGCGGACCTACCCCAGATGGATACCGCAAGTCTTTACGTTTAATGAAGCAAGCTGAAAAGTTTGGACGGCCAATTGTTACATTAATTAATACGGCAGGGGCATATCCGGGCCGCACTGCTGAGGAAGGAGGTCAAGGTGAAGCTATAGCACGTAATTTATTAGAATTAGGAGACATAAGTGTACCTATTTTAGCAATTATTTTTGGTGAAGGTGGTAGTGGTGGAGCTTTGGCCTTAGCAGCAGGAGATGAAGTGTGGATGTTTGAAAATAGTATGTATACTGTTTTATCTCCTGAAGGTTTTGCGTCTATTTTATGGAAAGATAGCACACGTGCTGATGAAGCAGCGGCTGTAATGCAAGTAACACCGACTGCATTACTAAGTCAAGGAATTATTGATGGAATTATTGAAGAACCAACTTCACATCGAAAAGTAATTAAGCAAGTTACAAGAGTGATTGATGAAGAATTAACTAAATTAATGGCATTAACGCCAAGAGAATTGATTGAAAGACGCCATGCGCGTTTTCGTAAGTTTTAAGGAGGATTAATACTAATGGGTAATTTATTACAAGGCAAAAAAATCCTTGTCATGGGAGCAGCAAATAAGCGTTCAATTGCATGGGGATGTGCACAGGCTATGATAGATCAGGGAGCGAAACTGATTTTCACATACCAAAATGAACGTTTGAAAAAAAGTCTGCATAAATTAGTTGATGATGAAGATGTTTTAGTGCAATGTGATGTTTCACAAGACGAAAGTATAAAGACTGCCTTTGAAACTGTTGAGCAACGTTTTGGTAAAATAGATGGAATAGTTCATGCAATTGCTTATGCACCTAAAGAATCTTTAGGTGGGGATATTATGGATGCTACAAGAAGTGATTATTCAATAGCACAGGATATTTCTGCATATTCACTAATTGCAGTAGCTAAATATGGTAAAGAAATATTGAACAATCCTGCAAGCATTGTTACGCTAACTTATTTTGGCTCTGAACGTGCAGTTCCAAATTACAATGTAATGGGGGTTGCAAAAGCATCACTTGAAGCATCAGTTCGATATTTAGCGCGTGATATGGCAAAATATGGTGTTCGAGTAAATGCCATTTCTGCAGGTGCAGTTAAGACACTTGCGGTAACAGGAGTCAAAGGACATACGGAATTATTAAGTATGTCAGAGGAAAGAACGGTTGACGGTCATTCTGTTACAACAATGGAGATTGGTGGAGCATGTGCCTTTTTAATGAGTAATTTAGCTACGGGAGTTGTTGGAGATACAATCTATGTAGATAAAGGTGTTCATTTAATTTAAAGTGATTTACAGACTAAAAAAGTATATTAAAAACCGTTAGATTTTACTTTTAAAGAACTAAATCTAACGGTTTTTTGTAATAAAATCAGATAAATTAATTTGATGCGGAGTTTAGACGCAGGTAAAAATCAGGTTTTAGGGTTTTCATATTTAAAATCTTTCCATTTTTGTTAGTAAAGCAATGTGAAGATTCGCCTGTACAAACAATTTTTTCAGTTTCTAGGTTAAGCATTTTATAAACTAACACGAGTTTGATACCATTGAATTTTTTTATGTTAACAATAATACTGATTTTATCAGCAAAAGTTGTTGATTGAAGATATTTGCAGTTAATTGCAACAACAGGCGAAATAATCCCCATGTTTTCTAAGTCAGTATAACTGCAGTTTAATTGATCCAAAAAAGAAACGCGGGCTTCCTCCATCCAACGAACATAATTGGAATGGTGGGTAATTTGCATACGATCTGTTTCATAGTATTGAACTGTATGAATATATGGTTTCATAGTAATACATACCTCTATTTTAAATGTTAAATTACATTAATTGTACTACAGACTAGCATATGAAAAACAGTTTTAACGATCTTGTTGGAAAAAATAACAATTAATGAAAAAAGCATATGTCAATTGAATTCAAACAATTGTTTATTACTAAAAGAGTTAGTATAATGGATTTATAAATGTAAAGAAAGTGGTGCTAGATTTAATGATTAAAGAACAAAAGGCACTTTTTATTATCTTTGGTGGGACGGGAGATTTGGCACAGCGAAAATTATATCCGTCTATTTTTGAATTATATAAAAAAGGTTATTTAAAAAGAAATTTTGCTATTATTGGAACAGCAAGACGTCCTTGGACAAATGACTATTATCGGGAAATTGTTAAAGATTCAATTGATGGTATGTATGATTCTGAACAAACAGCAATTGCATTTTCAAATCACTTTTACTATCAGTCGCATAATGTTACTGATACAAGCCACTATGTTACGTTACGCCAATTGGCTGAAAAGCTTGATGGGAAATATGAAATTGGCGGTAATCGCTTATTTTATTTAGCAATGTCACCACGCTTTTTTGGAACAATTTGTGAGCATTTAAAATCACAAGAGCTTAAGACCACCACAGGTTATAATCGTGTTATCGTAGAAAAACCATTTGGACGTGATTTTGCTAGTGCCACAATTTTGAACAACGAAATATCACAATCTTTTCCAGAAGATGATGTTTTTCGAATTGATCATTATTTAGGTAAAGAAATGGTCCAAAATATTGCAGCAATTCGCTTTGGGAATAGTATCTTTAATGCTATGTGGAACAATCGGTATATTAGTAATATTCAAGTAACATTAAGCGAGGCACTTGGTGTTGAGGAACGTGCTGGTTACTATGAAACTGCAGGGGCTTTACGAGATATGATTCAAAACCATATGTTGCAGATTGTAGCGTTATTGACAATGAGCGCACCAGTTAGTTTTACTGACGCTGATATTCGGAATGCAAAAATAAATGCACTAAAATGTCTGAAAGTATATACCAAAGATGAAGTTAAAGAAAACTTTGTTCGAGGGCAATATGATTCAGGTAGAAATCTACCAGCATATCGACAAGAAGATCAAACAGCGCCAGACTCAATGACAGAAACTTTTGTTGCAGGAAAATTGTTAATTAATACGATGGATATGGCCGGAGTTCCAATATACGTTCGTACAGGAAAACGATTAGCAACAAAAGCAACGAGAATAGACGTGGTCTTTAAACAAGTACCTAACAATGTTTTTGCAGATAATGATTTGCGCCACGATGTGTTGACGATTACTGTTGATCCAGAACCTAGTTTAAGATTACAATTAAACTCAAAAACAATAGGTCAAGGTTATGATTTTGATACTCATCGGCTAAACTTAGATTATAAGCTTTCTGAAGAACAAAAAAAGTCAGTTCCAGAAGCATATGAAAAGTTAATTTTAGATGCTTTAAAAGGTAAGGCATCAAACTTTACGCATTGGAAGGAATTGCAATATTCATGGAAGTTTGTGGATGCAATTCGGCAAGCTTGGGATGATAATGTGGATCAGGTTGTATTTCCTAATTATCCGTGTGGAGAGATGGGACCAGATACGTCAGAAAAATTACTTGCCAAGGATGGAAATCATTGGGAATTTACTATTTAGAACAAAAAAGTACAATATAGGAGGCTTTGACATGGATACACTAACAGCAATTGCTACGCGAAGGTCAATTAGAAATTATAAAAGTGGTTCACTTTCCAAAGAACAACTAAATGTTCTATTAACAGCAGCACAAGCAAGTCCATTTGGAATGGGACAATATGAAAATGTTAGACTAACAGTTGTTCAAAACAAAGAATATCTTGCTCAAATAGATGCTGCATTTGGCAAAGATAAACATTTATTGTATGGGGCAGCAACCTTAATTATTATTACAGCTAAAAATCCGAGTCAAATGGAATATATTGGTGCTGGAGCAATAGCACAAAATATTGCTTTAGCAGCTACTGCATTAGATCTAGGAAGTTGCGATATTATGGGAGCTATGACTAAGTTGGAACAAAATGCGACTTTACAAGCTAAGCTAGGTATTCCAACCGAATTCGTACCGTGTTTTTCGGTTGCTATTGGAGAAACAACTGAAAACTTAGTGAAACGTGATTTTACAAAAAAACGAATTGCTGTAGACATTATTGATTAAAATAGTAGTTTATGTATAGAGTCTGGGACCTAGTCCTGGACTTTTTTTCGTTGAATATTTAGTGTTGAAATATGTACTATAAAGCAGTTAGTTATGCTAAAGTAGTTCAAAGTTTATATACAAAAAAGAGAAAATGGCTATTGCTTTGCTTCAATAAATAAATTTAGTATAATAAAATATAGAAAATAAGTTCGGTTTGAGGGTGAAGCTATGGAAAAAAAGCGAAAGATAATTCATATAGATATGGATGCTTTTTATGCTTCAATCGAAATGCGAGATAATCCTAAATGGAGAGATAAGCCCTTAGTTATTGCCCGGGATCCGAGGCATTCTGGAGGAAAAGGGGTTGTGGCAACAGCAAATTATATCGCTCGTTCATATGGGGTTCACTCTGCTATGGCTGCTGCAGAAGCATTAGAAAAATGTCCAGATGCAGTTTTTAAAACACCAGATTTTCCAAAATATCGAAAAATTTCTGCAGAAATTCATACGATTTTTCATGAATATACGGATATAGTTGAACCGATTGCTTTTGATGAGGCTTATCTTGATGTGACAGTTAACAAAAAAAATATTGTTGATCCAGTCGTGCTAGCGCATAAGTTGCAATGGGAGCTTTTTGAAAAAACGCATTTAACTAGTTCGGCTGGCGTTTCGTATAATAAATTTTTAGCAAAACTTGCTTCAGATTATCACAAACCAATTGGACTAACAGTTGTTCATCAAGCAGATGTTAGTGATTTTTTATTACCATTACCAATTGAAAAATTTAGAGGGGTTGGAAAAAAGACAGTTTTAAAAATGCATGCCCTTAACATATATACTGGAGCAGATTTAATAAAAAAAAGTGAAGCAGAGTTAATTGCAAATTTTGGAAAGATTGGTTATTTTTTTTATCAATGTGTTCGTGGAATTGATGAACGACCAGTTGAATGGCAACGCGAACGTAAATCTATTGGAAATGAACGGACTTACGATCAAGTCTTAACAACTATTGAAGAAGTGGATGATTTTTTGAATTGGGCTGCTAAAAAACTAGCAGGAACGTTGCAAGAAAGAAAGCTACATGGAAAAACATTAGTAATCAAAGTTAGAAATAGTGACTTTGAAACGATAACGAAGCGCTTGACACAAAATGATTTTTTTAAGAATGATACAGAAATCTTAGTTTATTACGGAAAACAATTGTTTGAACAGATACAATCGACAAATATAAATGTACGTTTATTAGGCTTAACGATGACAGGGTTAGCACCGATGGCAGATGAAGATAAACAATTATCGCTATGGGGTTAAATGAGAAAATGGGAATATATTTTGTATTTTAGAACTTTTTCCGTTAAACTAAAGTGTTAGGTAGAAATCGCACAGGAGTGATAGATATGACAATTCAAAATGAAATTTTAGCACAGATTAAAAAATATGATACGATAGTGATTCACCGTCATAAACGACCAGATCCGGATGCTTATGGTTCTCAATGCGGATTAGCTGAAATTTTACGGGCTAGTTTTCCCAACAAAAAGATATATCAAGTTGGCGAAAATGTTGCTAGTTTGAATTGGATTGCTACGCCAAACGAAATAGCGGATGAAGTTTATCAAAATGCACTTGTTATTGTAACGGATACTGCAAATACACCGCGAGTAGATGATGAACGCTATACTACTGGTAAATATTTAATTAAAATTGACCATCATCCAAATGATGATGTATATGGTGATATTTGCTGGGTTAATACTGAAGCATCAAGTTGTTCGGAAATAATTGTTGACTTGTATAATAGTTTGGCTAAAGAACTTGTTTTACCTAGTCGGGCAGCTGCAATGTTATATGCTGGTATTGTTGGAGATACAGGTAGATTTATGTATTCTGCAACAACACCACATACATTAAGAATAGCTGCACAATTAGTTGAATTAGGTATTGATGCGCCTTTAATTAATAGAAAACTTGATGGAATTACTGAATCAGTTGCACGACTATCAGCCTATGTTTTACAAAATATGGTGGTAACCAAACATAATGCTGCTTACATTGTGTTGAATCGTGACGTCATGGAAACCTTCAAATTAGGTGATAGTGGTACATCACAAATCGTTCCACTAGTAGGTAAATTAGAAAATGTTGTTTGTTGGACAGTTTTTGTACAGCAAAAAGATCAGTCATATCGGTTAAGAATTCGCTCTAAAGGACCAGTAATCAATGAACTGGCAAAAGAATATAAAGGTGGAGGTCATCCTTTAGCAAGTGGGGCAGTGCTTGCTAGTGCTGATGGTATTGACGATTATATAAATAAACTAGATGCACTTGCGGCGACAGCAGATAGTGCAGCAATTTGAGGAGAAATAATGCAATTTACAGATTATAAATTTAAATCATTTATCAATGAGGCTTTAGAAGAAATTAATTTCATAGAACCAACAGCAGTACAAGAACGTTTAATCCCAGTTATTAGTAAAGGTAAAAGTGTTGTAGGTCAATCGCAAACAGGAAGTGGAAAAACCCATACATTTTTATTGCCGATATTTAATGCAATAGATGCTAATGAAAAAAAAGTGCAAGCGGTAATTACTACACCCAGTCGTGAATTAGCTTATCAAATTTATGCGGCAGCTAAGCAAATTGCAAAATTCACACAAGGCGAAATTGTTGTTCATAATTATGTGGGAGGAACAGATAAAAAAAGGCAGATTGAAAAGTTAGCGCATACGCAGCCACAAATAGTTATTGGGACACCGGGAAGGGTTCTTGATTTAGTTAAAAGCAATGCATTAGATATTCATAATGCACATTACTTGGTTGTAGATGAAGCAGATATGACTTTAGATTTAGGTTTTTTAAAGGAAACAGATGCAATTGCATCTACATTACCGTCTGATTTACAGATGTTAGTATTTTCAGCTACTATCCCAGTTAAATTACAACCTTTTTTGCATAAATATATGAGCAATCCAGTTATTGAAGTAGTTGAAAATAAAACAGTTATTAGTCCGACTGTCAAGAATTGGCTTTTATCGACAAAGGGTAGAGATCGGAACCAGTTACTGTATCAGATACTGACGATGGGTGAACCATATTTGGCATTGATATTTACCAATACTAAGGTTCGTGCAGATGAATTAACAGATTATCTGCGTTCGCAGGGATTGAAAGTGGCGAAAATTCATGGTGGTATTCAACCGCGTGAACGAAAACGAGTAATGCGTGAAATTCAGAATTTAGAATACCAATTTGTGGTTGCAACAGATTTAGCTGCTCGCGGAATTGATATTGAAGGGATATCCCATGTAATTAACGATGATGTGCCGGAAGATCTAGAATTTTTTGTACATCGTGTGGGACGAACTGGACGAAATGGAATGTCAGGAATTGCAATTACTTTATATAAGCCTAGTGAAGAAGAAAAAATTGAAGAACTTGAACAAATGGGGATACATTTCACACCTAAAGCTATCAAAGCAGGAGAAATAGTTGATTCCTATGATCGCAATCGTCGTGTAAAGCGACATGTACGTAAAAATAAAGTAGCACCAGAACTAAAAGGAATGATTAGTAAAGCTAAGAAGAAAAGAAAACCTGGTTATAAAAATAAGATTAAACGGGTTATTAAGAAAAATGAGCAACAACAACGAAAAATTGAACGACGTCAAGAAATTCATGCACGCCGTAAAGCAAATAAACAGAGCAATGATTAAACTTTTTGGTTGACAAGATTGCGCTTTTTGCCATATACTTTGTTATGAATCAGGATATATTTGTTAATATAATTAGTAAAGAGAGCCTTCGGTTGGTGTAAGAAGGACTTAATTAATCTCAAATGCTCCCTGAGTTAAGAAAATCTATAAACGCTTAAAGAGGCATACGATAATATCGTTGCAAGTAAGGTGGTACCGCGCGTAATTGCGTCCTTACTAGCAACGGTATTTTTATGTTTTAAGAAAGGAAACGGTTAATTATGAAACAATTATCAAGTGCACAAATTAGACAAATGTATCTGGACTTTTTCAAGAGTAAAGGCCATGATGTTATGAAAAGTGCACCATTAGTACCACAGGATGATCCAACTTTGTTATGGATTAATTCAGGGGTTGCAACTATGAAAAAGTTTTTTGATGGATCTGTTGTTCCAAAGAATCATCGAATTACAAGTTCGCAAAAATCTATTCGAACTAATGATATCGAAAACGTCGGTCATACAGCAAGACACCATACATTATTTGAAATGTTGGGCAACTTTTCGATTGGTGATTATTTTAAAGAAGAAGCAATTACTTGGGCATGGGAACTATTAACGAGTCCAGACTGGTTTGCAATTGAACCAGAAAAATTATATGTGACAGTATACCCTAAAGATGATGAAGCAAAACGCGTTTGGCGTGAAGTTGTTGGAATTCCAAGTAACCATATTTTTGAAGTTGAAGATAATTTTTGGGATATTGGTGAAGGCCCATCAGGTCCAGATTCTGAAATATTCTATGATAGAGGACAGGAGCTTTCTGATTTACCTGAAGATGATCCCGAAAACTATCCTGGTGGTGAAAATGAACGTTATCTTGAAATCTGGAATATTGTTTTCTCAGAATTTAACCATAGACCCGATGGAACGTATGAACCATTACCCCATAAAAATATTGATACGGGGATGGGACTCGAAAGAGTAGTATCTGTCTTTCAGCATGCACGAACTAATTTTGAAACTGATTTATTTTTACCAATAATTGATAAAACAGCGAAGTTATCAAAAGAAAGTCATTATGGAGACAATCCAGAAAAAGATGTTTCATTCAAAGTAATTGCTGATCATGCACGAGCAGTTACTTTTGCAATTGGTGATGGAGCCTTACCTTCAAATGAAGGTCGAGGTTATGTTATTCGACGCTTAATTAGACGAGCTGTGATGCATGGACAAAAATTAGGTATTAACGGGACCTTTTTATATAAGCTTGTTTCAGTTGTTGGTGAAATTATGAAATCGGCCTATCCAGAAGTTCTAGAACAAGCTGATTATATTGAAAAGGTTATCCGAATTGAAGAAGAACGTTTTCAAGTAACGCTAAAAGATGGTATGAATTTATTAGATGATTTAATTATTAAGAATCAAAAAGAAAATAATACGATTTTAGCTGGTAAAGATGCTTTTAAACTCTATGATACTTATGGATTCCCATTTGAATTAACAAAAGAATATACAGCGGATGCTGGACTAGATGTTGATAAAGCAGCTTTTGATAACGAAATGGAAAAACAAAAGCAACGTGCTAGAGCAGCAAGAAGCAATGCTAAATCAATGGGCGTGCAAAATGGATTGTTAACAGATATTAAAACTCCTTCAGAATATATAGGGTATAATTCTTTAGTTGCTGAAGGTGCTTTAAAAGACATTATTACTGATGATAAATTAGTGACAGAAATTAATTCTGGTACTGCACAAATGATTTTTTCAAAAACACCATTTTATGCAGAAATGGGAGGACAGGTTGCTGATAAGGGTGTAATTAAAGAACAAAATGGTCAAGTAGTAGCTGAGGTTGTTAATGTACAACATGCACCTAATGGTCAAAATATGCATACTGTTAAGGTGTTAAAACCTATGGCTAGTGAAAAGACATATTTATTAGAAGTGGACCAAGCCTTTCATGATAAAGTTCGTAAAAATCATACAGCAACACACTTGCTAGATCAGGCGTTACGTGATGTGTTAGGCAGCCATACGCATCAAGCTGGGTCATTAGTAGAGCCAACATATTTACGCTTTGACTTTACTAACTTAGGTGCAGTGACTGAAGAAGATTTGCTTAAGGTCGAAGAAATTGTAAATGAAAAAATTTGGGCTAATTTAAAAGTGGAAACAGTTGTTACTGATATTGAAACAGCACAAAAAATGGGAGCAATAGCTTTATTTACTGATAAGTATGGTGATGAAGTACGTGTTGTTAAAATTGGCGACTATTCTATGGAATTCTGTGGTGGAAATCACGTTAATAATACAAATGAATTAGGACTATTTAAAATAGTTTCTGAATCAGGTGTTGGTGCAGGTGTGCGGAGGATTGAAGCTGTGACTTCAAAGGAGGCATATACATTTTTAGCAGAACGGAATAGCTTATTGCAAGAAACAGCAAATAAGTTAAAAGTAACTCAGTTTAAAGAGGTACCACATAAAATAGATCAATTACAAGAACAAGTAAGACAATTAGAACAACAAAAAAAGGCTATTGAAGCTAAAGTTGCTAAACAACAAGCTGAAGCTGTATTCCAAAATGTACAAACAATTAATAACAAAACTTTAATTGCAGCACAGGTTAACGTGTCAGGTATGGAACAATTGCGTCAATTAGCTGACCAGTGGAAGAATCAGAATTTATCAGATGTACTTGTATTAGCAACTACTGCAGGAAAAGGCAAGGTCAACATAATCACAGCAATTAATGGAGCAAGTGTAAAAGAAGGCTTAAAAGCTGGAGATTTGATTAAAACAATTGCTCCGCTAGTTGGCGGTGGTGGTGGTGGTCGCCCGGATATGGCGCAAGCTGGTGGTAAAAAGCCAGAAGGAATTCAATCGGCATTATCTAAAGCAGCAGAATGGCTAGAACAACAAGGATAAGCTGTTTAATTTTGTAATATAAGACGTAAAGAGTCTAGGAAATAAAGACGTATTTCTAAAGTTAAGGTGAACTTCACTTAATTATTGGGAGTATACGCTCAAAGTTCCTAGACGTTTTTTTATTTCTGAATATTTGATGTCAAAATGTGTATAAATAGTTAATTTCAATTAATCATGTAATCTAGTCGATTCAAATGTTGAATTGTTTAGGCTAATTATATAAGTGTTTGCTAGCTACTTTATATAAAGGTAGCTTGCGAAATACAATTGAAAGCGATATTATTAAAATGAATTAAGGATGCTGCAGTAGTTGGAGGAATTATTATGTCAAAGATTAAGTTATTTGCAACAGATATCGATAATACACTGATTAATTCAGAAGAAAAGGTTACTTTACGTGTCAAAGAAGCAATCTTAGAAGCTAAGAAACAGGGAGTAAAGATTGTTTTATGTACAGGAAGACCATTGTCTGGTATCAAGCATATTCTTCAAGATTTAGGTTTAGACAATCAAGATGATGAGTTTGTGGTTTGTTTTGGTGGAGCACTTGTCCAAAGTACATCAGGCAAAGTATTGTATCAAAAAGAGCTTTCATATGCTGAATATATGGAATTAGAATTTTTAGCACGTAAGTATGATATTTATTTACAAATGGAGAGCATGGATCGAATTTATGTAGCTAATAGGGATCTGTCATTATACTCAAGTCAAATTAGCAACAGAACATCTTTACCAATTTCATTTAGAACGCCAGAGGAAATGAAAGATATACATTCTATCAAAGCAATGTATATTAGTGAACCAGATAAACTAATTAAGTTAGAAAATGATATGTATGCTGGAAAGTTTGATAATTTAGTAGAAAGATTGACATTCTCTAAAAGTAAGCCATTTTTGTTTGAAGCGAATGCTAAAAATGTAACAAAGGCACAAGGACTCCAAGTTTTAAGTCATGAATTGAAAATTAAGCCAACTGAAATGATGACAATTGGTGATCAACAGAATGACGAAAGTATGATAGAGTTGGCTGGTGTTGGAGTCGCGATGGAAAATGGAATTTCAACATTAAAGCAAAAGGCAGATTACATCACAACTGATAATAATCATGATGGGGTAGCAGCTGCGCTTGAGAAATTTGTATTAAAAGGGTAACAATTATTCTTGAGTAAGTTTAGAAGATAATAATTATTGAAATATGATTAGTGATTATAGCAAGAATAATATTTGAAATATAACAAATACATTACGAATAATTTACATTAAGTTGTTTTAATTGTGACATTGGTCGTACTTTAGTAGAATGGAAAGTGGGAGTAATTGAGAAAGTGGAGGTGCGATCAAATGAGTTCATTAGATAAAACAATGTACTTTGACTTTGATAATAATCATCAAAAAGATGTCCGTGAAACATTGAAAACAGTATATTCAGCTTTGGAAGAAAAAGGGTACAATCCAATTAACCAAATAGTTGGGTACCTACTTTCAGGAGATCCAGCTTATATTCCACGTCTTAATGATGCGCGTAATTTGATTAGGAAATACGAAAGAGATGAAATTATTGAGGAACTTGTTCGAGCATATCTCAATAAGGAGGAAGAATAAGTGGGACGCTTAATGGGGTTAGATGTTGGTTCACGTACAGTAGGAATAGCGATAAGCGACCTTTTAGGGTGGACTGCTCAAGGTGTCGAGATTATTCGAATCAATGAAGAAAATCAGGAATTTGGAATCGATAGAGTAGCTGAGTTAGTTAAAGAACATGATGTGGTTGGATTTGTTCTAGGTTTGCCTAAAAATATGAATAATACACTAGGGCCACGTGCACAAGCTGCGCACGATTATGGAGCCTTATTACAAGACAAATTTAATTTGCCAATTGATTTTCAAGATGAACGCTTGACAACAGTCGAAGCAGAACGTATGCTTGTTGAGCAGGCGGATACGTCGCGAGAAAAGCGTAAAAAGGTTATTGACAAATTAGCTGCAAGTTTGATTTTGCAAAACTATCTTGACAGTAAGGGAAAACTTTTGCAAGAAATATAAAAAAAGAGGTGCCATAATGACACAGCAAAATAATGAAGATTTAATTACTTTGGTAGATGACCAAGGAAATGAAACAATATATCAAGTTTTATTTACCTTTGAATCAGAAGATTACGAAAAATCTTATATTCTTTTAATTCCAGCTGAATCCGAACCAGAAGAACAAGTTGATGTTCTAGCGTTTTCATTTGATCCAGATGATAATGGTGAGGCAACTGATGCGGAACTTCACGATATCGAAAGTGATGAAGAATGGGATATGGTTGAAGGTGTCTTGGATACTTTCTTAAATGATGAAAATATGCAGTAAGCAAAGATAAGCAAGAACTTTTCGAATAAGAAGAGGCTCTTGCTTTTTTTGTAAATCTATTCAGAAACTATGAGTAGTAGCAGTGAATGTGTTAAAATAAAAGGAGCTAGCAAAAAAAGAGGAGGCGCCAGTATGGGTGAACAAACGCGGCGTTTTAAAGTCAAAATTGACGGCCAAGTTTACACAGTTATAGGCCAACATACACCAGAACACATGAAAGCCGTGGTAGATACAGTACAGAAACAATTAGATGAAATCAAAGAACTAATGCCTTCATTAAGTCGTGAAAAAGCAGCGATACTAATAGCATTGAATGCCGTTTCTGATCAGTTAGAAAAGCAAGCTCAATTAGAATACTTGCAAGCAGATAAAGATGAACAAATAGGTGAAGAATAAGTAGGTGAGAATGTGATTATCTCTTTAATTATTATTATATTGTTGATATTAGCATTTCGGCATGGAATACGGAAGGGGCTAGTATTACCTATATTGAATTTTATAGGTTATATCTTGGTCTTATTTATTTCTCTACATTTTGCAACGTCATTTGGTGACTTTTTGGCGACACGCTTACCTGATCTTGGTGGTTCAACTAGTACTTCTATTTTGGGAATAGCAAATATTAGTATTTCACAACTAATTTATCGTGTATTAGCGTTTTGGATTATAATTTTAGCGGGTGGAATTGTTTTTCGTTTTGTAGCTCGGGTAATTAATGGGGTATTTAAGCTCCCTTTATTATCACAATTAAATTCCCTTATAGGTGGTATTTTGTCTTTAGTAGTGATGTATATTGCAATCTTTTTTGGAGTTTTAATATTATCAACAGGGCCAACTGAGAGCATAAAGGCATCAGTAACTAGTGCTCCTGTAGCTAATTTTATTTTAGAGAAGACACCACTTTTTTCCCAAGCTTTAGCTAGTAACTAATTAATTCAAATAAAAAGGTGGGTGCATTTTGAATAATAAAGATTTAGATACCTTGGAATATAATAAAATAAAGCAACGATTGTACCAATTTGCGACGACAGAAATGGGACAACAGATTATTAACAAATTAGTTCCAAGTGATGATTTAAAAACAGTTCAATCAACTTTGAATGAAACCCAAGATGGAGCAGATATATTGCGGTTAAAGGGTGGAGTTCCAATTCCACATTTAAATGCGATATCTGTATATTTAAAAAGATTAGACATGAAAGCTGATTTAAATGGTAAGGAATTAGCAGCGATTGGCGCAGTTTTGCGTACCACAAATGAAGTTAAAAAGTTTTTACGTGATTTACAAAATGACGAGGTGAAATTACTAACACTGTATGAAAGTGCCCATAATTTACAGACAATTCCAGAGATTAGTCGTAAATTATTACTTTCTATTGAAAATGATGGACATGTTACTAATGATGCTTCAACATTACTTAAAAGTTTAAGACAGCAAATTAATGCAACAGAAGAAACGATTAGAAGTAAACTTGCAGATTTTACCCGGCAAAAAAAATCTAAGTATTTAAGTGACTCAGTTGTTACAATTAGAAATGATCGGTATGTAATTCCAGTAAAATCTGAATACCGAGGTCAGTTTGGTGGTATTGTGCATGATCAAAGTTCATCAGGAGCAACTCTTTTTATTGAACCACGAGAGATTGTAGATTTAAATAATAGGTTGAAAAAACAACAGGCTGATGAGAAAGAAGAAATTAGACGAATTTTAGCGGAGTTATCTGCTGAAATTGCACCATTTACAGCCGAAATTGCACAAAATTCGTATATTTTAGGCGAGCTTGATTTTATTAATGCTAAAGCAAAATTTGCGGCTAGTTTAAAAGCTACCCAACCACAGGTATCTGCTGAAAATGATATTTATTTGCGTCAAGTTTGGCATCCATTACTAGATTTGAAAAAAGCTGTGAAAAATGATATTACATTAGGGAAAGATTATCAAGCAATTATTATTACAGGTCCTAACACGGGTGGTAAAACAATTACCTTAAAAACGCTCGGTATAATACAATTAATGGGGCAATCTGGTTTATTTATTTCTGCAGCAGAAAATAGTCGGATTGGCGTTTTTTCAAATATTTTTGCAGATATTGGTGATGAGCAGTCAATTGAACAAAGTTTGAGTACATTTTCTGCACATATGACTAATATTGTTGAAATATTACATTCAATAGATGAACGCTCGCTGGCTTTGTTTGATGAATTAGGTGCAGGAACAGATCCACAGGAAGGTTCCGCACTGGCTATTGCTATTTTAGATGCTTTAGGAGCGAAAGGTAGCTATGTTATTGCGACAACACACTATCCTGAATTAAAGGTGTATGGTTATGAACGACCAGGAACCATTAATGCTTCAATGGAATTTGATAGTCAAACTCTTAGACCAACATATCGTTTATTAATTGGAATTCCAGGACGAAGTAACGCATTAGATATTTCGCTTAGGTTGGGACTCGATAAGACAATTGTCACTGCAGCACGGCAGTTAACTGCTGCAGATAGTCAAAATTTAAATGCGATGATTACTGATTTGGTCAATAAACGACATGATGCGGAAGAAAGGGCAATTAATTTACAAAGTGAGTTAGAAAAAGCAGAAAAATTACATGCTGATTTGGAAAAAAATTATACGCAATTTGTTAGTGAACGTGAAAAATTGATAGAAGCAGCTAAAGCCAAGGCAAACGAAATTGTAACTAAAACTAAAGAAGAGTCAGCAAGTATTATTGCTAATCTAAGAAAAATGCGCTTAGATGGCGGAAATAGTATTAAAGAAAATGAGTTAATTGATGCACAATCACAACTTAATCAACTTGAAAAACCGATTAAATTGCAAAAAAATAAAGTTTTGAAAAGAGCCAAATCAAAAAAAGAGTTTAAACCCAATGATGATGTTTTAGTTACTTCATATGGACAGCGTGGGGTGTTGTTGCAAAAATTAGCAAGTCACACTTGGGAAGTTCAATTAGGTATTTTAAAGATGAAAATTGCGGAAAGTGATTTAGAAAAAATTAGAATTGAAGAAAAGCATGCTCCAAGAGCAAATACAGTTTTACGTTCAAGTTCAAAGCAACATGTTTCTCCTAAATTGGACTTACGCGGTCAACGCTATGAAGAAGCCATGAATAATGTAGATCATTATATTGATGCAGCTATTTTAGCTGGCTATCCTTCTGTAACTATTGTTCATGGCAAGGGGACTGGAGCTTTACGTAATGGAATTACCCAATATTTACAGCAAAACAGTGCAGTGAAAAATTTTGAATTTGCAGCTCCAAATGCAGGTGGTAATGGAGCAACGATTGTTTACTTTAATTAAAGAGCAGTAAACTTGCTTTTTTTAGCTAGTATGTTATCATTTGCTTACGAAAAGTAACATTGAATGGAGGAATTTAAAAATGGTTAAAGAATTTACAGATCAAACATTTGATAAAGAAACAGCAAAAGGTGTAACTTTGACAGACTTTTGGGCAACATGGTGTGGTCCTTGTCGTATGCAATCACCAGTTATTGAACAGTTAGCTGGTGAAATGGGTGATAAAGTCGTTTTTGGTAAGGTAGATGTTGATAAGAATCAAGCAACAGCCACTAAATTTGGTATTATGAGTATTCCAACATTGCTTATCAAAAAAGATGGTGAAGTTGTGGATACTATTGTAGGATATCATCCTAAAGATGTTATCCAAGCTAAATTGGAACAATATATTTAATTTAAAGAATACAAAAAAGCTGATATATTATGGGGTGCTTCATAATATGTCAGCTTTTTTATATTTAGAATATTTTTAGTTACAAATATTTGGTTTTGAAATGTGCACCAAAATTAATCCTGAGTATTCAGGATAAGGTATTAAATAACTGTCTTTTATTCCATTTTTAGTGGTAGTGGCACGAGATTAATTTTCTTCTGATATTGTATCAGCGTGTAATATTTCTAGAGGTGTTAATTGTTTATATAAGTCAGGATTTACGTAGTCTTTTGTATCAAATTGGACAATGAGCGTAACAACTCCTTTACGCTCATTAGCGTTATCTAAAAAGGCTTCAGATAAAACTTTGGTTTGATTTTGTATTGTTTCAGCCAAAAAACCACATTCTAATTTGAAATCAGCTTCCTTACTTAATTTAAGGCGAGTGGCTATTATTGGACCAGATAATGTGAAAATCTGTTGATTGCCTTTATTCTTTTTATGAGTTAACAGCCCCCAACCTGCTTGTTCAAAAAAGAGTGGAAGGTCAGCTTCGTTAGCAACAAAAAATTGACGTGCTAATTTTTTTCCTGCCCAATATAAAATATTGTTATCGCCATCTGTAAGTTGAGGCAATAAAGAGTCACGTAAAACAGTTAAACCAAATGTAGAAATCTTAGTTTTATCTGCAAGTGATAAATCGTAAAAATTGTCGTTCATACATATTCCTCCAATGATATCTAATTATACATTATAACCTGTTTACTAGAAATGCAAACTGTTTTTTATCTTTACTAAAAAATTTATAAATATGTTTACTTATTAAAGTAGGACTTGATTGAAATTATAATAGCCAAATGGCATAATAGTATAAGTATAAAGTGAGGTGGCAAAATGGAAAATGACACTATTTTAATTGCAACAAATAATCTGGGGAAAGCGCGTGAATATGCAAATATTTTTGCTGAATTGGGACTAAAAATAAAAACATTAGCAGATTATACTGCATTACCCAAAATAAATGAGAATGGAACTACATTTACTCAAAATGCGCGAATAAAAGCGCAAACGATAGCTACAGCATTAAATATACCTGTTTTAGCTGATGATTCAGGTTTAATTGTAGATGCATTAAATGGTGAACCTGGTATTTATTCAGCTAGATATGCTGGTGATCATGATGATGTAGCAAATAATAAAAAACTGCTTGATAATTTGAAAATGGTCCCAGAAGAGCAAAGAACAGCACACTTTCATTGTTCGATAGTAGTAATACATCCAAAGAAAGATGAATTAGTAGCAACTGGGGATGCTTATGGTGTGATTTTGAAAGAAAAAAGGGGTATAGATGGTTTTGGGTATGATCCCTTATTTTATTATCCTGAGTTAGGCAAAACATTTGCTGAATTGACAGCAACTCAAAAAAATAAAGTTAGTCATCGAGGAATTGCGACACGGAATTTAATGAATAAATTTGCTAATTGGTGGGAGGATTAGTATGCGATATTTAGTAGTGAGTGATAGTCATGGAGACCGAGAAATTTTAGTCAAGTTACTCAAGCATTACAGTGATAAGGTTGATTTATTATTACATTGTGGAGATTCAGAATTACCGGCCAATGATGAATTGTTTAAAAGCTATGCTGTTGTAACTGGCAATTGTGACTATGATCCAGCTTTTGCAGAAAAAAAAGTAATTAAGAGTGGGGAAGACAAAATTTTACTTGCTCATGGTCATTTGTTAGGTGTAGGTATTAATTTGCAAAAAATCGCTAGTTTAGCTGAAAATGTTGATGCAAACCTAGTTTTTTTTGGACATACACATCAATTAGGAACAGAATTTGTGAATAATCGTTTGTATCTTAATCCAGGTAGCATTAGTTTTCCTAGAGGTGCATATCAATATGTAGGTGGAACATATTGTATTGTTGAGACGACAACTAAAGTTATAGATGTGCAGTATTACACACGAGATATGAAAGAAGTTCCTAAATTACATGTTCAGTTTAAAAGAAATGATTAATAGAATTAAAAATCTGAGAAGAAAACTTTTGCAATTTGGTGTATTTACATTTTTTTTAATTATAAATCAAAGATTTTTACAACTTCCCATATTAAATTGGGTAATAGTGTTATCACTTATGTATTGTGCGATAATATTCATCATGTATTTGCATACTATAATTATTTTTATGCAAAAAAAAATTGACAAAAATGAATAATAGTATATAATAATATAAGTGTTCTGCTATTGCCCGTTGGTCAAATTGGTTAAGACGTCGCCCTCTCAAGGCGGAGTTACGGGTTCGATCCCCGTACGGGTGATATTTTTGTATCATGTTTGTAGAAATTGAGACTGCGAATGAAAACTTTTTATAAAGTTTAGCACAGTTAGTATATTTATAAATAATATGGATTGTGTATTTATGATATATGCAATTCATATTTTTTTAAATATACAAAAGTATAAAGCTTTTTGACTTATTGCAAATGAAATAATATTATATATATAGGTAGTTGGATATTAAAAAAGTAAAGCTTGTTGATAATAGAAACTGTCAAAAGGAGGAATTAACATGCTTAGGAAAACAAAGAATTTTTTAAAAGCACATAATGTAGCGTATGAGAAAGAGCACGTTAATCCATTGATGGTGCCCGAAAAGAACTACATTCTAAAATTTGAAAAAAATGATGAAGGTAATTACTTAAACAGGTTCATTGTGGAACACAATTATACGTGGACAGGAAGAACAAAGATAAATAAAATTTCATTACGTTTGCACGGACAAATTCATCCACGTGAATTTAAAAATGAGAATGAACTTTTGCGTTATTTGAAAAAAAATGCTTATCGATATGCTGAAGATATGAAAAAAAAGGCAAAGAAGAAACAACATAAATTTGAAGGTGTTTAAGATAAGTTTGACTTTTAGCTAAAAGAGCGTTGTTGTTGTAGTAGTACAATTGATAGCTATTAATTAAAGTGTTCTTTAAAAATGGTACTGATAGAAACAAATTCTATTTAATACCATTTTTTATTTTCATAATTTTATTAATTACATGAATAAAGCGAAGATGATAAATCATATAAGCTATAGGAAATTTATATAACTATCTATATGTCGTTTTATGCAATCTAAGGAGGATTTTTTTGGATAAAGAAATAAAATTTATTCGTATCATAGGTAAAGTTGCTACTGTATTAGCAATATTAATGTATGTTTCGTATATTCCACAGATACTAAGCAATTTGAATGGCAACTATGGTAATCCAGTGCAACCATTAGTAGCTGCAATAAACGGATTATTTTGGTGTACGTATGCTTATTTTAAAAAGAATAGAGACTGGCCCGTATTTTTGGCAAATCTTCCAGGAATTTTATTTGGGGCAATTGCTTTTGTGACTGCGCTTCATTAAATATTACAACTCTATAACTAGATATATAAGTTTTAGAGTTAATCACTTTTTGGTTCTTATGTTTAATAATTTGATTCTTGGGCTATAGAAATTAAGGAGCAATTTATGCGCAATGAATATAGAAAGAAATTAATTGCAGAATATTTTCAGATGTGGGTGCAACGAGACTTTTCTAAGCTTGATGCTATTTTTGACACAAATATTTTTTATCGTGAATGTTACGGTGCGTGTTATCAAAATCTTGATGAAATTCACCTGTGGGTAAGACATCAATTAGAAAAACAAGTTGTTTTAGATTGGGCAATAAATACAGTTAATATAGAGAAAAACTACTTTTTTGTAACTTGGACTTTTCATGCAAAAGAGAAAAGCGAAGATATCTTTGATGGTATATCTAAAATTAGATTTAATGATAGTGATAAAATATCAGAAATTATTGAATATGAAACAAAGCATGAAATTTTTTATCCATTTTCTATGCCAGAACTGCAATGATAATAAAAAATTCAAGATGATAAGTAGTCATTTAAAGCGTGCAGGATTTGTTACAAACACTTTGAATTAGACTAGAATAGAGTTGAAGTAGATCTAGAACTCTACACAACTTTAAATGAAACGACCAACAGAGTATTGTAAGAGCCTCATTCTTAATTGGATGAGGTGTTTTTGTTGTTCTAAGAGAATTATTTATGCTAAGTGCATGCTTGAAAATTAGAATTTTTGCGGTGCATTTGAAATTAAAAACATCAAAATAGACAATAAATTAAAAAACAAAAAAGCTATTAAATCAACTGTTTAAGAAGATTCAATAGCTTTAAAATATACGTTATTGGGCATACAGGGCTCGAACCTGTAAATTATGGATTCAGAGTCCACTGCCTTACCAATTTGGCGAATGCCCACTAAATAATCAACTATTATATTATATTATCTCAATGTAGGGTAGTCAACTATTTTTATTAAATTTTCTAAGGTTGAAATAGTTTGTCTATAGTAATGAAAGCAGCATTTGATAATAAAAAAATATTTATTAAATTTGGATAATAAAAAAAAGCTAATATAATGAAAAGTAATTATTGAAATAGCTGAACTAGAGAGTTTCTTATGTTAGAGAATATAACATTTTATTACAATTGTGTGTTATAATAAGAATACACTAATAAAGATTGGGGAAATTTTCATATGAAAAAGTTTATAGTTTGGTTTAGCTTGGTGTTTGGTTTTGCATTTATTGCAACTGTAGGACAACCTACGCAACAAGTTGAGGCATCCGAGAAAACTTATACAATAGCTACTGATGTTACATTCCCCCCATTTGTTTATGCAAACTCAAACAACAAGTACGTTGGGATTGATATGGAACTGATCAAGGCAGTTGCTAAAAAAGAAGGATTTAAGGTTGAAATAAAACCTATTGGCTTTAACGCTGCAATACAAGCGGTCCAGTCTGGTCAAGTGGATGGTATGATTGCAGGAATGTCTATAACAACTGAACGGAAAAAGACATTTGATTTTTCAAATCCATACTATTCATCAGGAATTGTAATGGCGGTGAAAAAGGGAAGTAAAGTCACAAGCTTAAAACAATTAAAAGGGAAAACAGTTGCTATAAAAACAGGAACATCTGGGGCAGATTATGCTAATTCAATCAAGAAGAAATATGGTTTTAAAACAGTAACCTTTGATGATTCGGATAGCGTATATGATGATGTTAAAACAGGTAATGCAGTAGCTTGTTTTGATGATAGTGCAGTATTGCAATACGGTGTTAAAACAGGATTAGGACTTAAAATTGTTACAAAGCCAACAGATACAGGAAATTATGGTTTTGCAGTGAGAAAGGGACATAATCAAGTACTATTAAATAAATTTAATAAGGGATTAAAGGCTCTAAAGAAAGATGGTACATATGCCAAGATTATAGAAAAATATACAGGCAAAAAAGCAGTATCAGCACAAAAGAAGTCATCAGAAAACTCAAGCGATAGTTATACAATGTTAGCTTTATTGAAACAGAATAAAAGTGCGTTTATAAGTGGGATTGAAGAAACGTTGTGGTTAACCATTGTCGGAATTCTATTTGCAACAATCTTTGGAATTTTAATTGGATTACTAGGTGTTGTTCCTAGTAAAATTGCACAAGGACTTTCAACGACAATTATATATATCTTCCGTGGGTTACCACTGATTGTCTTAGCATTATTTATTTACAATGGCATTCCAAGTTTAACAGGAACAAAAGTTCCGGCTTTTGTTGCCGGGATTATAACACTTACTTTAAATGAAGGTGCATATATCGGGGCTTTTGTTAAAGGTGGTATAGAAGCTGTTGATAGTGGCCAAATGGAGGCAGCACGTAGTTTAGGATTACCTTTTAGTAAATCAATGCGTAAAGTAGTTTTACCACAAGGAATAAAAATTATGATTCCATCTTTTGTTAATCAATTCATTATTACGCTAAAAGATACGTCTATACTATCTGTTATTGGAATTCTTGAATTGACACAAACAGGTAAGATTATTATTGCACGTAATTTACAGGGATTTAGAATTTGGGCAATAGTTGCTGTGATTTACTTATTGATGATTACAGTATTAACGCTCTTATCTAAGTGGATTGAACGGAGGATTAAAAACTAATGTCGGAATACAAAGTTAATGTCACAAATTTAAAGAAAAATTATGGCGCCAATCATGTTTTAAAGGGAATTGATTTTAAAGTTGCTAATAATGAAGTTGTTGTTTTAATAGGCCCATCTGGTTCAGGAAAAAGTACGTTATTGCGTTGCTTAAATAAGCTTGAGGAACCTACTAGCGGTTCAATTGTTATTGATGGTCAAGATATTAGTTTATCTTCTACTAATATAGATAAAGCGCGTGAAAATATCGGTATGGTTTTCCAACATTTTAATTTATTTAATAATATGACTGTTGGTGAAAATATAATGTTAGCACCAATAGAATTAGGAAAAAGTTCAAAAGATGAAGCTAAGAAACAAGCGAAAGATTTGTTAGAGACAGTTGGTTTATCAGAAAAATTTGATGCAATGCCATCTTCACTTTCAGGTGGTCAAAAGCAGAGAGTTGCTATTGCACGTGCTTTAGCTATGAATCCAGATGTAATGTTATTTGATGAACCTACTAGTGCTTTAGATCCAGAAATGGTCGGAGATGTTTTAGAGGTTATGAAGGATTTAGCCAAAAAAGGGATGACAATGGTTGTGGTAACACATGAAATGGGATTTGCTAAAGAAGTAGCAGATAGAGTTGTCTTTATGGCAGATGGTCGTGTAATGGAAGAAGGAAAACCTGATCAAGTATTTGATCATCCTCAAAATGAACGGACTAAGGCGTTCTTGGATAAAGTAATCAATGTTTAATTTTAAATGGCTAGAAAGCGGTGAAGTTATTTTAACGCTTTCTAGCCATTTTTAGTGGTATTATAATATAATAAAGAAAAAATATAGCATAATGGAGGTTTTATCATGGTAAAAGTTATTTTAATAATGCACGACAATAATGGGGAATATTATAAGATGAATAAAACTTTCTTTGAAAACATGCCTAAAGCAGGTCAATATATTTATAATTCAGATGGACTTGCTTACGTTGTGGAGGAAGTAGCTCAATTTGCTGGTTATGTATCAAGTAAAGGTGCAGTTGCAATTTTAGTAGTACATCAAGCAGATGAGCAAGCACCTGTTAGCAATTTATATGGTTTGAATATTGAGAGAGACTTGGATGATTAATTTGAATTAAAAAATATGGTTAAATGCAAATTAATGTGAAATTTTATGAAAATAGTGTTAGGATAATAACTATTACGATGTTTTTAGCGAGAAAGGATTTGTTTGGATGTTAGCAGAAGGCGATAAGTTGCCTCCCACATGGCGAAAAACTTTTATAGCATTATGGTTTGGGTGTTTTATGACGGGATTAGGTGCTTCGATGACCATGCCTTTTTTATCCTTGTTTATTGATTCAATAGGTCATTTTAGTCGTTTTGAATTGAATATATATTCGGGTATAGCTTTTGCAGGAACCTTTTTGACACAAGCAATTGTTTCGCCGTTTTGGGGGAGTTTAGCTGATAGAAAGGGACGCAAATTAATGTGTCTTCGTGCATCCGGTGTGATGGCAATAACAATTTTTTTAACAGGTACTGCTAGCAATGTTTGGATGATTATTATTTTACGCTTGATTCAAGGAACCTTTTCGGGATATATAAATAATGCTACAGCATTTATAGCTGGAGAAACAACGAAGTCTCGTTCAGGATCTGTGATGACAATGATTATGACGGCAGGTGTGACAGGCAATTTGCTAGGCCCTCTTTTTGGAGGGATTTTGGCTGATGCATTTGGTTATCGGATTCCTTTTTATATCACGGGCTTTTGTATGGCGCTTGCTTTTTTTATGACACTTTTTAATACAAAAGAAAATTTCCAACCTGTTTCTAAAAAGGAGATAAAACCAGCTGCTAAGATGTTTGCTGCTTTAGAAAATAAAAGGTTAATAATTGTAATGTTTTTAACAACTTTGATTGTGCAATCTTCGCTGATGTCTATTTCGCCTATTATAAGTTTGCTTGTCAAAGAATTAATGCATGATCAAGGTAATATTTCATTTGTTAGTGGTGTTGTTGCTGCCACACCTGGTTTTGGAACACTACTCGTTGCATCATGGCTAGGACATAAGATGGATTTAATAGGTCCTTTAAAAATATTACTGTTTGGATTAGCAGCAGCAACACTATTGTTTATTCCAATGTTTATGGCAGAATCACCATGGGTTTTAGCGTTTTGGCGTTTTTTGCTTGGTGTAGCTAATGCAGCATTATTACCAGCTGTTCAAACAGCATTAACTCTTAGTGTGCCGGCAAAATCATTTGGACGTATTTTTAGTTATAATCAATCATTTCAGGCTGCGGGTGGAGTAATAGGTCCATTATTAGGCTCAGTTGTATCTAGTAGTTTTGATTATCAATATGTTTTTTTAGTAACATCAGTACTAATTTTTATAAATTTTTGGATAGTAGTTGTTTTAAAAGTTCATTTAACAAGAGAAAAAAATACAATTTAACAAAACAAAAAAGCTAGCATTAAGTATAAAATCTGTCGAATTTGACAGATTTTATACTTAAGTGCTAGCTTTATTCGTAGGAAAGCTCTATTAAATATACAGCTCGTTTTGTTAAATGAGTAGTAGTTGCCCATACTTCATGGTAACTAGTTAGTACGCGACCACTTTTTTCCCAAAAATAATCAAGTAGGTTTCCATGTTGTGCAAGAAAATCCTCTTTAAGTTTATTAACCATTAGACGATTTGCAGGAAAATAAATATCAGCATCAGCAATATGAAAGTTGTCATGAATATAAATTTGAACAACGTTACAATAATCATTGGTAGCGAAAATTATTTCTTTAGGATGTCTTTTAAGATAAGATAAGACAAAGAAGAGTGAGTCTGAATTACTTGACATAAATATACCTCCTTGGAAGAATAACCTTGATATTAATTGTAACAATTAATATCAGAAAAATAAAATTTGGAAACGGTTGACAAACAATAATTTTTTGAATCATTTGTAAACAAAGTATATAATTAAGATATCATCTACAAAAAAGGGGAGGTGGAATCGTGGCAACAGTACACTTTTATTTGGTTAGACATGGACAAACAAAATTGAACCGTTATAAACGCTTGCAAGGGGTGACAAATTCGCCACTTACTAAACGGGGGATTCGTATGGCACGAAGATTAGGTAAAGAATTAAAAAATGTAAAATTTGAAGCAGTCTATACAAGTGATTTAAAACGAACGCGTGAAACAGCCCAATATATTTTGAATGAAAATGAACGTTATTTTCCTAGTGTATATCAAGAACCAGGGTTACGTGAAATAAGTTTTGGTCGTTTTGAAGAAGCTAAAAATATTAAAATGATTTCAACTGCATTACGAGCGCTCGGGGTACGGCGTATTGTACAAGCATTGATGAACGATGAGCATGTTGCAGAATTAACAGAACTTTTTCGCTTTATGGATAGCGACGAAATAATTGAGGATTCCACACACTTAGCACAAAGAATGATGCGTACTCTTTCTGGCATAGCTAAAGAATATGAAGAAAAAGGTGGTAATATTTTAATTGTTACGCATGGCCTTATTCTATCTAATTTTATAGAAAGTTTAAGAGGCGATGTCCCTCTTTTCTTGCTTGATAATTCGCGTGCAAGTAGAGTAGATTATATAGATGGACAATTTAAAGTTATCTATGTTAATAAATTAAAGATGGATAAAAAGGATGGATAAAATGTTTAATGCAAGTACAGTTGCGTTATTGCATTCTTTGCAAGAAGATAAGGTAGTTCCAGGTGTATCATATGCAATGTTGCAGCATGGAAAATTGCAAGCGGAATCTTTTGGATATAAACAGGTAATTCCCAAAAAAGAATTATTAGTTCCAAATATGTTATATGATATTGCATCTTTAACTAAGGTTATAGGGACAACAACTGTAATTATGCAATTGATTCAAGCTAATAAGTTACATGTTGATGACCCTATATATCTTTATTTACCTGAATTTAAAGATAAACGTGTAACTATAAGACACTTGTTAACCCATACTTCTGGATTAACTGGATATATAAAAAATCGGAATCAACTACCTGCTGAAGAATTATTACGAGCTTTGTATACTCTTAAGGTTGGAGAAAATTTTGAAAAAAAGGTTGTTTATACTGATGTTGGTTTTATTTTACTAGGACAGATAATTGAAAATATTTATCATGAAGCTGTTCAAAAAGTTATCTTTAAAAATGTTCTAGTGCCATTAGGACTAACGGAGAGTACATTTAATCCAGATTCAAAAAGATGTGTCCCAACAGAAATGAATCTAAAACGTGGTTTGATATGTGGAAAGGTTCATGATCCAAAGGCATATATTTTAGGTGAGCATTGTGGATCAGCTGGTTTATTCATGAGTTTACATGATCTAGTTAAATTTACGCAGTGGTTTATGAGTAATGAAGAGAACAAACATATATTAAATAACAAGACTATAGATGATTTCTTCAAAGACCAGACACCCACACGAAAATTAGGTAGGTCATATGGTTGGGACTTAAGATATATGCCAGATAAGACCCCTTGTTTATATCATACGGGGTACACTGGTACATTTATACTTATTAATAAGATAAAGCAGTCAGCTTTAATTGTATTGACTAACCGTATCCATCCCAATGCAGATAATGAAATTTTTTTACAACGTCGTGATGCTTTAATTGAAAACTATTTAAAAGAAGAAATGGAAACAAATAAGGAGGATTTTTAACATGAAACAACCTATTTTTTTAAAACCATATTTTCAAGAAAAAATTTGGGGTGGCAACAAATTAAATAAAGTATATGGTTATGATATTCCTAGTGATAGAACTGGTGAATGTTGGGCTATCTCTGCTCATCCACACGGAACCTCGGTTGTTGAAAATGGCCCGTATACAGGAATGAATTTAGCTGAACTATGGGATCAACATCGAGAAATATTTGGTAACGCTAAAGAAGATGTTTTTCCTCTTTTAACTAAAATATTAGATGCACGTGAGGATTTATCGGTACAAGTGCATCCTGACGATACATATGCACTAAAACATGAACATGAATTAGGAAAAACAGAATGTTGGTATGTATTGGCTGCAGATGAGGGGGCTGAGATGATTTATGGTCATCATGCCAAAACACGAGCAGAATTAGCTGAATGGATTGAAAACGGAAAGTGGGATAAACTTTTGCGGCATGTTCCAGTTAAACCTGGCGATTTTCTATATGTACCTAGTGGAACAGTTCACGCAATCGGAAAAGGTATTATGGTTTTGGAAACGCAACAAAGCTCAGACACTACGTATCGGTTATATGATTTTGATAGGGTAGATGCAAAGACAGGTAAAAAAAGAGAGTTACATTTAAAACAATCAATTGATGTTATTAATGTGCCGCATGTCGATCCAAAATTAGTTCAAAAGACAACTATGGCTGATGATATTGAAATCACAAGATTTGTAAAAACAGACTTCTTTACGGTGGAACGTTGGCGCTTAAATGGCGGCAAAGGAACGATTAAACGTCAGGATGCATTATATACTTTAGTATCAGTTATTGAAGGGCAGGGGGTTTTAACTGTAAATGAACAACAGTATAAACTAAAAAAAGGTATACATTTTATCTTGCCGTTTGAGGTTAAAGAATGGTCAATTGAAGGTACGATGGATATTATTTCCTCAAATCCTGGAAGAAAAGAATAACAATACTTAATTTTATGGTTATCAGTTGATAGTAAATAAGCTTGAGATTTTGAAGAAAGTTCAAATCTCAAGCTTATTTATTATAAAAAATTAGTCAATATCTGCTGGAATTGTAAAATCGACATCTGGGAACTTACGTTTTAAAGCTATTAATAGTAAATGCTTTGCTAAGTTATGATTGCGTGCAAGGATAGGACCGTGAAAGTAAGAACAATAAGTATTCTTATAGATAGCGCCTTCTGAACGATCAGAACCGTTATTTCCATGACCAAAAACAACTTTACCTAAAGGTTGTTCACCTTTTCCTAAGTAAGTCATACCATTATGATTCTCAAATCCAATATAGGTTTCATCAAGTTGTTCATTGTGAATAGTAATATCACCAATAAAGCGATTATTATCTTGACTTTCAGTATGATGATCTAAGGCGTGAATACCATTAATTCTCTGACCATCGGCTCCAATGTAGTATTCACCTAATAATTGATAGCCTCCACAAATTGCAAGAACAGGGCCACCATCTTCGATAAATGAAATTAAATCGTCTTTTTTAGCTTGGATATCTTTTGAAACAATCATTTGCTCATAATCTTGACCACCACCAAAAAAGGCGAAGTCATACTTTTGGGGTTCAAAAGGCTGACCTAGTGAAACGAGTTCAGAAGTTAAGTTCACATTTATTTTTTTAGCATAGTATTTCATAACCAAAATATTACCAATATCGCCATATGTGTTTAATAGATCACCATAAAGATGTGCAACATGAAGTGAATATGCCATTATTCCATACCTCCAGAAATATAGCCTGCGCTAGCTAACAATTTACGTAATTGTAAAACAGCCGTATATGTAGCTAAGACATATACATTTTTGGTAGGCATAGTTTTGATATTTTCAACAACATCTAATATCTTCTCGCGTTGGGTAAAGATATTGTCAGGAACACCAGCGACTTTCATTCTAAACGTAATATCTTTATAACGTTCTCCTCCAGTTAAAACAGCACCAATACGCTCGAAAGGTAAATCTTCAAAATTTGCATCCCAAATCCAGCTGGTATCAACACCATCGGCATAATTAGCATTGAGAAGAATACTTAGCGAAAAAGGACTAGTATCTGTTTTAATCATTTCGAGAACTTGATTAATACCAACAGGGTTTTTAACAAGAATTAAAGTGATTTCCTTATCGCCAACATGGATTGTTTCTTGACGACCAAAAACTTTTTCATCTTTATTATCTAACATTTGAGCTATTTGTTTTGAATCTACATCTAAATATTTCCCGACAGTATAAGCAGCTAAAGTATTATAAATATTATATGTGCCACCGATATGCAAATGAATCGGAGTATCGTTTATTTTAAATCTTGATTCTTGTGGTGACTGAGTTAAAATTTCAGTTACTTTGCATGCTAATTCAGGACGCTTAAAATCACAATTAGGACAATAATATTTACCAAGATTACTGTAAACTAAGTTCTTATAATGCAGAATATGTTGGCATTTCGGACAAAGTAAGCCATCAGTATTGGCTGGCGCTAGTTGTTCATGATCCTTCTTATTGTCAAAGCCATAATATAAAACCGGGTTAGGGAGTTTTACGCTATTAAAAATGGGTGCATCTCCATTAGCAATAATGGTTGCTTCAGGATGCAGACGAACACCTTTTAAGATTTTTTCATATGTTGTATATATTTCGCCATATCGGTCCATTTGATCTCGGAAGAGATTAGTCATAACAAAGGCAGTTGGTTTAATGTATTTTGAAATGATTGGAACATTGGCTTCATCAGTTTCTAAAATAGCAAGATTTTTGCCATGTTTATTTTTTTTATGTGTCAAAAAAGCAGTGACAATACCTTGCTTCATGTTTGAACCACTCGGATTAGTTAGTAAGTGTGGATATTTTGACTGTAAAACTTTAACAGTTAATGCAGTAGTCAGTGTTTTACCGTTTGTACCAGTAATGATAACAATATCATAGTTTTTGGCTAAAGTTTCTAAAACATTTGGATCAATTTTTAAAGTTATTTTTCCAGGTAACGCAGTTCCACCATGCATAAAATTATGCAAAAACCAGTGCGAACTTTTACCTGCCGCAATAGCTAAAAAACTTTTTAATGACATAATTAAATTCCCCGTTCTAAATTTTCATTATAAAGTCTATCACAGTTGTTATCCCTTGAAAAAAAGCACAGTCTTAATGTTTAAAGACTAAAACTAATAACAAAAACAGCTATTTTTCCCCTTGGAAACATACCATCATAACAAATAAATGTTATCACATTTGAAATTAAATGTAATTAAAAAAAGGTTATTTTTCTTCTTTTTTAAGACGAAGGGTGAAATTTAGATGTAAATCATATATACTTGAATATGAAAAATAAATTTGGAGTGTGGAAGATATTGGCACAGCTTTTTTTTCGATATGGTGCTATGAATAGTGGCAAAACAATTGAAATATTGAAAGTAGCTCACAACTATGAAGAACAAAATAAGAATGTAATTATCATGACAAGTGGTTTAGATAATCGTGATGAAGTGGGGTATATTTCTAGTAGAATTGGTATGAAAAGAAAGGCGTTACCAATTTTCGCTGAAACAAATATTTTAAAAACGGTTCAGGACTGCAATTCTCAAACGGATTGTTTATTAATTGATGAAGCTCAATTTTTACAAAAACATCATGTTTTAGAATTGACAAAAATTGTGGATGAATTACATATCCCAGTAATGGCATTTGGATTGAAAAATGATTTTCAAAATGAATTATTTGAAGGCTCAAAGTATTTATTATTATATGCTGACAAAATTGAAGAGATGAAGACAATATGCTGGTTCTGTCAGAAAAAAGCTACCATGAATCTACGTGTAAATAATGGTGAAGCGGTGTACACAGGCGAGCAAATAAAAATTGGTGGTAATGAATCTTATTTTCCAGTATGTAGAAAACATTACTTTAATCCACAATTTGAATTGATATTTGGAAAAAATAAAGGAGAAAATAATGGATAAGCTGTTTGATAGGTTACAAATGTTAGAAGATCGCTATGAAGAATTAGGTGAATTATTATCTGATCCAGAAGTGATTTCTGATACGAAAAGATTTACAGAACTTTCAAAAGAAATGGCAGATTTACGAGAAACGGTTGAAAAATACAATCAATATAAAGAAGTAGTTCAAACAATTAAAGACGATGAGGCTATGTTAAACGATGGTCTAGATGATGATGAAATGACAGAAATGGTAAAGGGAGAACTTTCAGATTCTAAAGAGAAAAAACAAAAATTAGAAGATGAAATTAAAGTACTCTTGATTCCTAAAGACCCTAATGATGATAAAAATATTATCATGGAAATCAGAGGTGCAGCAGGTGGAGATGAAGCTAGTTTATTTGCTGGCGATTTGTTCAATATGTATTCGAAATATGCTGAACGGCAAGGCTGGTCAATTGAAGTTATTGATAAAAATACAACTGAGGTTGGTGGCTTTAAAGAAATAGCAATGGTTATTAACGGTAAAAATGTATATTCTAAACTTAAGTACGAAAGTGGGGCTCATCGCGTTCAACGGATACCTGTAACTGAATCTGCAGGACGTGTTCATACTTCAACTGCGACAGTAGTAGTAATGCCAGAGGCTAAAGATGTTGAAATTGATATTGATCCTAAGGATATTCGGGTTGATGTGTATCGTTCTTCTGGTGCAGGTGGACAACATATCAATAAAACATCTTCTGCGGTTCGAATGACGCACTTACCAACAGGAATTGTTGTAGCTATGCAAGATCAAAGATCACAACAGCAAAACAGAGAAAAAGCTATGCAAATTTTAAGAGCCAGGGTATATGACTTTTATTCTTCGCAAGAACAAAATGCCTATGATGAAAACCGTAAATCTGCAGTTGGAACAGGTGATCGTTCAGAAAGAATAAGAACATATAATTATCCACAAAATAGAGTTACTGATCATCGAATTGGTTTATCTTTAAATAAATTAGATCGGATTATTAATGGCGAGTTAGACGACGTAATTGCTGCACTTATTTTGTTTGAACAAACAAAAGCTTTGGAGAACTTGCAAAATGCATAAGATAACTTTTTTTGAAGCTCAGAAATGGGCTTTTTCTTTTAGTGAACAACATGGTAAGGCAAAAGAAGATGTGCAGTTCTTGTTATTAGGACAAATGCACTGGAATTTGACACATCTATTGATGAATTATCAAGAAATTATGCCACTAGATGAGTGGGAAATATTTCAAAAGAACATCAAGAAATGCTGTGAAGGGTATCCACCACAATATTTGTTAGGCTATACAAATTTTTTTGGATTACAACTTAAAGTCAATGCAGATACATTAATTCCAAGACCAGAAACAGAAGAATTAGTGGAATGGATTTTGACAGATTGTACCCAAAAAAGAAATTTGAAAATAGTGGATATAGGAACTGGAAGTGGTGCAATTGGATTAGCACTTAAAAGGCAACGGCCAGATTTTAATATCACCGCAACTGATATTTCAACAAAAGCATTGGCAGTAGCTCAAAAAAATGCGCAAGCATTAAATTTAATGCTTAATCTAAAACAAAGTGATTTGTTTTCTTCATTAGAGGAAAAATACGACATTATTGTATCTAATCCGCCCTATATAGCTTATGATGAAGAAAGCTTTATGGATGAAAGTGTTAAAAAATATGAGCCACAGATGGCACTATTTGCGGATAATCATGGCTTAGCTATTTATCAAAGATTGGCGACTGAGATTAAACCATACTTAAAACAAAATACGCGATTATATGTAGAAATTGGGTTTAAACAAGGTGAAGCTGTTTTGGAAATATTTAAGAATAAATTTAAACATGCCACAGTGACTTTGAAAAAAGATATTTTAGGAAATGATCGGATGGTACGAGTAAAATTTTAGTTGTTGCTTAAATATAGAAAGGAAAAATATAAAAATGTTAATAACAAAAATATATCAGCCTAATGAAGTAAAGATAGCTGCTAAAGAGTTAAAATTAGGAGAATTAATCGCTTTTCCGACAGAAACGGTCTATGGTCTAGGTGCAGATGCAACAAATGAACAAGCAGTAAAGCGTGTCTATTTAGCTAAAGGTCGCCCATCTGACAATCCACTCATTGTAACAGTTGCTTCAGAAAAGATGATAACAAAATATACAGGACCATTATCTTCGAAAGCAAGGAAAGTAATTGCTAAATTTTGGCCAGGATCTTTAACATTAGTTTTTGACATTAAACCAGGGTCACTTCCAAACGCTGTAACAGGAGGCTTAACAACTGCTGCATTTAGATGCCCTGCTAATAATGTAACTCGAAAGTTAATAGAATTAGCAGGTGTTCCGATAGTAGGTCCGTCAGCTAACTCATCGGGAAAACCTAGTCCCACAACAGCACAACATGTTTTTCATGATCTTGAAGGTCGTATTGCGGGAATAGTAGATGACGGGCCAACACAAGTTGGAGTTGAGTCCACTATATTAGATTTAAGCACTGAAAAACCAACCATTTTACGGCCAGGTGGTGTGGATGTAACAGAAATTGAAGATGTTTTAGGTGAAAAGGTCATTTCTGATAAACATACTGTGAAAAACAGTGAAATTCCAAAGGCTCCAGGAATGAAATATAGACATTATGCCCCAGACGCTAAAGTGTTGATTGTCCGTCCTAATCAATGGCAAAGTGTATTTGAATGGACAGAGAAACAAAAAGATCCTATAGGAGTCATGGCAACAAGTGATATTTTGGCATCATACAAAAAAAATGAGTATAGTTATGATCTAGGTAAAGATGTTGTAATGGCTAGTCGGCGTTTATTCGCAGGATTACGGTATTTTGATGAAATGAATGAAGTTAAAACCATACTGGTTGCAGAATTTCCAGAAGATGGATTGGGAATGGCATATATGAATAGATTAAAAAAAGCAGCAAGTAATCAATACTTTGAATAGAAATTATGCAATTTATTGCTAGTCAGCACAAGAAATATCGTTTAGAATAGATATGGTTGTAATTAATTAATAGGAGTGTTAATCATGGGAAAATTTGAAGTACTGGATCATCCACTAATTCAGCATAAGCTAACGATTATTCGTAATAAGAATTGCGGTACACGAGAATTTCGGCAATGCGTTAATGAAATTGCTGAATTAATGGCATATGAAGTTTCGCGAGATATGCCATTAGAAGATGTAGAAATTGAGACACCAATGGGCAAAACAGTTCAAAAAAGATTAGCTGGGAAAAAAGTAGTGATTGTTCCAATTCTACGTGCTGGTTTAGGAATGGTAGATGGAATTTTAGAATTAATTCCGGCAGCTAAAGTCGGCCATATAGGGATGTATCGTGATGAAGAAACAATGAAACCACATGAATATTTTGTTAAAATGCCAGACGATCTAGAAAATCGAGAAATGTTTATTGTTGATCCAATGTTAGCGACAGGTGGGTCAGCAATTATGGCTGTTGATGCATTGAAAAAAAGAGGGGCGCAATCAATTAAATTTGTATGTTTGGTAGCTGCTCCAGAGGGAGTTAAAGCCTTGCGTGATGCCCATCCTGACATCGATATTTTTTCTGCTGCTTTAGATGATCATTTAAACGAGCAGTGTTATATTGTTCCAGGACTAGGTGATGCTGGAGATCGGCTCTTTGGAACAAAATAAATTTTTTTTATTACTGCGATAAATTTTTTTTAGTGTCGCAGTTTTTTTTACACACAAAGAAAGCGCTATTAAAGCTATGATATCAAATGTAACATGAAATATATTGTGTGACATATATAGTTGAAATACCAATTTTTGTTATAGAAAACGCTAACAAATTGGTAATTTTGCCTTTGTATTTTGAGCGAAATGGTGGTATTATTTCTCTTGTATTCAAGGTTTTTTAACTTGAATCTCTCTATGACTTACTTTGGTTGATGTTTGGCCATTTTTGACTAATTATGAAAAGAGGTGAAACCCGGTGGATGAAAAGACCCAAATCATTACTTTTCTAGGTATTCCGTTTAATGTGTCTAACATAGTTTCCGGAACACTAACAGCGCTGATTGTTTTTTGTTTGGTATTTTGGCTGTCACGTAGTATTAAGTTAAAGCCAACTGGAAAACAAAATGTGTTGGAATGGTTAATTGATTTTACAAATGGCATTGTTAAAAGTGCAATTCCGGATGAAGTGGGAAAAAGCTACGGATTGTTGGCGTTTACGCTATTTGTTTTTATTTTCGTTGCTAATCAAATTGGCTTGATTATAGAAATTTCATTTAATGGATATAATTACGTGAAAAGTCCAACGTCAAGTCCAATGACAACGATGACATTTGCATTTATGGTATTATTGTTAGCACATTTTATGGGTGTAAAGAAATTTGGTTTTAAAGGATATTTTGTTAATTCATACATGAGTCCGATGAAAGCATTATTACCTATTAATATTTTAGAACAATTTACTAACTTTATTACATTGGCTTTACGTCTTTATGGTAACATTTATGCTGGTGAAGTTTTATTAACATTAATCTACGAACTGGCAAAAACAAATACATTTGTTTTTATTCCAGCTTCGGTGCTAGAATTGATCTGGCAAGGTTTCTCAGTCTTCATCGGAAGTATTCAAGCCTTTGTTTTCACTACGTTGACAATGGTTTACATTTCACAAAAGATTGAAAAAGAATAATGAGGAGGATTCTCAAATGGGTTCATTAACATTAATTGGTGCAGGTTTAGCTGCCGCAGGTGCTGCTATTGGTGCAGGTATTGGTAACGGTTTGGTTATTTCTAAAATGCTTGAAGGTATGGCTCGTCAACCAGAATTATCTGGACAATTGCGTACTAACATGTTTATCGGTGTTGGTTTGATTGAAGCTGTTCCTATTATTTCAATAGTTATTGCATTTTTACTTTATGCAAAATAAGACCTTCAAAAGTCGATATTGTAAAGTTACGAAATATTGAGTAAGGAGGTGTCAATAGATGAATTCAACGTTTTTACTAGGAGCTGCTAGCTCAGGTTTTGCTTGGGGTGACTTTTTATATTATTTAGTTATCTTTTTAATTTTGCTTGCATTGATTAAAAAGTTTGCTTGGAGTCCAGTAACAGAAATGATGGAAAAAAGAGCAACTAAAATTGCTAATGACATTGATTCTGCAGAAGATTCACGCAAAAAAGCGCAAGAATTAGCACAACAACGTGAAGTTGCTTTAAAAGATTCACATGTTGAAGCTTCTAAAATTATTGATCGTGCTAAACAAAACGGTGAACAGCAAAAAACAAACATTGTGAATTCAGCACATGATGAAGTTGTTACGATGAAGGCTAATGCTAAAAAAGACATTCAGCAAGAACGTCAAGAGGCTTTAGATGGTGTTAAAAATGATGTAGCGGAATTATCTATTGAAATTGCTTCGAAGATAATTCAAAAAGAATTGAGTTCTGAAGACCAAAAGGCTTTAGTAGATTCATATATCGAAGGGTTGGGGAAGCAAAATGGCATTAGATAATTCAACAATTGCCCATCGTTATAGTCAAGCATTGTTTGAAGTTGCGCAAGAAAAGAAGCAACTAGAAAATATAAGTGCAGAATTGGCTGAGGTAAAAAAGGGTATAGCTACGCAACCACAATTTACGGTATTTATGACAAGCCCTTCTATAAACTATGAGGCTAAATTGGCCTTGTTAGAGAGTTTGACAAAAAATGCCTCTGAGTTGACAAAAAATTTATTGAACATGTTATTTGATTATAATAGAATAGCTAATTTGAATGACGTTATTAACGAATTTAATAAATTATATGATGAATTTCAAAAAACGGTGCGTGTAACTGTAACCACAGCTATTAAATTAGATGATATACAAACAAAAAAATTGAGCGATTCATTTGCTAATATTGTTAATGCTAAAAATGTTGTTGTTAAACCAGTAGTTGATTCAACAATTATTGGTGGTGTTATTCTACAATCAAATAGCTACATTTATGACGGTTCAATTAAGACAAAGATTGAACGAATTAAACGTCTATTATTAAAATAATGATTTTAAAGAGGTGAGACTTTTATGAGCATTAAGGCTGAAGAAATCAGTGCTTTAATTAAACAGCAATTAGCTGATTATAAAGATGAGCTAGAAGTTGCTGAAGTTGGCACTGTCACATACGTTGGTGATGGGGTTGCTCGAGCTAACGGTTTGGATAATGCCTTATCTGGTGAATTACTAGAATTTGAAAACGGCACATATGGAATGGCTCAAAACTTAGAAGCAAATGATGTCGGTATCGTTATTTTAGGTGCTTATAAAGGTATTCGTGAAGGCGATACTGTTAAGCGTACAGGACGAATCATGGAAGTTCCAGTTGGAAAAGAAATGATTGGTCGAGTTGTTAATCCTTTAGGTCAACCAATTGATGGCTTAGGTGATATTAAAACAACAAAGACACGTCCTATTGAAAAAAAGGCTCCTGGTGTTATGGAACGTCAATCTGTTGAAGAACCATTACAAACAGGCTTAAAAGCGATTGATGCATTAGTTCCTATCGGACGTGGACAACGTGAATTGGTTATTGGTGACCGTAAAACTGGTAAAACATCAGTTGCGATTGATACAATTTTAAATCAAAAAAGTCAAGATATGATTTGTATTTATGTTGCTATTGGTCAAAAGGAATCTACTGTTAGAACTCAAGTTGAAACATTACGTAAGTATGGTGCAATGGACTATACAATTGTTGTTTCTGCTGGGCCTTCATCTCCTGCACCATTATTATGGTTAGCTCCATATTCAGGTGCCGCAATGGGTGAAGAGTTTATGTACAATGGTAAGCATGTCTTGATTGTTTATGATGATTTATCTAAGCAAGCAGATGCATACCGTGAACTTTCTTTAATTCTGAGACGTCCTCCTGGTCGTGAAGCTTATCCTGGTGATGTTTTCTATTTGCATTCACGTTTATTGGAAAGAGCTGCTAAACTAAGTGATGAACTAGGTGGCGGTTCTATGACGGCTTTACCATTTATAGAAACAAAAGCAGGCGATGTCTCTGCTTATATCCCTACTAATGTTATTTCGATCACTGATGGTCAAATTTTCTTGAATAGTGATAGTTTCTATGCAGGTATTCGCCCAGCTATTGATGCTGGTACTTCTGTTTCACGTGTTGGTGGGGCAGCGCAAGTTAAAGCTATGAAAAAAGTTGCAGGTACTTTGCGTTTGGATTTGGCTTCATATCGTGAACTTGAGTCATTTGCACAATTTGGTTCAGATTTAGATGAAGCTACACAAAAGAAATTAAATCGTGGTCGTAGGACGGTTGAAGTTTTGAAACAGCCATTACATAAACCATTGGCTGTTGAAAAACAAGTAATCATTTTATATGCTTTAACACATGGATTTTTAGATGGTGTTGCAGTGGATGATATTTTGTTGTTCCAAGATCAATTATTTGATTTCTTTGATGCAAATCATAAAGACCTACTAGATTATATTAAATCAAGTGGTAAATTGCCTGAAACAGACAAGCTTGATGGTGCTATCAAAGATTTTGCACAAACGTTTCAACCTAGTGCAAAATAAGAAAGGGTGGTGAGAGCTGATGCCAGCTTCTTTACAAGAAGTTAAACGTCGAATAGAATCAACTAAAAAAACGGGCCAAATTACAGGAGCCATGCAGATGGTTTCAACAGCCAAATTAAGTCAGATTCAAAAACATACGACTAGTTATCAGAAATATGCGCAAAAAATTCGCAGTGTTATCACTCATTTGGCAAAATCTCACTTATTGGATTCTGCTACTGTAGGATCGGGGAAAAGCCAAAATGGTAAAATCAACACACTTGGCATGTTAAAACAACGACCAGTTAAAAAGACAGGTGTTGTTGTTATTACATCTGATCGTGGTTTAGTAGGAAGTTATAACAGTAATGTAATCAAGCAAACGATGCAATTAATCGATAGCGATAAACGTAATAAAGATAACACAGTAATCCTTGCTATTGGTGGAACTGGTGCTGATTTTTTCAAAAAACGTGGTTATGATGTTGAATATGAATATCGTGGTGTAAAAGATATTCCAACATTTCGTGAAGTCCGACCAATTGTAAATAATATTGTTGCTATGTATGATAATGAACAATATGATGAATTATATGTATGTTATAATCACTTTGTTAACACACTAACATCTGTATTTCGTGCTGAAAAAATGTTACCTATTTCTGCAGAAAATATGGGGAGTGATGATTTTAATTCACCCGACGAAAATGGAATTGCTGCAGATTATGAGACAGAACCATCGCAAGATGCAATATTAGAGGTTGTATTACCCCAATATGCAGAAAGTTTGGTCTATGGTGCAATTTTAGATGCTAAAACATCGGAGCATTCTTCTAGTTCAACAGCTATGAAATCAGCAAGTGACAATGCACGAGACATTATTTCTTCGTTAGAGTTGAAATATAATCGTGCACGACAAAGTGCGATTACAACGGAAATTACAGAAATCACAGGTGCACAAGCTGCCTTAGAATAATTAATTTATAGGAGGAATTTAACGAAATGAGTCTTGGTAAAGTAATTCAAATTATCGGACCTGTTGTTGATGTGCAATTCCCTCTTAGTGAAACTTTACCTGATATTAATGATGCCTTGCATGTTAAACGTACAGATGGCTCTGTGTTAGTCATTGAAGTTACACTTGAATTAGGTGATGGTATCATGCGGACAATCGCCATGGATTCAACAGATGGTCTCCAACGTGGAGCTGATGTTGAAAACACAGGTGCTCCAATTAGTGTACCAGTTGGTAAAGAAACTTTGGGACGTGTGTTCAATGTTTTAGGGGACACAATCGATAATGGTGAAGAATTTGCAGAAGATCATCGACGTGATCCTATCCATCGTGATGCTCCTGCGTATGATCAATTAAATACAAGTACAGAAATTTTGGAAACAGGAATAAAGGTTATTGACTTGCTTGCTCCTTACATCAAGGGTGGTAAGATTGGTTTGTTCGGTGGTGCTGGTGTTGGTAAAACAGTTTTAATTCAGGAATTAATTCATAATATTGCGCAAGAGCATAATGGTATTTCTGTATTTACTGGTGTTGGTGAACGTACCCGTGAAGGTAATGATCTTTATTTTGAAATGAAAGAATCTGGTGTTCTAGAAAAAACAGCCATGGTTTTTGGTCAGATGAATGAACCACCTGGAGCGCGTATGCGTGTTGCATTAACAGGGCTAACAATTGCGGAATATTTCCGTGATGTTGAAGGTCAAGATGTTTTATTGTTTATTGATAACATTTTCCGTTTCACACAGGCTGGTTCAGAAGTTTCTGCTTTGTTAGGTCGTATACCATCTGCCGTTGGATATCAGCCTACACTTGCTACAGAAATGGGACAATTACAAGAACGAATTACTTCGACTAAAAAAGGTTCAGTTACATCTATTCAAGCTGTTTATGTACCTGCAGATGATTATACTGATCCTGCTCCTGCAACGACATTTGCTCACTTGGATGCCACAACAAACTTGGAACGTGCCTTGACACAACAAGGTATTTATCCTGCTGTGGATCCTTTGGCTTCAACATCTAGTGCACTTTCACCAGAAATTGTTGGTGAAGAACACTATCAAGTGGCAACTGAAGTACAGCATATTTTGCAACGTTACCGTGAATTACAAGATATTATCTCTATTTTGGGTATGGATGAATTATCTGACGAAGAAAAAATTATTGTTTCTCGTGCACGACGCATCCAATTCTTCTTATCACAAAGCTTTAATGTTGCTGAACAGTTTACAGGATTGCCTGGGTCATATGTGCCTGTTGAGCAAACAGTCAAGGGCTTTAAGGAAATTTTGGAAGGCAAATATGATGATCTTCCAGAAGAAGCTTTTCGATTAGTTGGACCAATCGAAGATGCCGTTGAAAAAGCTAAAAAATTAGCTGACAAGTAAGGGGGTAACGTCCAATGGATGCAAAACCTACTATCGTAGTTAACATTGTTACACCCGATGGAAGTGTATATGAGAATTCAACTTCGCTAGTTGTTTGTAAAACAACAGTTGGTGAGATTGGAATAATGCCTAACCATATTCCGACATTAGCGGCATTAGCAATTGATCGTGTACGTGTCCAAACAACGGAAGAAAAGTTTGATGAAATTGCTGTTAGTGGTGGCTTCATGGAGTTTTCTGACAATACGCTTTCAATTGTTGCATCATCAGCTGAAAAACGTGAAGATATTGATACTAATCGTGCTCAGCGCGCAAAAGAACGTGCTGAAAAACGGATTGAGGAAGCAAAACAAACACATAACGTGGACGAATTGCGTCGTGCAGAAGTTTCTTTACGACGTGCAATTAACAGAATTAGTATTTCAAATAAATGACATTCAAGTAGTCGTAACATGCTAAGAAAAGGTTGAGGTTATTCCTTGACCTTTTTTATTTTTAGCTATTTTACAAAAGATAATCTTGACATATTATTGAAAAATGTTGAATATGGTAATAGGTACTTTATTTTTTAAGTTTTGTTAATTACTTAGATAAATGAGTCTTAGAAAGTGACTCAAATTATATTTTGTGCTATGATTATGACGAATTAAATGTGAGGTAATTTTATGCATTATTATGGTTATACCGCTTTATTAACTATCATTAGTCATTTTGTCTTTATTGCATTGGCTTTTATAGGAATACAATCTTTACGTTTAGATAGATATATTACACCTGAGCGACAAGGAAAATTCAAATTAGTAATTGTGATGCTTTCTGTGACTATTGGTTTTGGATGCAGTGAATTTTTCTTAAGCTTTATTGATAACGCACGTAATATTGTTTATATTTTGGAATAGAGTTGATTTATTAATATAAATAATTGCGAGGCTACGAGGGAGGTCTTGCATATGGAGGAATTACTTTGGAAAAAATTATTGTTCGTGGCGGACACAGACTTTCTGGAACAGTTGAAATTGAAGGCGCAAAAAATGCTGTATTGCCAATTTTGGCAGCAGCAATTTTGCCTAAAAAGGGTCGAACAGTTTTAACAAATGTGCCTATTCTATCGGATGTATATACGATGAATAACGTCATTCGATTTTTGAATGTAGAAGTTGGCATGGACGAAAAAAACAAGGCTATTGAACTTGATGCAACAGGAAAACTATCTTATGAAGCTCCCTTTAAATATGTTTCGCAAATGCGAGCTTCAATAGTTGTTTTAGGTCCCTTATTGGCTCGGCTAAAGCATGCAAAAGTTGCAATGCCTGGAGGATGTGCCATAGGTTCACGACCAATTGATTTGCACTTAAAGGGAATGGAAGCATTAGGTGCAAAAATAGAACAGCATGATGGATACATAGAAGCAACTACAACAGGATTAGTTGGTGCTAATATCTATTTAGATTTTCCTAGTGTAGGTGCAACACAGAATATTATGATGGCTGCAACTTTGGCAAAGGGTGTTACAGTAATTGAAAATGTGGCACGTGAGCCAGAAATAGTTGATTTAGCTAATGTATTGAATAAAATGGGTGCCAATGTTAAGGGTGCTGGAACTGAAACAATACGAATTGTAGGTGTTGAAGAATTACATGGTGTTGAGCACGCTATAATTCAAGATCGAATTGAAGCTGGAACTTTTATGGTTGCAGCGGCCTTAACAAAGGGAAATGTTTTAATTAAAGACGCAATTGCAGAACACAATATACCGCTAATATCAAAATTAGAAGAAATGGGCGTCTTGGTCCAAGAAGAAGAAAAGGGTATTCGTGTTATTGGACCTAAAGAGCTAAAACCGATTGCTATAAAAACGCTACCTTATCCCGGCTTTCCAACGGATATGCAACCGCAAGTCTCTGTTTTACAACTTGTGGCTCACGGAACGAGTTTATTAACTGAAACAGTCTTTGAAAATAGATTCATGCATTTAGAGGAATTACGCCGTATGAATGCTGATTTTAAAATAGAAGGTAATACAGTAATCATATATGGTTCGGCAAAGCTCAACGGAGCTCAAGTTGCTGCCACTGATTTGAGAGCTGCAGCTGCGCTAATTTTAGCAGGATTAGTGGCACGCAATATTACTCAGGTAACACAGTTAAAATATTTAGATCGAGGTTACTATAAATTTCATGAAAAGTTGGCTTCTTTAGGGGCTGAAATTAAACGCATTGATGATGTAGTTGAAAAGCAGGATTACCGACTAATGCAACACAGTAGAAAGTAATTTTTGTATAGGATACTATAATAGGAATATGTAAATATCTCGTAACTTGTTAGATTTTTCTGACAAATTATGAGATATTTGACGTATTACGGATATACTAACTACAGGGAATCAATGTAAACTTGATTTTCATCTTAAGTTACTTCATGTTATAATGGCATAGGTAAACTATGATTGGATTATAAATAATCATTTAGAGTTTTAAGAATAGCGAATATTAATAATTATACAATAAAAAACCGTATGTCTATGTAGTCTATATATGGCATGTTGCGGTTTAATGTAATCAACTTTAAAGAGGAGAATTATTATGGCAAAGGATATTGGTATTGATTTGGGTACTGCCAATGTTTTAATCAACGTTGAAGGAAAAGGAATTGTTTTAAATGAACCATCTGTTGTAGCAATTGATGTACAAACTGGCCGTGCTTTAGCAGTTGGATCTGAGGCATATAAAATGGTTGGACGTACACCAAATAATATTCGGGCAATTCGGCCATTAAAAGATGGTGTAATTGCAAATTTTGATATGACTGAGCAGATGTTATCTTATTTTATAAAGAAGTTAAATGTAAAAGGCTTTATGTCTAAACCTAATATTTTGATTTGTTGCCCTACAAATACTACTGAAATAGAGAGAAAAGCAATTCGTCAGGCTGCTGAAAAATCAGGTGGCGGTAGCAATGTTTATTTAGAAGAAGAACCTAAAGTTGCAGCTGTTGGTGCAGGGTTAGATATTTTTAAACCACAAGGCAATATGATTATAGATATCGGTGGAGGGACTAGTGATATAGCTGTATTATCTTTGGGCGATATTGTTGTTAGCCGTTCAATGCGAGTTGCAGGCGATAAATTAAATCTTGATATTGTAAATTATTTACGCAAAAAACGTGGTTTATTAATAGGGGAACATACTGCCGAAAAAATTAAAATCGAAATTGGAACTGTCGTAAAGGGCCATCGTAACAAAGAAATGGAAGTTCGTGGTAGAGATGTAGTTCAAGGAATGCCTGAATCGATAACTATTAGCTCTGATGAAATTGAGGAAGCTTTACATGACACAATGATGTCAGTTATTGTGTCAGCACATGAAGTTTTGAGTGTAACACCACCGGAATTAGCTGCTGATATTATAGATCGAGGCATTGTGTTGACTGGTGGCGGAGCTCTGTTAGATGGAATTGATGAATTGTTCTCTACAGAATTAAAAGTTCCAGTATTTATTGCTGATTCGCCTCTAGATGATGTTGCTGTGGGAACAGGATATTTATTGGAGCATATTAGTAAAAATAATAAGTCTAAATAGTAATTTTATAATATTAAAATGAAATCATTTTTAATTTGGTCTATAAAAATATATCAACGCTTTATTTCTCCGCTTTTTCCACCAAGTTGCCGTTTTTATCCAACTTGTTCAAACTATGCATTGCAAGCAATTAAAAAACATGGAGCCATTTTAGGACTTTTGATGGGAGTGAGTCGTATTTTAAGGTGTAATCCCTTTGTTAAGGGTGGAATTGATTATGTACCTAAATACTTTAGCTTGCGACGAAATCCAGATAAAAATGATCCAGATAAATGATAAAGCTTTTTACTAATTAGAAGGGAGCATTTACGTGTCAAAGACGGAAAAAAACATTCAAATTTTTGAAACCGAAAAGATGATTAATGGTAAAGTTGTGTTAGAATTAACAACAAAGAAAGCTAAGTTAGGCATGATTGAATTAGGTGATAGTCGTTACATAGCTATTTATCCAAATGGTGAACGATTTCGTGCTAGTTCACAAGATGAGGCGGTTAATTTACTAATTCGCAATTTTCATCTTCATTTAAGCTAGTTAAAAAATATGTAAATTTGCCGACTGCTACATTGTTCAGTCGGCAAATTGCGTATAATTAAAGTATAGTAATTGGAATAAAGGAGACTTTTTCTGTGTTAAATAAACAATTAAGAAATGAAGAAGATGAAGACTCTCGTATTGATTGGGGAATAATTTTTTGTGTCCTTGTTTTAGCTGTTATTGGTATGGTTTCCATCTATGTGGCTTTAAAACACGATACGAGTACGACTAGTATTGCAAAAGTAATGCTGTCGCAGATGATTTGGTATGGATTAGGTGTGGCTATTGTTGCGATTATTATGCAATTTGATGCTGAACAATTATGGAAAATAGCACCGTTAGCATATGGATTAGGAATTTCATTGTTAGTTTTAGTCCTTGTTTTCTATAGTAGATCATATGAAGCTAGTACAGGAGCTAAAAGTTGGTTTGCAATTGGGCCTTTTACATTTCAACCATCAGAAGTAATGAAGCCTGCTTTTATCTTAATGATGGGACGCGTTATTACGCAACATAATTCGGAGTACTATGAGCATACTTGGAGAACAGATTGGATTTTGCTAGGTAAGATGGTTGGATGGTTGGTTCCAGTAGCTATTTTGCTAAAATTACAAAATGATTTTGGGACATTATTAGTGTTTGTTGCAATTTTTGGAGGAATGGTTATAGTTTCAGGGATTACATGGAAAATTATTGCTCCAGTGATAGCGTTCGGAACAATTTTAGGGTCTACGGCTATTTTTTTAGTTGTTTATGATCGTGCTATTTTAGAAAAAATTGGTTTTAAGTCATACCAGTTTGATCGAATTGATTCATGGCTGAACCCATCTGCCAGTACAAATGATAGTAGTTATCAATTGTGGCAAAGTATGAAAGCAATCGGGTCAGGAAAATTACTGGGAAAAGGCTTTAATGTTTCAAATGTTTATGTACCAGTTCGTGAATCAGATATGATTTTTTCTGTTATAGGTGAAAATTTTGGTTTTATTGGTAGCTGTGTCTTAATTTTTATATATTTATTATTAATTTTTCAAATGATCCAAGTAACTTTTGATACTAAAAATGAATTTTATGCTTATATTTCAACTGGTGTTATCATGATGATTTTATTCCATGTTTTTGAAAATATTGGTATGAGTATTGGCTTGTTACCATTAACAGGTATTCCACTTCCTTTTATTAGTCAAGGTGGTTCTGCATTATTAGGAAATATGATAGGTATAGGTTTCATAATGTCAATGCGATATCACTACAAGAGTTATATGTTTAGTAATGATGAAACTGAGTTCAACTAAGTTATATTTTATTTAATGGGGATGAGAACAGTATGAAAAAATTTTATTGTTATTCTAAATGTAGTACATGCAAAAAGGCACAAAAATGGTTAGACCAAAATAATGTACAATATGAAATGCAAGATCTTGTTGATGATCCACCTAAGGTTGAAGAACTAGAAAAATGGATTTCATCTTCTGATAAAAAGTTGCGTTATTTTTTTAATACGAGTGGGCAACACTATCGCCAGTTAGGATTAAAAGATAAAGTTGATAGTATGAGTGTTAGTGAGGCAGCTAAATTATTATCGTCCGACGGCAAACTGATAAAGAGACCGTTGATGGTAGAAAATAAAGTTATTACATGCGGATTTAAGGAAGACATATATGAACAAGTTTGGACAACTAGATGAATATGATAAGATATCTAGATGGATATCAGAAAATATGCCCAAGATTAGTAAGATACTGTTGTTGTGGGGGTTAGGTTTTTATCTAGTCGGAAACTATCTTCGCGGAACGGAAATTACTAATAACTTTGCGGGAATAACTTCACTTTCATTGTTTAGGTTATCCCAGTTGGGTGTTATTTTAGTCGTATTTAAAATAATTTTATTTGACAATCATTCATATAGATTTATTGGAGTTTTCTTAGCAAGTAGTTGTTTGTTATATTACATTTGTTCTAATGCACAATTACTTGATCCATTTTATTATTTTGTCATGATTGTTGGTACATTAAAGTTTGAATATAAGACCATTTTACAATTGTACCTATGGGTTTGTAGTATAGTAGCAATTTGTTTAGGTACACTTACAATAACTGGACAGTTAGAGAATATGACAATGGCACGACCTGGAAGTGATTTGAGAATGTCATTTGGCTCGGTTACTCCGTCTGATTTTGCAGCGCATATTTTTAACTTAATGTTAGCGTATGCTGTGTATAAAAAATTTAAGTTTAACATCTGGGAGTATGGATTAGCTATAGTCACGTTTTTTCTGACTTTTAAGTATACTGGAACAAGATTAGACGTTATCCTAATGTTTTTACTACTTTGTTGTGTAACTTTTTTAAAACCATTAAGTCAATTATTGAATTATGTTGGTACGCAGATAGTAGCGTGGTTTATTGTGGTTTATTTAGCTGCAAACGTATTTATTACAGCAATTTTTAACAATAATAATAAGTTTTGGAATATGTTAGATAATTTGCTATCACATCGTTTAACATATGCGAATACAGCGCTAATAAAATATCCGATTACATTATGGGGACAATATATTCCGCAAAATGGGAATGGAAAATTCAATCCTAAGGAACCATATTTTTTTATTGATTCTTCGATTATTCGGATTCTAATGATGAATGGAATAATATTTTTTATTTGCTTAATAATATTTATTTTAATGTTATCTAATAGGGCAATGCAACAGCAACAATATTATTTAGTATTAGCATTATTCTTGACATTAATAAGCGCAGCAATTGATCATCATTTTCTAGAAATTTCGTATAATATAATTTTGTTAGCAGCTGGAGCACAAATTATTTCTTTGAAAAAAGATAATGTGCAACCAAATCTAAGGTCATACAGTGATAGTATGATGGATGAGATATGAAGAAGAAAAGTAGTATAATTGAAAAAAAGAGTTTGGGAAAAATCTAAATTCTAAAAAAGTTCTGAGAAAAATCTATTTTAGATTTTCTCAGAACTTTTTTAATGAAAAATTCGGCATTTGCTTCACTTTTTTACGTGTTGATAAAGCAATTTTTTTAATATGTAAAAAAATTATTTTTGTGCTTCGGATATAAGCCATTTAAATATTTGTAAAGCTTCAGCATTATTTTTATACTGTGCTTCTGGATGCCATTGGACGCCAAGAATACGATAGTTTGGTGAATCAACAGCTTCAATTAAATTATCAGCACTATAAGCTAAAGGATGTAAGAAAGGTGCTAATTTACATATTGCTTGATGATGTAGTGAATTTACGCAAGCAGTATCACCAAAAATATCGTGAATCACATTGTTAGAAGTAATCTTGATTGAATGTGTTGAAGTTTGCCATGCAGTCCCATATTGTTGATGCTTAATTTTCCAGTTGCTATATTCACTTAAATCTTGATAAAGACTACCACCCAAGGCAACATTGATAACTTGAATGCCGCGACAGATTCCTAAGACTGGTATATTTTTAACAACAGCTTTACGCAATAAAGAGAGTTCAAAAACGTCTCGTGGATAGTTAAGTGAGCCAAGTTTGATATGCGGTTCTTCACCATAAAAAATGGGGTCAATGTCTTGTCCGCCAGCCAAAACAATGCCATCAACATGATTTAGCAAACTTGTAATGTTATCTGTATTAACGATTGGTATAACAACGGGAATTCCTCCTGCAGCATGAACTGCATCCACATAACCTTGTGGTGTATATGTTACAGGAAGATTAGCATGTTCGGGGATAGGTTTATCTAAATAGTTACCAACAATTCCAATTAATGGTTTCAAAAAATCCCTCCTAAAAAATAATTAATGTTTAAATTATAGTCTTTTTTAACTAATAATTCTATGCTAAAAAAATTTCTTGTAGAAATACAGTAAGCATGATAGTTCAAAAAATAAAAGTGTATATTTAAATATAGTGATAAGACTATTAAATGAAAATCTTATTTTCACAAATGACTATATATGTTTAAAGTTCTAATCTTATGTCTGTTTGTGAATTAAATGTTTATAAAATTAATTTATAAAAAATAAAAATTAGTTATTTAAGCGCTCTCATTATAGGGGATATGCTCAGTAAGAGGTGCAGAGGTCATTGCTTAAATTTTAAGACTATGTTAATTTATCTTCAGGTTATGATATTCTCGAAATGGAATTTATGAATAATTATATTCTACTGTAAGAATATAATCAAAGGAGATAAGAGCATGAAAAAAAGTTTATCATTAGTATTGTTATTGGGAGCAATTATTTTCTCGATTTATTTTAATTTTTCTTCAGTATCAGCAGATACTATCAAAGTATTACCTACAGGAACATATACTTTAAATGTTAGTTACTATACTGATGAAAATGCAACGACTGAGTCAAAGGCAATGAATAGTTATTGGAGCAATTCAGCTAAATTAGTTGTCAATTCAAACAATCAAGCAAAATTAATTTTTAGTCAAAGCTCTGGAATGTCTATGATGACTTCTGCGAGTTTTGCTGGGCATAAGTTAGGATCCTCGGTTTCTGGAGATACAGGAACTTGGAGTGTGAATTTAACGCCGCAAGAGGCTATTGGGTTAGTAAATGGAAATACATATCTTTCAAATATCACATATCAATATGCAAGTTTGGTAGGGAATCATGATTTTTATGTCAAAATCAATAGTGGAGTACCTGATTCAATTGACCAACCAGGAGAATATCAATTAGCAGTTAAATATAACAAGTATTTAGCGACAGCTACAGATGGTGACTCGGGTGAAGCATCAATGATTCAAGATGGTGGTTTATGGGATGATAATATTACATATCAATTAAAAAACGATGGAACAGCTGAATTAACGTTAACGCAAGCTAAAATGATGGATTATATGTCCTACTTGTCATTTGATGGCACAGAAATGATAAGCAATGTTGATAAAGAGAATTCGGAAAATGGGACGTGGACGGCAACAATAGCTGCAAGTACAGTTAAAAAATTAGTAGATGGTGGGAAAATAATTGCTAAAATGACTTACAGTGTTCCAGGAATGTTTACGCATACGGTTGATACAGTTGTTGTGATTGAAAGTAAAATGTTAGTGAAGGCAGATCCATTAGTAACAACAGCAGAAGTAGATCCTAATTCAAATACAGATGCAAGTACAAGTGCAGATATAAACAAAGAAGCAAGTACAGAATCAAATACAGATACAGAATCAAATGTAGATTCAAGTACAAGCGTGATATCAAATTCAAAGTCGAATACTAGTGAATCAACAGGCAACGATGATGCAAGTGTAGATGCTTCAGAAAATACTCAAACAGCAAGTAATGAGATAGCTAAAGTTAAATATAATCAAGTTGATGATAATGATAACGATTTGAATACTTTATCTATGATTGAAACAGATGGTATTTGGGATCCTAATATAAAAATTAAAAAGAATAGTGATGGAACAATAACTGTAATTATTACACAAAATAAAATGATGAACTATATGACTACTGTCAAGTTTGATGGCATAGAAATGACCAAAAATAGCAGTTCAACTAACGCGACAAGTGGAACTTGGACAGCTATCTTAAGTAAGGAAAAAGCTGCTGATATTAAAGTAGGAAATAAGATATTATTAAATATTTCTTATACAATTCCAAATATGTTTACACATAATGTGAAAGCATTAGCAATTATAGAGAGTCTTGCAACAACTTTGGCAGATGATTCAAATACAAACAGTCAAGAAAGTATAGCTAACAATTCTAATGAAAAAAATGATGAGTTAGCACCATTAAGTGCAGTTGTTGCAGATAATACAGCAAATACAAAAGCAATAGATAATGTTGCTACATTATTAGATACAGCATCAGCAAATAATAAAACTTTACCACAAACTGATGAAGAAAATAGTATGGATGCAACCGTTTTGGGATTATTGACAATTATTTCTGCAGTTGGTTTAAGTATAACAATATTTAGTGTGGGGAGATTTCGCAAATGAAAATAAAAAATTTATTGTTAATTTTAAGCAGCTTTTTGATAATATTTTTTTTTAACATTGCTAGAATTTCTGCAGCTTCATATCAAGTTAGCTATACGATTGAAAAATATGGATCAACACAAACCTCAATTGCAGATGCATATTTCGAAAAGCCAGCAACAGTTACCCTTGGTCAGGGACAATATACGGTTAGTATGACTGTTAAGACAAGTCATGATCTAGGATCATTTCCAGTTCAAATTTTGAATGTGAATGGGCAGACCCCACAAGTTTCAAAATCGACATCAGGAAATGAAGATTACTATACTTTTACATTCGCCACACAATCTGTAAAAAAGACCATGAGTGGCAATATGAAAGTTGATATTGATAGTATGGATTATCATCATACCTATGGATTCAATTTGATTTTAAGTGCGGACAGTGTACCTAATCTTACTAGTGGGACAAGTAGTAGTAGTTCTACAACTGTAGCACAGACAGTTACAGAGTCATCTAGTAGTGCTTCAATGACATCACAAAATAACTCTTCAACAGAGGCAAGTTCAACAAGTAGTGAAAAAACATCCATATCAAATTCTATATCTAGTAGCTCAAGTTCTACATCTGAAAATTCAGCAAGTAGTTCAATGAATAGTTCAAGTAAAAAAAATAATAAAATTAAAAAGAATAAAAAAGGGAGTAAAAAAAGTAACACAAGTAGAGAAAAAGAATCTAAAAAAAGTGATAATACTGGAAAGAAGATAGTTGGTGGTGCTTCTGCGGTTGTAGTTGCTTTAGGAATAGGTTTTGGAATTTGGAGGAGGATTCATTATTAAAAAAAAACAAGAAATAGTATATTTTTAGTAATAATCGTTTTTGCAATAATTGGCTTAATATTTTTTAGTCAAAGAAATAATTTAAAGAAACAGCAAACTAATAAAACTAAAATTGTTACAACAACTGTTGCAATTACAGATATTTTTGCAAAGCTAAATCTGAAGTTAGCAGGAGTTCCAAGCGATAGTAGTTCACAGAAAGTTGTAAATAAATATCGTAAACTACCACGCGTTGGAAATCATGTGAGTATAAATTGGGAAAAGCTTATAGCAATTAAACCAGATGTTGTTTATGTAGATTCAGAACTGACGGATGAATATGAAAGCAAGTTAAAAGAGCAGAAAATAACAATGAAATCATTAAATTTTCAAAACTATGCTAATTTAATAAAATCAATTAATTATTTAGGAAAAAAATATGATAGACAGAAACAAGCAGAAAAACTAATTTCGGATATAAAAATCAAGAGTATTAAACGTACTAAAAAACCCAAAGTATTAATTCTAATGGGGATGCCTGGAGGAAGTTTTCTTGTGATGAATTCAAAAACTTACTTAGGAGATTTGGTGAAAAGAGCCGGTGGCAAAGTAGTTGCAGCTAGTAAAAGCTCATTATACACTACACCAAGTACTGAAGAAATCGAGAAAACAGATCCTGATATTGTTATTCGCCTAGCTCATGCAATGCCTAAACAAGTTAAAGCAGCATTTCAAACGACGTTTCAGCAAAGTCCATATAATAGTTTAACTGCTGTAAAAAAGCATCATGTTTATGATGTTCAAGCGCCTGTCTATTCTCCTACAGCAAACTTGAAAGTTAAGCAAGCGTATAGACAGATAAAAAGGTGGCTTGATCAAGTTGATAATTAAGAAAAATAAAACTTTGAGTTTAATGATTATAATTTGTCTTTGTTTGATGTTATTTCAATTGTTTTTTAAGTTAGATACAAGTAATTGGAAAATGATAATTCTTCAATTACGTCTACCTCGTTTATTATTTGAAATTGGAATAGGGTATGCTTTAGGATTTAGTGCCTTATTGTTTGCTGCAACATTAAGGCAACCGTATCTTGATGGCTCAATGCTAGGTATTGCTAGTGGCGCAGAACTAATGATTGCACTTGTCACAGTTGTAATTCCACAAGCATTAACTTATAGGGTTGTAATAGGTGCATTTACCGGTGTTTGTTGCTTGCTAATTCTTCGAAGTACTATTTTTAAACTTCGTAATCACAGTCTATTTTTAATTATTGGTGGATTTTGTTTAGCGATGTTTTTTAATGCATTTACTGAAATTTTAACTGAGAGTAGCGGATGGACTGGTAAAAGTTTGGCAAATGTTACTTGGTTTGATGTTGGTTGGTTATTAATAATTAGCTTAATTACAATATACATTTGGGAAAATAATAGGTCATATTTGAAATATTTTGCTTTATCAGAACTACAGACGAGGCAATTAGAGATTAATGAAAGCAAGATTTCATTTAAATTTCAAGTTATTGCAGCAGCATTATTAGGCGCTACCACAGTTGTGTTAGGCACTGTTTTTTTTGCTGGAGTTGTAATAAATCAATTAATTCGCGAATTTACGCAGTTAGGTCAGTTGAAGAGATTGGATTTGGTGATTCTTTTTAGTATACTAGATGTTTTATTTGCAGATACACTGGCACATTTTGTATTTTATCCAGTGGAACTACCTACCAATGCTGTATTATTTGTTTTATTAGCACCTGCATTTATATTCTTAATAATGAGGTGGTCACGTGAAATTTAGTAATTTGTCAGCAAATTATAAAAACATTTCTGTTTTTCATGGTTTAAATGGAGAAATAAAGCAAAACCAAGTTACAACGTTACTAGGACCAAATGGAAGTGGAAAAACGACGTTGATGTTAATTCTTGCTGATTTAAAAAAGCCTCAAATAGGTAATGTCATCTATAAAGAACAGTCGCTTTTCTATTTAGCACAAAAGAATCAAGTTTTTGATTACATAACAGTTGAACAATTACTTGAAATAGCAATATTACGAAATAAAAACAGAAATTTGAAATTTGAAGAAACTATTATGAGCATTTTAGAATTAAAAGAGTTATTATCTAAAGATTTAAATAATCTATCTGGTGGACAGCAACAGCGGGTTTGGCTTGCTTATGCATTTTTACAACCAGCTAAAATCTTATTATTAGATGAACCTTTAACATATTTAGATGTGAAATATCAGCAAATATTCTATAGATTATTGATGCAAGAGAAAAAAAGAGGAAGAACATTTCTTATTAGTTTACATGATATTAATTTTGCAAAAAGGTGCAGTGATAACATTTGGTATTTAACTCCAACTGTTCTTGTTACAGGAAATACAGATACATTATTAACTAAGGATTTAATTTGTCGCTATTTAGAGGTGGAAGATTATCTAATCTAGTATATTAGCAAAATAAAAATATTGAAAAAGTGTAGGATAAAAGATGTGTGGTCAGAGACTGTTAACGTTTTAAATTGCATAATTTAAGGCAAGCAAAAATAGTTATCATTTGACGAACATTTTTGTATTAAATTTTTGGAGATAAGAAGAATCTGAGATTTTTTGATGTCTACCCCAAAATTAAAGTGAAAATTACTTAACTTTGGGGTAGACGTTATTTTATCTCAGATTGTTTTTGTATAAAAATATGATTTGGATAATTAGAGCATTTTTGGAATGTAAATATAACTTTATTAACATATAATTAGCGAAATGCTTATTTAGAACGTTTCTATATGTTTGTGATGTTAGCTGATGGAATGCACAATAGGTTATCATTAATTGCAACTATGCCTTAGTTGATATAGAATTATAGTTATTAGAGTTCGATGGGAGGAATTAGTGTATGTCAACGTTAGAAGTAAAAGATCTACATGTTTCAATTGAGGGAAAGAATATTTTAAAAGGTGTCAACTTAAAACTAGCAACGGGTGAAATTCACGCGATAATGGGCCCAAATGGTACTGGGAAGTCAACATTGTCAGAAGCAATTATGGGTAATCCAGCATATAAGGTTGATCAAGGAGAAATTTTACTAGACGGAGAAAACATTTTGGATTTACCAGTTGATGAACGTGCACGTGCTGGCCTTTTTTTGGCAATGCAATATCCAGCTGAAATTCCAGGAGTAACAAATGCTGAATTTATCCGAGGTGCAATTAATGCCCGTCGAGCTGAAGATAATCCAATTTCGGTGCGCAACTTTCTTAAAAAACTTGATAAAACGATGAGTTTTTTAGACATGACTGAAGAAATGGCTGATCGCTATTTGAATGAAGGCTTTTCTGGTGGCGAAAAAAAGCGTAATGAAATTTTACAACTAATGATGATTGAACCTAAATTTGCAATTTTAGATGAGATTGACTCTGGACTAGATATTGATGCATTAAAAGTTGTTTCAAAGGGTGTAAATGAAATGCGAGGTCAAGATTTTGGTTCTTTAATAATTACGCATTATCAACGGTTATTAAATTACATAGTTCCCGACGTTGTTCATGTTATGATGGATGGCCGAATTGTAGCACAAGGTGGCCCAGAACTTGCTAAACAATTGGAAGATGAGGGTTATGCGGGGCTTCGTGATGAACTTGGATTGGATATTAAATTAACTGATGAAGATGCATAGGAGGTAGACAAAATGCTGGATTTGAAAAAATATCCTGATGTTGCCGCCTATGTCCAAGCGGTTGCAGAACCGAAATGGTTCACAGAAAAGAGAATAGAAGCGCTTGACGAATTAAAAAATTTAAAAATGCCGAGCTTTCAAAAAATAAGATATAGAAATTGGCCAATTAGAGTAAAAAAAGATCTAAATAATGTAAAAAGCGAGATACCATTACCAGAAGATATTGATGAAAATGCAGTTACAATGGTTCAAACAGGACAGCAAACATTATTAACTAATGTGTCTGAGAAGTTGCAAAAGCAAGGTGTGATTATTTGTGATTGGAAAACAGCATTAGATGAACACCCAGAATTAGTTAAAAAATATTTTATGCAAAAAGCAATTAAGATAACTGAAAACAAGCTAACTGCTGAACATGTTGCTAAGTTAACGAGTGGTATTTTAGTATATATACCGAAAAATGTTATTTTAAAAGATCCGCTAACAATGTATTTTATTCAAGATGCACTTCAAAAAATAGATTATGTTCATCATGTGCTTTTAGTTGCTGATATTAATAGTGAAGTTTCTTATCTTGAAAACATTTTAACTGTTGGAACAGAAAAAACAACTGCTAATATCATTGTAGAAGTTATAGCTTTAGAAGGAAGCCACGTTAAATTCGCAAGTGTTGATCGATTGGGCAAAAATACAACGGTTTATTTGAACAGACGTGGTTATTTAAAAAGAGATGCTAAAATTGATTGGTCATTAGGCATGATGAGTGACGGAAATATTGTTGGAGACTATGATTCAGAGTTAGTTGGTGCGGGTTCACATGCAGAAACAAAAGTTGTTGCAATTTCTACGGGTGAACAGGTTCAAGGAATTGATACGCGTGTAACAAATTACGGTAGAAATTCAATAGGACATATTTTACAACATGGTGTAATTTTACAACGTTCTAATTTAGTTTTTAATGGAATAGGTCATGTCGAAAAAGGAGCAATTGGTGCCGATGCACAACAAGAAAGTAGGGTGTTGATGCTATCACGCTACGCTCGTGGAGATGCCAATCCAATTTTATTAATTGATGATAATAATGTAACAGCTGGACATGCAGCCAGTGTTGGTCGAGTTGATGAACAGCAGTTGTATTATTTAATGAGCAGAGGTTTGCCTAAGAAGATGGCTGAGCGCTTAGTTATTCGCGGCTTTTTGGGACCGGTTTTAGCTGCTATACCATCGAGAAGTATTCAAATTGAATTAGAGAATATGATTGAGAGGAAGTTGGTTGATGGACAAAAGGATGAGTAACTATCGTGCAGATTTTCCTATTTTAGATCAGCAAGTCAACGATGAACAACTAGTATATTTGGATAATGCAGCAACAACGCAAAAACCACGTGTGGTAATTGATGCAATCACAAAGTATTATTATACAGACAATGCAAATGTTCATCGCGGTGTGCATACTCTTGCTGAAAGAGCAACCGAGCAATTTGAAGGTGTAAGGGATAAAGTTGCTCGCTTTATAAATGCACCAACACGTGAAGAAATAATCTATACTAAAGGAACAACTGAAGCTTTAAATTGGGTAGCTGCAGGTTATGGTAAAAAATATGTTAAAGCAGGTGATGAAATTGTTATTTCATGTGCCGAGCATCACAGTAACCTAGTTCCATGGCAACAACTAGCGAAGCGAAATGGAGCTATATTGAGATACTTAGATTTAACAGCAGATGGTTTTATTGACTTAGATAAGGCACAAGACGTGATTAATGATAAAACAGCAATAGTGGCTGTTAACCATGCATCTAATGTATTAGGTGTGGTTAATCCAATTTCAAAGCTAGCCAAAATGGCACATCAACATGGCGCAATCATGGTTGTAGATGGAGCTCAGTCAACTCCACATATGCCAATTGATGTACAAGCGTTAGATGCTGATTTTTATGCTTTCTCGGGACATAAGTTGCTTGCTCCAACAGGTATTGGCATTTTATGGGGTAAAAGCGAGTTATTAGCTGCAATGTCACCGTTAGAGTTTGGTGGTGAAATGATTGACTGGGTTGAATTACAAGAGACAACATTCAAAAAAGCACCTTTAAAATTTGAAGGTGGAACGCAAAATATTGCTGGAGTAGTTGGATTAGGTGCAGCTATCGATTATTTAACGCGAATAGGGATGAACAACATAAAGGGGTACGAACAAGAACTTGTTGACTATGTATTACCTAAATTACAGCAAATTGAAGGTTTAACAATATATGGTCCACCCGATGCTAAAAAGCATACAGGAGTTATCTCATTTAATCTAAAAGGATTACATCCACATGATGTTGCAACTGCACTAGATATGGAAGGTGTTGCTGTAAGAGCGGGGCATCATTGTGCTCAACCCTTGATGCGCTATCTAAATATTGCTGCGACTGCACGAGCAAGTTTCTATTTTTATAACACCAAAGAAGATGCACAGCGTTTAGTTGATGCAATTATTGCAACAAAGGAGTTCTTCCAAAATGGCACTGTCTAAATTAAATAATCTTTATCGTCAAATAATTTTAGAGCATTCACAACACCCACATCACCATGGAAACTTAAAAAAAGTGAGCCATAAATTGGAATTACGTAATCCAACTTGTGGGGATGTTTTAATAGTTGAAGTCGAATTAAGCGATGGAAAAATTAAGAATATTGCATTTAGCGGCTCAGGTTGTACTATTTCGCAAGCATCGGCTTCTTTGATGACTGATGAAGTTATCGGTAAAACACGTAGTGAAGTTGAAAAACAAGTCCTTTTATTCTCTGATATGGTGATGGGAAAAGTAACAGATGAAGATGAATTAGATGATATTTTGGGTGATGCTAGTATTTTAGCTGGAGTTGCTCAATTTCCCGCGCGAATTAAATGTGCAACATTGGCCTGGAAAGCTGTCTATCAAGTTTTAGAAAATGATGAGGAGGGAATGAAATGAGTGAACAAGAAATGCCAACTTTAGGTGGCGAATATCAATATGGATTTAAAGATGACATTACACCGGTTTTTACAACAGGAGAAGGATTAACAGAAGATATTGTACGTGAGATATCAGCAGCTAAAAATGAACCACAATGGATGCTAGATTTTCGTTTAAAAGCTTATAAGATATATCAACGTTTATCCATGCCAAATTTTGGTCCCGATTTATCTACTCTTGATTTTGAGCATATTAACTATTTTCGGCGAGATACTGATAAAGTCGCGCGAAATTGGGAAGATGTCCCAGAAGACATTAAAAAGACTTTTGATCGTTTAGGGGTTCCAGAAGCGGAAAGAAAATATTTAGCTGGTTCTTCAGCCCAATATGAGTCAGAAGTTGTATATCATAATATGAAAGATGATTTTACCAAACTAGGCATTGTTTTCATGTCAACAGATGATGCAGTTCAACAATATCCTGATTTAGTTAAGCAGTATTTTGGAAAATTAATTTTACCGCAAGATAATAAAATGGCAGCTTTAAATTCAGCAGTTTGGTCAGGCGGGACCTTTATCTATGTACCAAAAGGTGTTAAAACGGATGTGCCAATACAAAGTTACTTTAGAATTAATGAAGGTAATTCAGGGCAATTTGAAAGAACATTGATTATTGTTGATGAAGGCGCAAGTGTTAATTATGTAGAGGGTTGTACAGCTCCTAATTATTCACAAGACAGTCTGCATGCTGCAGTTGTTGAAGTTAATGTTTTAAAAGATGCTTATTGTCGTTATACAACTATTCAAAACTGGTCAGATAATGTTTACAGTTTAGAAACCAAACGCGCACAAGCTTTTGAAAATGCAACAATGGAATGGGTTGATGGTAATTTAGGATCGAAAATAACCATGAAGTATCCAAGCGTGTACTTAAACGGTGAACATGCACGTGGAACAATGTTGTCGATTGCTTTTGCAGGTGCTGCGTCAGATGGCACTGGGATTGATTCTGATACAGGTGCACGAATGATTCATAACGCTAAAAACACGTCTTCATCAATTGTTTCAAAATCATTATGTAAAGATGGCGGTCAGGTGGATTATCGTGGTCAAGTTCGTTTTGGACGGGATAGTGATGGCTCGTTTGCTCATGTTGAATGTGATACCATTATAATGGATGACAAATCAGCAAGTGATACAATACCATTTAATGAAATACTAAATGGTAATGTTTCAATGGAACATGAAGCTAAGGTTTCAAAAATTTCTGAAGAGCAACTTTACTATCTAATGAGTCGCGGTATTTCTGAAGAAAAAGCAACAGAAATGATTATTATGGGATTTGTAGAGCCTTTTACAAAAGAACTTCCAATGGAATATGCAGTTGAATTAAATAGATTAATTGAATACCAAATGGAAGGGTCAGTTGGATAATCCTAGTAATAGCACTATAAATGTTGAATTGTCAATGTTTATAGTGCTTTTTTTGTTTTCTTATTTTTAGATTGACCCACAAAATGACTCACAAACGATTCAAAAATCCGTAAACGAAAGTGCCCGTAATTGTTAGACGTAGAAACTTAACAATTACGGGGCTCTTTTATGACTTGAATTATCAAATTAAATGCAACACTTTTCCAAAGTAAACCGCTTAGGTGTTTGCCGATCCAACTAGGACTATAAATATCAGCTATACTTAGTGATGCTTACTAGTATGCGCTCTTATAAGTGACAGTGACAAATATTTATTTTTTTAACCTAAGTAAATAGACTATATACATACAGACTCCGAATGCAATACCTTCAAAAACTGCAGTACAAATATTACTTACAGAACTGATTGATGTCCAAAAATTTTCATTTTGGATGACTGCATCGCTTATTGCATTAAGGATATGGATTGCCACTCCGAAATAGACAGCTAAGCCGATACTCTTTCTGAAATACTTTTTCTTTTTTTCTGGATACGCACGTTTGTCAACTTCCACAATATCCAATTTTTTCTTTCTTAAAAAGTAAATAATTGAAAAAAGCGCCAAAGCAGATATTAATAGATTTCCAGCAATAAGGAATATAGCAGCAATTTTTGGATTGTTGACATACAATAACATCGCAACAAAACCTGAAATCAACAAATACCACCAAGTGATGATAAAAGCAATGTTTCCAAATTTATCTAATTGTGTTTTTTTGTATTCATCTAATAACCCCTCTATACCGTAAAAAAACTTTATCATTTTATTTGTTATTTTTTTATTCATTCTCTATTCCTCCCAAAAAAGAGTGTTTAGGTCACTGTCTAAAGCTTTAGAAATATTAAGGCATAATGCTAACGATGGATTATACTTGTTATTTTCTATTAAAGTTATGGTTTGTCTTGTCACACCAGCTTTATTAGCTAGTTCCATTTGAGATAATCCTTTTCTTTTTCTATATTCTCTTACTTTGTTCAAAGCAACCATTCCTTTTTTACGCAATATATATGTTGCATTATTCAATGTTATGGTAGCGTTTTTTCTGCTTTATGTCAATACTAATCTTTTGTACTAGTTTGCTTTATTTTATGAAGTTATATTTTTAATCCAGGTATGAGTTGATGCAAGAGATATTGTATATTTTTTTGAAAGAGAGAAACTTTTTTTGTTGTGCATTTCACTAGTGAAGAATATAAGCAGACAGAAATAAAAAAGCTATTTTAATAAAAATTAAGTTTGTAATAACTAGTAAAAAGGTAAGTAAAATGATACAATGCAATTGGAATCAGAGCTTCTTTAATTTAAGGAGGTGAAAAAATTGAATGCATTTCCCAAAAAGTTTTGTAAAAATTGCTGAAAGGAAGTGATCCACATATCTCCTAGCAAGTAGGTGACTTGCCTTTGTAAGATATGGAGGGGGGAAGATAATTTCTTTCCTATGTTCAATAACAATGGTTCCTGATAATTAGATAAAAAGTGGTAAGTCTGGGATAAAGATCCTAGACTTTTTTAAGCATTGAATATATATTGGTGAAATGCGAGTATCAAAAGGTAATTAGTTACATTTAACATCATAATTCTAGTTATTTAAGTCTCAGATTATCATTCACGTAGTTAATGAATTACTTATCAAATTTATTTTTGGAAGGTGTGTACTATATTAGTTAAAGCATAGTCATTATTAATGATGACTACTCTTATAATAGCATGTATATGTTATAGAAATATCAATATTACTAAATATAATATGTGCTAAAAGATAGCCAACATTTTCTTGTGTGTTTATGTAGCTTAATTTTAAGACGAAGAGGATATTTGTTACATAATGCAGTTAATTATGGTCAAGTAGCAAAAAATAAATGATTTAGAAGAGGGATTAAAAAATGGAAAAAATAAAATTTAATTTAAGTAAAACAGCTATCATAGTTATTGATTTGCAGCAGGGAATAGTAAATCAGATACAAACGCCGGATAAAAAAGCAGTTATTCAAAACAATATAGATTTATTAACTGAATTTAATAAATTATCTACTTTAGAGGTACTTGTTAATGTTGATCTTAATACACTACAATCTCCAGATAGATGGGCTGATATAAAACAAAATGCAACATATAATGCAGAAAGTATATCTTTGATACCTGAAATTGCAACATTTGGCAATAAGCAAAATGTTTATGAGCTAACTAAATATAATCCAAGTGCTTTTTTTGGCAGCAGTTTAGATAGCCAACTACGGCGCCGTAATATTGATACGGTAATAATAACTGGTGTTGCAACTTCAAATGGTGTTTATGCAACAGCACAGGATGCATATCAACATGGATACAATGTTGTAGTGGCACAAGATGCTTGTATGGATAGTAGTATTGAATTACAGCAAATTTTTCTTCAACAATTATTACCCAAAAAAGCGTTTGTACGATCAACAAAAGATATTTTAAATTCAGTGCACAATATCTAAAATAGATTATGTTAAATTTAATTGATAATTTAATGAAAAACATCTTGACATTATTAAAAAAATACGTTAACTTTATAACAAGTAATTAATGAAAGGAGTTCTCAGTATGGATAAGCAAAAAAAATTAGGATATTTAATTGAACTTGCCCTACTACTATGACTGAGGACTCTGGCGATTTTGCTGAGTCCTATTTGCCATTGTGGAATGGGGCTTGAAGCAAGCATGTGAACGTCTCATTCTACTCGAATGAGGCGTTTTTTGTTGTTTAATTTAAAAATATTTAGGAGGAATTTATTATGATGAAAACAATACAATTTTTTGATACAACTTTGCGTGATGGTGAACAAACAATAGGAGTTAATTTTTCTATTGAAGACAAAATAATGATGGCTAAAAAGATTGCAGATTGGGGTGCAAATGTAATTGAAGCGGGGTTTCCAGTTGCCTCAGAAAATGATTTTAATGCTGTAAGAAGAATTGGACAAGAAGTAGAAAATTGCAATATTATTGGTTTGGCAAGATGTGTGAAAAAAGACATTGATGCGGTAATAAGAGCTTTGGCAGATGTTCCTAATGGTCAAATACATGTGTTTATTGCAACTAGTCCAATTCATCGTGAATACAAATTACATATGGATAAAAAAGCAGTGATTGAACAAATCAAAGAAAGCGTTAGTTACGCAAGAGAATATTTTGAGCATGTTGAATTTTCGCCAGAGGATGCAACACGGACAGAATGGGATTTCTTGGTAGAAGCTGTCAGAACTGCAATTGCAGCAGGTGCAGATGTAATTAATATTCCAGATACAACAGGATATACAAATCCACAAGAATTTGGAGCCTTATTTGATTATTTAAAAACAAATATTCCAGAATTTGATCGAGTCACATTTTCTGTTCATTGCCACGATGATTTAGGGATGGCAACGGCAAATGCACTTGAAGCAATTCAGCATGGTGCAACTAGAATTGAAGGTACAATTAATGGTATTGGTGAACGTGCAGGTAATACGGCTTTAGAAGAAGTAGCAGCTGCAATGTATGTTAGAAAAGATTTTTATCAAGCAACAAATAGTATTAATTTGGCTAAAACATTTGAGTTGGCAAGTATTATCAGCGAAAAATCTAAAATGCCATTACCACATAATAAGGCAATTACAGGGGCAAATGTTTTTGCGCATGAATCAGGAATTCATCAAGATGGCTTTTTGAAAAACCATGCCACATATGAAATTTTGACACCACAAAGTGTTGGAGTAGAACATTCTTCTATCCCATTAGGAAAATTATCTGGTTCGCATGCAGTTGCAGTGAAATTAGATGAAATGGGATATCATGTGACGAAAGATGAAATGAGGAGTATTTTCCCAATTTTCAAGAAAGTTGCCGATAATCAACCGATTGTAACTGAAAAGGAATTGCAACAGATTATGGTACAATTTGATAAGGTGATGCAAAAAAATTAGAAATACGTTTAGGTTGATGTACAAATCAATAATTGAAAAAGACAATAGTTTATGCTATAGACAAGGTTGTGGCAGAAATTATTGTCTTTTTGTATCGTTAATTACTAAGTTATAAAAAAATTATTATTAAGTACAGCAGTTTTAAGTTCAGCAAATCTAAAAGAAAATAGTATAGAAATAGTTAATAAAAACTAATATAAGAGTATGGATATCTTCAGTCAACAAAGAATATTAATCACATTTGTATATCTTATAGCATTTTGTAACAACAGTTTTATGAAGTTGTTTTGTCTAATTGGTATAGTTTATATGGAACGCTTTGATATAAGCGAAAAATTTCCTGATATTTCAACATGTTAGTGTAAAGTATTTGTGGGTAGAAATAAAAAAAGACAAAAAAGAGAAATAACTCTCTGTTACAATTGTAATTGCAAACGAACAATGAAAGAGAGAGTTATTTCCTAATGAATATTTTACAACAAATGAGCGAAGAAATGTGGACGGATTTTACAA
>NZ_JAIULA010000029.1 GCF_024160875.1 Ligilactobacillus ubinensis | reverse complement strand
ATCGAAAGGGAGTTTTTTACGCTAAAGCTTTTTTCACCCCCACAAGTAAAACTTGTGGTTTATTCGCATGTATTAAAACCAAAAAAAGAGCCTATAATCCTTGTAAATAAAGGATTATAGGCTCTTTACTATTATTCCCATTCAATCATTTACTAGATAAATTACAATTGAAATACTGATATAACAACATTTAAGCATATATCAATAGCTTAAAACATATCTCATTCAATAGGGATTGTTTGCAAATTGTTAGCTCTTCTATTTAATAAAATGATATTTCCTGTTCTTCAATTTTTTCCAATACTTTATCAATACTTATTGGTGCAAATTCAATTCTATCCACACCAACATTCAATGCTCTTGGACCCAAAGTACTATCAAAGTATTCCATTCTTTTATCATGAACATGTCCATAAAGTAAGACAGAGCCATTGTAATATTGGTCCCATTCGAGTATTGGATAATGAAACAATATAATTTTCTTTCTTTGATAATAAAAACTATAATAGTCTTTTACCCATTCAAAATTGTTTAAATTAAATCCAGAATCATCTAAATATTGCTCATGATTCCCCCGAATTAAATATTTTTTTCCTCTTAACTTTTTCAATATTTCATTTGCTTTTTCTGCAGAACCTCGATACATAAAATCTCCCAATATATAAACTTCATCTTCTGAAGATTGCACCCGTTCATTCCAAAGTTTAACCATCTCATCATTCATTTCTAAAACATTCTTGAATGGACGATTACTAAATGAAATAATATTCGCATGACAAAAATGCATATCCGCAATAAAATATTTCATCACAAATCACTTCCTTTTAGATATTCATTTCCGTTAAATGTTTTTCTTTTTGCATTCTTATTAAACTTTACACCATCAAGTATTCCAACAATTCTGTCAGCGACTTCACGATTTACATTAGGATATAGGTGACTGTACACCCCCAAAGTGGTCTTGATATCAGAATGTCCGAGCCGACTTTGAACAACCAAAGCATTTTCGCCCATAGCAATCAACATTGAAGCGTGTGAATGTCTCAAAGCATGAACCTTAATTCGATGTACCCCAGCCATTTCAGCATGATGTTCTATCATATGCCTTGCTGTACTCCGATTAGTTGGGCTTCCATTATAACTTAATACAAAATCGATACTACCAATATTCTTTTCTTGAACCATTTTCCAATCTGCCAACATTTTAGCAGTATCATGATCAATAGCTATTGTACGAATACTAGCACTTGTTTTTGGTTCTCCAATATAATATTCATCAGCATTTTTATAATACATTGACTTATTAACGTGAACAATACAATTTTGTATATCTATATCTTGCCACGTTAAAGCTTGAGCCTCTCCAAATCTTAAACCAGTCATATAGAGAAAATCTATCAATACTTTTGAAAAAAAATCATAATATTGATTATCGTCAAAAGTAGCAAAGACCTTTCTAAATTCCTCAATAGTCCAAAAATCTACTTTCCTTTTTATCTTTTTCACATTTCCTACTTGCCTTGCTGGATTCTTTTGCAACATACCAAGTTTTTTTGCCAAATCTAAAACCTGTTCTAACAAACCAAAAATCAACCTTATATATCCATTGCTAAATTCTTGCTCTGAAAGATTATTCTGCCATTTTTTCAAATAAGCCAAAGAAATATCTTTTAATTTTCTATTGTTAAAGTATTTAAACTGCTTATCCATTATTAATTTTCTATTATCAAAAGTACTTTTCCTAACCGAACGCTTATAATCAGGCAAAAAATAGTCTTCATAAAAAACTTCAAAACTCATTGAACTATTTTTATTTATTCCACTTTCAGAACGATTGTTCATAAATTCATCATAGGCTTGTTTTGCTTCTTTTTGTGTACTAAACCCTCGCTTAAAGTGTTGAACTCTTTTTCCATTTTCGTCAAAACCAAGGTTTGCGACAAAATAAAATTTTCCTGTTTTTTTATTCAAATAAACATTACTTACTCGTGGCATCAACTAATTCTCCTTTTTCATCTGCTATGCATATACCCAACACCTCTTCTACAGCCTTAACAGGAACTCTGCCGAGCCTTTTACTTGTATAGTATCCAAAGCCCTTAGAAACCATTAATCGCTTAGAACGCCTTATAATATCCGCTGATTGACTTGGTCCAAATCCAATAGCAATTAATTCTTTTTTTGTTAGTGTCAACATTTACTATTACACCCACTTTCAACTATCAAATTCTTTTATTTCTGTAACTCTCGTTGTTTGACGAATTGTAAAATCACTGTCTCCCAAAGGTTCTAAAATAAAAAATGCTGGCAACCCTATTCTTATATCCAAAAATAACACCCTTATCCATTGAGAATCTTTACGTAACTTATTTTTTTCGTTTTTTCTAACCATGAGAGTTTCTTCTTTATCAAATTGAATTAAATATTTACTTCCTGATTCAGTACCTACTAAATACTTCCCTGTTTTTATTTGTTTATTCAATTCAAGTAAATTTTGACCTATTTTTATTTTTTTTAGTCTTTCTTTTTCTAAACTACCTAATGCATCAAGAAAAGTTTCAATACGTTTTTTCCAGTAAATAAGCCTATTTGTTTTTTCTATCGTTCTTACAATAAACTTTTCCTCAACGTGCTTATATAACATGTTTTGTGCAAGGATATCATATGTGTTTGAAGAGTAACCGACTGCTCCACCATAATCACTAACAACAATCTCACCAACAACCAAGTCATTTTCAAATTTAAATTCCACTATATCCCCAACGACATATTCCATAATTTATCACTTCTTTTCTCAATCATAATAAAACCAATCTCTATTACCATTTAAAAACTACTCTTCACTTCTCAAGAAACTTATTGCTTTTAAATATTTCTTTCTTCTATCAAAATCCCGTTTAGTAGGATTACTTATTCGTGAAATATCTTGATTATTACTTAAATCTGCAAGTTTAACTATTCTTGCCAACTCATTTGGTTTCAACCGTTCCAAATATTCCTGATATGTTTCATCATGTTTACGTGTCAAATCAATAACAGCTTCAACAATTCCTTTTGAAAAAAGGTTATACAAATCAACTTCTCTACACTCTGTATCTTCCAAAATATCGTGCAAGTAAGCAATTGCGACTACTTCATCAGTATTTAAATCATTTCCTTTTTTTACCAATTCTCCTACAGTAATAAGATGATTAATATATGGACTTCCTCCCAAGTCAAGTTGCCCCTCATGATATTTCATAGCAACTCCCAAAGCTTTTTCTGTAAAACTTTCTTCATTATCCATCTTAACTTTCTTCTCCTCTGCTTGATTCACAATAAAGCCAATTTCCATTACCCCATATATATCTCCATACCCTATGATAAAAATCTTGCCTTTTAAAATCTTCATCTTTTAGTTTAAAAATTCTCAATTTGTAGATTCTATTCAAATCATCATAACGATATTTCATTTCACACATTTTCACTAACCTAGCAATTTTATTTTTTTCCAATCTTTTTAGATATTCCCCATAAGTTTCTTCTTCTCTTTTCGTAATAGCCACAACAGCCATCACAACTTCATTTGGGAAAGAATTTCTCAACTCATTTTCTTTTATCTGCGTATGTTCCAAAATATCATGCAAATACGCTACAGCACCTACAAGCTCGATATTATTTTGATAATAAGCATTTCCTCTCATTGCAAATTCTTTTGATGTTCTTGCAACGTTATTCACGTGCAAAATTCGAGCATATTTTCTACCAGTCCAATCAGTTTGCTTACCATAGGCTTTAACCGCAAATTCCCATGCCTTATCTTCTATTTCGAGCATTTTAATTTTCCTCTCTATTTTTTATTTTTCGATAATGAACAGGATTTTCCTCAAATTTACCACCAACATAAATTTTAGATACATAATCAGTCTCATAAACAACCAATTTTTCATCAATATTAAATGGTTTAAAGCTTGTAAGTTTTTCTTCAACAGGAATTTTTAAATTTCTAGAACGCAAATAACTATCTTTAGAAAACGTTTCTAACAGGCTATCTCCAATCCCCTTTTCAAGATACTTACTTACATAGCGACCTGCATTAGCAGAATCATCTAAATTATCCAAATGATTAATCCTAACTGCACCAAGCCCCCAAAGTTCTAATAACTGTTTATGAGGCACATATGGAACATCAAACATCAGCAAATGAATATGATAAGAACCACGTTTTTGTTTTTCCAAACAACCGCAATATTTTAGCTTACTTTTTTTAGTATTAAATACCGCGTAATTAAACCTCTTTACAAAGGCCTTAAATAAAGCGATAAACTTTTCTCGTTCTTTAATATTTTCCTTTGTAGTTAATGTTAAAAATGAAGTCCGATTGTCAAAATTTGAATCAATTATTCTCTGCAATCTCCACTTGGCTTCACGTCTTTTCTTTTTCATAGAAGCAAGCCTAATTTTTTGCTCCTCCTTAGTTAATTCATCAAAATCTTTGCGCTTTGTCAACTCTTTTTCTTCATGAACTTCTTTTTCAACGAGTTCACCTTTTGTAAGAATCAATTTCGAATATTCCCAAACCTCTGTATATTCCTTAGTTCTTAAGATTTTTTTATTATACATGGCTTTACACCTGATTAAATCTCCTAAAAAATTCAATTTTTCTTTATGGGTTTTTCGTTTTTGTCGCCACTATTAGTCTTATAGAATAAATATACTATAGAAGGAAAGTGAAACTTTCCTTCTAAAATTACTAAACATGGTTGATTTTTCGGGTCGCTCCGCTGCACTCTTGCCGTCCCGGCAGTGCCCCCTTTTGAAAAACCAACCATGCTAAGTAATTAAATTGAATTATTTATTTTTTGGTAGAACATCAGCACAGTTAAACCATAGATTTCCATTAAATTGCCCCATTTGCAAATCTTTAAGAATAATAGGAGTAGTCTTGGCTGTCTTTAGTTGAGCAACTGTTAACGTCGGAGTAAGATTTTTCACTTTAACTTTAATTAGCTCAAAATAAAAGGGAGATTCTGGGTCCTGAATGTTAACTTCCAACGCATATGCTTTTAATTCATCTGTTTCTCTATCTCTTACTTCTGAATAACCTTTAATTGCTAGGAAGTCAACACCTAGCTTATCAACATTTAGGAAATCATTTACTGTCATTGTCATATTATATATTACCTCTTTCAAAATTTATTTTTTAATCAGCAAGCTGATTGCAACAATATTTAAATAAAACAAAAAACAAGTTTTATTTAAATATCGTTAATATCGTTATTCCAAACCATACTTATCTGCTGTTTTATATTTCAACAGCTCCTCAATGAAATTAAAACTAGTGGTATCAACGAAAGGTGCTTCCCAATATTCTGCCTCCATTTTTCCAGTAGATTCAACATAGATTAAGCCAGAACCTTTCACACTTACATCAGGTAACGAAGCTGGCATGTGCGTGTTAAAAATCATTCTTAATCCATCTGGGCTGTTATTTCCGAGTGCTATTCTTAAACCGAGATTATCACGCAAATCCGTACTCAAGGCTGATGAGGCACTCATTTGCTGGGCTGCAACTAAAATGAAACACCCGGCTTGTCTTCCTAATAAAATTATATGTTTAATATTTGACATAACTTCATCTACAATCTTTTTACCCTCTTTGTCTGTAGCACTAGCTTGGAAAGCCCCCATTTCGTCAAAAATTAACCATAAAGAATTAAAACCATGGTCAACAAAATTTGAACCATATTTAAAATTCATAGGGTCGTTCATTATTGAATACCGCTTTTTCATTTCTTCAACTGCCAACCTAGTAACTCTAGCAATATTATTTGGTGTTACAGCCACATGGTCATCAAGATAATGCGAAAGATTTCCTAAGTCACTATTTTTAGGATCACAAATGTAAACAGTTGAATGCCTTTTCATAAGCTCGATCAAGAAAAAAGAAATAAAAATTGTTTTTCCTGAACCTGTTCCACCTCCTATTAGTACATGCGGTGTTCTCACAGGGTTATAAACGATTCCATACCCTAAGTCAATATCCATCTTATCAGTAAATTCAAGTTTTTCTTTAGCCTTTACAACTAATCTCTTTGGTTTTTGAATCTCAAAGAAATAATTAATTACTGAATTGCCGACTGTCTTTTTTTTAAATGGCAAATTCAACACAGAGCTTAAGCCTTTTTCTAAATTTTCGTGCTTTTCTATATTTGTCACGCCTTTGTTCGCAACAATATGAAGCACAGTCCCATCCTCTTCAAGCTGATACACAAAAGATAATTCAAGGTCTTTTATATCCTCCAAAAATTGAAGTAATAGAATTTCGAAATAAAACTGTTTATAACAAAAATCTTCCAATGACTTTTTAAAATAAATAATTTTTTTTATTAAAAATAAGCTAACGATTACATCAAAAAGTAAGATATATAAGTTATCGCTCACTACAGCAAAAGTAAAAAAGAAAATAATAAACACTATAAAGATAGAGGTAATTATCCTAATGTATAAAGGATAGTCTAAGTAATTACTCCGCTCATTTAGAGAAATTACAATTGGATTTTGCTCTCTCTTATTTTTTAAATCATAGAAGAACCCTATCATTTTCTATTTCCTCTGAATATATCAATTAAATTTAAGATAAAGCTTTTACTTGTTTTATAAAAATAGACCAATACCAGTAATGCAAATACAAAATATAACGGTCCTGCAACTAACAAGTTATCTTTCGCAGCAAGTCCCATAACAAAGACTATACCGATTAAAATAGGCAAAACATTGTGTCTTATAAAATCAACCATCAATATCACAAAATCGAGCATTCATTAATTCCCCCTTAAGTATTTTTTTTCTAACCAAAAATAAACATTCAAAATTGCTAGCAAACTACTAATTGTTAGTAAATATCCATCTCTAAAAACAATTGAAAAGACAAACGAAATAACCATCAAAATTATATAGATTATTTTCTTAATTTTATTAAATGTATTATCCATATTGCTTCTTCCTTCTTTCAACAAATGAAATGATAATCTCTGGCAAACTTAATAACAGTAGCACCAAAGCTAATAACAAAAATGTTTTTACACTTAGGTAAGGAGAATAAGACTCCCAATGATAGTGCTTATCAATGTTAGCGGTGAAACCGGAAAAGAGAGAAATCCCGACAAGCATAATCCAACTAAACGAGCGATAGATGTTCTTCATATTATTCCTCCTCATTTTCTTCAGGCTTGTTATATACATAAGAATTAATATAGATTTTTTTCTCTTTATCTAAAAAATCCTTTAAAAGAATTGTGCAATTTTTGTTATGAACATAATTTTTAGAATTTTCTATAAACGCTTGCACGTTGCAAATGAACTCAAATTGGTTTGTGTAACCATTAGTTTGTGAACTTAGTTCTTCACAAGCTTCTAATAACCGCTCCTCATCAATTCTTGTGCTCCAACGCTTTGAAACTGCGATATTACTCATTCTATTAAAATTAGCACCAGTAATTGTATATATTCTTAAAACATCCACTACATCTAAATCCTTAAAATTAATCATTTTTATTCCTCCTAATTTTTCAACAATTCTTTATTAAACGCTATAAAACTACAAATTCTTTTTTCTAATAAATGACGGAACACTATCTTTTTCCCTATTGAGATATTGTTAAATCTTTGAAGTGCCTCATCTACGGAATAAGCGAGTGCTATTTGCTGGTTTGGTATTTCCATCAAGTTTTTTTAATACTTTCATTCAATAGGCGATTAAGTTCTCGAGCTTCTTTAACTTGAAAAAAGTCATCAATCAATGGCCGAAGTACGAACGGTATTGCATGCACTTCTTCAATGACACTACAATTCATAAATATCCCCCTTATATTCCAATTTCTATTTTCGCTTCCTCTCTTTCAATTTCTTCTAATTCCTCTAGAAATATTTAGCTATCTCCCTTCTTAACTTAAAGGCTTATTGCCTTACTAATAAGATATACCATTGCCTTACGTAAGTCAATAAGGTTTAACAAAAAAAGCAGAATTTAAATATTCTGCTTTACTTATCCAACTATTTTTTCATAATTATTAATCCTGATATGTGAATATTAACGCTCTCACTTCACCATCATGTTGCCCCAAAATAAATTCCTTCGGCCCTTCAGCTTCTAAAGTTAGAATTTTGATTTTACCATAATTCATTTCTTCATCAAGTAAAGAACAAAATTCTTCTTTCTGATTTTGATTTAAACTTGACCTTCCAAATGCTCTTAATATTGCGTCTTCATTCGCATTTTTTATACCTTCAAAATCAATAAAAACTTTCTTTTTCATAATTAACTCCTCCAATTTATCCCAGTTTTCAAAATTTATTTCTTTCCCTTCCTCTTTTTCAATTTCTTCTAATTCTTCTAGAAATATTTAGCTACCCTCTTTTCTGGCTTAAAGACTTCTTGCCTTACTAATAAGATACACTATTGTCTTTTGTAAGTCAATAAGTCTAAATAAAAAAGCAGAATTTTTAAATTCTGCTTTACTTATCCAACTATTTTTTATTTTCCCTTACTCTCTATAATATGCATCACATAACGAGTAATATCTGCTGTCGGAGTAGTATGGTTTAAAGTCATTTTAATTTTATATTTTTTATACAAATCTCTATCAACACGCACATTTAATTTAGAAAGATTTTTGTCATCAATCTGTAACTCACTTTCTAATAACATATATTGATTGATTTGCTTTATCATGTGACTTACTAAATCATCAGTTACCGTAATATCATTTTCAATCATTATAGCCTTATACAAGTCTGCAGCTTTTTGCTTTACTCGGACTGTAACAATCATTTGTGATTCTTTCTCTTTTTCCATTCTCCTCACCTACTTTCTTTTTTATTCCTTTAATGTTAGCTTTTTGTTAGCTCTTCCTTTAAAAATAGCTTAGAAAGCAATTGCTAACTAAGCTAAAACGGTTCATTTATTACTCCCATTCAATCGTTGCAGGTGGCTTAGACGTTATATCATACACTACGCGATTAACGTGATCTACTTCATTAACAATTCGAACCGAGATTTCTTGCAAGACATCCCATGGAATTTGTGCAAAATCAGCGGTCATGCCATCAATGGAGGTAACTGCTCGAATCCCAATTGTATAATCATATGTGCGTCCATCACCCATAACACCAACAGAACGAATTCCTGGTAGAACAGTAAAGTATTGCCAGATTTCTTTGTCTAACCCATGTTTAGCAACTTCTTCACGTAAAATAAGATCTGAGTCACGAACAATGGTTAATTTTTCTTCTGTAATCTCACCAATAACCCTGATTCCTAGACCAGGACCTGGGAATGGTTGACGCCAAACTAATTCATGTGGCATGCCTAGCTTTTCACCCAATTCACGAACTTCATCTTTAAATAATGTATTTAAAGGTTCGATTAACTTGAATTGCATGTCTTCAGGTAATCCACCAACATTATGGTGTGACTTAATTGTCTGAGCTGTATCAGTCCCAGATTCAATCACATCCGTATATAATGTTCCTTGAGCTAAGAACTTAATTCCTTGTAGTTTTGTTGCTTCATCATCGAAAACTTGGATAAATTCATTACCAATAATTTTACGTTTTCTTTCTGGATCTGAAACACCAGCTAACTTGCTCATAAAGCGGTCTTTAGCATCAACTTTAATAATGTTTAAACCAAATTTGCCGCTTAAACTATCCATAACTTGCGTTGCTTCGCCTTTACGCAATAGGCCATGATCAACAAAAATACTCGTTAATTGACTACCAATTGCCTTGTGTAGTAAAACACCAACAACTGAAGAATCTACTCCACCTGAAAGGCCTAATAAGACTTTTTGATTGCCAACTGTTGCCCGAATTTTTTCGATTTGCATGTTAATGAAATCATCCATTGACCAATTTGCTTTAGCCTCACAGACATCAAAAGCAAAATGGCGCAAAATATCATTACCATATTCTGTGTTACGCACTTCTGGGTGAAATTGTAAGCCATAAAATTTCTTGGCATCATTTGAGATTGAAGCAATGGGACAGTTTTCACTTGTCGCTACAACACTAAAACCATCTGGCGCTTTTGTTACTAAATCTCCATGGCTCATCCATACTGTTTGATTTGCAGGAAGTTCTTTGAACATAACAGCCTGGTCATCTTTTACCGTAATATCAGCTTTACCATATTCTTTGTTCGATGCATTTTCGACTTTACCACCTGGTAAATTGTATGCCATCAATTGCATTCCATAACAAATACCTAAAATAGGTATGTTTAAATTAAAAATTTCAGGATCAACTTCAAATGCATTCTTATCGTATACGCTGTTAGGTCCACCTGAAAAGATAATTCCCTTAGGAGCCATCTTCTTAATTTGCGCTGCTGTCAGTTTGTGTGACAATAGCTCTGAGTAAACACCAAATTCGCGAATCCGACGTGTGATTAATTGGTTATACTGACTTCCAAAGTCCAAGACAATAATTTCATCGAAAGCCTGCATATCAACATTAGCCAAGATATCCACCTCATTAATTTATTTGCTTTGCTATAGTTCATTTTAACGATGAACATAGATAAGGTCAATCTTTTTAGAGCAACTTCTAAACATTTCTAGTATTTTTCTAATATTTTTTCAAATATAGTTCGCTTATTAAGTGATTTTTCCCTTTTGACATAATTAAATCAGCTCGATTTCTTGTTGGCAAGATGTATTCGTGTAAATTAGGATGATTTATCTTTTGCCAAACATCTAAAGCCATGGCATCAGCCGCAGAGCGATCACCAATTGCATAGCCATAATAATAGTTTTTGCGATCTTTTTTTGCAATATCCAGTAACATATCAAATCTTTCTAGATACCATTGCTTAATTAACTCTTCTTTGGCATCGACATAAATAGAAAAATCAAAATAATCGCTAATATATAACTGCTGATTAGACGGTAACTGTAAAACATTAATTCCCTCTACAATTAAAATATCAACATCTTCAATTACTTCGTATTCGCCAGCTATTATATCGTAAACATTATGTGAATAGACTGGTGCTTTAGCTGGTAAATTATTTTTTACATCATCCATAAAATGCAGCAAACGATCCATATCATAACTTTCAGGAAATCCCTTGCGAGCTAAAATATGGCGTCTTTTTAACTCTGCTGTTGAATATAAAAAACCGTCTGTTGTAATTAATTGAATTTTTTTAGTTGGATATATTTCTTTTAATAATGTCTTTAATAGTCGTGCTGTCGTACTCTTGCCAACCGCTACAGAGCCAGCAATTCCAATAACTAACGGTACTTTTTGCGGTCGCTTTTTACCAAGAAACTGCGCTTGTTGAACTAGTTTTTGTTGCTGAATTTTCCAGCGTAACCCAATCAAATGTACCAATGGCATATATACTTCTTTAACGTCATCTTGGGATATACGGTCATTCAAAGACAGAATATGAGCTAGTTCACCCTGTGTCAGTGGAACAATCCGATCTCTAGAAAACTCCTTCCATTCGTTTCGCAAAATCTTGTAGTAATTTAACTGGTTTTCCATTACGTTACCTCAATTTGTCTCGATTTACCTAAACATTATAACATATGTAGATAACCGCTTTCTTGCTTTCATAAAATAAATTTTTGCGTTACAATATATTGTGCCATTTCATAGTTGAAAAATTTAGAATTACAGAAAGGTTAGTTAAATAAATGAATAGAATCGTATTACTTGGTGATAGTATCACCGCAGGAGTGACTGATGGTTATCCGTCAGCTATCTTCTCACATAAATTACAAAACTATTTTCCAGAAACAGAATTTATTAATCGTGGTGTTCCTGGGGATATAACTCGTAATGCACTCGACCGTCTTCAAGCCGATGTTTTAGAAGTAGATCCTACATTAGTAACTATTTTTTTTGGCACAAATGATGTTGCAGATGAACAAACAAGTTTAAGTGATTATACCAATAATCTTAAAAAAATCTGTCAAACAATTGGCACTAAAAAATGTATCCTAATTACTCCGGGTGTTGCAGGCCCTTCACATCAAGACCATCGTCCAGACAAACAGATGGCTGCTTATGCAAAAGCAACTTTTGACTTAGCTCAAAGGCTTGATATTCCTTGCTTAAACTGGCACAAAATAATGCTTGCCAATATTCCTGCACAATTACTGCAAGTGGATGAATTACATTATTCAGCATTGGCATATGACCTCCTCACTAAAAATTTACGTGACATTATTAGAACAAGACTGGCTGATATTACTAAAAATAATATCACCTTAAATTTCTAAAATTAAGCTTATATGCAAACTATATCCTAAAAAATAGCACCCACAGCAGTTGCACAAGCCAAAAAATCTATGAATTATCGAATTACAAAGATTAGGCATAGCTAACTGCCTTTCAGTGCACAATATTCAAAAATAAAAGAGTCTGGAATTTTTATCAGCGTGTATTCCTAACGTTTTTAACGTTAGGAACATGCTGCATATTCCAGACTCTTTTTGATTTGCTACTTCCTAAATTCCACTAATACTTTTTAATATTATACAATTCTGGATTGATTCGTTCAAACAATGGCGTAAAATCACCGGTCGCAAAAATATCAAGACGATGCATCGCCCGCGAACAAATAGTATAAACTAATTGTCGCTCACTATCATCATTATAATTTGCTGCATTAGCTTGCCACATAATAACTGCATCAAACTCTAACCCTTTTGCTAAATATGCTGGTACAATAATTGTTCCATTCGCTAATCGTTGATTTTCCGTTTTAATCAACGTTGTTTGAATTCCTTTTTGTTTTAAAGCCTCCGTTAATTGAGCACATTCGGCTAAACTCTTGCCAATAATCGCCGTCGTTAACTTATCAGCTGTATTTTTTTGTAAACACTTAGCTACATCTTCAACCAAGATTGCTTCATCCACTGCGCTTGTTAACTGTGGCTTCTCACCTTTTCTTTCAAATGCCGTCACTGATTCACCATCTAATAAGATTTCTTTTGTAAAATCAGTAATCTGTTGTGTTGAGCGATATGACTTCGTGAGTTGAACAACCTTTGTCTTTTTAGCATCAAACATTGTCCCTAATTCACTTAATAAGCTGTGGCTATTTTCGTGTGTAAAAATTGCTTGATTCAAATCGCCTAGCATCGTAAATTTGGCACGTGGAAATCCTTGTTTCAAAAAAGCCAGTTGATAAGCCGTATAGTCTTGTATCTCGTCAATAAAAACCTGTTTGATGTCATTTTCACCGCGTTTACCGGTAATACAATCATATAAATATAAATATGAAGTGACATCTGTCAATGAAAGTTTCTTTTGCTTTAAGTTATCCCTAACTTTACTTATGTGTAATTGCCATTCATCTATACTCAAAGCAAATTTATTCAAATCTACTAAATCAGGTACACTACGTAAAAAATTAATGTATTGTGCATTTATATTAATAAACCGATTTTTAATAATCGCACGATGTACACCTTGAAATTCCCGCATTACATATTGATGACCTAAGAAATTCATTTCTTTTTCTGCATTCGCAAAATTACGGGGGCGATCCCCATACAACTTATTCAATTGTTCTTGGCTTAAGTCTTGAATTTCTTTTTGAACCTCATCTGTCCGTGCTAGCTTATTGATTCTACTATTTAATTCTTTAATCAAACGTTCTTTAGTTGCCGAGAGTCTATTACGCAAATGATAATTTTCATTAAAACTATAATATATTTTACGAATATGTTCCTTTTTAAAAAAGATTTCGCTCCCGATTTTAATATCTCTAAAACGAACGCCATTTGTTTCCAAGTATCTAGTATACGCCGTTGTTACGTCGAAAAATTTTAAACTATCTTTTAAAACTTTCAATTTTTTGTTTAATTCATTTTGTTCTTCTTCAAAACGTTCTTGCAAAGTTTCCACATGTATTTTAGGTAGTCGGCGTTGTACGTGTTGATAATACGTCATCTGCAACATATTTTGCTCACCTAATTCTGGTAAAACCTGATCAATATAATCGTTGAACAATTGATTAGGTGAAAATAAAACAACTTGACTCGATGTTAATTTACCGCGATAACGATATAGTAAAAATGCGATTCGCTGTAAAACAGCCGATGTTTTTCCTGAACCAGCTGCTCCTTGCACAAATAACAATTCTGCATCTGTATCTCTAATTATTTTATTTTGTTCTTGCTGAATCGTCGTTACGATACTTTTCATTTTCGTATCAGCATTTTCATCCAACACTTCTAACAGCATCTGGTCGCCAACTGTTTCATCTGTATCAAAAACAACACTTATTTTGGCATCTTCTACCATGAATTGGCGCTTCAAAGTTAGATTAACATTTCGTTTTCCGTCGGGTGTCATGTAGGTTACATTACCCAAGCCACCACCATCGTAATAAATACTCGATATTGGTGCACGCCAATCATAAATCAAAAAATTATCTGGTTTATCGGCAAAAGTAGCTAGGCCAATATAAATTTTCTCTGATTTAGGTTCGCCTTCTTCTTGAAAGTCTATCCTTGCAAAATAAGGCTTTTTTTCTAATTTCTCTAATATTTCTAAATGTTGACTTGCTTGTTTCCAATTATTTTCACGTTCTTCAAGTAACTTTTGCTGTTGGCGAACAGTTAATGCAGTTTCCATCATCCCTGAGTAAGTGCCAACTTTGATACGAACGTTATTAGAAAAGTCGGCTTGAATTGCACGTCGATCTTCTTGAACTTCTGCAATGTCTTGTCTATCTCTATCCTCAGCACTGCGAATCTTAGCAACAACATCATCCATATGTTGCTGTTCTTGCTTCTTTACATTGACCATTCTATCTCTCCCCGTCACAAATTTTCTGGTAAATAATTGTATCACATAAAAGAAGTTTCAAGCAACTATTACGTTATTTTTAACATAGGTAAAGAAACTTTGAACTTTTTAATTTTTAAGCACTCCGACTAGCATTTTATCTAAATTCGTTCTAATCTTAAGAAAAGAGCTATCAAAGGAGGTATTTTTTTGCAGCAAGTCGTGCATACAATTTTACATTTTAATCAAACACTGTTTCCACTAGTTCAGGCCAGTGGCAATTGGTCTTACTTGCTGTTCTTCCTCATTATTTTTGCAGAAACAGGCCTAGTGGTTTTCCCATACTTACCAGGTGAATCGTTAATCTTTTTTACTAGTTCGATTGCCGCAGTTGATGCTAATACGCTTGATATCTACAAGCTTACTGCCGTCTTCTTTTTTGCTGCGTTACTTGGTGATACCGTCAACTACACAATTGGTCGTCACCTAGAACGATTAACTATCTTCAAGCGATACATTCCTGTTTCAAAACTTCTAACAGCTCAACGTTTCTTTAAAAGACACGGAGGTAAAACGGTGGTATTTGGACGGTTTGTTCCTTTTATTAGAACTTTTATTCCTTTAATTTCAGGAACAGTTCATATGAAGTTTAGTCGTTTTTCTTTATACAATCTGTTAGGTGTCTCCCTTTGGGTTGGCGTTGCTGTAATCACTGGCTACTTTTTTGGAAGAATTCCGATTGTCCAACAACATTTCTCGCTAATCTTTATTGGTATTGCTTTGTTGGCTATTATTCCTAGCGCAATATTTGGTTTAATAAAATTCTTGCGCCGTAAAAAAGAGACACAAATTTAAGGCATCATTTTAAATATGCTATACTAAGATGAATATATGTTTAACAACGAAAGGATTTATTATGTCATTTAATATCTATCTTGTCCGTCATGGGCAAACAATTTTAAACCGCTACAACAGAATGCAAGGTTGGTGTGATTCATCTTTGACCGATTTAGGAGTGAAACAAGCACATACTACTGGTAAAAGACTTGCACATATCAAGTTTGATCATGCTTTTCATAGTGATACAATGCGTGCTGCTACAACATGTGAGGGTGTTTTAAGTGAAAATAAAAATACACTCCCACAACCTATTGAATTAGCTAACTTTAGAGAACAAGGCTATGGCTATTTTGAAGGTGCTGATTCCGGTAATGCATGGTTTATAATTGGCGGTTCGCATGGATGTAAAACTTTTGCTGAGATAATTGAAAAATACTCTATTGAAGAAGCCCGCGATTTTGCTAAAGCTGCTGATCCTTTTAATAATGCCGAAAACAATGCTGAATTCTGGCAACGACTTGATGAAGGTTTTGCTAAAGTTAAAAATATTGCCCATGATAATCAAAACATCTTAATTGTTAGCCATGGAACAACTATTCGCAGTATCATTCATCACTTTGACCCCACCATCGATATTAGTATTAGTCCTAAAAATGGCTGTGTTTCAAAACTAGTCCTGACTAATGATAGTGTTAACGTTGCTTATTTTAATCATTACTTAGATACAGATACTTATTAAATAATAGTTTTTAATATTTAACAATAAAGATTTGTAAAATCTTAAGGGAAAATGAACTATTGTTTACAAAAATTTGTTAGTAAGTCTATCGTATCTTTTTAACTAACTGCTAGCATAATATAGACATCAAAAGAGAATAGCACAGTTTTTATTTAGTCTTCGCTAAATATCCTCACTTCATGCTGTGTTTCAAAGCTCAAGGATTTCACCAATATCTAAGGAAGGTAGACTAATTTTAACTTACTCAACCTTCCTTATTGATTATGTCTCTTTGTTGCTTGATCTATTCTCTTTTTTGGAAGGACGTATCTTCATGCAAAAATACCAACGTCGGTTATTAATAAGTGGCTCTTTAATCACATTTTCTTTGTTGCTTGTCTTACCTCAATATCTTACTGGTGGAGTAATCTTAGGCGAAGATTTTCTTTTTCACTATAATCGATTTTATGATGCCGCTATGCAAATAAAAACTGGCAATTTCCACTATTTTATTTCTACCTATGGTTTTCAACAATCTGGACGTATCGTCAATGCCTTATATGGGCCACTTTTCGCTTATTTCCAAGGTGGTTTGGTTTTATTAGCTAAAACCTGGTATAACTACCAAATGCTTTCTCGCCTTGTTTTAAACCTTATCGCAAGTTTTTCAATGTATGCTTTATTACGCACTGTCCACATCAAAGCTCGTGTTGCTGTGACATTATCTTGTTTTTATTTGACTACTTTTTGTATTCAATACTGGACTTTACGGCAAGGCTTTACCAGTTGGGGTGCTGCTTTTACACCGCTTGCCTTGATTCCTGCTTTTAAATACGCTGAAACACATGAGCTTAACGCCATCAAACTTGCTTGCTGTGTTTCATTATTACTTCAAGTACATGTCTTAAGCACTGTTTTTTTGGTACTAACTTATCTTCCTTTTTTTGGCTACGGCTTAATAACCTCACCAACCAGAAAAAAAGATATTCTTAAACTTGTTATAGCTATTAGTTTATTTTTAATTCTCACATTAAATGTTTGGACAGTTTTATTAGCTGTTACATCATCAAATAATTTAATATTACCATTTACAAACAAGCATATGTATCTTTACAGCATTACCGAACGCAGTATGTACTGGCTGTTTACGCCAATACCACTTGCTTTAATAATAATTGCTTTAATCTATATTTCTTTTAAGTTTTGGCATAATTATTCACCCTTGTTAAAGATTACAACTGGTACTTTTTTCACCTTTTTGTTATTATCTACCAGTCTTTTTCCATGGTATTTTATTACAAAATACAAAATAAAAATGCTTGAGATTTTCCAATTTCCATTTCGTTTCTTTGTAATTCCAACAATTTTAGCTTGTGTTTTATGTGGAACGATTCTCTCCAAACAGTTATCTAAACATCATTTTAGGATTATCTATCCTATTTTGTGTTTATTAGTATTAGTTGGCTTCATTCAAACTATGTTACTACTAAATAATCGTTATGAACGCTGGTTAACGCATAATGATCCCATCAAAGATGAAAGCACCTTTGTCTTTGATACTAGGAGTACTACTAAAATTCGTAACTCACTGTATTCAACAAATTTAGCCGAGTTATTGTCTTTAGTTCAAAAGAAAACACCGGATTATTTACCTAGCTATCATGATAATAAAAAAGGAAATTATGATTTATATGAATATTTCATTATTTGGCCTAGCGATTACTTTACAAAAACTGTTTCAAAAAACAAATTGATTATCACCTGGTATGGTGATAAAAAAGAGCCAATCAGTGTCCCTGTAATTAAGTATGATAAAACCAGTTTAGTCTTAAACAATAAAAAACTAACAAAACATCAGTATGAATTGTCTGATATTGGAACCCCGGTCGTAATGCAACATGCAGGAAAGAACCGTTTAGTTGTTAGTTATAATATCGGTAGTTGGTTTAATTTTGTTTTAGTTATAACTTTACTGACTTGGTTAATTTGTTTACTATACCTATGCTATAATCGCTTTAAACTAACAAAAAGATATATGCTTACTCCAAAAATAAAATTACCGCATTAATATTTATATAATGCGCGTAGTACAAAACGCAATTAGTTAGTAAGCACTAACTTTATCCTCTTAGATAGTCGGGATTTAAATTATCTAGGCTACCCTGGCTTATGCACCCATAGCTATCTTGGGATACATCTATTAGTACCACATATCAAATAAAAAACGCATCCGAGATAAAATCTCAGATGCGTTTTTTTAGAAAAGCATCTCTTATTTTCGTGTATAGTTAGGTGATTCTTTGGTAATTTGAACGTCATGTGGGTGTGATTCAATTAAACCGGCACCTGTAATTTGGACAAATTGTGCATCTTCACGCAAACTATTCAAATCACCAGAGCCACAATAACCCATTCCAGAGCGTAAACCACCGACCATTTGGTAAATAATATCAGCAACACTACCCTTATAAGCAACGCGGCCTTCAATACCTTCTGGGACTAACTTATTGGCTTCATTGACACCACTTTGGAAGTAACGATCTGATGAACCATGTGAGGAATCCATAGCAGCTAGGCTACCCATTCCGCGATAGGTCTTAAAGCGACGACCTTGATAGATTTCTGTTTCACCAGGAGCTTCATCTGTCCCGGCTAACATTGAACCTAACATTACTGCAAAACCACCGGCTGCAATTGCCTTAACGATATCACCTGAATATTTGATACCACCATCAGCAATAATTGTTTTTCCATATTCACGTGCAACAGCTGCTGCATCATATATAGCTGTTAATTGTGGTACACCTACGCCTGCAACCACACGTGTTGTACAAATTGAACCTGGTCCAATCCCTACTTTAACAACATCAACACCTACATCATATAAAGCTCTTGTTGCTGCTGCAGTAGCTACATTTCCGGCAATTAAAGTTGCTTCTGGGAATTTAGCTCTAATCTCTTTTATTTTACGAATAACACCCGCAGAATGTCCATGCGCTGTATCAATAACTAATGCATCTGCACCAGCATCTAATAATGCAGTTGCACGTTCAAAGGTATCACTTGTAACGCCAATTGCTGCAGCTACTAACAAGCGACCATGCTCGTCTTTAGCTGCATCTGGGAATTCAACAACTTTTTCAATGTCTTTAATGGTAATTAAGCCAGTTAATCTACCGTCTTTATCTACCATTGGTAGTTTTTCAATCTTATGTGCTTGTAAAATTGCTTCTGCTTCTTTTAAAGATGTTCCTTCTGGTGCTGTAACTAACACTTCTTTGGTCATTACATCGCCAATTTTTTCACTCATGTCAGTCACAAAGCGTAAATCACGATTTGTAATGATACCAGCTAATTTACGATTTTCTAATGTTTCTACAATTGGAACACCGCTGATACGATATTTTTTCATCAAGGCTTCTGCTTCACGCACTGGATTCTCTGGTGTTAAGAAGAAAGGATCAATAATAACACCGCTTTCTGAACGCTTCACTTTGCGAACTTCATCAGCTTGACGCTCAATTGTCATATTCTTATGAATTACACCTAATCCACCTTGACGTGCCATTGCAATTGCCATTGCTGATTCTGTGACCGTATCCATTCCTGCACTAATTATTGGGATATTTAATTTAATATTTTTAGCTAGTTGCACACCTAACGCTACCTCATTTGGTAGTACATGACTTTCTGCTGGAATCAGCAAAACATCATCGAATGTAAATCCTTTTTTTGCAAATTTTGTATCCCAATTTGACATTACAAAACTCTCCTTTAAATTTATTTTATTGTTTTATAATGTACAAAAAAAACTTACCAATTGCAAGAGTTCTAATCTTTTTTTTATAAAACAACCTTTTATTATAATTTTTCTAGTTATTAATTCATTTTTCTTGATAGTTTTTTCAAGACCTATCAGCGACTTGTTTTTTAATTCAAAAGTACTTTATTCACCTGTCAACAATCGATATTCGTATGAACTTAATGCTTGTTGCAATTGTAGATCCATTCCTACAACCTGCTTAGCTTTTTTATTTGGAATTGGTAGCTGTTCTTCTTTAATTGAATCAGGAAGAATATTCGCATTGCCTAAATAATAAAAGCCCTTGCCCTCAGCATCACTACGCTTAACAAAAAGCTGTAATACGATTTTTTGTCGATGTTCTTTAACACCAGTAAGTAGCTGTTTTACTTCTGTCGAATCCATATGCCGTGGACTTCTAGTAAACCAGCGAATGATTCCGTTTGTGCTAAATTCATTTTGATATCGTAAAGCAGCTTTGATATCAGTTGCTTTTTGATAGGTAATAAAAATAGGACATTCCTTTTCTCCTACTCGATAACCATACATCGGGGCACTAACATCTTTGGGCCAATTCAATAAGCGACAAACATCTTTACGCGTATACTTTTTAAAACGGGTAAACTGCTTTGCTGGATTATACTCTTGCGTGATAAGTAAACCTGTTTTTATCACATCTTCAAATAATCGCTTAAACCAAACTTCCTGTCTTAAGCAAGCCTGTAATTCACCATTTAAATAGTAACTGTCGTTTTGATATTGCATCAGCGGTTTATCACCATACTGTTCAGCCTTTAGCTTTGCACCCGCTTTGATTCTAAAGAAATCCAACATTAAGATTTGATTTACACTTTGCAAAACATCCATTGAGATATAACAGTTGTGTTGCCTCAATTCAGTTAGATATTCTTCTTTGCTAACTTCATTTTTTCTCATTAACATATCTAATAAGATTAATTCATGTGCCCGCATTCCATTTACTAATTCTTTGGTTACAAACGTTAGTACCTGTTGCGCATACAAGGATAGCTGGCACTTCACACCTTCTTTTTGTAAAAAGCTAGCATAGTTATCTAACGAATTGTTTTTAGCCCACACTCTTGCGTCAATCGAACCAAAACGCTGAAAATCATATAACAGCGGTATTCGGCCTAACTGCGCTTTTAACTCTCGATATTGTTCACGTAGATTTTTCAAAGCATCTAATTTAACAGCTTGTAACGCTGCATAGATTTGTTTTTGCGCAATTTTTGTGAAATTAATTGTTGAAATACCGATTGTTTGTTGTAATGCCAGCGTTGTTCGTGCATTATCACGACTACACGACCTGTCTCCAGACAATGCCAATGGAATTAAGTAATTATTCTTATAATTACCAATAAAATCTAGAATTGTTACATACTCTTTATTAGGATACTTTCGTAATCCGCGGCCTAATTGTTGAATAAAGACAATGCTTGACTGTGTATTCCGTAACAAGACCACTTGATTAACACATGGAATATCAATACCTTCGTTAAAGATATCCACAGTTATCAAATATTCTAGTTGACCGTTTTCTAATTTTTTAACAGCATTTTGGCGTGTTATAACACTTTGTTGATTAGTTAATGCCTGACTATTGTGCCCGCGCTTTGTTAACAGTTCTGCCAACTCAAAGGCTTCTTCTTGACGACTACAAAAAATTAGCCCTCGTGTCTTCAGACTACTATCTCCATAATATTTTAGTTGCTTCAGAATATAATTAACCCGTTCACTAGAAGCTAGTTTGTTCAACGGTGTTTTATCATCAATCAGCTTGCCCGCGTATTCATAATCTTGTAATCCAATATAATGAAATGGAGCTAACATATTCTCACTAAGTGCATCCTGCAATCTAATCTCATAAGCTACTTTATAATCAAACAGTTCAAAGATACTAACATCATCACTACGTTCAGGTGTAGCTGTCATGCCTAACCAAAACTTAGGTTTAAAATATGCAAATAACTGTTGATAACTTTTAGCCCCACTACGATGTGCCTCATCAATCAAAATATAATCAAAATCCGATGGAGAAAATAAAGCTTGTACTTCCGGTTTAGCTAATGTTTGGACTGTTGCAAAAAGATATTTTGCCCCAATCTGTCGCTTTTGACCCACTAAAAAGCCAAAATCATCCTTTTGACCACCAATAATTGTTTGAAAACTGGCACACGCTTTTTTTAGTATTTGTTCACGATGGACAATAAACAAAAACCTTTGTGGCTGATACTGTTTTACATCTAGTGCTGCTAGATATGTTTTCCCCGTTCCAGTAGCTGAAACAACTAGGCCTCTCTTGGCTCCCGTTTTTCGTAATTCGCTTAACGCTAAAAGTGCTTGCTTTTGCATTTTATTCGGTGTTATTTCTAGATTTGCTTTTGCTCTAGTTATTCTTTTTTGTTCTTGATACGTCTTTTTATATTCTGCCAACCACTCAGCAGATAAAGCTATACTATCTTGCCAAAGGGCTCGATATTCATTTTTAAACTGTTCTGTTAATTGTCCATTTTGCAGAGAATTAACCTGTAAATTCCATTCTTTATTTACTAATAGCGCTGAACGAGTTAGATTGGCACTTCCAATAATTGCACTAGTATAGTTTTCATGTTCAAATAAATAGCCCTTAACATGAAAACCTTGTGTTTGTGCTAGTCTGACTTCAACATTTTTTAACTTTAACAATTCTTCAAACACGGCGGGATTATTAAATTGTAAATAATTATCAGTCAACAACCGGCCCTTAATTCCTTTAATTGCTAAGTCTGCCAAAATAACTTTTAATGGGGCTAATATGTCCAAAGTAATAAAAGCTACCGCAAAACTAAAACTTTTACAGTGTTCTAATTGTGCTCTTAACGCCATCCAGGTATTATCTTTTGCTGTATTAGTAATCAAGCTTGGGGCTAACTCGCGATTAGTAAGATAGTGCGTCTGATCAATAAAGCTGTTCAAAACACTATCTGTCAATGTTTGCTCAAATCTACTGCTCATTTTCTAATACCTCTAGTACTGGTCGTGTTGCCGCTAAAACGTTCATTTTTTTCGCTTTTTTGGGTGTAACCCAACAAAATTCACTATCCGCCACCGTGGTTAAATTTTGTGTTTGTAATTTAGCAAAATAAAAACTTATTTCAACTGTCCCCCACGGATACGCATATACAACAGCTGGTAATACCTCTTTGCCTATCTGGGCTTTATCCCCTAGCTCCTCAACTAATTCTCTTAATAATGCATTTTTAGGTGTTTCATTTTTTTCTATTTTTCCACCTGGAAATTCCCAAAAGCCTCCGCCAACTCTTTTTAACTGACGCTTCCCTAATAAAATATTACCCTGCTCATCTTGAATAACTGCTGCCACAGCTTTAATCATCTTTGCCATTTTTAACTCCTATTCTAAGTAAATTTGTTGCAACTTTGTTAAATCTGCTGATGTCAAACCTAGCTTCATCTTTAGATACTGCTCAACACTACCACATAGCGTTACACAAACCTTGTTAAGTATCTCAAAATTATCTTGACTTACAGCTAATCTAGTATTTAATTTATCTGCTAACTGGTTAGCCGGAGTATGTGTTAATAACTTATTAACCTGTTCTGTCGATTCTTGACTATATGCCAAATTAGTTAATAAATAATCTTCCAATATCGTTTGTTGTTCAACCTTTAAAGCACTTAACACTAAAAACGCTCCTACACCAGTTCGATCTTTTCCAGCAGTACAATGAAAAACTAAACTTTCATCGTCTTTATCGTTTTCTAACAAATACTTAAAAAATTGTCGATAAGCTTGTTGTGCATGCGGATCTACTAGCATTTGAGCGTATGCTTCATCAATAAAATTCACCTTTCCTAATTTCATCGAAGCAATAACACCTAGATTCTTAAATAACGAATTTTCAAAGGGATAAACTTGAGCGTTAACATGCGTTACTCCAGCTATTTTTTTATCCGGATAAATTGAGGTTTCACTATTTGAACGAAAGTCAATAATATACCGTGTTCCATAGTCATATATATAGCTAACATCTTTTTTTGATAAGTAACTTAAACTGCCACAGCGGATTAATTTATGCCATTTAGTCGTATAACCAGTTGTAGTCTTATAGCCACCCATTTCTCTATAATTAACTGCACTTTTAAGCGGTAATATTCTATCCATAAAATTTCACCCTTTCTATCGTTAAAAATCGCAATTATGCCTTTTACTAACACCCAAATTTAGTAAAAAAGAGGAGCTTGAGAACCATTATTCTCAACTTCTCCTCCTTAATATCAATCAAAGTACTTATCTTCTTGCACTTTAACATCTTCTTCAAGCTCAGTTTGTGGCTTACGTGTAACTTTCATCCATTCAATGTAATTACGTTTAAATTCTGTAATAGTAATCTCAAAATCACCAATTGTAACTACACTACCAAGCTTAATCTTATAATTTTCCAATAAATATCCCGCTATTGTCACACTATCAGATTCCTGAAAACTTTCATTTCGATAGCGGAAATAACGTTCAAAATCATACAATGTTGTTTTTCCTGAAATTCGATATGTTCCATCGCTATCTTTAATGATATCCTCTCCAGAAACATCATCAATTTCATCTTTAACCGTTCCGAATAATTCCTCATAAATATCGCGATCTGTTACAATTCCGCTTGTTCCACCATACTCATCTAAGACAACCACAATTGGTGTTTGTTTTTTAATCATTTGCTGTAACAAATCTTGAATAGGAGTTATTTCTGGAACTGTAATAATCGTCCTTAATAACTTACTTACGCGAACTGTATCGTCAACTTGTGCTTGGCGAATCATGTCATAAATATACACATATCCTAATATTTTATCTTTATCATTATTGGCAACTACTGGAAAACGAGTGTAGCCCTCTTTTAAATATGCTGCAATCACATCATGCACCGTTTCTGTAACATCAATAACCTCTAAACTTGTTCGGTCAATCATCACATCTTTGGCAACTTTATCATTAAAATCAAAGGCTCTTTGCATATAGACTAAATCTTCTTTATCCAAAGCACCACCGGAAACAGATGTTTTAGAGATATTCAATATTTCATTTTGTGATAGGATATCTTGTTCTTCACCCGCTGGTTGCATCCCTAGCATTTTAACAATTCCTGTTGCCGATACATTAAGCAACCACACAAAAGGATAAAATAGTATATGGAAGTAATGTAATGGTGTGACAATAAACATCATCACCTGAATCGGCTTATCAATACTAATGTTTTTTGGCACAATCTCTGTCAAAACAACTTCCAAATACGTTAATAACACCACACCTAAAGTTGCACTAATTGCAACCGCAGTTGTATGACTTAAGTTGAATGTTTCAAATAAATCCTTTAACATTCGTGATAAAGAATCTGCCCCAATCCAACCTAAAATAATTCCTGACAACGTAACTCCTACTTGCGTCGTCGAAAGATATTCGTTCAAACTCGATGTCATCTTTACTGCTAACTTCAACTTGCGCTCATTTCCTGAGCCCGATTCTAAAGCACTCTCAAGGGCGCTTTTTCGTACACTAACTAGTGCAAATTCAGCAGCAACAAAAAATGCTGCAAAGAAAAATACTACTACGACAATGATCAAATCGAGACTCGCCTGACCACTTGGCAATTGACATTCCTCATTTCTTATTCTTACATGCTATACTTTTAGTTACTCTTTCTATAATAACATTTTAAACCGTGAATTAAAATCGATAGACTATAGTTTTTAGCTTATTTTTATAACCAAAAATTATTTAGTTCGTCTAAAACAATAATAGATGTAAACAAGACAAATAAAATTTCCCTCGTTCACATCTATTAATTAAACAAATCTGATATTATTTAGCAGGTAAAATTGCTCCTTTGAAGTGCTTTTTAATCCAGTTTTGTGTTGATTTGGATTGTAATGCCGCCATTAACTTCTTGATTGCTTTGTTGTTTTTTTCTGATTTACGAATTGCTACAATATTTGCATATTCTGATGTGCTCTTTTCACGTGCAATCGAGTCTTTAGTTGGATTTAATCCTGCTTGAACAGCATAATTAGCATTGATAACCGTTGCTGCTGCTTCATTTGAAGCATATAGTTTAGGCATCAATTTTGCTTCAAAAGTATGCACAAATTTCAAGTTTTTCTTGTTTGTTTTAATATCATCAAATGTTGCTGTTGTTATCTTGGTTCCTTTTTTCAAAGTAATTAGCCCAGCATCTTTGAAAAGCTTTAAAATACGACCATAATCAGCTGTATTGCTTGACACATAAATCTTAGCCCCATTTGGTAAAGCTTTTAAGCTCTTATATTTCTTTGAATACACAGCAATTGGTTCCAAATGCACCTTACCGGCAGAAATCAATGTCCCGTTATTTTTCTTGTTCCATTGGTCTAAAAAGGGAATATGCTGAAAGTAGTTAGCGTCAATATCACCATTGGCTAATGCTTTATTAGGCATAATATAATCGTCATAGACTTTAACTTTTAGGTTAATGCCTTCTTTTTTCAGCTGACTCTTAACGTGATTTAAAATAATAGCATGTGGATTAGCAGATGCACCAACAGTTAAAGTTGTATCTGCTTTTACAACTTTACTCCCACCGACAAACAATGCCGCTGCTGCCACTACTGCAGTAACAAAACTAAAAATACGTGCTTTTTTCATAATGTAATGCCCCCAAATAATTTTTATAATTTTAATTAACTTAACTACCGTTTATCAACATGTTTAACAGCTCTATCACCTATAAGCTGAAAAATCATAACAATAATTACAATTGCAACTGTTGCAGCTAATGTAATGGCATTATTATAAGATTGGAATCCATCTGTATAAGCTAGTTGCCCTAATCCACCTGCTCCAATTGCTCCAGCCATCGCTGTATAACCAATTAAGGAAATTGCTGTTACTGTGATTCCAGAAATTAAAGCTGGCAAACTTTCTGGAATTAAAACCTTATAAATAATCTGCCATCTAGTTGCTCCCATTGCTGTCGCAGCTTCAATCACACCTGCATCAACTTCACGAAAAGCAATTTCAACTAGGCGTGCATAAAATGGAGCTGCTGAAAAGACAAGTGATGGAATTGCTGCCTTAGGTCCTGTAATAGAACCAACCAGAATTTGCGTGAAATTTAACAACAAGACTATTAAAATAATGAATGGAATTGACCGAAAAATATTAACAAAAGCAGAAACAATCCAATTCAATGCCTTAATCAGTGGACTATTACTATTTCGTGTTTCAAACAATAGTAATCCCAATAATAATCCAAAAATTGCAACGATCACAACTGCCACAACTGTCATCCAAATGGTTTCCCAAGCTGCAGCTTCTAGATTAGGCCAATTAACATTTTTAAATTGGAAATATGATGCAAAACCGGTACTATTGTTCATCTTGGATCACCACCGTTTCTACTCGTAATTCTTGTAAGAATTGCAAACATTTTTCAATATCATCCTTAGGCCCTAATAATTGAATATACAATGACCCTATCGTCGTTGCTTTATCCGCTACTTGATGAATTGCGCCTTCTAAAATACTAAGTTGCAAGTTAGGAAACTTCCGAATTACTTCACTTACAACAGGTTGTTGCACTTGATCTCCATGAAAAGCTAGTTTTACTAATAATCCATCTGGATATTTTTGTAATAAGTCTTTGGTTATCTCACGAATATCAACCGTTTGGGTTGGATCAATTTCAGCATTGACAAAGCGTTTCGTTAAATCTTCTTTAGGGTGCGTAAACACCTCTGCAACTGATCCTTTTTCAATCACCTTTCCATCTTCCATCACAGCAACTGTATCTGCCAAACGGCGAATAACGTGCATTTCATGGGTAATTATCACTATTGTTAACTTCAACTTTTTGTTAATGTCTTCCAATAACTCTAGTACTTCATCTGTTGTTTGCGGATCAAGAGCACTAGTTGCCTCATCCGAAATTAAAATATCTGGATCATTAGCTAGTGCCCGGGCTATTCCTACACGTTGCTTTTGTCCACCTGATAGTTGTGAAGGATAAGCATGCATTCTATCTCCTAATCCTACTAATTCAGCTAAATGTTGCGCTTTTTTCTCGCGTTCGTTTTTCGTTAAGTTTGTTAATTCTAATGGAAACATGATATTTTGCAATACGGTTCGTGACCATAATAAGTTAAAGTGTTGAAAAATCATTCCAATTTTGCGTCGTTTCTCACGCAATTGTGTTCCACCAAGATTATCAATCCTTGTTCCATTAATAATAACTTCACCACTAGTTGGTGTCTCAAGCCCATTCAACATTCTAACTAACGTACTCTTGCCTGCACCTGAAAAACCTACAATTCCAAAAACTTCACCTTTGTTGACAGTTAGATTAACATCCGAAACTGCATGTACCTCTCCATCATCCGTTTGGAAAGTCTTAGTCAAATCTTTTAGTTCTATCATAATCTTTACTTTCCCTCCAAAATTTAGACCAAAAAAAAAGCCTTCATCCTCTACAAGGACGAAAAACCGTGGTACCACCTTTATTTATTGCCACATCATAATGACAACCTCAATAGCTCATATTAAAGCCTTCAATTATATCGCATCTCAACGGATTAGCAGCTTGCACCACGAATCAAACTCAGAGCTCATCTTCATTTATATCCATTAGACCTCATCTCAGCAAATTGAGGTTCTCTGTTACTAACACCTATAAACTACTCTTCTCTTCTACGTTTACTATTATTAAGTTATAACGTCTTGATGTTACCTTTTATTTTATATTTTGTCAACTCTTTTTAATCAGCTGCTAATTTTTTAATAAATAAACTTTATTCCTTCATTTCAACTAATTCTTAAATTCTAAATGTATCTAAAATTGTAAATCGTTACTAACTAGCCCGTGAATCTTTATCCAGCCTTAATCTAAAAAGTAACCTAAATTGTATTTAGCTAAAATACACTAATTTGTAGATCAAATACTCTGAGAAATCCCCCGGATTGTGAGATTAACTCTAACTAATGGCTCCTTACACATAATTTTCGGCACTAATTACTGGAAAATATAAAACGAGTCTGATTTTTTACCAGACTCGTTACTATACGCTTTTTTTATATTATTACTAATTATGCTCGTTGCTTATAAGTTCCATTGCTCGTATTAACAACTAACGTTTCACCTGATTGAATAAAGTCTGGCACAATAACCACTAATCCTGTTTCCATAGTTGCTGGTTTACCACCACTCGCAGCTGTTGCTCCCTTAATTAAAGGTTCTGTTTCCTCAACTTTTAACTCAACTGTTCCAGGTAGCTGTACTCCAATTAACTCACCCTTACAAAAATCTAATTGGACTTGCAAATTAGGAATTAAATATTTTAACGTTTCTTCTAAATTATCCGTTGGAAGTTCATATTGTTCATACGTTTCCATATCCATAAAACACAAAAGATCATCTTGGCGATATAAAAACTGAGCTTGTTTCTTATCAACTATTGCTAATTCCACTTTTTCTGAAGGACGCATCGTCGTTTGCACGATTGAACCTGAACGAACATCACTAAGCTTCATTTGCATCACGGTATTACCCTTACCCGGTTTATGATGATTAGCTTCTAAAACTTTTATCAATTTACCGCCTTTTTCAAAAATCATACCACTTTTTAAATTTATTGCTTCTACCATACTATGTTCTCCATTTCTATTATTATATTTTATTGCCATTGAAACAAAGAACATGGTGGTGCCAAAGATAATGCAAATCCACAATAAACCATAAGGGTTCACCCGTCCATTTCTAAAATTTGACCTATTAGCTTAGTTTAACATGAATATCTATTCGCTTCCATCAAAAGTCTTAAAGCGAATACGCCAAAAATAGTTCAGCTAAAAAGTATATCGGATAATTCAGGCCTGGAATTGTCTGGTTTACACTATTAAACGCAGTTAATATCCCACTCTCTTATACTTTTTGCTAATCTTCATATCCCGCAAATAAATCCGTTGAAAGATAACGATCTCCACCATCAGGGGCTACTGTAACAACCTTTTTCCCCTTACCAAGTTTCTTAGCAATCTCAATGGCTCCATAAATATTAGCCCCAGCTGAAATACCCGGCAAAAAGCCCTCCTGATATGCTGTCTGACGTGCTGTTTGAATCGCTGCATCGCTAGGAACTTCAATAATACCATCATATATTTCTTTATCTAAAACTTCAGGAACAAACCCAGCTGAAATACCTTGAATTTTATGTTTACCACCATGACCTTCTTTTAAGACAGGTGATTCTGCTGGTTCAAGCGCATAAACCTTGATGTTTTTATCTACCACTTTTAACGCATGCCCTACACCGGTCAAAGTTCCACCTGTCCCAACACCCGCAACGAATGCATCTGGTAGCTGATCACCAAATGCTGCCAAAATCTCATTGCCTGTTTTTTCTTCATGAACAGTTGGATTGGCCGGGTTTTCAAATTGCATTGGCATAAAATAACCCTTTTCTTTAACTAACTCAGTTGCTTTAGCAATTGAGCCTTTCATTCCATCAGCACCCGGCGTCAAAATTAATTTTGCTCCATATCCTTGCATCAGTTTACGGCGTTCAACACTCATTGTATCTGGCATAACAATAATAACCTGATAACCCTTAGCAGCGCCTACTGCAGCTAAACCAATACCAGTATTACCTGATGTTGGTTCAATAATTGTCCCGCCAGTTTTTAATTTACCTGATTTTTCAGCATCTTCAAGCATCGATAGAGCTATCCTATCCTTAATTGACCCTGCTGGATTGAAAAATTCTAACTTTACATAAATATCTGCTGCATCTTTAGGTACTAAATGTTGTAATTTAACAATTGGTGTATTACCAATTAATTCTGTAACCGAAGCATAAATTTTACTCATATCCATATTCCTTCTTTCTAACATTGTTCATTTACAAATTTATTCATCTTGCTTTTACACACTGTTTGCATCCAGTTAGCAAAAAAGCCTTCTTGCGCTTGTTGCCAACTAAATAGAGGTTGTTGCATTGCTCTTTCATCTTTAAAATAATTTTGTGGTTTAGCCAATTGATTCATTTTCTTTGGATTTGCTGCTAATTCACGCTGATATTCTTTTAATAATGCCTCTTTTTCATATTCTAAATGCGAAAAGAGGTATGTTTGGTGTTGCTTTTGATTTTCTGCTAAAAATAATTCATTTTGCACAGTTGTCGCTAATACATGTAACGTTGATGTTTGAACTTGTTGCAAATCTAGTTCAGCATAACGAGCATGTGGTGCTAAAAAGCCTTGATCCAACCCAGCTAGCAATGGATTTTCTTCTAAGATAAGCTGTGGATATATTCCAAAAAGCTTGTTTTTCAAGAGATATTTATCGATTCCATAAAAATAGTTAGCCGCTGCCATTGCACCCCAACAGACATATAATTGCTCAATATGATTGGTATTTAAACAATCAAATAGTGCCTGCAATTCAGCAATATAAGTGACTTCATTAAAATCTATTTGTTCAATAGGAGCCCCAGTGACAATAAATGCATCTAGTCTAGCGACACGTTTAAGATCCAATGGTTCAGAGATTGCACTAACCAGCTCAGGAACTGGTTTATCTTGATAGTGATCAACAGGATAAAAATAAGTTAACTCTACTTGCTTACCTGTTTGCTGTAGCACATGGGTAAATCTTTTTTGAGTATCCACCTTATCATGCATCAAATTCAAGATTCCTATTTTCAGTGCGTCTTGATTGGACATACTATCTATCCCTTCTTTAATAATTTATACAGCTTACTTTTCGTACACAAATTACATTATACATGACATTTAGCCAAACTAGCAACCGTTTTCGCTAAGGTTAGTGTAAAGTATTTGTGGGTAGAAATAAAAAAAGACAAAAAAGAGAAATAACTCTCTGTTACAATTGTAATT
>NZ_JAIULA010000028.1 GCF_024160875.1 Ligilactobacillus ubinensis | reverse complement strand
AATTACAATTGTAACAGAGAGTTATTTCTCTTTTTTGTCTTTTTTTATTTCTACCCACAAATACTTTACACTAACATATTTGGTTTTAATTCTGGAGTGGATTGCTTAATTTCTGAATTTTGATTAGCAAAGTCTTTAAGCCGCTTTTGAATTCAACCACTAATTTTTAGTTCACTCCATATGGCTATTGCTTTAATTGAATTTATTATGTTGAGCTAGTTAATTATTGTTACAAGTCTTGATAAGGATGAGTAAGGACTTCGGAGAATAACTGTTTCAAGCCATGTTCGAGTCCTTTTTTTATTTTTCTGTAAGCATAGTTTTTTGTATTCTCGTAATTGGTCCAAATTGGTAATTATATTTAAGTTTGCAACTGGTTGAAGAAATGAATAATAAAGGTTATTAAAAATTGCTGCTGGTTTTAGAAACTTAGATAACTTTCGGCTTAGAATTTTATTAGCAGTTAAAAACAGCTTGCTAAGTTTGAATTATAAAAATTAGCTACAAAAAGCTGCTTACTCTAATTAAGAATAAACAGCTAGATGAACTATACTAATTTTTATAAAAATTAAACATTTAATTTAGTAGTAACTCTTGTTAAAGAACCAGACTTATTTAAATGGCTAACTTTTTTATTGTATTTTAGTTGGCTAAACCTTTTCTTTTTAATTCCCATTTGCGTAATATTGGCATAATGAAGCCCATTCCAAATAGTAAGAAAACAAAGAAGAAATTCATAAGTAACTCATGATCGAATTGATGTGAACCAAGTTGTGAATCTTGTGGAATAAAGCCCATTGTGGCACAAACAAAGGTGAAAAGAAAACACCAAAACCCGACACCTAAGGCAAACTTGCGGTTTTTAATAAAGATGTAGTCAGAGTGAAAATCTTTTTGCTGCCATCTGATTGCGATAAAAGCAACAAAGACCCAACAAGTTTTATATGGTGAAACAATCCCATTTAGATTTAACAACCAATTATAAATGGAATTAATATTTGGCAAAGTACCACTAAGCAATAGTAAAACGAGACTAATCCCTGCGGTTAATGTGTAGCTATGAATAGGACGTCCATTTTTATTTTTCTTTAACAGCCAACTTGGCATATATTTTTCATGAACATCACCGGCAAAAACGCGACTAGCAGCATCAATTAAGACAGCTAATTGAGCTAGCATAAAGAATGCTTGAACAACTGCGAAAATGTACATTAAAATTTTGCCCCAACCTAATTGTTCACCCAGTAATTTAAAAGCGTAGTATGGACCATTCATTTTAAAATCATGTGGAATATGATTGGCATTGAAGAAGACAGCTAGCGCTAAAGTTCCGAAAATAGTTAAACATCCAGTCATAATCGCTAAGGCCCACATGGCTTTAGGAAATTCAATTTTAGGATTGCGTAAACGTGCAATATAAGGTGCGGCTAATTCAGCTCCTGACATTGCAAAGATTAATAAACCAGTGGTTGAGAAGTAATGCAAACTAAAACTTGGCTTAAACGCAGCTAAGTTAAAAGGTTGTGTAGCAATGTGGGTACCATGTGTTAGAGCATAGCCTGTCATTAAGACAAATAGCATTGACATGATGAACATCGCACCGCCACCAATTAAAGATAAAACCTCTAGTGCATTTTTAAAGACATTTTCTAATAAAATAAAGCATAAAATAATAGCAAAAGTCAGTAAACCAAAAACAGAAGTCGACATGTGTTTTCCTAGAGACGAGTTACCAAGGATTATCCAACTAATAGATACGATGACTGAATTGGAAACATCAACTAAATATGGAATTGTTTGGACCCAATACATCCATGATGTTACATAACCTAGTAAGTCACTTTTAGTTCCGCGGCGAATCCAGGAAGCCAAGCCACCTGCTTGATTGCTAAAAGTAAGACCTAGTTGACTAGTGATTAATTCATATGGAATAACATATGCAAAAAACATAAAAATCCAAGAAACAACAACGGAGAGGCCTTGGTTTTGAAACGGATAGAAGATATTTTCAAAACTAATGATAGTAACAAAATCTAGTAGAGCAATAACAAACCATGGTGTAAATTTAGTTTTTGGTTCTAGTGAATTAACATTTAAATTATTCAATTTTATAAATCCCTTCGTAAGTTAACATAATTTGATTAATAACAAACTATGCTTACCGGGATGCTTATTCAAGTACACGTTTATGGCCTCCTCTAACAAAAATATTAAATGCTGCATTTTTTATTTTAGAGTACTTTACGGTAAATTACTACCAAAAAAAGATTTAGTACTTAAGAATGACTAAAAAAATGCTACAATAGAAGCGATTCTTTGATGAATGAGAGAGGATAACTTGATGAAAAAGTATTTGGACATTGCAACAACTAAAAGCACACAACACTTGGTGTCAGAGCCTTGGCAGATGGTAGATCTTTATCAAGATATTGAAGGGGCTCAGTTAGCAGCAATTGTTATTGCTAATAATGATGAAATTGCCAAAAAACGAGCAGAGTTTATAAAAGACGAGTCAGGATTAGCAATTCCGATAGTTGAAGTTGCAGCGAAATCGGCAGACAAAGAAGTAAAAGAACAGATTATTAATGTGGCTGAAAAGTATCAAGAAAAAATGGTACCCCAATTTTTAACAGATTTAATTAACTTTGCAGATGAAAAACCAACAAGTTTTACAACACCTGGACATCACAATGGTAAATTTTATACGCGTCATCCAGCGGGAATGGTTTTTAAACGCTTTTTGGGGGATAATTTGTTATTTGCAGATGTTAGTGATACAGTGCCAGAATTAGGAGATACACTGACGCATGGCGGGACACCTTTGGTAGCTGAAAAGAAAGCTGCGCAAGCATTCAATGCAGATAAAGTCTATTTTTGTACAAATGGGACAACAAGTGCCAATACAATTTGTGCAAATGCGCTTTTAACCGAAGATGATTTAGTGTTGTTTGATCGTAATAATCATAAATCTTTATATAATAGTGCATTAGTGATGACGGGAGCAAAACCGGTTTATGTACAGACAGATCGAAATGCACTAGGCTTGATTGGGCCAGTGAATGCAGCTGATTTTAGTGAAGCAAAATTACGGGGAAAAATTGCTAAAATTGATCCCAAAAGAGCGCAAGCAAAACGCCCTTTTAGGTTAGCCGTGCTACAATTAGAGACTTATGATGGTACTTTTTATAATGCTAAGTGGTTGTTAGACAAAATAGGCAAGCTATGTGATTATGTTTTGTTTGACTGTGCTTGGGGGGGCTATGAGCAGTTTGTTGAACTAATGTCAGCTTTATCACCCTTGCAATATCAGTACGGTCCTGAAGATCCTGGAATATTAGTAACGCAGTCAATTCATAAGCAACAAGCAGGATTAGCTCAAACTTCACAAATCTTAAAAAAGGATGCTCATTTAAAGGGTCAGAAACGATATGTTGATCATAAGCACTTTAATAATGCATATTTGAAATATGTTACGACGAGTTATTCCTATCCAATTTACGCGTCATTAGCAGTTAATGCATATATGGCAGATTCATCAGCAAATAAGAGCTGGTGGGAACAAACGCTGCGATTAGGTATCGAATTTAGAAAGAAAATGTTGCAGCAATGTACTTTGTTTAAGCCATTTGTACCACGAACTGTTAAAGGTGTTAAGTGGGAAGAGATTGAAACAAATAAATTAGCCCATGATAGGAATTTTTGGAAACTAGAGCCTAAGCAATCTTGGCACGGATATCGTCATTCAGCTGAAAACGAGGCTATTTTAAGTCCGTTAAAACTAACGATTCTATCTCCAGGAGTTGATGTGAGTACAGGCCAATACACCCCAAATGGCATTCCTAGTCCTATAATTGGAGCCTATTTGACTGAACGAAGAATTATAGCGGGTAAGGCCGATTTGTATTCTACATTATTTTTGTTAACTCCAGGAGAAATGAAATATGATCTGCAAACTTTACTAGATGCATTTTTAGATTTTGAAGAATATTATAAAAATGATGCTCCTTTAAAAGATGTTATGCCCTGCTTAGCTCAAAAATTTGCTAAACGCTATGCAGGCTATACTTTGCGTCAGCTTTGTCAAGAAATGCATGAATATTACCGTGAACACAATACTTATCACTTGCAACAAAAATTATTTTTAAAACCTAATATGGAAGATTATCGACTAACGCCAGCACAAGCTGATAGACAATTCATGCGCAATGAAGGACACTTAGTTGATTTAAGTGAAATCCTTGGGAAAACGGCACTTGAAGGCGCACTCCCATATCCACCAGGCGTTTTTATTGTTGCTCCAGGGGAATGTTGGCAGCAAGTTGATATCGATTATTTCAAAGTGTTGTTAGGCGCTATGGAAAAATTTCCGGGATTTGATCCGGAAATACAAGGTGTTTATCTTGATAGACAAGCAGATGGCAGTTTTCGTGGACAAGCATTTGTGTTGGACTAAGGTAAAGTTGTACAATATTAAAGGTAGAAAGCGTATTTTTGATATTAAGGAGTATTTTTATGAATGAAGAATACATGATGGCAATCGATGAAGGAACAACAAGTACGCGAGCGATTATTTTTGATCAATCAGGGAAAAAGATTGCCGATGCACAAAGAGAATTCCCGCAATATTTCCCGGAACCAGGATGGGTAGAACATGATGCTAACGAAATTTGGAATGCAGTTTTATCAACCATAGCTACTGTTTTTAGTGATTCGGGGATTCAACCTGACCAGATTAAGGGAATTGGAATAGCAAATCAGCGTGAAACGACTGTTGTATGGGATAAAAAAACGGGGTTACCAATTCATAATGCGATTGTTTGGCAGTCACGACAAACAAGTGAAATTGCAGATAAATTGGTTAAAGCTGATTATGCAGAATTAATCCATCAAAAAACGGGTTTAATCGTGGATGCATATTTTTCAGCAACTAAAATTCGTTGGTTATTAGACCATGTTCCTGGAGCACAAAAAAAAGCTGAAGCAGGTCAGTTATTATTTGGCACAATTGATACATGGTTAGTATGGAAATTGACTGGTGGTAAGGTGCATGTAACTGATTATTCAAATGCTAGTCGAACAATGTTGTTTAATATAAATGACTTAGTTTGGGATCAGGATATTTTGGATATCTTAAATATTCCACGAAAGATGTTACCTGAAGTTAAATCGAATTCTGAAATTTATGGTGAAACAGTTGAGTATAGCTTCTATGGCAGTAAAGTCCCGATTGCCGGAATGGTTGGTGATCAGCAAGCTGCTTTATTTGGACAACTTGCATTTGAAGCGGGAATGGTAAAAAATACGTATGGTACAGGTTCATTTATCGTGATGAATACAGGTGAAAAGCCTGTTATTTCTGCGAATAATCTGCTAACAACGATAGGCTATGCTATTAATGGCAAAATTAATTATGCATTGGAAGGGTCAATCTTTGTTTCTGGCTCGGCTTTGCAGTGGTTGCGCGACAAAATGAATATGATAGAAACAGCACCGGAATCAAAAGATGCAGCTTTACGTTCTAAAAGTGAAGATGAGGTTTATGTAGTACCAGCCTTTACAGGACTAGGTGCGCCATATTGGGACAGCAAGGCTCGCGGAGCAGTTTTTGGCTTGACTCGTGGAACGACAGATGATGATTTTATTAAAGCAACCCTACAATCATTGGCATATCAGACACGCGATGTAGTTGATACTATGAAAGAAGACACGCAGATTGATATTCCTATTTTGCGAGTTGATGGTGGAGCGGCTAATAATGATTATCTGTTACAATTTCAAGCAGATATTTTGGCAACACCAATTGAACGGACCGCAAATTTGGAAACAACAGCGTTAGGGGCAGCTTTTTTAGCTGGCTTAGCAGTAGGTTTTTGGAAAGACGTTTCAGAGCTAAAACAGATTTCAGCGTTAGGCAACAGATTTGAACCACATATGGAAGAAACAAGACGTGAACAGCTTTATCGTGGCTGGCAAAAAGCAGTTAAAGCCACGCGTGTTTTCACGGAGTAAAATAATTAGCTAAAAGACAGGTTGAGTTAAGTTAACCTGTCTTTTTTGTATACTGGTGGCATAATCTAAATGTTGGAAACCAATTAGCTATGCTTAGGTTGTAGCATTATTTAAATCACAATTGAATAAATTTCATTTTAAAATGAAAAAGTTGAATTTTACTTAACTAAAATTGTACGGTAAGATGTCATTAAGCGATTAGAAGCTGACATTTTTTATTACGGAAGTTTATAAGGAGGAAATATCTATGTTACCTAAGAAATCAGAGCGTTTTGGAAAATCATCATCGGAATTGGACAATTTATTTGCGTTATCTGGACAAAACGAAGTGATTTCTTTTGCGGCGGGGTATCCTGCAAATGAGCTTTTCCCTAAAAAAGAATTGGATAGAGCTTTTAAAGTTAGAAGTACAAAGGTTGAGGCCAGCTTTTATCAGTATGGTGAAGTTTTGGGTTATACGCCATTGCGTAAGAAGATAGTGAACTATGCTAATAATTGTTTAAAAATCAACTGTGCTGTTGAAAATATTATGTTAACACAAGGCGCCCAACAGGGTATTAATTTATTAGCAGAATATTTTCTTGATGTGGGCGATGGAATTGTTGTTGAGGCTCCATCATATATTGGCGCATTGGAAGCTTTCGAAGCGAAAGCACCGGCTTTTTATGAAGTGCCTGTTCGTGAAGATGGAATGGACATGGATGTTTTAGAAGAGACGCTGATGCAACATGATGTGAAATTAATCTATACAATTCCAAATTTTCAGAATCCAACAGGTTATTGTATGTCTTTAGCTAAGCGTAAGCAACTAGTTAATTTAGCGCAAAAATATGGAGTTCTTGTAGTTGAAGATGATCCTTATCGGGAATTGCGTTTTAGTGGCGAAAGCTTACCAACGATTAAATCATTTGATACAGAGGGCAATGTTGTTACATTAGGGAGCTTTTCTAAAATTTTATCACCGGCATTACGAACAGGTTGGATGATTGGAGATAAAAATTTAATCAAAGCTCTGTCAAATGTTCGTTTAACGCAAGATTGCCAACCTTCAAATATTGTTAGTGAGATGATTGATGAATATCTTGAAAGTAATGATTTATTTGAACACATTCAAGATATGAATAAATTTTATAGTCAACGAAAGAATGTAATGATAAAAGCATTACAAGCTAATTTACCAAGTGGTTGTAGTGTTTCGAATCCAGAAGGTGGTTTCTTTATCTGGGTTACTTTACCAGAAAATATAGATAGTAATGTCTTATTACAATCAAATGCCGGGGTGACTTTTATATCAAGTGGGGCGTTGTTTGTTGTTTCACACGAGAAAAATCATATGCGTCTTAATTTTTCAGGTGTTAGTCCTACTTTGATTATGCAAGGATGTAAGCAACTATGCTGTACAATTGAGGAAGCAATTAAAAAAATTGCTGTAGTAGCATAGATAAAAAAAGCTTGACATAATCAAAAGTTAACGATAAACTAACACTAAATTAAATGTTTTTTAATAAAAGACGTTGAAGAGAAGAGTAGATACATCAGTAAGTTAAGCAGAGAGTGTCGGTAGGTGTGAAGACATAATTAAAAGTGTATTGAAGATGAACTTGGAGTCATGGAGCGCAGTGCAAGCTGTAATCCCGTGAGGATACGATACAATCCAGGACGTGTTTGCGTCTGATGAGGTTTGTATCAGTAATGATAGAAATGTTAATGGGTGGTACCACGAATAATCGTCCCTGTGTATTTATAAAATACGCAGGGACTTTTTTGTATACAAGGAGGAATTTAATTATGACACGATTTTTAACTGATTTAGTTCATGGAAAAAAACAAAATGATAATGTTACAGGGGCTGTTAATGTCCCGGTATATACTTCAACAACATACGCATATCCATCTGCTCAGGCTAATGTGGAGTATGACTATTCACGCTCGGGCAATCCAACCCGTCGTTTTTTAGAAGAGCAGATTGCGCTATTAGAAGGTGGTGTTGCAGGGTTTGCTTTTTCATCAGGAGTTGCAGCAATTCATGCAGTATTAGCAACCTTTAAAGCTGGCGATCATATTATTATTGGTAAACAAATCTACGGAGGAACATTTCGTCTGATTAATGAGTTTTTTGCTAAATGGAATTTAGAGGTTACACCAGTAGATACAAGAAACATCGCTGAAATAAAAAAGGCGATTAAAGTTAATACTAAAGCAATTTATTTTGAACCATTTACCAATCCGCTTTTACAAGTTAGTTCAGTCAAACAAATAGCTAGAGTAGCCAAAGAAAATAATTTATTAACAATTGTGGACAATACGTTTTTAACGCCTTATCTACAAAAGCCATTAGCTTTAGGCGCAGATATTGTTATTCATTCAGCAACCAAATATATTAGTGGCCATTCGGATGTTGTTGCCGGTTTAGTAGTTGTTAATAGTAAAGAACTAGCCCAGAAAGTCTATTTTAATCAAAACGCAATCGGTAGTGTGCTATCACCTGAAAATGCTAACTTGGTGCGGCGTGGATTACAAACTTTAGGGGTTAGAATGGATCGGCATTTAGCTAATGCAGCTAAAGTAGTTGATTTTTTGCAGACATCTGTGGCAATAAAGAAAATATATTATCCAGGAATTGCTGGAACAAAGGATCATGAAATTGCAGTGAATGAGTGCAATGGTTTTGGCGGACTAGTGACTTTTGAAGTTGCAGAAAATGTTGATCCAGAAGTTTTTGTTAATAACCTAAAATTGATTCAATTGGCAGTGAGTTTAGGTGCAGTAGAAAGTTTGATTGAACTACCCTGTAAGATGACACACGCAGAGTTATCACAAGAAGAACAACAAAAAGTGGGAATTACACCACAGTTAATAAGACTATCTGTTGGAATTGAAGACATTAGTGATTTGTTAGCTGACATAAAACAGGCATTACAAAAAGCAACAGTAAAATCTGTAAAATCAACAAAGGCAATTGCCTAGGGAGTGAAGTTTAAGTATGTGTAGTCAGAAAAATAGAAAAAAAGTAGCCATAGAAACATTATTAGCGCAGGCGGGAAATCATAATGATGGTGATTCACGCAATTCAGTCTCAACACCAATTTATTTGTCGTCAAATTTTCGTCATCGTGATTTGGAAGAAATTGAGACATTTGATGAGAAAACACAATATGCCTATTCGCGGTTAGCAACACCGACGCGCCGTGTTTTAGAAACAACACTAGCAAAATTGGAAGAAGGAAAGCATGCTTTTGCACTAACTTCGGGTATGGCGGCTATCCAATTAGTTTTTAGTTTGTTTAAGAGTGGAGATCACATCATTTCATTAGATGATTTATATGGAGGCACTTTTCGTTATTTTGACTATCTAGAAAAACAATATGGATTAACTTTTTCAAAATGGAATGGGCAAGAAATTGCGCAACTAGAAGCGTTAGTCCAACCACAAACACGATGTATCTGGATTGAAACACCTTCAAATCCAACGATGAAAGAAGTTGATATTGCACAAATTGCTCAAACAATTCATGAAAAGAGACCGGATATTTTAATTGCTGTAGATAATACCTTTTATACACCTATATATCAAAAACCGTTAGTCTTGGGAGCTGATATCGTTGTACATAGTGCAACTAAGTATTTATCGGGCCATAACGATCTATTAGGTGGGGTAGTGGTTGCTAAAGATGACGAGGTTGGGGAAGAATTGAGCTTTAATTTTAAAACAACTGGAGCCAATCTAGATCCATTTGATTCATGGCTATTATTGCGTAGTTTAAAGACCTTGCCCATTAGAATGAGAGCACATACTGAAAATGCACAAAAGGTAGCCCAGTATCTGGAAGATGAACCTGCAGTAGAAAAAGTTTTATATCCTGGTAAAGGCGGCATGATTAGTTTTTATGTGAAAGAGCATGAAAAAGTAGCACCATTATTTAAGCGACTACAAATTATCTCATTTGCAGAAAGTTTGGGTGGAGTTGAGAGCTTGCTGACGATTCCTTATTTACAAACACATCCGGATATGCCTGAAGCAGAAAGACTACGGTTAGGGATTACCGAAAATTTATTGCGATTATCAGTTGGATTGGAGAATGCGACAGATTTAATTGCTGATTTGAAACAAGCTTTTGCGTAAGGAGGAATAGCTAATGCGTTATCAAAATGAAGCTAACATTTTAACCCAGTTAGACGAGCTGGTAAGACGAACAAAATATACTCGAGCTACTGTTTTAACTGATTATGAGGGGTTAGATTTATTACAAGCAGCGCAAATACAGCAACAACCAACGTTAGTAGTTGAAAATACGAGTGTTAGTTCGTTTGCAAGATTACGTTCACAATTAGCTAATACCGATGTTTTAATCGTTCTAGGCAAAAGCGAAGTTTTTAAAACGGCATTTACCTTAGCTAAAGATGCAAGTTATGCAATATGGTATATTGCTCTATCACCTATTGATTGTGTTACGGCGCTAACTAAGTGTGCAGATCAGGATACAATCTTCGTAGATAGAGTTTTATTACAAAGAGCGACCAAAGAAGAGTGGCAAAATTGTTTACAACAGGCTTTTTTAATTGCAAATGAATTATTAAAGCGAAACGAACGAGGATTTGCATATCTTTGTGAGACGACATTACAGGTAAAAAAAATAGCTGATCTAAATGAAAAAGACTGGTTGAACTTTAGTAATACACTATTTTTGTTGCAAAATTATGCGCAAGAGTTATTAAAAAAAGAAGCAAAAAAAGTATTTAATTAAAATAATAAAAATAGTGAAAAGTTATTGAAAAAGATTTGCTGTTTTATTAGATTAGGCTGAGAAAAGCAATTTATCTTTGAGCTAATTTGTAGTAAAATTACTAAGACCCGTATTATTAAACGGGATTGGTAATTGGAGGAATTAAAATGGCAGAAAGACGCCAGCTTGATGCAAAGCGAATTGTTGTTAAGGTAGGAACAAGTACATTAATATATCCGAATGGAAAGATAAATTTAAAAGCGATTGACCAATTGAGCTATACACTTAGTGGTTTAGTCAATGATGGAAAACAAATCGTACTTGTTTCCTCAGGTGCTATTGGTGTTGGTATGGGACAATTAAATTTAACAGAACGACCCACAGATATTCCAGCGCAACAAGCATTAGCTGCGATTGGGCAAAGTACACTAATGACAATCTATCAACAACGTTTTGCTACTTATAGTCAGAAAATTAGTCAAATGCTATTAACGCATGATGTTCTAGATTACCCAGAGAGTCGCGCTAATGTGTTAAATGCGTTTGATAAGTTATTAGATTGGGGTATTATACCAGTTGTAAATGAAAATGATACAGTTGCAGTTGATGAATTAGACCATAAAACAAAGTTTGGCGATAATGATCAATTATCAGCAATTGTTGCTTCTATAGTAGATGCAGATTTATTGATTATGCTATCAGATATTGATGGCTTTTATGATAAGAATCCGCGTAAGTACCAAGATGCAACATTATTAGCTGAAGTTAATAAAGTAAGTAAAGATACGTATGAACAAGCTGGTGGCAAAGGAAGTAAGTTTGGAACAGGCGGTATGTTAACCAAACTTAAAGCGGCAAAAAGAATGATGAAGAATGGCAAACAGATGGTTTTAGCCAATGGGAGTAATCCTTCGATTATTTTTCGTATTTTAGCTGGTGAAAAAATTGGAACACTTTTTTCGCGGGAAGATTAAGGAGGCTGCAAAATGACTGTTGATTTACAAGATATGGGTCAAAAAGCACAACAAGCTAGTTATCAATTGGCACAATTAGATACATTGCAAAAAAATGCAGTATTAAGTACGATGGCAACAGAACTTGAACAGCGCAGTCAAGAAATAATTGCTGTTAATCAAGCAGATTTGGCTAATGCACATGGATTGACAGCGAGTTTTTCTGATCGCTTAACCTTGGATAAAGAGCGCATCTATGCGATGGCAACCGGACTGCGCGAAGTAATTAACCTACCTGATCCAATTGGCAATGTTGATAAAGCATGGGTGAATAATGCAGGATTAAGGATTGCTAAGAGACGCGTTCCAATTGGTGTTGTCGGTATAATCTATGAGGCACGTCCTAATGTAACTGTAGATGCAACGGGATTATGTTTTAAAACAGGAAATGCAATTTTGCTTCGTGGGGGTAAAGAGGCCTTACAAACCAACATCAAACTGGTTGAGATCTTACGAGCAGCCTTGGTAAAGCATAATTTGAATCCAGATGCAGTTCAAATTTTAACTGAGACTTCACATGAGTTAGCTAATGAGTTTATGCAACTAACTGATTATATGGATGTCTTAATTCCACGAGGTTCGGCTAGATTGATAAAAGCAGTTGTTCAAAATGCTAAAGTACCAGTAATCGAAACCGGAGCCGGAAATTGCCATATTTATGTAGATGAGACGGCAGATTTACAAATGGCAACTGATATTATGGTTAATGCAAAAGTGCAAAGACCCTCGGTTTGTAATGCTGCAGAAAAGTTAATAGTGCATAAAAGTATCGCAAGAGAATTTTTGCCACAAGTGGCACAACAACTTGCTAAATATAACGTTGAGTTGCGTGGTGATAGACAGGCCTGTGATATTTTGAAAACGAAATGTACTCTTGCAAGTCCAGAAGATTGGGATACAGAGTATAATGATTATATTTTAGCCATTAAGGTTGTTGATTCGCTTCAAGATGCAATTAAGCATATTAATGCACATAATACAAAACATTCAGAAGCTATTATTACTAATGATTATACAAACAGTCAGTTATTTTTAGATCAGATTGACGCGGCGGCTGTTTATGTTAATGCTTCAACCCGTTTTACGGATGGCTTTGAATTTGGTTTTGGAGCTGAAATCGGTATTTCAACACAAAAATTACACGCTCGTGGGCCAATGGGATTAGAAGAATTAACAACAACTAAGTATGTGATTCGAGGCAATGGTCAGGTACGTAAATAAGAGAGTGGGACAAAAACCCAAATTTAAGTAAGAAAAGATTATTGAGAAATTTACCGTTCACGTCTGTTTAAACACCATTTACGCTATTTAAAATATATTTTGATATGTTAATGCTATAGTAAAAATATTCAGGAAGATTACAGTTTTTGGTGAAATGAGTATCATAAAATTCTTAATGAGTGCATTAAAGTTATTCGATGGCAAGTTAGGTTGTAAGCACAGCCGAGTTGGTTTGGGGGAAGATGATTTAAAGTAGTTTAAGATAGCCATATCTTGGATGAATTGAAATTAATCATTACAAACAGTCATAAGAAAGCATTGATGCAGATATTTTTGCGAATAGCTTAACGATGTAAGGGTGATAGACATCGTACAGTATATAACAGTGGACGCTGATTTTAATTTTAGCGTGCACTATTTTTTTATCATTGGAAGTAAGCAAAAGTTATTTGAGATGAGGTGTTCGTTTGAAAGTAGCATTGATACAGATAGATATAAAACGTGGCGATACAGAGGTTAACTATGCGCATGCTTTAGAAATGATGCGACAAGCTCTTGCTATTGAGAAAAAGCCAGATGTTTTAGTATTACCAGAAATGTGGAATATTGGTTATGCGTTAAAACAGTTGTCACAAAAAGCAGATGTTGATGGAACTGAAACAAAACGTATTTTACAAGAATTCGCCCAGAAAAATGATGTTAATATTGTTGCGGGTTCAGTGGCTACCAATAAAGCGGGTAAATTTTATAATACAAATTATGTTTTTTCAAGAAATGGTCAAATTATCAATGATTATGATAAAGTCCATCTTTTTGGATTGATGCAAGAAGATCGTTTTATTAGTTCTGGAACACAAAGAAGTAACTTTAACTTAGATGAGATACCCGCAAGTGCTGTAATTTGCTATGACATCCGGTTTCCTGAATGGCTACGAACGCTGATGGCACAAGGCTCACAGATTCTGTTTGTCAGTGCACAATGGCCTGTACCTAGAATAAAGCAATGGGAGATTTTGCTTCAAGCACGTGCAATTGAAAATCAAGCATATGTTGTTGCGGTTAATCGGGTAGGCGATGAACGACGGGACTCTTTTAATGGCCATAGTATGGTAATTGATCCATTAGGCAACATAGTTGTTCAGGCCAAAAGTGAAGCTGAGGAGATTGTGTATGCCGATTTAGATTTAGAACAGGTTGCAAAAGTTCGTGGAGTAATTCCGGTATTTAACGACAGACGACCTGAATTATATAGGTAAAAGGAGAGACTCTTCAATGGAATTTGAACAAGCAAAATTAATGCAAGGATTGCCTAAGCAATTTTTTGCAAACTTAGTTTTAAAGGTTAATGAAAAAGTTGCTCAGGGTAATGATGTCATTAATTTAGGACAAGGTAATCCGGATCAACCCACTTTTTCGTATATTGTAGAAGCAATGCAAAAAGCTGCTGAAGATCCAGCAACACATAAGTATGCGCAATTTAGAGGACAACCTGATTTTAAAAAAGCTGCTGCTGCATTTTATGAAAAAAAATATGGAGTTAAATTAGATCCTGAAAAAGAAATATGTGTTCTAGGTGGCTCTAAGATAGGACTAGTTGAGTTACCTTGGGCACTAATGAATCCAGGCGAAACAATGCTTTTACCAGATCCAGGCTATCCAGATTATCTTTCAGGAGTGGCATTAGGCAGTGTAAACTATGAAAAAATCCCATTGAAAATTGAAAATAAATTTTTACCTGATTATAGTAAGATTGCACCAGAAATAGCTAAAAAAGCAAAGTTTTTGTATCTTAATTATCCGAATAATCCTACTGGGGCAGTTGCTACCAAAGAGTTTTATCAAGAAACAGTTGCTTTTGCCAAGAAATATCAAATCGGAATAGTCAGTGATTTTGCATATGGCGCGATTGGATTTGATGGTAAAGACAATCCTAGCTTTATGCAAGCTGATGGTGCAAAAGATGTTGGAATTGAGTTATATACCTTTTCAAAGACTTTTAATATGGCTGGTTGGCGCGTGGCATTTGCAGTAGGTAACGCTGATATTATTGAAGCACTCAATTTAATTCAAGATCATCTATTTGTTAGTGTGTTTCCAGCAATTCAAAAAGCTGGAATTACAGCATTAGCAGATGAACAGTGTGATAGCGAGGTGGCAAAATTAGTTGCTCGGTATGAACAACGGCGTGATGCTTTTGTAAATGCAGCAGCTAAGATTGGCTGGAAGGCTTTTGTTCCAGGCGGGACATTTTATGCTTGGATGCCAGTGCCTAAGGGTTATACAAGTGAACAGTTTGCAGATTTATTGTTAGATAAAGTGAGTGTAGCTGTTGCTCCTGGGCGTGGTTTTGGTGAAGGTGGCGAAGGCTATGTTCGAATTGGATTATTAGTTGAACCAGAAAGATTAGTTGAAGCAGTGGAGAGAATTAAAACACTGGATTTGTTTTAAATGATTTTCATAAATAAAGATACTCATATTAATATCCATGCTAGTTAAATACAGTTTTTCTGAACCTGGGAAAACTAGTATGAGATATTAGTATGGGTATTTTAATTATTTTTTGAAATCGTTTTATTTTATTTGTAGATAGTGCTTCTGCTATACTTAGATAGAAACATTAGAATATGGGTAGATAAAGGCTTAACGTATTTTAATGTAGGGGGTAGTAGTAATATATGAATTAATATATCAATTAAAAGGGGGAGATTTAATGATGAATAATCATAAAGTCAAATGTATGACGTATCTGATGGTTATCGTTTTTGTTTATAATTACCTTTCATCAGTATGGGTAGGGTACCTTAATAATTTTTTGCCAGCAGCATATAATATCAATACGGCGAGGATTTCATCGTTGCTAACTTATCTCGAAAAAAATATCTGGCAATATGTAATTTCAATATTGGGATATTTCTCTATTTTCCTTATTTTAGTGGTGATGCTTGTTTTTATAGTCTTATTAACTAATGATAAATTAACTGCAAGCAATATTCGGCATGGTCTTAGCAATCAAAGAGTGTATTTAGTGACAGTGTTGTTACTTTTGTTCTTGTTACCGTTAAATCAAATAGGATTGAAAATACCTATTGTAAACTACATTACAGTACCAACAACATTTATTGCTATGGTTAGTGGGCCTCTAAAAAATATTATTTTTTGGAGCAGTTATGTTATTGTGATGTTATTTGTTCTAAAATTAAAATATGTTTTTTACTATTTACTTATTGAAAATGATAATCTTAAAAAAGCAATTCGTAAAAGCTGGGATGCCAGTCACCATACTACCGTTAGAAATGTAAAAATAGTGATATTATTTGTGTTGCAACTAATTATAGCAGTTACTTTTGTAGCTGCATTACAATATATATTTGATGAGTTAAGAATATTTAGAGTTAGTATTCTGACGGCTAATGTGTTAATGAGTTTACTAGCTGGTGTGATATATTTTTTAACAGCAGAAGTAATCTTACTTTTTACATCGAGCCCTAAGAAAATAGAAAAGAAAAATAAATCAGTTTCTGAGTATGTTTTTTCTGTCATATTATTGATAATAGTGGGCTTTTCATCAGTAGCATTAGCGGGGCGTTTATTAGCTAAGCCAGCGTCAGATTACCTAGTAATTGCACATATGGGTATTTCTTCTAAAAAAGATGTCCCTAATTCAATTAAAAGCTTGGCAAAAACTCATCTGACTAAGCCTGATTATGTCGAAATTGATATTCAAAAAACTAAGGATGGTCAGTATGTACTAAGTCATGACTCAACGATTGAATCTGTAACAGGTAAAAAGTTTAAAATTAGTGATACTAGTTGGAAAAGACTGCGAGAAGTTAAATTTATTTCCTCCGGTCATAAAGTTTACCTAACTAATTTTCGAACTTATTTAAAAAAAGCAAACCAATTAAATCAAAAAATATTAGTAGAACTTAAAATAAATTCGACTATCAATAATAATGAATTACAAAAACTTATTGATAAATATGGAAAGGACATGCAGAAAAATCATACCCAAATCCAATCCTTAAATCAGAACTCTTTAACAAGATTAAATAAGTACACTAATATTACTTTGGGTTTACTGTCACCAGTTAATAATTTAATCAACAATTCTAAGAAAAATCAGTTTTACTCAATTGAGTTTTCAAGTTTATCTCCGCAAACAACAAAAAAGGCACATAAATTTGGAAAAAAGATATATGCTTGGACAGTTAATACTGATTCCGATATTACAACAATGTATGCTTATGGTGTGGATGGCTTTATTACAGATACTCCAGCAACTACGCGAGAATACTTAAAAAAAGTAGCTAAGCAGCCGCAATATGCTAAAGTTGTTTGGAATGGGTTATTATTCAAACGTTCTAATTTCTAATGTCTTGAATTTTAAAATTAAATGCAACGCTATATCAAAAAAGACCTCATATGGTGTTTGGCAATCCAAACATTTTTGGGACGAAAATTTAATTTGTTGACTATTTCCTGAACTTCATCGTTTGCCCTATTATCTAAGCTTTGTTTTTTAGGTGAGTATTCACGTAAGAGTCCATTGACATTTTCATGTGACCCACGTGACCATGGTGCATCTGGATCAGGAAAATAAAAAAGGTTGCTTTAAATAGATTTCGAGAAACTTAATATATAAATCTTTGTATCGGATATTAACAGATTAAACATTACTTAGAGCAATAGCTGAACATTGTTGGAATAACCCTCAGTATCTATAATTAGACGATTGTTTTGATATACTAACTATAATGAATAACTTCTTCTATTCATCATCAATACTGAACAATAATTTGTACAGAGAGATTATTTCTTCTAATTCTTTACGTGATACATGATCAACAGTTTCTTCGTCCGTGACATGCCTTGCCCGCAAATCTAAGGCTATTGTTTGATCTAACAATACTTTCCCATAAATGGTCTGACTACTAGTTAGTCGATGATACATCGGAAAATTACGCTCAGTACTGCTAATTGGAGCCACAATCGTCATGTTACTTGTCTGACAGACTAGATCATTGCTTAGAGCAATGGCAGGTCGCCGATTCATTTGTTCATGACCACGGCTTGGATTAAAGTTAACATAGAATATATCACCCTGACTTACCATTGAAGTTCATCACCTTCTGACTTTCCCCAATCAAGCTCGTGATCACGTTTCCCGTCATCTTGCCAGTCCTTAAACAGTTCATGAATATCGGTTGGATTCTTTTTTATGGGTGTTAAAACAATTGAGCCATTTTCAATTGTTATTGTCATAGCTTGGTTATCATCTAATTTCAATTGCTTAATAATCTGGCTAGGAATTCTAGCAGCTTTAGAGTTCCCCCACTTTGCTAAGCGTGTTTGTCCTTTAATAATTTCCATATTTTCCCCTCCTAAATTATTATTTCGATTTAAGTATATCCTTTGTAGATACAAAATACAACTATTCTTATTGGAGATCATTTACATGCAACAAAGTGCCTTGCTAATCACGGATTCGAATGTTTTCAAAGTAGTTCAAGATACTTTATTCGATGATTTCAGAGCTAGTTGGTGTAACTATAGTTGATAAAACTACGTTGCTAAAGTTTAGTGATGTCATGTGCCTAAAACAAGCAGATACTTTTAGCGCAGGCGGTTTTATTAAACAAAGTATGTTTATTCATCTTGAATTTTCAAATTAAATGCAACGCTTATTCAAACGTGAGATTGAAGAAAAGTGCATTAGAAAGCTAAGTTTTTCTAAGTAATTGTAAGATGTTTGAAAAGTTAATCCAACCATTTTTTTCAAGCTTTAAGCGTTGTGAAAGTTCATCAAGGGCTATTACATGATCTTTTTTGCTGAGGTAATTTTGCAAATATTGGTCGTAGTATTTAATTTCTATTAGTGGATGTGTGGCAATTATGGTTTTAAGGTCTTGGAGCTGCTGATTTAGATCTATAAGTGCTTCATCGGCTAAAGAAATTGGGCGTGTCACTTCACGAGTACTTGAGTTAAGCATATCTGAATAACCAGAAAGAGCAGCAAAGGGTGCAAATTGAACAGCTCTTTCAGATGAAGGCATATGCAGGTGGCGTTTAGGCCCGTTATACTCAAAACTCATGATTTTCTGGTACCTAGTTGTGTCGCTGAAAATTTTTTCCATAGTAAACACTCCTATGCTTTGTGTCCACCAATTTGATTACCTCTTTGTAAAGCAGTTGCTTCTTTTTTTAAATCAGAGGCTTTGAAGATAGCTCGTTGACCATAACGTTCTTTCAAAGCAAGAATGACCTGTTGTTTTCGTTCTTCGCGGTCAACATCTTGGTTAAGCTGCGGACTATCATTAGGTTTAGAGAATAAGTCTAGTTGTTCACTATACTGTAAAGTAGCTGCAGCTTTTTTGGACATAATATTACTAGCAGTAATGGTTATTTTTCGGATTAGTAAGCGTGGATTGGTAATTTGCGCATATAATTTTAAAACGGAGGGAGTAATTAAGTCATCAGATGCAGTCATTTTCTTAAAATTAGTTGTACCATGACCATGTTTAGGGACTTCACGGCCATAAAAATCAATTGTTGTAGGGCCAGTATAGCTACAGAAAGTTAGACTCTTAATATCATAGCTGATAGTTAGCATAATTTGATTAGTGACCAGCTTTTTTCTTAATAGTTCTAAGACAAGGGCTTCTGACATTTCTCTAACAATGAGTTTAGCTTCCATGAAAGTATAAGGATGCATTAAAACTTGACCGGAACCAAGAGAATTATGTTTAGGTCGATAGTTTTTTATATCAGTAAGAGTGGTGGTTTCCTTCCCCCAAGCGTGATCTATCAGTAGTTCAGCATTAACACCGAAGTTTTTATACAGTAGTTCTTCATTGTATTTATCTGAAAGAGTACCTAATGAACAAGCGGCAATGTCACCCATTGTATTTAGACCTAATTTAGCTAAACGTTTGGCATATCCACGTCCAACGCGCCAAAAATCAGTAATTGGTTCGTGAGCCCAAAGATATTTACGGTAAGATGCAACGGTTAAATGCGCAATTCTAACACCATCTTTATCAGCCTTAATTTTTTTGGCAACAATATCCATAGCGACCTTAGCTAAATACAGATTCTCACCAATTCCTGCTGTAGCAGTAATTCCGGTTTCTTGCATAATAGTTGTTAGAATTTTTTTGGTGAGAGTATGGGCATTAACGCCATAAGTTTTTAAGTAACTAGTTAAATCAATAAAAACTTCATCAATTGAATAGACATGAATATCATCTTGCGAAACGAAACGTAAATAAATTTGATATATCTTAGTGCTCATCTCAAGATAAAAATGCATACGTGGAGGAACAACGAGATAATCGACTTTTAAAAATTTATTTTTGAATAATTCATTTTTATAAATAGAAGAGCGGGGCAGGCGTGTATGTAATTGCTTTTGCTTTGCTAAATTGAGAGATTTTATTTTTTGTTCAACTTCAAATAGTCGTGGTCGACTAGGAACGCCAAAACTTTTTAAAGCAGGAGAGACGGCTAAACAAATTGTTTTGTTAGTTCGGGACTCATCTGCTACAACCAGATTAGTATTGAGTGGATCAAGTCCAAGTGCAATGCATTCTGTAGAAGCGTAAAAAGATTTTAAGTCTATTGCTAGGTAGATTTTATTAGAATTCAAAGCAACCCCTCCTTAAAAGCGAATATATGTTCTATATATTATTATAATCGAAAAAAGAAGATTAGCAACAAAATTGTGCCATAATTAATCGTATGTTTAACTAAAAATACTCACATTAGTGTCTTACATAGATATTAATTACATTATCTATGTAAGACATTAGTGTGAGTAATGAAAAGAATAGTGATTGATGAGTCCGAGTTAAAAGTAGCGGACTCTTTTTATCTATGCCTTAGAGTGTGTGTTCTACGATTAACGTTGTAATCTCAACTCCGAATTATCCAGCTTACAATGATAACAACTGCCTTTTTCCACATCTTTATTGGGCGATACTATATTGTTTTAAACGTTGTTTGAATAATTTTATAGTTTCAGTTATTAATAAGACAATTGCACCTGAAATTAATGGGATAATCCAGCCCCAAAATAGATTAATGGAAGTAGTATGGAAAATCTCTTGCATGAACGGAGTATAGATTATAAATACTTGTAGTAATAACAAGGCACCAATTATCCAGAAAGCCACTTTATTTTGAAAGAAATACTTTGAAAAGATGAAATGATTTGTTCTAATGTTAAACAAATAGAAAATCTTGCCAAAAATAATAATATTTAGTGTCATAGTGCTTCCTATTAGGGGAGCTAAGCCAGCACCGACAACCCAATTATAAGCACCAATACCTAGACTAGCAATCAACAAGGAGACATACGCAATTTCAATAAAATCCTTTTTTGTTAAAATGCCGTGTTCAGTTTTTCTTGGTCCACGTTGCATTATACCTTCTTCAATGGGTTCGAAAATAAATGCAAATTGGATTGTTAAAGCAGAAACCATGTTAATCCATAATAACTGGGTGGGGTAGAGTGGTAGTTGCTGATCTAACAGAATACTCAAAACTACAATTAAACCTTCTGCAAAACTAGTTGGTAACAGAAAACGGATTGACTTTCTGATATTATCAAATACATGACGACCTTCACGAACGGCAATTTCGATTGTTGAAAAATCATCATTTGCTAAAACCATATCAGCAGCACTTTTAGCTACATCAGTCCCTTTAATACCCATGGCAACACCAATATCGGCTTGTTTTAGGGCAGGGGCATCATTGACACCATCACCAGTCATTGCTACCACATGGCGATTGGCTTGCTGTGCCTTAACAATTCTTAACTTATCTTTAGGCGTAGTTCGAGCAAAAATGGTAAATGTGTCAACTTTTTCAGCTAGTTGCTGATCAGTTAACTCATCCATTTGAGGTCCAGTGATGATGTTACTAGGTGCTTTTAAACCTATTGCTTGGGCAATTTTTGCTGCAGTATCTGGATCATCACCCGTAATCATTTTAACATCAACACCAGCAGATAATAATTTTTGAATAGAGTTAGCGACCTCGGGACGTGCTGGATCAATAATCCCTATTAAACCAACTAATATTAATTGTTGGCCTAATGAAACATGTTCAATTTGTTCGGTTGTAGGCTTAACGTTTTGATAAGCTAGAGCAACAACACGTTTACCTTGACTGGTTAGCATTTTCATTTTTTGTTGCCAAAATTTTGTTTCGAAAGTAGGTTGATAATTTCTTATTAATTTGAAAATGGTTTGTGGAGCACCCTTAACGAATAATACCCTATGTGTATTAACATCAGCTAATCTAGCTGAATAGCGAATTGAGGAATCAAAAGGTAAAGAATCAACTTCATGTACTTGTGGAGTATGCGCAGTTAAACTTTGATATAACGCTGATAAAGCCCCATCAGTAGGTTCGCCGACTAATTGCCATTTGTTATTTTTAAGATTGAAAACAGCATCTGTCGTCTGACCGGCAATTTCTAGAAGTTTAGTAATAGATGAGAATTCTTGAAAATTAACATAATTATGTTGTGAATCCAGTAGTTTTGCTTTTTGACCATAGCTAGTATCTTCAGTTTGAAAATGACCATCTTGGGTAATAATATCCGTCACGAGCATTTCGTTTTTTGTCAACGTTCCGGTTTTATCTGAATTAACAATATCTACTGCTCCAAGTGTTTCAACAGCAGGTAGACTTTTGACAATGGCCCCTTTTTGGGCTAATTGTCTAGTGCCCATTGCTAAAACCACAGAAACGCTAGCGGGCATTCCCTCAGGCATGGACCCCACAACCATAGTAACTACTGCAATTAATAAAACCGTTAGACTGTAACTGTTCATCCAAGCGCCAATCGTAAAAATGATAATAGCCACTAAAACAATAGCAAGAGATAGTTGCCAGCCTAAACGATTTAAATTCTTCATCAAAGGAGTTAATTTAGGCTTTGCAGTAGCAACTTCTTTTTGAATTTGACCAAGTTGTGTTTTTTGTCCGGTAGCAATGACTACACCTACACCGGATCCATGGGTAACAGAAGTGCCGGCAAAAGCTAAATTAGTTTGTTCTGCAAGCGGAATTTTTTTGATATTTAACGGTTCTTCTGTTTTTAGTGCATTATCAGTTTCACCAGTTAAGATGGACTCTTGAATCATCAGATTGTCGGCAGAAATCAGACGTAAATCCGCAGGAACTTGATTTCCTGCTTCTAGAATTACGAGATCACCAGGAACTAAGTTTTTGGATTGTATTACAAGTTTATGATTATTTCGGATGACATATGTTTTTTTCACCAGTAAAGCTTGTAACTTTGATAAAGCTTCTGCTGCTGAAACTTCCTGAAAATAACCAATTAATGCATTGGCAATAATAACAATACCAATAACTGCTGCGTCAGGATAATGATGTAATAGTAATGATATAGTAGCGGTTATAATTAAGACATAACTGATGACATTATTAAACTGCTTTAATAGCTTTTTTAGCCAACTTTCTTTGACAGGTAGAAGTTCATTTAAACCGAATGTAGTTAAATGTTTCTGAATACTTTCTTTTTTTAATCCGATAACTAAATCAGTTTGAAATTCTTGTGAAATTTGTTGCTCATTTAGTTGCCAAATCGCCTGACTATGATCATCATCGTTACTAATTTCAGATTCTTTTTCTTCGTGTGAATTGCTCATATAATTTCTCCTTTGACTGCTGTATAAACTTAAATTAGACATTACGTAAAAACAACGTTTCCTCAATAAGAGGGATTGGGATAACTAGATGTATTTTAGCTTAAAAAATCACCTTCCTTTTTATATAATTATTATACAATATAAAAAGGCTATGTTGAACAAAAAAGTTTTATACACCTAAAAATAAATAAAACAAGCAATTAATATAGATTAATTTGGATAGATAACTTTGCTTATTAGTTGAAATTTAGGCTAGATTAACACTAGTTACTAAAAGAATTAGATCGGAGAAAAATAATATTTTAGCACGCAATATACGGAAACAAAAAGAGAGCCAGGAATTAAATCCAGACTCTCTTAAGAAAATTTATAATTTAACTAAATAAATTGTAGAATAGCCATTAAAATAGGTACCACTACGATGAAAAGAATTGTACTCATGACAACAACATTTGTTGCAAATTTTACATCGCCGTGGGCTTCACCAGCTAAAATTGGTAGAACAGCTAGCATTGGGGTTGCTGATTGAACAACAAGAGTTTGACGCATTAATGTTGGCATATCGTAACCAGCGCTCATACCAAACTTGATTAGCAAAATCAAAACTACTGGTGATAAAACAAAACGGCCGAGCAATGCTAAAACAGAATCACGTTCAAACTTAAAGTTGTTTAGACCAGCATCATGTAAAACAATACCTATATAGATTAACGATAATGGTGTAACTAATGAACCGACATAAGAAAGCGTATTGCCCAAGAATGTTGGAACAGGAATTCCTAATAGCATCCAAATAATTGCAACAATGAAACCAACTAGAGGCATGGGTAGAACTTTTTTCCAGTTAATTTTTTTCTTATCAGTCTTTTTGCTCTTATCTATAGTAGGATCATCATTTGAAATTAAGAAAATCCCAAATGCCCAAGTAGAAACGGTATTGATAATATAATAAATTAAGAAATAAGACATGGCTTTATCGCCAAAAAGTGCAGTATTTAATGGCATACCAATAAAAATAGTATTTGCATTAACAACAGCATTCATAAAAATACCACGACGACCAGGTCTGATTTTTAAAACCTTAACAACAAGCCAAGCGATAAGATAACCAATCACCACTCCCATAGCAGGAAACAAGATACCTTGGGATAAACTAAGAAGCTTATCGCGGTTTAGATAATTCATTACAGATACAAAGATTGAAGCGGGTAAAGCAATTTTTGTAATTAAGTTAGAGATATTACTAGCAAAGGTATCGGCAAACCAGCCAGAACCTCGAAGAATATAGCCCAATGCCATAATTAAGACAATAACGGCAACGCTAGAAATAGATGTTAAAAAGACTGCCATTTATAATAACTCCCTTTTTGTTAGATTTTAATATTTAGGTTCCCATTTAGCATCGGCAACTGCCTTTTTAGCATCTGTGATGTTTTCTTTAGTTAAGCCTTGGTCGATTGCAGATTGTGCAACAACTTCAGCAACTTTTTGTGAGAACTCTGTTAATTGTGCAACTGGAGGTAATACAGCAGCGCCTGGTTGATCAGGGTCAACAATACCACCAAGAGCATGGCTAGCTTGTGAAAGCATTTCTTCGTTGATGACTTTTGATGTGGCTGCAATTGCACCAAAGCCAACACCAGGATAAACTAATGCGTTATTAGCTTGACCGATTGTATAAGTAACGCCATTATATTCAACATCTTCTGAAGGAACACCTGTAGCAACTAAAGCACGGCCTTCTGTCCACTTGATTAAGTTTTCAGCGCTTGCTTCCAATAATTTTGTAGGATTAGATAAAGCAAAAATAACAGGACGTTTCGTATGAGCGGCCATTTCTTTAATAGCTGTTTCTGTGAAGGCACCAGGTTGTGTTGAGGTACCAATCATAACAGTTGGATGAACGGCTTTGATAACAGCTTCTAAGTTGGTTAATTCATCAGCGTTTGCGAATTCTGAGCGTGAACGAACGAATTGTTTTTGTCCATCAGTTAAATCTTCAGTATCATCAAATAATAATCCTTGTCGATCAACTAAATAGAAGCGTTTTTTAGCTTCTTCTTTGCTTAAACCTTGACGAACTAATTCATCAAACATCATCTTAGCAATTCCACAACCGGCAGTACCGGCACCGAAAGTTAAGAATTTTTGATCTGTTATTTTTTCTTTAGAGATATTCATAGCACCTAAAACACCAGCTAAAGAGATGATACCTGTACCTTGGATGTCATCGTTGAAAGTAAGAATCTTATCTTCATATTTTTTCAAAATAACATCGGCATTTGAACGGCCGAAGTCTTCAAAATGGAGTAAACTCTCAGGGAAAAGTTTTGTAGCAGCGGCAACAAATTTGTCAATCATTGCATGGTATTTTTCGCCATAAACACGTTCATGTTTGTTACCTAGGTAAAGTGGATCATTTAACAAAGCTTTGTTATTTGTCCCAGCATCAATAGAAACAGGTAATACTTGTGAAGGATCAATACCAGCAGCGGCAGTATAAACCATTAATTTACCGATGGAAATATCAACACCATTGACACCCCAGTCACCGATACCCAAGATACCTTCAGCATCTGTAATAACTAATAAGCGAATGTCACGGCCGTCAGCAGCATTTTTCAAAGAGTCTTCGATACTATCAACATCATCGATTGAAATGAAAGCAGCATCTTGTGGTTTCAAGAATAATTCATTGTAATTTTCAATTGATTCAGCAACAACTGGATCATAAACAACAGGCATAAATTCAACAATATGTTCATTCATTAAGTAATAGAATAATGTCCGGTTAGTGTTAAATAAGTTCATTAAGAAAATACGTTTTTCAATACCTGATGTCTTGCTTTGATATTGACCATAAGTTTGTACAGCTTGTTCTTTAATTGTTTGAACTTTAGAAGGTAATGTACCTGTCAAACCTAGTTCTTTACGTTCTTTTGTTGTAAAAGCAGTTCCTTTGTTTAAAAAAGGGTTATTTAAAATATCAGTTGCTTTAGTCATAAAAATTTCCTCCTACAATTTTTAAAATTAATTACTAATACGTATATATATTCTCATGCAAAGAGTAGCTACGGTTGTTGCACCGATTCTAATTATAGAAACCTTACTTATGTATAGTCAAAAATTAAGTGTGATATAAATAATAATTATATGTTTTAAAAAAACTCAATAATAACAAATGTTATAGTGTATATAATTTTATTAAATTTAACATTAATATTTTTAAATAGAAAAATATTTTTGTGTGTTTAATAAAAAATATTGTGAAAATCGAATAATATTAAGTTAAATGGGTAAAAACAATAGTATTTTGCCAAGTAATTTATTATAATGAAAAGAGCGAAAAGTCAAACAATGCATGGAGGATGAAACAAAAAATGCAAGGAAATGCTGGAATCAAGCTTTTTGCGCTTAACTCAAACCCAGAGTTAGCGCAAAAGATAGCTGACGAAATGGGCGTAAAACTGTGTGATGCTTCAGTTAAGCACTTTAGTGATGGTGAGATTCAAATCAACATTGATGAAAGTGTGCGGGGGGATGATGTTTTCATCATTCAATCAATTTCGGATCCTGTTAATGAAAACTTTATGGAACTAATGGTAATGATGGATGCATTACGTCGATCTAGTGCAGGTTCGGTTAATGCGGTAATACCTTATTATGGGTATGCGCGTTCAGATCGTAAAGCACGTTCACGCGAACCAATTACTGCCAAGTTAATTGCCAATTTTTTACAACTTGCTGGAGCAGATCGAGTAGTATCGATGGACTTGCATGCAGGACAGTTACAAGGATTTTTCAATATTCCAGTAGACCATTTGAAAGCTATTTTCACACAAGCACAATACTTCATTGACAATCAAATTGATGATGATGTGGTTGTGGTTGCGCCAGATCATAATGGCGTGAAAATGGCACGTAATTTGGCACAATTTTTAAAAGCGCCAATTGCAATTGTGGATAAACGAGATGCAAATCGTTTAGAAAGACCTGAAGATGCAATGGTTATTGGGGATGTTAAAGGCCATAAGTGCATTGTGTTTGACGATATGATAGATACTGGTGGTAAAATGGCTGATGCAGCTGAAGCATTAAAGGCAGCTGGAGCAACTGATGTCTATGCTTGTGCTACACATCCAATTTTCTCAGGTAATGCGGTAGAAGAATTGAAAGAATCTCCATACAAAGAGGTTGTGGTGACAGATACAATTACTATTCCAGAAGAAAAACAATTTTCTAATTTGAAAGTATTGTCGATAGCACCAGTCTTTGCAAAAGCAATTTCACTTATTTACAATAATCAATCGGTAGATAGTTTATTTAAAAAGAATTTTTAATCAAATCCTTTAGATCCGTCATGAGTCCTTTTCATGGCGGGTTTATTATCTCGATATAACTAATAACAACAAAATAACTAACTTGGGGGTAATTTTAGATGATGTATGACTTAGATAAAAAAGATTTGCAGAAATTTGCGGCTGATTTTTCTAAAATGCAAGGAACAAATGTGATAGCTCGTACAGTTCAACAGCATGGTGTAGTAAGCCCGAGCCAAGATAATGCGGTACTGGCTAATTTAGGTAGAACATTTTCAGAAGAATTATCAACAGGTAAGGTGACAAATCAAAAGAAGAGTGGTCGCTGTTGGTTGTTTGCAACACTAAATACTTTACGGCATGATTTTGAACAGAAATATAATGTTGAAGATTTTCAGTTTTCACAAAATTACAATTCATTTTATGATCGTTTGGAAAAGGCTAATAAATTCTATGAAAAGATAATTGAGTTACGCAATAAACCAGATGATGAACGCGAATATTTAACTTTTTTAAAGTGGGGCGACTACGATGGTGGACAATGGGCTAATGCAGCTGCTTTAATTCAAAAGTATGGTTTAGTTCCTCAATATGTGATGCCAGAAACATTTTCGAGCAATCAAACAAGTGAATTTAATGAAGTGTTGAACTTAAAGTTGAAAAAAGATGCCGCACAAATACGTAAACTCGCTAAAAATGGGACGCAAGAGTTGGAATTGCGTGTATTTAAACTCAAGAAAATGTCTGAGGTTTATAAGATGCTAGTCTATGCTTTTGGACAGCCACCAGTGAGCTTTGATTTTGAATATCGTGACAAGGATAAAGCATATCATTTAGATCAAAATTTGACACCGAATGCTTTTTTTGAAAAATATGTTGCACGTGATTTTGAGGACTATGTTTGTTTAACAGATGCACCTGACCACGAAGTAGGCAAAAGATATGGATTAGAAGCGCAGGACTACATTTATGATGCTAAACATATTGAGTTTTTGAATGTAACAACGCAGGAATTAAAAGATGCTGCAGTAGCACAATTAAAAGATGGAGAAGCAGTCTGGTTTGGCTGTGATGTCCTACAAGATATGCAAAGAGAAAAGGGAATCCTTGCGCCGGAATACTTTAAAAAAAGTGAATTATTCGGGATTGATTTGGAGTTGGATAAAGCAACACGCTTAGCAACTCGTCAAGGAGAGGTTTCTCATGCGATGACATTTACAGGAGTGGACATTGTAGATGAGAAAACAACTAAGTGGAAGGTTGAAAATTCATGGAGTAGTAAAGTTGGTGATGAAGGTTACTTTATTATGAGTGATAAATGGTTCGATGAATACATGTATGAAGTAATTATCAATAAGAAGTACTTAACAGACCAACAAAAAGAGCTACTCAACCTTGAAATACAAGATTTAAAACCATGGGATTCATTAGCATAGCAAAAACAAAGCAGGTTAAGCGACAAAGTACCTGCTTTTTTAGTATAATGCAAGTGCTTATGCGAAATAGCATTGATATGAATAAGTGTTAGCAGATAGGAGATAAAAATTTGAAAGCTTTATACTTCAATACTTTTGGGGATAATTCCGTTTTACAATATGGTGAAGTGGCTTTACCTAAAATAACAAAGAATCAAATATTAGTAGAAACAAAATATATAGGCTTAAATTTTGCAGATATCTATCGAAGACGAGGAACATATCACATTGAAAATCATATGCCATATATCAATGGCTATGAGGGCTTAGGTCGCGTTGTTCAAGTTGGTGAAAATGTTAGAAACTTTAGATTAGATGAGCAAGTTTTATTTGTGGATGTTCCTTTGGCTGAAGCACAATATGTTTGCGTTCCAGAGCAAAATGCAATTAAAGTTCCAGCAATACTTGATCCTAAGATGGTTGCAGCTATTGGTTTACAAGGGCTAACAGCTGACTTTTTGGCGCATGATTTAGGTAATAATCAAAAAGATGCAAATATTTTTATTCATGGAATTAGCGGTGGGGTCGGACAGATTTTGGCGCAGATGTTAACAGCAGATGGTATCAATGTTTATGGAACCACATCGACAAAAGAGAAACAACAACTAGCACTCAAACAAGGAGCAAAAAAAGTTTTTCTACGAAAGTCTGCTTGGCAAACGACCAATAAAGCCAGTTTTGATACGGTTTATGATGGCGTTGGCAGTACGTTAAAACAGAGTCTTGAACTGACAGTTAATAAGGGAAAAGTTGTTTTTTACGGAATGGCAGGAGGAAATCCTGAGTTGATTAATCCTTTAGATTTGTTAGAAAGCTCAAAGAGTATTTTAACAGGTGATTTATGGGATTATTTAGATAGTGCTACTGAACGGGAAAAAAGGAGTAGGCGTTTGTTTAAATATTTTGAAATGAATCAAATTAAAATTAGTGAACCTACACTTTTTTCTTTGGCTGAGGGAAAAGATGCTTATGAGTATCTTGAGTCAGGCAGAAGTATAGGTAAAGTTTTATTGGTACCGTAGAGAAGATAGAAAATAGAAATGTGAAGCATAATTTCATAACAGAAAACACAATTATTAAATTGCGGAGGTAACACAGGTGGTAAAAAATGTTATTTTTGATTTAGATGACACGCTATTAGATTTTGATAGAGGTGAGGTTGAAGGTGTCAAGGCGATATTAAAAGAAAATGGTGTAACGGACATTGATTTAGGATTTAAGACGTATTTAAAAATAAATCAAAATGTTTGGGAAAACATAGAAGCGGGTGCGGATAGGCAACCACTATTAGATACGCGCTTTTCAAAAACTTTGGCGAGATTAGGAATAACAGCTAACGGGCAGGAGTTAGAAAAAAAGTATCGAATGATGATTAATCGAAATTTCTATACTTTGGCAGGAGCTGAGCAACTGTTAGATAAGCTTAAAGCAAGTGGAGTGCAATTAATAGTGGGGAGTAATGGAGTAAAGCAAACCCAGATGCAACGCCTAGAAGGTTCAGGCTTAATTCATTATTTTAATCGATTCTTTATCTCAGAAGATATTGGTTTTTCTAAGCCAGACACTCGTTTTTTTAATGCTATCTTGAATGCGAGTGACGATATTACAGCGAAAAATACAATTATGGTTGGGGATCGATTGCAGTCAGATATTTTAGGAGCAGCTAATACTGGAATTAAAAGTATTTGGTTTAATCCTAAACATAATGCAAATAACTTCAGCTATTCTCCTGATTATACAGTAGATAACTATGCTGATATTTTAAAAATAGTTTTATAAAAGAGGCAGGATATTTTATGCAAATTAAGAATGGTGATAAATACTTAACTGAAGTTCGTAAATTAATAGAGGAGTATGTTACTAGATTAGGACGAGATTTATCTTTCCAAAAAATCGAAGATGAGATTAATAATCTTGAAATGAAGTATTTACCGCCATATGGTGAAATTTTGGTAGCGGTTGAAGATAGAGATGTTATCGGCATGGTAGCGTATCATAAATTAGACAGTTTACGTTGTGAAATGAAACGATTTTATGTTATACCCAACAAACGACAGCAACATGTTGGTGAAAAACTAGTCAGTGCCATTATTTCAAAAGCCCAAAATGCTGGATATCAGACCATGTTTCTTGATACTATAACCCCATTTCAAGCAGCCATTCATCTTTACAAAAAGCATGGTTTCAATGAATGTGAGCCATATTATTCAAATCCAATGGAAGACGTTGTTTATATGAGATTGGAATTGTAAGTGATCAGGATAATTGATAGATCCTATGAAGAAAAAGTTAGTAAAAAAATTAAAATAAATGTTGCTTACTTTTAGTAAGTATGTATAATAGAAAGAGAGGAAAGCAATATGGTTTAAAAAGAAAAATAACTTAATTTTTAGGAGGATAAGAAAATGGTAGCTATTATTCCACAATTTCAATTATCAGAAAAAACACATACAGGGACAGTTGCACTTAAAGTAGCTAATCTTGAAGCACAAACGGATTTTTATAGTAATATGATAGGATTACATGTCCTATCCCAAACAGTAGATAAAAGTGTTCTGGGTGCAAAAGATGATAAAACACCATTACTAATCCTAAGAAAAGTTGATAACCCAGGATTTTCAGTTAAGAAAACAGGGTTATATCATGTAGCCTTTTTATTACCAACGCGTAAAGATTTAGGGAATGCGTTAATTAAGTATGTAACGCAAAAAGCTCCAATTATTGGTGCAAGTGATCATGGCTACAGTGAAGCCATATATTTAACAGATCCTGAAGGAAACGGAATTGAAGTTTATCGCGATAAACCACGTGAACTATGGGACATCAGAGCTGATGGTGAGATTCCCGGAATTACTGTAGAAATGGATGCACAAGGTGTAGCTGAAGCGGCAGACAACAATTGGCAGGGATTTCCAACAGAAACAAAAGTTGGACACGTTCATTTGAAAGTTGCTGATTTAAATAAAACGCAAGATTTCTATACAGATGTATTAGGTTTATCATTGAAAACAGATTTTGGCCATCAGGCTAAGTTCTTTGCGACAGGTGGTTATCATCATCATATTGGTTCAAACATTTGGACGGGGCGCAATATTCCAGCAATGGAGGAGAATGATTTAGGGCTAGAGTACTATACATTCTTTATTGAAAATAACAAAGAATTGGATAGAATTGAAGATCATCTTAAAGAAATTGCCTATGAATATCAAAAAGATAGTGAGAATAATTTGTGGATAATGGACCCTAATGGAATTAAGATTCAAATTCAAATTGAAGATTTTTAAGAGTGTGAAATAAAGGAAAATTAGCTAGAGGGAACTAATTTGTAAACCAGATCGAAAATTTAGATTATCAGGACAAACTAGTATAGCTTGATACTAAATAATCAGAGATAAAGAGAACCTGGGGCATTTGTCCTAAACTTTGTTAAGAGCTAATATTCAAAAGACTAATTTTCTAAAGTTATAGGTAGATTATAAAATAAAGCAGTCGCTAAAGATTAGTATACTAATTCTTAGCGGCTGTTATTTTTATGGGATAGTTTTTAGCAGTAGCAAATGTGATTTTTACTTGATATAAAAGAATACTAGCTAAGCGTTGACTAATGTTTTTATGTTGTAAATGTTAGTAGCCAAGTTGCATTTTTGAAGCTTTATCCATGATGTCTGTGGTACAATAACAATCAAGAATGGAGGGATGGATAATGGATTTTAAAGAATTTGATCCTGAACTATGGCAAGCAATTGCAAATGAAGAAAAACGGCAGCAAGGCAATCTAGAATTAATTGCTTCTGAAAATATTGTCTCTAAAGCAGTATTGGCAGCACAAGGAAGTGTGCTTACAAATAAATATGCTGAAGGTTATCCTAAAAAACGTTATTATGGTGGTTGTGAATACATAGATGTAGTTGAGGATTTGGCGATTGAACGTGCTAAGAAACTTTTTGGAGCAAAATTTGTTAATGTTCAGCCACACTCAGGCTCACAAGCTAATGCGGCGGCTTATTTAGCTTTAATAAATCCAGGCGATACGGTGTTAGGAATGGATTTGGCGGCAGGCGGTCATTTAACACATGGTTCACCGGTAAACTTTAGCGGAAAAACCTATAACTTTGTCGGCTATGGTGTTGATAAACAGACAGAAAGACTTGATTTTGATGCAATTCTTGAACTTGCCAAAAAGCATCAACCTAAGTTAATCGTGGCAGGTGCAAGTGCATATTCACGTATTATTGATTTTGCTAAATTCAGAGAGATTGCGGATGAAGTAGGCGCAAAGTTGATGGTAGATATGGCCCATATTGCAGGACTAGTAGCTGCGGGCTTACATCCAAATCCAGTTGAGTATGCGGATGTTACGACAACGACAACCCATAAAACATTACGGGGACCCCGTGGTGGTATGATATTAACTAATGATGCAGATTTAGCTAAGAAAGTTAATAGTGCAATTTTCCCCGGTATTCAAGGTGGACCATTAGAACATGTTATCGCTGGCAAAGCGGCTGCATTTAAGGAAGCTTTAGATCCAAGCTTCAAAGAATATAGTCAACAAGTAATTAAGAACACAGCTGCAATGGCAGATGTCTTTGCTAAAAACGATAAAGCACGACTAGTTTCAGGTGGAACTGACAATCATTTGTTATTGATTGATGTTTCTGGTTTTGCTTTGAACGGAAAACAAGCAGAGAAATTACTCGATTCTGTTAACATAACAGTTAATAAAAACTCTATTCCATTTGAAACACTCAGTCCATTTAAGACAAGTGGGATTCGTGTTGGTACAGCTGCAATAACAAGTCGTGGTTTTGATGAAGCAGATGCACGTAAAGTCGCTAAGTTAATTGTAGCAGTATTAGAAGCTCCCGAAGATTCACAGCAATTAGCTAAAATAGCGCTAGAAGTCAAACAACTAACAGATATTCATCCTATCTATGCACCAGGAGCACAACGGTAGTATAAGCATTAGATTAGCTGTCGTAATTGTTTTGTGCTATGCTAATTTATAGATAATTTAATAAAAACGGTTGAAGTTACGGCTTTCAAGAATTTTCCTTAGTTTGGGTTGCTAAGGATGCTTGAGGTCGTTTTTTATTTGGAAAGGAATAGGATTGATGGAATTTATAGGTACACTGTGTTTAATTTTGATAGCAACGACAATTGGGGGACATTTGAGTAGTCGCTTTAATTTGCCTGCAGTTATAGGAGAACTATTAGTTGGTGTTTTATTAGGGCCTGCATTACTTAATTGGATTCAGCAAACTAATTTTGTGCATTTTTTTGCTGAAATTGGCGTCGTGATTTTAATGTTTATTGCAGGGCTAGAAAGTGATCTATCATTATTACGGCGTTATATCAAGCCTAGTATATATGTAGCAGTTTTGGGTATGCTTTTTCCAATTGGTATTACATATCTAATTGGTAGATATTTTCAATTTTCACAGTTAGAGAGTCTTTTTTTGGGAGTTACCTTTGCGGCAACATCGGTATCAATTTCAGTAGTTGTTTTACAGGAAATGAAGAAACTTGACAGTAAGGAAGGAACAATTATTTTAGGGGCTGCTGTTGTAGACGATATTTTAGCAGTGATTGTGTTAAGTTGTTTAATTAGTTTTTCAGGTAATCAAATCGAAGATACAAGCAGTAATCAAAGTATGATTGTTTCCTTGTTGCTTCAAGTAGGCTATTTTGGATTGTTATTTATTTTAGGTCGTTGGGTTATTCCAACAATAATGAAGTTTAGTGAGAGGTTATTAGTACCAACTTCTGAAACGCTAATATCACTTGTGATTTGCTTAGGTTTATCTTATTTAGCAGATATAGTTGGTTTAAGTACAGTAATAGGTGCTTTTTTTGCAGGAATAGCAATTGGACAAACTGATTATAAAAAAGCAATTGATCATAGTATTGAACCAATTGGTTATGCTATTTTTATTCCAGTCTTTTTTGTTAGCATTGGTCTTAATATGACGTTAACAGGGATTATTACAGATTTTTGGCTGTTTTTTATTTTATCAATTGGTGGAATACTATCCAAACTTTTAGGTGCAGGTTTGGGAGCAAAAATAGTTGACTTTTCTTGGGAAAGTTCATTATTGATTGGTTCAGGGATGGTTTCGCGTGGTGAAATGGCATTAATCATTGCACAATTAGGTGTCCAAAGTAAGTTATTATCAACTGACCGTTATTCAGCTGTTATTGGGGCAATTATAATGACAACATTTGCTGCTCCATTTTTATTACGAGGACTAATTTCAAAAGATAAGCCAAAAGAAGAGCTGAGATAAAAGACAGTTAGCTAGAGGATATTAATGTTATAAATCAGATAATCTTGTGGGGGGATTGTCTGAATTATGAAATGAATTGTACCAAGCCATTTTTGGATATTAATATGTAGAGATATAAAAAATCCGGAATTTTTGAGATATGTAAAGTGTTCTATGATGTCTCATTTTTCCGGATTTTATTTTTAGGTTCTATAATATATGGTACTGATAGAAAAAATATTCTATCAATACCATTTTTTGTTTTATACTAAAAAAGATGAAG